>DASPHZ010000079.1:0-64701 GCA_035629395.1 Thermoanaerobaculia bacterium
TTTGGATTCGCCAACGGATCGGGGACGACGAGAGGCCTCCGGCGGCTGGGGCCATGGGCCCCAGACCCCATTGGTTGGCTTAGCCTCCGCGACACTGTCTTCCAAGTTCGTGACGCTGTGTCGCGGAGGCTAGGCCAACCAATGGGTCCGGGCCCGCGGCCCGGCCGCCGGAGGCTCCCGGTCGTTTCCCGATCCGTTGGCGACGTCAGAGCATCCTGCTTAGGGCCAGGGACGGCCGCCCGCGGCCGTCCCATGTACACTTCCCCGCCGTGCGCACGCTCGGTCTGATCGCCGCCGTGGCGATCCTCGTCCTGCAACTCCTGGCCGTGCACGCGATGGCCGGACGCCCGCTGCATTACGACGAGAACGAGTACCTGCACGCGAGCTGGCTGATGGCGAACGGCCAGCGCATCTATCGCGACTTTTTCGAAGACCATCCCCCCCATCTCTTCCTCCTGCTGCAGAGCGTCCTGCCGGACGGAGAGCTGCGCGCGATCGACGTGCGCGCGTGGGCGATTCGCTCGCGCTGGTTGTGCGGACTGTTCGGCACGATCGCCGTGGGTGCCATTGCGCTGTTCGCATGGCGGATGACGCGTGTCGTGTCCGCACCGCTCGTGGCCGCGGCCACGCTGCTCGCCTCTTCGCAGATCTGGTCTCGCGGTCTCGCGGACATTCGCGCGGAGGCGCCGACGCTGGCGTTGTTCTGGGTCGGGCTCGTGTTGCTGACGTGGAGCGTGGAGCCGACGCGCGCGCAGGCGGGGCGTGCGGGTGTGGGCATCGGCTTGATCTTTTTCTCGAACATCTGGAATCCGAAGTCGCCGCTGGAGGCCGTGCTCGCGGGTCTGTATTTCCTCTGGCTGGTGCGGAAGCAGTGGGTCGCGTTCGCGGCCGCGATCGTCACCGGTGCGATCGCGCTCGTGCCGCTGTTCACGTTCACGACGCCGCGCGACTATTTCTTCTTCAACATCCGCCTGAAGGCGGATGCCGTTGCGGACTATCTACTCAATCCGTGGGTCACGCGCTTCTTCGCGCGGTATCCGATGTGGGCGACTGCGTCGCCGCAGCATCGATGGTGGTGGATCGTTGCGGCGATCGTGCTCGCGATCATCGCCATGCGCGTCTGGAAGCCGGCCGACCGGCGCCTCGCGTGGATCGCGATCGTCCTCGCGATCTCCGCGCTCGTCGAGCTCCGCTTCATCTATCCCTATCCGAATCTCTGGGCGCAGTACCTCACGTTGATCGCCACGACGGCCGCGCTCGTGTACGCGCTGCTCGCCGCGCTGCTGCCGGCGCGGATCCAGTTCGCCGTCGCGATCGCCGCCGCTCTGGTGGCCATCGTGCCGCTGCAGCGGAAGGCGTTCACCGACGTGCCGCCGTCGTGGACTCGTTACTGGAGCGCACAACGCGCGCTGCAGACCAGCCTCGGGCCGGAGGACCGCGTGTGGATCTCGCCACCGCGCCATCCCGTCGCCGCGTTCGACGCGTCGTACTACTGGTACAACTTCCGCGAGTCGACTCCGTCGGCGATCAAGCGGCAGGCGAGATATCCCGAGTTTCTGCCGCCGCTCGGTTTCCGCGACCTGCCGCCGTGCCATCTCCGCGCGCGCTACATCGAGCTCGGCGACTGGATGCCGTTCCTCGGCGAGGTCTGCGCGTGCGCGCAGAACGCGTTCAACACGGGCAATCTCGCGCCCACGAAATCGATGGGGATTTTCGAAGTGACGCGCGTGCAGCGCGATGAGCCGTGGCTGCAGCGGACGCGCGGACTCTGGTCCGATCTCTGCCGGCGGCAGGAGGTGTTCCTGCGCGGCGGGCACTTGAACATCGCGCCCTGACGCTACCGAACCGTCACCGCCGGCGCGGCGCCGAGTTCCTATCCTCGGTGCATGCTCTTCCGGATTGCTTGCGTGCTGCTGGCACTGCGTATCTGATCCTGATGCAACAGGGACAGGCGGAGGCGGTCGCCCGTCGGATCGACGAACCGGAAGGGAAACGATTGCTTCGCTTCCTCGCCGGGGGAGCTCCCGTCACGCGCGCGGACGTCGTCGCGATGCTGCGCGGCTGGCAGTACCGCTCGGTCTCCGATCGGGCGTTCGCCGAGTGGCGGCGCAACACCGCGCCCGTGGCCGATGTCGACGACTGGGACGAGGAGAGCCATTCCCTCACGCTGCATGCCCTCGAGTACTTCGACGCGAAGCTCAATCGCGGTGAGGTCCCGCTCGCGAAGAATCCGTGTGTCGCGCTTCTCCGCACGCGCGTGGTGCCGTTGTTCCTCCAGGCGCTCGGCCCGCGCGTGCTGTCCGAGGAGCGGATGGAGGAGCTCGATCGCGAGATGAACGAGATCGAAAACGAGATGGAAGAGGCGAGGGAGGGCTGTTCGTAGTATCTTTTGATACTACGAATGACGACACCCCTCCTCCCCACCCTTCACGACCTCGGCTTTTCGGAGCTCGAGGCCGAGGTTTACGTGCATGTGGTCGCGCATCCGCCGATGACGGCGTATCGCATCGCGCGCGAGATCGGCAAGCAGACGCCGAACGTGTACAAGGCCGTGGAGGCGCTCGCGCGCCGCGGCGCGCTGATCGTCGAGGAAGGGGAGCATCGCCTCTGCCGCGCCGTCCCCATCGCCGACTTTTTCCGGCGCACCGAAGAGGCCTTCCTCGGCAGGACGCGCGCGGCGGAGGAGATGCTCGCGCAACTGCAGCCGCAAACCTTCGACGAGCGCGTGTACCGCCTCGAGACGGCGGAGGACGTGTTCGCGCGCTGCCGGCAGTTGCTCGAGCGGAACGCGAAACGCGTCGCCGTCGTCGACGCCTTTCCCGCGGCGCTGGCGGAGGTGCTGCCGTCGATCAGGCGCGCGGTGAAGCGCGGCATCGCCGTGTACGTCGAGGCCTATGAGGAAATCGAGATCCAGGGCGCATCCGTCGCGTTCGCGAAAGGCATCTCCACCGCGCCCGAGCAGTGGGGGAGCCAGCAGTTGAACGTCGTCGTCGATGGACGCGAGCACGTCGCGGCGCTGCTGAGCAATGATCTGCGGGTCGTCTTTCAGGCGGTGTGGAGCGAGAGCCGGTATCTCTCGCTGTTGCTCCACAGCGGCCGTCTTTGCGAGCACACGCTGACGCGGCTCATGGCGTCGTACGCGCGGCGCGAGCCGGAATCGGCGCGCAAGCGCATCCTCGACGAGCACCCGTTCTTTCTCAAAAGCGACATCCCCGGACAGCGCGAGCTGCTCGCACGCCATCTGCCGAAGGAGAAGAAACGTTGAATCCCGAGCTCCGCTCCACGCTCTTCAAAGTTCTCATTCCGCTGCTCGGGATCCTCATCCCGCTCGTCGTGGCGAAGGTGCGCGGGTTCTCCCTGCGCGAATTCTTCGGGTTCCACAAGCCGGCGGGGCGTTTGTTCGCGCTGTTCCTCGCGCTGTGGGTCATGTGGATGGCGCTGACCGAGGTCGTGCTGCACTGGCTCGATCCGTCCGGGAACCCGAACTGGCCGCCGTATCCGATGCTCGTCATCGTGCTGCGCATCCTCGCCATCGGCATCCTCGGTCCGATCATGGAGGAACTGATCTTCCGCGGCGTGATCTACGGCAAGCTCTCGCGGCGCATCGGCGTCCCCGCGACGATCATCGCCATCGCCATCGCGTGGACCCTCCTCCACTTCCGCTACGACTGGACGAACCTGACCGTGGTCTTCGTCGACGGCCTCTGGTTCGGCTACGCGCGTCACAAGACGGGCTCGGTCTTCACGCCGATGGCCATGCACGTGATGGCGAACCTGTTCTCGATTTACCAGTCGCTGACGTGATCCCTCGCGACGCCTGGAGGACTTTACGCACGCATTCCGGAAGGCGGCACAGTCGTTCCGCGACGGTTACGAAACTCCGTCCATCGTGACGGGCGGCGGATCTGACGTTACAGTTACGGCATGATCCGATCCATCGCCGCCGTGCTTTGCCTCGCTGCAGTGGCTCCCGTGTCGTCCGCGCAGGAGTCCGACATCGCGAAGGGGCTGAAGAACCTCGCTGAGATGCACCGCATCGCCAGCGCCATCGAACTGCGCCGCACGCTCGCGGGCACGACGCAGATGCGCCTCCCGCCCGATCCGTGGGGCACGCCGTACGACGTCCAGGAAACGACCAGCGGCTACCGCATCGTCTCCGCGGGCAGCGACCTCAAATTCGACGAGATGGTCGCGCTGACGAGCGAGCAGTTCGACGGCCTCGAAGGGGACATCGTCCTCGAAGACGGCAGGCTCGTGCGATCGAACCGCAACTGGCTCTACTCGCGCATCGCCGGCAACGCCGACGCCTCGCCGGCGCTCGAACAGTTGCGCCAGGCGGAGATCGACCACGCGGTCATGCGCATCCCGGCGATGAAGATGCTCACGGGCGTGAAGGCGACGGCGATGGCGATGCAGATGGTCGCCTCGTACATCGACCAGAACAAGACCGCGCCGCCGCCGGAGCTCTCGCGCGACGCGTGGGGCACGCCGCTGCGCATCGACCTCAATCCCGACGGCACGTATCGCATCGTCAGCGCCTCCGCCGACCGCAAGTTCGACGAGGAAAGCTGGACGCGTCCGCCCGCACCCAACACGGGCGAGGACATCATCTTCGAGAACGGCAAGGTCACGCGGCAGGTCAACGAAGCGGAAGTGATGCGCACCGGCACGATCCGCGCGGCGGCGATCCCGCAGCCGCCCGACCCGTCGCTCGAAGGTGGACGCTGGCTGCGCGTGCGCGAAGGCATCACGGCACCGGTGCCGGTCCAGCGCGTCGAGCCGGTCTATCCCGATGAGTACCGCCGCGCGCACGTCACCGGCATCGTCGTGCTCGAAGTGGCGATCTCCGAGAGCGGCACCATCGAAGACGTGTCGATCCTCAAGAGCCTCGCCCCCGGCCTCGACATGGCCGCCGCCGACGCGGTACGCAAGTGGACGTTCAAACCGGCCATGCAGGACGGCAAGCCGGTCCCCGTGCTCTTCAACCTGACGATCAACTTCAAACTGAAGTGACGCCGGCCTTCGCGCCGGCTCACTTTGCTTTCGCGGGGTCGCCGCGTGATCACCGCCGATGGCTGCCGCAGGCGAGCCGCGGATTCGTCTGCAAGCGGGCCGTCGGTCAGGAACTCCTTCGGCGAAACGCGTGTCCTGGCCATGACGTACCCGGAATCAGCGATCGATCGCGGAATCGAGCACGCCGGAACGCCATAAAATGAGCCGTATGCGACGTGTGTGGGTGCTCCTTCTCCTTCTCGCGTGCTCCGCGAACGCGGATTACCGCGAGTTTCTCGATGCCGCGCCGGATCCGGCGATGGAGACGAAGCTGCGCATGGCGGCGGAGGCGACGCTGAAGGCGTTTCCGCGCATGAAGGCGGAGGACCTCGCCATCAGCGCGATCGACGTCACGCAGCCGCACATCACCTCGCGCGCGGACGTCAACGGCAACGCGCCGTTCTATCCCGCGTCGGTCATCAAGCTCTTCTTCATGGCCGACGTGTACGCCACGAAGAAAGAGAAGATCGCCGACGTCGATCGCGCGTTGAAAGAGATGATCGTCGTCTCCGACAACGACGCCACCGCGTATCTCGTCGACATCCTCGCCGGCACCGTCCCCGGTCCGCCGCTGGACGGATGGGCGCTGCAGCGCTACGTCGATCGCCGCCGCGCCATCAACCGCCGTTTCGAGAAGCTCGGCTACAAGGACAACGTCAGCGCGATGATGAAGCCGTGGTCGTTCGGACCGTTCGGCGTCGACCGGCAGGTCCTAGGCGAGAACCGCGTCAACCGCAACAAGCTGACCGCGAACGCGACCGCGTCGCTCCTCCTGTGGATCGTGCGCCGCCGCGCGCCGGGCTCGCACGAGATGATGGCGCTCCTGCATCGTCCGCTCGCACCGCAGCGCGAGGAAGAGAATCAGGTCAAGGAGTTCATCGGGGAAGCGCTGCCGACCGGTGCGCTGCTCTGGTCGAAGGCCGGCTGGACGAGTGAGGTGCGCCACGATGCGGCGTACGTCGAGCTGCCCGGCGGACGCAAGCTCATCCTCGTCATCTTCACGCGCGGCACGGCCGACGACGTGACGCTCGTCCCGGCCACGGCTCGCAACGTGATCGCGGAGCTCACATCGACGCCGCAGTAAGGGAAGTCGCCCGGGTCGCGCTCCGCCTCGGCATCACCGCATTCGGCGGACCCGCCGCGCACATCGCCATGCTGCGCGAGGAAGTGGTCACGCGCCGCAAGTGGATGTCCGACGAAGAATTCGTCGACCTCCTCGGCGCGACGAATCTGATCCCCGGCCCGAACTCGACGGAGATGGTCCTGCACTGCGGCTTCGTGCGAGCCGGCTGGTGGGGATTCCTCGCGGGAGGTCTGTTCATCGTGCCCGCCGCGATCATCGTCGCCGCGTGCGCATGGGCCTATGTCGCGTTCGGAAAAACGCCGGCCGCGGAGTGGATCCTCTACGGCATCAAGCCGGTGATCATCGCGGTCGTGGTCGACGCCATCGCCGGTCTGTTGCGCACGACGGTGAAAGGACCGCTGACCGGCACCCTCGCCCTTGCCGCGGTCGTGCTCTACCTGTCCGGCGTGAACGAGCTGGCCATTCTCTTCGGCGCGGGCGTGTTGATGATCGCGTTGCGCATGAAGACGCCGATGCTCGCGGTCACGCCCGAACTGCTCGGTCTCTTTTTCTCGTTTCTGAAAATCGGCGCGGTGCTCTACGGCAGCGGATACGTGCTGCTCGCGTTCATCCGTGGAGAGTTCGCGCTCACCGACCGGCAAATCCTCGATGCCGTGGCGATCGGCCAGTTCACCCCGGGGCCGCTCTTCACCACGGCGACGTTCGTCGGCTATCTGATCGGCAGTTGGCCGGGTGCGATCGTCGCGACGATCGCGATCTTCCTTCCGTCGTTCGTCTTCGTCGCCATCACGAATCCGCTCGTGCCGCGCATGCGTCAGTCGCGGGTGATGAGCGCGTTGCTCGACGGCGTGAACGCCGCGGCGATCGGCCTCATGGCCGGCGTCACGTGGCAGCTCGGACGCAGCGCGGTCGTCGACTGGTTCACGGCGACGCTCGCGATCATCGCCGCGATCGTGCTCGTGCGCTGGAAGATCAACTCCGCCTGGCTCGTGCTCGCGGGCGCGCTGATCGCCGTCATCGTGCGGCTGTTCTAGCGCGGCTGCCGAGCCACAGCAGCAGTGCGCCCAGCGCACACGCGGCCGGGCACACGAGCAGCGCGTAGCGCATCGATTCCGTGAAGTCGCTCAGTTTGCCGATGAGTGCCGAGCCGACGCCGTACGCGCTGACGTTCACGATCGAGAAGAAGACGCCGATCGCAAGGCCGCGCAGGTTCGGTCCCGCGATCTCCGTCACGTCCGCCGTTGCCGGGCCGACCCACATGATCGCCAGTGCGTACAGCGCGACGTTCACCGCGACGACGAGCGCCAGATTGTCGAGATAGAGCAGCGCGATCCACAGCGGCACCGACAGCAGCGCCGCGCCGGCGGTGAACGTCATGCGTCCGCCCGGCAGTCTGCGGCTGATGCGATCGGAAAAGTAGCCGCCGAGGATCATGGCCGGAATGCCGATGACGACGGAGATGATGCCGGCCGCCATGCCGACGGTGAGGAGGCTCAGGCCATGCTCGCGGACGAAGAACGACGGACCCCAGATGCCGAGGTTGTTCGACGCCAGGCCGAGCAAGGCGTAACCGAGGAAGAGGTAGCGCAGCGGACGCGATTCGAAGATGAGCGACCAGTCCGTGCGCTGCTTGGCGGCCGGCGCGTCGAGCATGCCGCGCGCGGGCTCGCGCAGCAGGAACACGAGCACCGCCAGTGCGAGGCCGGGAAATCCAAGGAGGTAGAACGCCCAGCGCCAGCCGTACGACTGCCCGATCCAGCCGCCGAGGAAGAACGCCAGGCCGCCGCCGAGCGCGATCGCGGATGAATACGTCGCCTGCACGGTGCCGCGCATGCGTGAAGGAAAGTAGTCGCTGAGGAGTGACAGTGCCGCAGGACCGAGAGTCGCTTCGCCGACGCCGACCATCACGCGGCAGAGAAAGATCGTCCAGAAGCTGTCGCAGAAACCGGTGAGTCCGGAGAAGAGGCTCCACACCGCGAGGCCGCAGCCGATGATGACCTTACGCGACGTGCGATCGGCGAGGCGTCCGAAGGGGATGCCGAGGAGCGTGTAGAAGATGACGAAGGACGTCGTGCCGAGCAGCGCGAGCTGCAGATCGGTGAACGCCATCTCCTTCTTGATCGGCGTGAAGAGGATGTAGATCAGCGTGCGGTCGAGAAAATTCAGCACGTAGACCGCGGTGAGCACGGCCAGCGCGTACCACGAATAGGAGGGGACTCGTTCCTGCGGCAGGGGCGTGCTCGTCATCGTCCTGGTCATCTCCTCGAGATCTTCTCGACCTGCGGGCGCGTAGTGTAATCGAGAGGTGTGCGCTATCATGCCTCGACGTCACGGCGGATTCGTCCCCACCGCGGCGCCAATCCAAATCGAGTCCCAGGGTTCCTGAATGAAGCGACTGCTTTCCACTACGGCCGTTCTGTTCCTCGTCAGCTTTGCCGCGTCCGCCCGTGCGGCCGCTCCCTCCAGCGACTCTCTCAGTCAGACGCTGCTCCGCCAGGCTCCCGGCCTGCGCGCCAGCGTGTTGCGCATGGCGCTCGACGCCAGCGAGAACGCCGCGCAGCGCGGACTCGTGAAGCGCCGCGACATCCTCACGGTGATCGATTACTCGCTCCCGTCGTCGCAGCCGCGCCTCTTCGTGTTCAATCTCGCGACGCGCAAGCTGCTGTTCCGCGAGCTCGTCGCGCATGGCAAGAACAGCGGCGGCGATCGCACGACGTTCTTCTCGAACAGCCCCGGCAGTCTCGCGACGTCGATCGGTCTGTTCGTCACGGCCGACACGTACAACGGCGGCAACGGCTACTCGCTGCGTCTCAAGGGACTCGACGAAGGCTTCAACGACATGGCGTGGGATCGCCTGATCGTCATGCACGGCGCGTCCTACGTCTCCCGCACCGCCATCAACGCCCTCGGCCGCCTCGGCCGCAGTTGGGGATGCCCGGCAGTGCGCAAGGAAGTCGCGCGCAAGATCATCGACACCGTCCGCGGCGGCAGCGCCGTGTTCGCGTACTACCCGGAGAAGACCTGGCTCGCGACCTCGGAGTGGCTGCGCAAGAAGCAGGAGATGGCTTCCAGGGATTGACGCTCCCCCCAACGATGGGGAGCGGGCCGGGGTGAGCGGCCCGTGACTCTGCGCTAACCCCTCCCCCTCATGCTCTTCCCGCGGAGGGGGAGAGAGGAGTGGTTGCCAGGAAGCGCGGCGCCTTTCTCGCTTTCGTCGCCTGCTCGAACGCGTACGCGTACTTGATCAGCGCCGGCTCGCTCCACGCTCCCGCGAAGAACGAGATGCCCACCGGCAGCTCGAACACCATCCCCGCCGGGACGGTGACGTGCGGATATCCCGAAACCGCGGACGCGCTCGAGTAGCCGCCCGTGTAGTGATCGCCGTTGAGGAGATCGGTCGGCCACATCGGTCCGCCGGTCGGCGCGAGCATCGCGTCGAGGCGATGCTTCTTCATCGTCGCGTCGATGCCCTGCTGCCGTGAGAGGCGGTGATTCGCCGCGAGTGCCTTCCTGTAGGCGGCTTCCGTGAGGGGCCCCTTCTTCTGCGCCATCACGAAGATTTCCTGCCCAAAGTACGGCATCTCCTCGGCGCGATGATCCTCGTTGAATTTGATGAGGTCCTCGAGCGTGCGCGTCTTCACGCTGGCCGGGGCGTTGGCGAGGTATGCGTTGAGATCGGCCTTGAACTCGTACAGCAGCACTTCGAATTCGGTTTCGTCGAACTTGCCGCGCGTCGCGATCTCGACGGGATCGACGATCTCCGCGCCGAGGTCGCGGATCGCTTCGATGGCGGTCGTCATCACGCGGTCGACGTGATCGTTGAAGCCGAAGAACTGCCGCGCGATGCCGATGCGCGCGCCGCGCAGTCCGTTCGCGTCGAGGAATTGCGTGTAGTCCGCGCGCACGTGCCGGCGGCTGTCGAGCGTGATCGCGTCGAGCGAGTCGATGCCGGTCATCGCGCCGAGGAGAATCGCGGCGTCGCGGACGGTGCGGGCCATCGGGCCGGCGGTGTCCTGACTGTGCGCGATGGGGATGATGCCGGTCCGGCTCACGAGCCCGAGGGTGGGCTTGATGCCGACGATGCCGCTGCCGGATGCGGGACAGACGACCGAGCCGTCCGTCTCCGTCCCGACGGCGACCGCGGCGAAGCTCGCCGCGACCGCGACCGCGCTGCCGGTGCTCGAGCCGCACGCGTTGCGATCGAGCACGTACGGATTCTTCGTCTGTCCTCCGCGTCCGCTCCAGCCGGAGGTCGAATGCGTCGAGCGGAAGTTCGCCCACTCGCTCAGGTTCGTCTTGCCGATGATGACCGCACCCGCTTCGCGCAGACGGCGTGCGACGAAGGCGTCCTGCCTGGCGATGTTCTGCGCGAGTGCAAGCGATCCCGCGCTCGTGGCCATGCGGTCCGCCGTGTCGATGTTGTCCTTGAGCACGACCGGGATGCCGTGCAGCGGCCCGCGCACGCGTCCTGCTTTGCGCTCGGCGTCCATCGCTGCCGCAATCGACAGCGCGTCGGGATTCAGCTCGATCATCGAGTTCACCCGCGGCCCCGCCTCGTCGTATTCGGCGATGCGATGAAGGTGCATCTCGGCGAGGTGCACGGCCGTGAGCCGGCGCGCGGCCATGGCGTCCTGCATCGCGGCGATCGTCGCTTCCTGGATGTCGAACGTCGACTGCGCGAACAGCGCGAGCGGACGGGCGAGCGCGGCGGCGGTGCCGAGGCCGGCGAGGGTGAGGAAATGGCGGCGATCGAGGTCGTTCATCGCGCGAAAGTGTAACGTTGCGGGATGCGATTCGAACGCTACGTCGCAATCGGCGACAGCACGAGCGAAGGACTCGACGATCCGGACGGCCAGGGCGGCTACCGCGGCTGGGCCAACCGTCTCGCGGAGCGCATCGCTCGCGAACAAGGCAACCTGCTGTACGCGAACCTGGCCATTCGCGGACGAACCACGCGGCAGATCCGCGACGAGCAGCTCGCGCGTGCGCTGGCGATGAAGCCGGATCTGGCGACGGTCGTCGCCGGCACGAACGACGTGCTGCGCCGGCACTTCGAGCCCGTACCGTTCGGTGCGGACCTCGAGCTCATGCAGCGGTCCCTCGTCGACCTCGGCGCGAAGGTGCTGACGTTCACGCTGCCCGATCTCCGGCCCGTGATGCCGCTCGCGCGCATCCTCGGATCGCGGGTCGAGCAGTTGAACGACACGATCCGCGCGGCGTGTGCGCGCAGCGGCGCGATTCTCGTGGATCTCGCGGCGACCGAGGTGGGATCCGATCCGCGGCTCTGGTCGGATGACCGATTGCATGCAAACTCTGCCGGTCATGCGCGGATCGCCGAGGCGCTCGCGTATCACCTCGATCTGCCGGGAACCGATCCCTCGTGGGCCGAGCCGTTGCCGGATCGTCCGCGGACTACGGCACTGGACGTCGTGCGCGCCGAGCTCGCGTGGACGCGGCGGCATCTGCTGCCGTGGGTATGGCGGCATCTGCGCGGCAGGTCGTCGGGCGATGGGCGGGTGGAGAAGCGGCCGGAGCTGACGCCGGTCCTCTAATCGCTCACGCCGCCGTTATACGACGGCGGATCGCTCGCGGGGAACGATTCCGCAATGGCTTCGTCGATGCGGTCGTCCCCGTCCATCGGACTTTGCGGATCGCGCAACGGATCGATGCGTCCGCCGCGCTCGTCCTGCCAGTCCTCTCTCTTCGGCTCGGTCATGCAGAGGGACGCTGCGCGATCCGCGCCAGACGCAGGAAACAATCGTGAACACCCGCGCCCGGCGGGTAGCTATCACGGCGGCGCATCCGGTACCTTCCTGCCCGTGCGGCTCGCGATCCTCACTCTCGTTCTCGCTGCGTTTTCGGCACGCGCCGAGCTCCCGCATTACGACCTGCAGGCGCGCGTGATGCGCAATGACGGGACGGTTGCCGCGAACGTGACGATCACGCTTCCGCCCGCAGCCGAAACGAATTTTCTCCTCGGCGGCACGTTCAGGATCACGCAGGCATCGGCCAGCGGCGCGTCGGTCACTGTCGCGCCGACGGACAAGCCGTGGAAGGGACTGCAGCGCATCACCGTGCGCAGCCGTCGCCCGTTGCGCCGCGTGAAACTGCAGATTCGCTATGCCGGGCCGCTCGGCTCCACAGGGACGCCGCCGCTCAACACGATCTCGAAGGATCTCGTCGAGCTGAATCTCGACGGCATGTGGGTGCCGGTGGTCGAAGGCTTCACCACGCGGTTCACCCTCGATGCGACGATCGACGGGATTCCGCGCGAGCTGATCGCGCTCGCACCGGGCCGCGTCACACGCAGCGGGCGGCGCATCGTCATCGATCGCGACGACGACATCGACGTCGCGTTCGTTGCCAGTCGCGGCTTGCATCAGATGTCGGCGGACGGGTTCGAGCTGTACTCGCTCGATCCGCAGAGCGAGCTCTCGCAGTTGTACGTGCAGCACGGCACCGGCGCGTTGACGTTTCTCGAGTCGTGGTTCGGACGCATGCCCGGACGTCCGGTGCGCGTCGTCGTCGTGCGGCGTCCGCGCGAGTCGGGCTACGCGCGCCGCGGCTACGTCGTCGTGAGCGAAGCACGCCGCTCGGGCGGGGATGCGCCGATGGCGAAGTTCATCGCGCACGAGTTCGCGCACGCATGGTGGGCGCCGGTCGATCCGAACACGGAGCATCGCTGGCTGCAGGAATCGATCGCCGAGTACGTGGCCCTGCGCTACATCGATTCCGCCCTCGGCAAAGCGGCACTCGAGCAACTGCTGACGCTCAAACGCGAGATCGCGAAGAATGCGACGTCGATCCTCGGCCGCGGCGCACGCACCGACGCGGAGCTGTACAACAAAGGACCGCTGCTGCTGTTCGATCTGGAGGAGAAGATCGGGCGCGAGAAGCTCGATCAGGTTTTGCGCGAGCTCGCGCAGAACCCTCCTTCCGAGACTTCGCAGTTTCTGGATGTGTTGCGACAGGTCGCGGGCGAAGACGCCGCGCGGATGTTCGAAGCGACGCTTCGCGCGGAGTAACGACGGGAGGCCCCCGTCGTATCCCGGGGAACGCGATAACATGCGCGCATGTCTGAAGACCGCCCAGCCTCGCCTCGCTTCGACATCCTCTCCACCAGCGAAAGCGGCCTGAGTTACGTGCGCGAGAAGAAGCTCGGCGTCACGCGCGTGCTCACCGAGAGCGAGCTGGCAGACTTCACCACCGACCCGAAACCGTGCGCCGAATGCGGCGAGCAGTTCGGGTGCGAGCACTTCAACTGCGCGGGCGAGCCGCTGCTCTCCGAGGGGGAAATCGAGCGGGACGTGCCGCCGGAGTGGAACGAATTCGCGCGCGACTACGGCCTCAGTCGGGGCGACCTCGAGCGCCTGCGCACCATCGAGCAGCACGATGGCGAGTACCGCGCGAAAGCGGACTCGGAGCACGACATGCGCACCCTCGAGCTGGTCCTGCTCCTGAACGAAAACCGCTGATGATCCGCGGCGCGGTGGAAGACGCGCGCTAAGACGTGACCGCACGGACGCGGTCGCGCAATACGTCGTCGATCTGCGGCAGGTGTCCGACGTAATCGCCGAAGCGGATGAGCACGCCGTGCTTGCGCGCACCCGCCTCGAGCAGCTCCGGCACGTCGCGCTGAAAGTGTTTGCCGCTGTGCAGAAAGTACGGCACGGCGGCGATGCTCTTTGCACCGGCGGCGACGCATTCGTCGATGGCCGCGGGGATGTCGGGTTGATTGCAGTCGAGGTAGCCGATCTTCACGATCGCGTAATCGCGGATCAGCTCCACGACGCGACGGATGTCTTCGTTCGCTTCCGGACGCGGACTGCCGTGCGCCGTGATGAGCAACGTATCCGCGGCAGGGTTCGCATCGCGCGCCGAGGTGAGGATCGCGTCGGCGAGGGCAGGATGAAACCCGATCACGTCGGCGACCACGAATGCGATCGACGGATGCTGCGCGCGCACCGACTCGATCGCACGCGGCAGATCCTCCACCACGAATTTGCCCGCCACCAAAAAATAAGGCGCGACGATGATGCGCGTCGCTCCCTGGTCGATGCACCGTTGGATGGCAAGAGGAAAACGCGGCTCCGTGTAATTCAGAAAGCCGATCTCGACGATGGCCGCGTCGCCGCGACGGCGCATGCGCGCGGCCATGTCGAGGAGATTGCGTTCGATGCCGCCGACGACGCTGCCGTGACTGAAGAGGAGGATCGCGTCCAAGCGGCGGCGATTGTACGTTACGACTTCTGGCGCTTCTGGAGCGACGGACCCGGATCGTGCACGACCGGTTCGAGCGTGCGCAGGTAGCGGTAAATCGCGCGCAGGTCGTCTTCGCTCATCGTCGAGAACTGCTTCCACGGCATGTGCGTGCCTTTGATGCCCACACCCGCCTTGAAGCGTCCGACGAACTGCTCCTCGGGCCACGACGCGATGCGTCCCGTTTTCGGATCCGGCGTCAGGTTCGGCGTGACGAGCAGCATGTTCGGATCGTCGTCCATCGGCATCGCGAAGCCGCCCGAGAATTTCGCGGCGACATACGAGCCGTCGAGCAGCGAGCGCTTCGTGTGACAGGTCGCGCACGCAGCGACGTTGTTCGCGAGATACGCGCCGCGCTCGACGGTCGCCGCCTGCACCGGCGTCGTTTTCGGAGGTGTGAACTTCGGACCGATCGGCTTGATGACGAAAGCCATCATCGTCGGCCTGCGCAGTCGGAGACCCTTCGCCCTCTGCGGGACTCAGGGTGACGAGCGTCGCACGCGTCGGCTTGACCGCGGTGCATACTTTCCGCGTGAGCGACGACGATCGCTATTGCTCCAACTGCCGCGCCGAGCTTCCGCCGAAGGCCGACTCGTGTCCCGCGTGCGGCGTCTACGCGGGCGATGTCTTCGACGGGAAGATCCGCCGCGAGAAGAAGCCGTCGAGCTGGGGCTTCTGGGTATTCGTGCTGCTGCTGGCGATGGGCGCGGCGGGCTATGCGATGTGGATGAACGTGCGGCCGGAGAGGGAAACGCCGCGTCAGACCGCGCCGGAAACACGAGTCGTGAAAGACCGCCCCGGCGGCGCGAGGAAAGCGCGCGGCGCGAGCGTCACCGAGGCCGAGGCCATTCGCCTGGCGCGGCGCCATCTCGTGACGGCGAAGAACATCAAGAACGATTGCCTCGCGCTACTCAGCGCGGGCGACCGCAAAGGCGCGTACGTCTTCAACGTTTACGATCGCTGCGCCGAAGTCCGCCTCGGCAAATGGCGCGTCGACGCGAAAACGGGCGAGGTCAGCGCGGCCAGTTCGTGATCACGACGAGCGGCTCCTGCGCCGCGGACGCGCGCCGCGAAACGATCGCCTCTTTGTCGTTCGACAGCAGCACCCAGTCGACCGCGCGCAGGCGAAAGTACGTGCGCACGGTGCCGATCTCGAATCCGTTCGCGGTCGACACCGGCACCGACATCAGCGTCTGGTCCTTGCCGATGTAGAACAGCGCGCTGCCGTCCGTCGACCAGCGCGGTGAGTCGCCGATCCCGGTCGAGACCTGCCACTTCGAGCCGTCGGGCGGGAAGGGCTGCACGTAGATCTCCGGCTGTCCCGCTTCGTCGGACTGGTACGCGATCCATTTGCCGTCCGGCGAGAAGCGTCCGGAGATCTCGTTGAACTTCGTCACCGTGAACGGCGTGATCCGTCTCGTGGCCAGATCGATGGTGACGAGATTCGACCGCGCATCGACCGTCCACATCTCGGCCAGCAGCGTGCTGCCGTCGCGCGACCAGTCGACGACCTCGATGCCGAGCTCGCGCGGCTCGGTGATGACCTGCTCCCCCGTGCCGCTCGCGAGCCGCACGCGGATCGATTGTCCGAGAGGCGTTTGCAGCGTGTAGGCGATGCGCTTTGAATCGGGCGACCACACCGGCCCGAGCTCGTCGCCCGGTTCGAACGTCACGCGCGTGCTCACGCCGCGTTTGAGGTCGTACATCCAGATGTCGTTGTTGCGCAGCGTACCGACGATGCGCTGCATGGCGAGGCGGCCGTCGTCGCGGGAGAGGTCGAGGTTCACGCCGGTGATGGCGAGGTCGCTCTCCGTTCCGGTCGTGAGATCGAAACGCGAGAGCAGCGTGTCGACGAAGGACGAGCGGGGATGGTAGGTGAGGATGCCGTCGTTCGACGCGGAGAACGCGGGCGCCGCGTATTGCGGATTGAAGTCGACGTTCGCCGCGACCACGAACGCTTCGCCGTCTTTCGTGCCGGAGTCGGCGTCGAATGGTTGCGCGTAGAGGTTGTCCTCGTGCGTGTAGAGCAGGTAGCCCGGCTCCGCGTAGTACGCCGGCGCCGCGATATCGAGCACACGCTGCACCTCCGGGCTGTCGACCGACCCGAGGTAGACGCCGGTGTTCTCGGGAACGACGCTGAGGGCGAGAAAGAGAAAGCGCTTCCCGTCCGGCAGCCACGATGGACGCCAGTGTCCCGTCTCCTTGCGTGCGGCGTCGAGCTTTGTGACGGTCGTGACCGCGCCGCCGCTTGCGGCAATGCGGCGGATCGGCCCGAACGGCGTCGATGCGAAAAGGATCGTGCCGTCGCTGCCCCACGCGCCGCCGCGGCTGTCGCCGACGGCCGTGATGGTGGCGATCGCGGAACTGGCGACGTCGAGGCGCTGCAGCTTCGCCTGCGCGAAGAATCCGAGCTGACGGCCGTCCGGCGACCAGAACACGTCGTACGCACCGTCGAGCCCGCGGAGCGGTTGCAGCACCGGCGAGTCGAGCGTGCGCATGTAGAGCTGCTGCTGTTCGCGGCCGGGGCCGAGCATGGCCACGAGGCGTTTGCCGTCCGGCGAGATCGTGCCGGGCGCGTCGACGGAGTTGTACGTGAGGCCCGGCGGCGGCGCGATGTGCAGCACGGTGCGCGGCGGCGGCTGATGGTTCGCGCGATCGTACAGCGCCCACGCGATGGCCGCGACGGCGATGAGTCCCGCGGCGATCCACCCCGCGTACGCGTTGCGCTTCGCCTGCGGCAACGGGATCGTGCCCGAGGGGAGGGAGAGCGCTTCGAGCTCGAGCCGGACGTCGTGCGCCGATTGCCAGCGCTCCTCCGGATCTTTGCGCAGGCAGATGGAGATGATGCGTTCGAGCGCGGGCGGCGTCACGGGACGAATGGCGCTGACAGCCTGCGGCTCGGCGGCGAGGATGGCCGCGATGAGGCTCGCGCGGCTCTTGCCGTTGAACGCGCGGCGGCCGGTGAGCATCTCGTAGAGCAACGTGCCGAAGGCGAAGATGTCCGTGCGCGCGTCGACGGGCAGCCCCTCGAGCTGCTCCGGCGCCATGTACTGGAACGTGCCGATGATCGTCCCTTCTTCGGTGAGCGGACGCGCCAGGGTCGGCGCGGGGTGGGTGTTGCTGTCGGGCCCGATCCCTTCGACCTCCACGCTGCGCGCGAGGCCGAAGTCGAGGAGCTTCGCGCCGCTGCGCGTCAGCATGACGTTCCCCGGTTTGAGGTCGCGATGGATGATGCCGCGGCGATGTGCTTTGTCGAGCGCGTCCGCGATCTCGATGGCGGTGCGCAGGGCCTCGTCGAGCGACAACGGCCCTTTGAGGAGGCGGTCCGCGAGCGTCTCGCCTTCGAGGTGCTCCATGACGAGGTAGTCGATGCCGTCGTGGTGGCCGACGTCGTGGAGGGTGCAGATGTGCGGGTGCGTCAGCGCGGAAATGGCTTTCGCCTCCCGCTCGAAGCGGAGGCGCAGTTGCGCGTTGCCCGCGAGCGCCTGGGGAAGGACTTTGACCGCGACGGTGCGGTCGAGACGCGTGTCGCGCGCGCGATAGACCTCGCCCATGCCGCCGGCACCGAGCGGCGCGAGGATCTCATACGGCCCCAGCCGGGCACCCGGCGCGATGGTCATGTGTGGGGGAGTGTAATCGCTTCGCCGAGGGAGAGACGACGCGGAGCTTCCGGCGGTCGGCGCGGTCGGCCCCGTCGGCTCCCTCTAAGCGAAAGCGCCCGCGATCAATTCATACGACCGCACGCGAGCCGCGTGGTCGTACGTGATCGTCACCACCATCGCTTCGTCGGCGCCGTACTCCTGCACCGCGGCTTCGATGCCGCTGCGCACGGTTGCCGGTGAACCGACGATCGTCCGCCGTTCCTGCGAAGGTGGCGGCTGATCTTCGAGAAAGCGCATCGCCACGTCGATCGGCGGAATCGGAATGAGTTGTCCGCGGAAGAACAACGTGAACATCATCCGCGCGCTCGAGGCGAGGCGCACCGCTTCCTCGTCCGTGTCCGCGCAGATCGCCCACACCGCGACCGTCATGCGCGGCTTTTCCGCGCGGCGGGAAGGCTGGAACGTTTCGCGATAGCGCGCCGCGATCTCCCCGCCTTTCGGATTGATGAAGTCCGCGAACGCGTACGGCAGGCCGAGCTCCGCGGCCCAGAGTCCGCTCTGCGCGGAGCTGCCGAGGAGCCACAGCTCGGGCAGCTCGGGACGGCCGGGGAGCTGCGTGAGGCGCGCGAACGGATGGTCCGCCGGCATGTCGTCGTCGAGGTACGACATCAATTCGACGAGCTGCGCGGGAAAGTCGTCCGGCGCGGCCTGGCGGCGATCGCGCTGCAACGCGAATGCGGTCACGGGATCGGTGCCCGCGGCGCGGCCGACGGCGAGATCGATGCGTCCCGGCGTGATGCCGCTCAGCATGCTGAACGACTCCGCGACGCGCAGCGGCGAGTAATGCGGGAGCATCACGCCGCCGCTGCCCACCCGGATCGTCGACGTCGCCGTCGCAATCGGTCCGATGAGCGCTTCGGGGCTCGCGCACGCGAGCGCCGGTGTTCCGTGATGTTCGGCGACCCAGTAGCGGTGATAGCCGAGGCGTTCGGCGTTTCGGGCGAGGTCGATCGAGTTGCGCAACGCCTGCGCGCCCGACATCCCCTCGGAGATCGGCGCCTGATCGAGCACGGAAAGGATGAAATCAGCCAAGTTGCACCGTGAGCATCGATACCGAACCGCCGTCGATGCCGTCGACGGGAAACGCGACCGCGTCGTCTTCGCGCTGCATGCCGAGGACGTAGAGGAGGGGGAGGTAGTGATCGGGCGTGGGCGCGGAGAGTTGCGCGTCGCGGCCGAGTTTCTCGTAGCCGACGAGCGGCCCGTGATCGCGCTTGGTGATGCATTCGCGCGCGAGCTTCTCGAAGCGGACCGCCCAGTCGAACGGCTCCGGATCGTGCCGTCCCCACGCGTACGTGTGCAGGTTGTGCACGAGATTGCCGCTGCCCATCACGAAAATCCCTTCGTCGCGCAGCGGCGCGAGTTTTTGTCCGAGCTCGTAGTGATACTCCGCGGGCTGCGTCTCGTCGATGCTCAGTTGCACGATCGAAATGTCGGCGTCGGGAAACACGTGGCAGAGCACGGCCCACGTGCCGTGATCGAGTCCCCAGCGCAGCTCGCCCTGGACTTCGATCGGTGCGAGCAGCGACTGCAAACGTTCGACGAGCTGCGGCGCGCCGGGCGCGCGATATTCGTATTCGTACAGCGGACGCGGAAAGCCGCCAAAGTCGTGAATCGTGCGCGGCTGGTCATTCGCGGTGACGAGCGTGGCCGGCAGGTACCAGTGCGCGGAAACGCACACGATCGCCTGCGGCCGCGGCATCGCCTGGCCGATCTCCGACCACTTCTGCGTCCAGCGATTGTGCTGGATCGCGTTCATCGGGTTGCCGTGTCCGAAAAAGATGGCCGGCATGCGCATGAGGGGGACTTCTAGCACGACTCTGACCAATCTGGGGCAGTACGGATCAGTGGCTGCAATGCGGATGACCCGCAAGATGCACCGCGCCGGCGAACGCGCAACCGTACGAAACGTAACGCCGCAATCTCGCGCCGTTCCGCCGCAGCCGCTCATGACATGATCTCGTCATGACTCTGACGATTCTCGAACCGCGCGCCGCGGCGCTCGAGCTCGACGGGATGATGGTCGGGCGCATCCTGCCGTCCGCGCGGCGCCGTACGGTCGGGCCGTTCATCTTCTTCGACGTCATGGGCCCGGCCGAGTTCGCGTCCGGCAAGGGGATGGACGTGCGTCCGCATCCGCACATCGGGCTGGCCACCGTCACGTACCTCTTCGACGGCGAGATCGTCCACCGCGACTCCCTCGGATACACGCAGCCGATCCGTCCCGGCGAGATCAACTGGATGACCGCCGGCCGCGGCATCGCCCATTCGGAGCGCATGTCCGGCGAAGTACGCGCACGCGGCTCGCGGCTGCACGGCATCCAGTTGTGGGTCGCGCTGCCGGACGAAGCGGAAGAAGCCGAGCCCTCCTTCGATCACTACGACGCCGGCGTGATGCCGGAGAAGGAGATCGAAGGCGCGCGCGTGCGTCTGCTCGCGGGATCCGCGTACGGCATGACCTCACCGGTGAAGACGTACTCGCCGATGGTGTACGCGGAGATCGACCTGCGCCCCGGCGCGACACTCGCGCTGCCCGAGGAACATCCGGAGCTCGCGATCTACGAGGTCGACACGAACCGCATGGTCCTCTTCGATGAAGACACGAAGTCCTTCACGCCGGAGATCGCCACGCACCTCATGCTCATCGGCGGGACATCGGTCGGCAAGCGGCACATCTGGTGGAACTTCGTGTCGAGCTCGAAAGAGCGGATCGAACGGGCCAAGGCCGATTGGCGCGCGCGACGCTTTGCCACGGTCGTCGACGATGAAGTCGAGTTCGTCGAGTTGCCGGAGAGGTGAGAGCGTCGCGTCAGGCTTCCGGGATCGTGCGCCTGATTTGCATCTCACGAAAGTCCTGACCCTGACGCCAACGCAAGGAGTATTCGATGATCCCCACCCGCAACCTTTCTTCGCTCCCCGTCTCCTCTCTCGGTCTCGGCTGCATGGGCATGTCCGAGTTCTACGGTGCCTCCAACGAAGCAGAGGCGATCGCCACGATCCATCGCGCGATCGACCTCGGCGTTTCCTTTCTCGACACCGCCGACATGTACGGCCCGTTCACGAACGAGAAGCTCGTCGGCAAAGCCGTGCGCGATCGGCGCGAGCGTGTGATCCTCGCCACGAAGTTCGGCAATATGCGCGGCGAGGATGGTGCGTTCCTCGGCGTCAACGGCAGCCCCGACTACGTCCGCAAGGCGTGCGACGCCTCGCTGCAGCGCCTCGGCGTCGACGTCATCGACCTCTACTACCAGCATCGCGTCGACGCGAACACGCCGATCGAAGACACGGTCGGTGCGATGGCCGATCTCGTACGCGCGGGCAAAGTCCGTCACCTTGGATTATCCGAGGCAGCGCCGCAGACGATCCGCCGCGCGCATGCGGTGCATCGCATCAGCGCGCTGCAGACCGAGTACTCGCTCTGGTCGCGCGACGCCGAGGACGAGATCCTGCCGACGGTGCGCGAGCTGGGCATCGGCTTCGTCGCGTACAGCCCGCTCGGCCGCGGCTTTCTGACAGGGCGCTTCAAATCGCTCGACGACTTTGATGCCGACGACTACCGCCGCCGCTCGCCGCGCTTCCAGGGGGAGAACTTTCAGAAGAATCTCGACCTCCTCGCGAGCGTCGAAGCGCTGGCGCAGGAGAAGGGCGTCACCCCGTCACAGCTCGCGCTCGCGTGGGTGCTGCATCGCGGCGACGACATCGTGCCGATCCCCGGCACGAAGCACGTGCGCTACCTCGAAGAGAACGTCGCGGCGCTGAACGTCACGCTGACGGAGGACGAGCTGCGCCGCATCGACGAGATCGCGCCGAAAGGCGCCGCCGCGGGCGAGCGCTACCCCGACATGAGCACGGTGAATCGCTGATGCTGCGCCGCATTCTGTACGCCCTCGGAGCCGCACTCGGCGCGGTCCTGGGCGGTGGTCTGGTCGCGGGGTGGCTCTTCTCCGCACCGAAGTACCGCGGACCGAAATCCGATCACTTCGACGGCAAACGCTTCTTCAATCTCGAGCCGACGACGCACGCCGGCTTCTTGGACATGGTCAAGTGGATGACCAGCCGCGACGAAGGCCAGTGGGACGAGTGGCGCGAGATCACACCCGCGCCGCGTCCGCCGCAGCGCGTGGCCGGCGGCGAGCTGCGCGTGACGTGGGTGAATCACGCCACGTTTCTCATCCAGACCGAGAACGTCAACATCCTGACCGATCCGATCTGGTCGGAGCGCTGCAGCCCCGTGCAGTGGGCGGGACCGAAACGGCATCACGCCCCGGGTATCCGCTTCGAAGACCTGCCGCCCATCGACGCGGTGATCGTCAGCCACAACCACTACGACCACATGGACGCCGCGACGCTCCAGCGCCTGAAGCGCGAGCACAACCCGCGCATTTTCGTCGGCCTCGGCAACGACGGCTTCCTGCAGGGCGCGACGGCACTCGACTGGTGGCAGTCCGCGCAAGTCGGGGCCGTCCAGGTGCACGTCGTCCCCGCGCAGCATTTCTCCTCGCGCGGACTGGCGGATCGCGACGCGAACCTCTGGTGCGGCTTCGTGCTCGAGACGCCGAACGGGCCGCTCTTCTTCGCCGGCGACACCGGATGGGGCTCGCATTTCGCGAACATCCGCAAGCGCTTCGGGGCGATTCGCCTGGCGTTGCTCCCCATCGGCGCGTTCCGTCCCGAGTGGTTCATGCAGGCCGTGCACATCTCGCCGCGAAGCGCGGTGCGGGCGGCACAGGCGCTCGAGGCGCAGGTCGCCATTCCGATGCATTACTACACCTTCCACCTCGGCGATGACGGTCAGGACGAGCCCGCGAAGGTGCTCCGCAGCGCGCTGACGCCGGGCGTGCGGTTCGATTTCCTCCAGCCCGGCGAGACCGCGCGATATCTTCCGCAACCATGACGCAACCAGGTCAGCGCCCCTCCGAAGAGATGCTCGTGAACGTGCCGCGGCTCGTGGCCGCGTACTACGCGGAGCGGCCGGATCCGAACGTGCGCGATCAGCGCGTCGCGTTCGGCACCTCGGGGCATCGCGGCTCGTCACTGAAGACGGCGTTCAACGAGCTGCACATCCTCGCCACGACACAGGCCATCTGCGATTACCGCCGCGCGCAGAACATCGACGGTCCGCTGTACCTCGGCATCGACACGCATGCGTTGTCCGAGCCCGCATTCGTGTCGGCGATGGAAGTGCTGGCCGCGAATGGAGTGGAGGTGTTCATCGACGAGCACCGCGGCTACACGCCGACGCCCGTGATCTCGCACGCGATCCTCACGTACAACCGCGGACGCCAGTCCGGCCTGGCGGACGGCATCGTCGTCACGCCTTCGCACAATCCACCCGAGGACGGCGGCTTCAAGTACAACCCGCCGCACGGCGGTCCTTCCGGCACCGACGCGACGAAGACCATCGAGAACGCCGCGAATGCGTTGATGGCCGATCCGTCGTCGATCAAGCGCGTCTCGTTCGCGAAAGCGCTCGGTGCTTCGACCACGCACCGTCACGATTACATCGGCGCGTATGCCGGCGACCTCGCCGCGGTGGTCGATCTCGAAGCGGCGCGCGACGTCCGCATCGGCGTCGATCCTCTCGGCGGTGCCGGCGTCGCGTTCTGGAGCGTGATCCGCGAGCGCTACAAACTCGATCTGGAGATCGTGAACGAGTCGGTCGATCCGACGTTCCGCTTCATGACGCTCGACTGGGACGGCCGGATCCGCATGGACTGCTCGTCGCCGCACGCGATGGCCAGCCTCATCGCGTTGCGCGACAGGTTCGACGTCGCGTTCGGTAACGACACGGACAACGACCGCCACGGCATCGTCACGCCGAGCGCGGGCCTTCTCAATCCGAATCACTACCTCGCCGTCGCGATCTCGTATCTCTTCACCCATCGCCCGCAATGGAGCGCCGACGCGGCGATCGGGAAGACGGTGGTGAGCAGCAGTCTCATTGACCGTGTCGCCGCGGCGCTCGGACGCAGGCTGTACGAGGTGCCGGTCGGGTTCAAATGGTTCGTCGACGGTCTGCTCGCGGGGACGCTCGGCTTCGGCGGAGAGGAGAGCGCGGGCGCGTCGTTCCTGCGCCGCGACGGCAGCGTGTGGACCACCGACAAGGACGGCATCATCATGGGCCTCCTCGCCGCGGAGATGACGGCGCGCACCGGACGCGATCCGGGCGAGCTGTATCGCGCGCTCGCCGAAGCGCACGGCGCGCCGTTCTACGCGCGCACCGACGCCGCGGCCACGCCCGAGCAGAAAGCCCTTCTCGGCAAGCTCGCGCCGTCGCAGGTCACGGCCAAAACGCTCGCCGGCGATCCGATCGAAGCAATCCTCACCAACGCTCCCGGCGACGGCAACGCCATCGGCGGCCTCAAAGTGACGACGCAAAACGGCTGGTTCGCCGCACGCCCGTCCGGTACCGAGAACATCTACAAGATCTACGCGGAAAGCTTCGAGGGCGAGGCGCATTTGCGAAAAATTCAGGAAGAGGCGCAGGCCGTCGTCTCTGCCGCGCTGGAGAGATGAGAGATGAGAGATGAGAGATGAACGATGAGAGATGAGAGATGAGAGATGAGAGATGAGCGATGAGGTCGGCGCGTGCGTCGCCGCCGGTCCCCCCTCGGCCCTCGGCCCTTTGCCCTCGGCCCTGTATCGTCGCCCCGAGATGAGAGATGAGCGATGAGAGATGAGGTCGGCGCGTGCGTCGCCGCCGGTCCCCCCTCGGCCCTCGGCCCTCGGCCCTCAGCCCTACTTCAGGGCAGGTTTCTTGCTCTAGTTCCCCATCGAGGGACTATGAACATGAGAACCTACAAATCATTGGCAGCAGCGAGCTTAGCGCTCGTCCTCCTCGCTGCGTGCGGCTCGTCCGGCCTCGGTGACATCCTCGGTGGCGGCGGCAGCACGAGTGGGGCTTCGAATTACGAAATCCGCGGCACGGTCGACTCGGTCGATCCCAACAGCCGCTCCATCTATCTCACCAACGTCAGCGGTTACACCTCGATGCTTTCGAACAGCGGCGGCAGCGCGGTCCGCGTCTACTACGACGACCGCACGCCGGTCTCGCATCAGGGCTCGACGTACCGCCCCGAAGATCTCGAGCGCGGCGACCAGATCTCGGTCCGTGTCGATGAGGACGGCAACCGCCTCCTCGCCAGCACCATGACCGTCATCTCCGACGTCTCGAACGGCTCGTCGTATCCGGCCTCGGGCTCGGGCGTGTACGGCTCGAACGTGCGCGGCACCATCCGCTACATCGACACTTCGCGCCGCACGATCGAAGTCGACACCGGCAGCGTGAACCCCGTCATCGTCGAGTTCGACACGTCGACGCCGGTGTACCACGGCAATCAGACCTTCCGCCCGGGCGACCTCGAGCGTGGCGATGAGATCGACGTCCGTCTCGACAGTTCCAACAACGGCCGCTACGTCGCGCGCGACATCACCGTGACGCGCAACGTCAGCGACCCGAACAGCGGCGGTCTCTACGGCTCGTCGCAGACGTCCACCGTCCGCGGTACGGTTCGCAACATCGACACCTCGCGCCGCACGGTCGAGCTCGAATCTGCAACCTGGGCCGCGGGCTTCAACACCGGCGCCGGCAACAGCCGCACGGTCGTCCTGCAGTACGACAGCAACACGCGCATCGACGTCAACGGCTCTCTGCAGCCGCTCGAAGGCCTCGAACGCGGTGATGTGGTCGAAGTGCAGGTCCGCAATCTCGGCGGCTCGAGCTATCTGATCGACCGCGCACTCCTCGTTCGCGACGTCCGCAGGTAAAACGTAAACGCTGCAACGCGAAGCGCCGGTACGGCACCGGCGCTTCGCTTGCACATGCGTTCCGCGCTTTTTCTCCTCGTCCTCGCCACTCCGCTCGCCGCACAGGACAACGTCCTCTTCCCGCGCTTCAGCCTCGTCGGCGGCAGCTCCGCGTCCGACTTCGAAACGAACGCGCGTATCGATCCCGAAACGTCCGCCGAAGAAGGGACGCTCGTCAGTTTCGAGAACGACCTCGGCCTCGACGACTCCTCGCAGCTCGAACGCTTCAGCGTGCAATGGCGTCCGTTCGCGCGACACGAGCTCGCGGCCACGTACTTTTCCGCTCCGCGCAGCGGGCGCGAACAGATCGACCGCGAGATCGTCTTCCGCAACGAGACCTATCGCGCGCAGGCGCTCGTGACGACGCAATGGGACCTCGACTACGCGAGCCTCACGTACACGTACTGGCTCCGCCGCGGAGAGCGCGACGGCTTCGGTCTCACTCTCGGCGCCGCAACGCTCGCCCTCGATGCGAGCGTCACGGCGGAACGTGAAGACGAGTCGCTGACGGTCACGCAGGAGGCGAACACGGACGTGCCGGTCGCGCTGGTGGGATTGCAGGGACGCGTTGCGCTCACGCAGCACGTTCTCGGCGAAGCGAGCGTGGCGACGCTGCCGCGCGTGACGATCGAGGACTACACGGGCAGCGCACTGACGGCATCCGCGCGCATCGAATACCGCCCCGTGCGCTGGCTCGGGATCGGCGCGGCGTACAACTACTTCCGGCTCGACGTGGACGTCGAACAGCTCGATCTGCGCGGCGCGCTCGACATGACCATCCGCGGGCCGGAAGCATTCGTGCGGCTGGCGTTCTGACGGGGACGACCTTGGTCTCCCCCCGGCGGCAGCGGCCTCACCGCACCGCATCCACCAGATCGCGGTTCATGCGGAGCTCGAGCCGGCGCGGACGTCCCGTTCCGTCGAGACTGAACGTCACCAGCGTATCCGCGTACTCGTACGCGCGATCGCGCCAGCGCGCGCGGAACGTGTCGTAATGCCAGTGCTCGAGATCGGCGATGACGCCGCGCGCGAACTGCAGCGACAGCGCGCCGTTCTCGTGACGCACGGTCATCGTGCCGAAGACGGGATCCTCGTATGTGCCGGCGTACTCCGCGAGCTCTCGTGATGGCTTCGTGTTCGCGGTGCGCACCGGCTCCGCCGGTGCCGGACGCGCGCGTGTCATCGCGAGTGCTTCCGCGGCCGAGTCTTTGAGCGGCCGGTCGAGGAGCGTGTCGAGGATGCGTCCCGCGAGTGCGCCGTGCAGGATCGGCGCGGCCCACGTGTTCACCATCACCGCGACGCCGATGCGCTCCTCCGGCAGGATCGCCGCGTAAGTCGGCATCCCGTCCGCACCGCCGCTGTGCCACAGCATCGGATGGCCGTGGTAATCGAAGACCTGCCATCCGAGGCCGTAGCCGGCGAAGTAGCGCAGCCCGCGTGCGGCGCGGAACTGCGGCGTCGTCGCGATGACGATCTGCGGCGCATGCATCTCGTTCATCGCCTCGGCGGAGATGATCCGCTTGCCTTCCCACGTGCCGTCGCCGAGGTGGAAGAGGAGCCATTTCGCGAGATCGCGGGCGGTGGTGTTGACCGCGTTCGCGCCGAACGCGTTCATCGCCTTCTTGTCGCGGATCGGCTGCGAGACTCCGGCGAGGACCGCATGCGCCGAAGAGTGATTCGCGCTGGTTACGTGCGAGACGCCGGCGGTACTGTCGTTCATGCCGAGAGGCTCGAGGAGACGCTTGCGAACGAGATCGACGAACGGCATGCCGGCGGCCGCGGCGGCTGCTTCGGCCGCGACGATGTAGCCGTGGTTCGAGTAGATCAGCGTGTTGCGAAACGGCTCGCGCTCTTTCAGGAACCGCATCCGCCGGATCACCTCGGCCGTGTCGTACTCGGTGAACACGAACAGCGAGTCGGCTCGATCGAGGCCGGTGCGATGCGTGAGCAGATCGCGGATGGTGACGTTCTGCGTGCGGTACGGATCGGCGAGCTCGAAGGTGGGAAGGTGGCGGCGCACCGGATCGTCCCAGCGCATCTTTCCTTCGTCGACGAGCGTGGCGATCACCGACGCGGTGAATGACTTCGAGATCGACGCGATGTCGAACACCGTGTCGCCGTCGACGCGCTCCGGCTTGCCGAGCGTGCGGACGCCGTAGCCTTTCGCGACGAGCACCTTGCCGTCGCGGACGACGACGACGGAGAGGCCGGGTGTCTCCCAGGCCGCGCGTGCGTTCTCGATGTACGCGTCGAGCTCGGGAGTCCAGTCTCCTGCCCACGCACTGCATGTCAAAAAAATGACACCTACCGCGCAAAAAAAGAGTCGTCTCATTGCAAGCCCTCCATTGCGGCCGTGCGCACTGCCACGTGCCGATCTTCGGTTTTCTTTTCGAGCAGGTCGCGGCGGCCGAGCGCGGCGAAGTAGCGCACCGCGCCGTGGCGCACTTGCCAGGCATCGTCTTCGAGCAGCGGCTCCATCGCATGGGCGGCCGCGGGGTCGGCACCGTTCGCGAGTGCCGTGGCGGCGATGGCACGCACGCGCCAGACGGGATGCGCGGTGAGCGCGACCAGTTCCCGCGTCGCCCGGCGATCGCGTGCGATCGAGAGGCCGAATGCGGCGTACGCCTGCACGCGCCAGTCGCCGTCGTGCAGCGCCTCGATCAGCGGCGCGACGAGCTCGCCGTGGCGCACCTGCAGCAACGCCCAGCGGGCACGCTCGGGGACGAAGTCGATTTCGTGCTGCGGCTCGCGCGCGGCGAGTTGCTGCATCGTCGCGATCAACGCGGCGTCGGGACCGGTGGCTTCGACAGACGGAATCGTGGAAGGAAGCGGGATGCGTTCGCTGAACGGCGAGGCGACGAAGTCGCCGCGCAGATCGGGCTCGCCTCCGCGCAACGTGAGCGCGGCGAGCACCGGCGCGGCGGCGAGGGCGATGACGATCACCATGGTGCGCGTCGCACGCGCCGCACGCGCGTGCTGCGACGGATCGAGGATCGCGTGAATGCGCTCGGCGAGGTGCGAGCGTCCGGCCATGGCGATGCCGAGGGTGCGACGCTGCACGAGGCCGCGGGCGATGTCGAGAATTGCCTGCGCATACGCATCGGCCGCGATGCCGCGTGCGAGCACGGCGTCGTCGCATGCGCGCTCGCGCTCGACGTTCGCGCGGCGCACGACGAGCCACGCCAGCGGATGGAACCAGTAGACGGCGAGGCAGACGTCGGCGATGGCGCCGAGGAGGGAGTCGCGCCGCGCGACGTGGGCGCGCTCGTGGAGAAGCACGGCTTCGAGCTTCGCTTCGTCCCACGATGCGGCGGCCGGCGGAAGGACGATGCGCGAGCCGAGGGTCACCGGCTGCTCGACTTCGTTGCTGATGAGGGCATCGCGGAAGGGGACGGCGCGATGGACGAGGCGGCGGGCGCGGAGGAAAGCCGCGCATTGGGTCGAGAGCATGGCCAGGGTGCCGAGGAGCCAGAGAGAGGGGCGGGGGGAGGAGGGTTCGGCCGACGGCAAAGAGAGCGGTGGCGGCGATGCCGCCAGTCCAGTGGGCGTGGACGCCGGCGTTCCGCTGACGATGGGCGCATCGAGTTTGAGCGGCGGGACGAGGAAGGTCAGGAGGGGGACGGTGAGCGCCGCGAGCTGGGCGGCGACGAGGATGAGGTGTCGCGTCGATGCAGCGGCGCGGCGTGCGAGCGTCACGCACGCGAGTGCGAGCGCGAAGACGAGCGTGACTTTCAGCACGACGATCACGCTTTCTCCTTCTTCCGCGCGCGTTCGACGAGCGCGGCGAGGGCGTCGATCTCTTCCGCGCTCAGCTTGCGCTCGCTGCCGAGGAGTGCGGCCATCGCGCGCGACGGCGAGCCGTCGAAGAACGTGGAGACGACGTGCTTGATCGCCGACTTTGCCGCGTGCTGTTTCGTGAGCGTCGGGTAGTAGACGTAGCGGCCGCCTTCGTCCTCGTGGCGCACGTGTCCTTTCGACTCGAGCACGCGCAGCAGGCCGCGCACGGTCGTATAAGTCGGCGCATCAGGCAAACGCTCCAGCACCTCGGACGCGGTGGCGCGGCCGAGATGGTAGATGACGTCGAGGATCTGCCGCTCGCGGCGGCTGAGAGGATCGGAGGCCATGTCAAATTTTTGACAGGGTAGCACGGCAATCTGATTTACGCGCCGCCCGCGGGCACGCAGTCGTGGTCGTGGCAGGCGGCGAAGACCATCGTCGGCTCGGCCGACACGAACCACCACGAGCTGATCGCCCACCTCGGGCGCACGCACCTCTTCGTCGAGCCGTTCATCGTGGCCACGCACAAAGTGCTGGCGGCCCATCATCCGGTGTCGCTGCTCCTCCGGCCGCATTTCGAAGGGACGATCTTCATCAACTGGGCGGCCGTGCGATTCCTGATCGACGACGGCGGGGGAGTGGACCAGCTCCTGGCGGGTACGATCCAGTCGTCGCGGAAGGTGGCGGTGGAATCGGTCACCGGGATGACGTTCGACGACGCGATCGTGCCGCGTGCGCTGGCCGGCCGCGGGTTCGGCAGCAACGTGCCGTTCGCGTTTCCGTATCGCGACGACGCGATGGCCGTGTGGGGTGCGCTCCGCGACTGGGTGGCATCGTACCTCGCGCTCTTCTACGCGAACGACGCCGCGGTGCAGAACGACGGCGCGCTGCAGGCGTGGGCGGATCTCGTCCGCGCGGACGACGGAGGACGCGTGAAGACCTTCCCCGCGCTGCAATCCATCGACGTCCTCGTGGATGCGTTGGCGGGAATCATCTTCACGGCCAGCGCACAGCACGCGGCGGTGAACTTCCCGCAGGCGCCGGTGATGGCGTACACACCGACGATGCCGGGCGCGGGCTATGCCGCGGTGCCGGACGCGGTCGCTTCGACGAGCGAGCCGCAGTGGCTGAACGTCCTCCCGCCCATCGACATGGCGGGCGCTGCAGCTCCGCATCACGTACGCGCTCGGCTCCGTGCACTACACGACCCTCGGCCGGTACCCGTTGGGATGGTTCCTGCGGAGCGGACACCCGGCCGCCATTCAGGAGCGCCTGAGCTCATTCCATCACGCGCTGTCGACGGTCGAGGCCGCGATCGACGCACGCAACGCGGGACTCCCGCCGGCTTTCCAGTACCCGTACCTCAAGCCTTCGCAGATCCCGCAGAGCATCAACATCTGATTTGCAAAAAAGGCCGGGCGAGGAGTGTGCTCCTCGCCCGGCCTCCGTTCCGGTCACTGGCAGGAAGTGTCCGGGACGGAAACGATGATGTTGCTGGTGGTGACGTTGTCGACCCACGCGCCGGCGGGGCCCGCTTCGACCAGAGGATCCGAACCGAAGCGGAAACGGATCTGGCCTTTGCGTCCCGCGTAAGCGGAGAGATCGGCGTCGAAGCGGGTCATGAGCGGCGAGACGCCGGCGAACATCGGCGAGCCTGCACCGACGCATGACGTGCTGGCGGAAACACCGGCGTAGCCCTGCGTCAGCGGAAGCGTGTGCCACGACTGCCCGCCGTCGAGCGTGATCTGGATGTCCAGACCATCGAGGAAGCCTTCGACCGGCGTGCCTTCGGTGACGTACGCCAGGTCGAATGACATCGCCGAATTCGCGGAGAACTCCATCTCCCCTGACGTCAGCGTGTCGCACTGATCGGCGGTGTAGCCGGAGTGGAAGACCGTAGTCAGGTTGCCGGTCGTCGGAGCCAGTCCGCGCGCCCACAGCCCCTCGGGCATCCAGCCGTCGTTGCTGCCGTCGAACGTGGCGAGGTGTGTGGTGGTGACGAGGTCGCGGTTGACGACGACGTCGAGCGCGCGCGCCGCGGGCTCGAGGCGTTCCGTCGACCAGCTCGTGGCGGTGAACGTCGCGTCCGTGGCGTGCGGCGCGGATCCGACGGAGACGGTGAAGCTGGCCGTCGACGAAGCACCAACCGCGAGCGAGCCTACGTTCACGGTGTCCGTGAGGACCATCAGCGCCGGATGATCGGCGGCCAGACCGACGCGCGCGTTCGTAGCCGCACGGTCGCCGCGGTTCTTGACCGTAACGGTGACGCGGAGCGTCTCGCCCGGATCGGGCACGCCGTCGCCATCGCCGCAGGTGGTGAGGCTGTCGTTGTCGATGACGATGGACTCGGGACGCACGTACGTATCGGCAAAGACGCTGCAAAGTGAGTCATCGAGCGGCAGCGTGACCGGGACGGCGAAGCAGCCCTGATCCGACGTCACGTCGAGCACGAGCTGCAGCGCGCTTCCGCAGAGAGATCCATCCGTATCGATGGTGATGCCGAACGACTGATCCGGACCGCCGACGGCTCCCGCGGCGATGCTGCCGTACGTCGACGGCGTGGACGAGATCACGACGACGCCCGTCGTGACCGAGCGCAACGTCGCCGAGACGTTCGTCAGCGCGCCGAGGCCGTGGTTGCGAAGTGCGATGAAGAGCGTCGCCTGCTCGCCCGGATCGAGATCGCCGTCGCTGTTACCGCCGACGAGATCGGTGATCACGATGTTGTTGATCGCCGGTGCCGGCTGCGAGACCGTGATCGACTGCACGCCGCCGCTCGAGACGGCGAAGCAGCCGCCGCCGCGGTTGGCCTGTACGCGGTAGTAGTACGTGACGCCGTTGTCGATGCCGATGTCGGTGACGCTGTTGCCGGTGGTCACGCGCGCGACTTCGAGGAACACGTCGTCGCGGCGTTCGGTACGCAGGACGCTGTACGACGTCGCACCCGGCACCGAGGTCCAGGAGATCGTGATCGACGGCGTGCCGGTCGGCGAGTGGGTGGCCTGCGCGAGCGTCACGGCCGGCGTGCCCGGCGCGGTGCAGTTCTTCGCGTCGACGGCAACCGAGGGGGAGGTCGTGCCCGGCGCCCATTCTTCGTTGCCGTGATGCACGTAGGCGTCGTTGATGTAGGCCGCGTGCGGAGTGCCGTTCGCGAGACCGTCGCCTTCGTCGTCCGCGATCATGAAGCCGTCGTACGCGGAGACGCCCTGCACCTGGAAGCGCGACGGCGCATACGACGCCACCACCGGACGCGATTCGAAGTAGAGCTGCTCGAGGATCGTCCACGCGACGTCGCGGCCGAAGCCGGGGTTGCCGGCCGGCAGCGTATCGCCGTCGAACGTGCGGTGCTGCTTGTTCGCGTCGAGCGTGACCGTGCCGTACTTGCGGCCGGTCTCGAGGTTGTACGCGAGATGCCAGCTCACCTGGCCCCACAGCTCGCCTTCGCAGTGACCTTCGCCGAGGAGCGGTCCGATGTAGTACGGGCTCGTGGTGACCGCGGCGCACGTCGTGGTGACGTTGGTCGTGGTGAGGCGGCCGGTGGTCGTGCGGTGTTCGTCGAGATTGCGCACGCCGTCGCAGTCCGCAATCGCGCCGGTGACCGGATCGGTCACGTAAGGACCGCTGCTGGAGTTGTAGAACGACTGGCCGACGCACGCGTCGTGATCGACGAAGAGCGCCACGTGGTCGGCGACCGCTTCGCCCGTGGCCATGTCGCCGAGGCCCGCGGCGTAACCGGGATCTTCACCGTCGTTGTCGTCGAGGCCGTGCCCCCATTCGTGCTGCATGACGTCGCGGATCTCGCCGGTGTTGCGGCATTTGATGATGCTGCTGCCGGACGCGAGCTCGCCGGCCTTGAAGAAGTTCAGGCTCGAGCCGTCCCAGAACGCGTTGCAGACGTCGTTGATGTTCACCTTCACCGGGACCTTCGTGTCGAGCCACGGGAGGTTCATCCACTTGAGCGCGATCATGCGCGCGACGTTCGTGTGGAAGAACGCGGTGCGATCCGCGGGCGTCGACGTGCCGTTGCCGTACGACGTCGTCGGCTGATCGGGGCCGAGGACGACGTCGCGGCCGCCGGTGCCGAGGTTGATGAGACCGTTCGTCGATTCGGCGTACGGCTGGAACCCGGCCTGCGGGTCGGCTTCGGACTTTACGCAGTCCTCGCAGCTGGTGTCGAAGAACGTGCCGTTAAGGCCCGTCGACGCCTTGCCGCCGCCCCATACGAAGCTGCCGTTCGCGTTCGCCGATTCGCCGCCATTGACCTCGGCGAACGGAAACGAGCGCACGATTTCCGTGTCGGTCGCCTGCGCCGGCTTCACACCGCCGACGACTTTGCCGCCGGTGCCGGCCGTGCAGGCGGCGTAGCGGTTGGAGTCGCCGAAGGCGATGACGGCGCCGGTCAGCGCGTCGACGTGCGCGACCCACGTGGAGCGCCCGCCGTCGAGACGGAACGCGAGCTCGTACGTGAGGCGATAGGTGAGGAGCGTGCCGAGGGGACCGTTCATCGGGAGGAACTTCAGCTTCGGTTCCTGGAGAACGTCGATCGCGGACTGCGTCACGCCGGCATGCACGAGCGTGGCGGTGAGCGCCTGCGATGCGGAGAGCAGCGGCGTCGTGATCGCGGGCACGTTGGCGATGTTCGCGGAGTGCCAGTAAATGAGGTTGCCGTTGTTGACGGCGAACACGAGCCGCGCGTGCTCGACCGGGATGCCGGCGATCTTGTAGTCGAACGCGGCGTACATCACGCGTCCGCTGCGCACGGCGGTGGCGCCGGTCGGGTCATAGGTGAGGCCCGTGTTCGTCGCGCCGAAGAGAGAAGGGTTGGCGTCGATGAACGCGCGCGCCACGCTTTCGAGCTGCGCGGGATTCTTCGTCCACGGGATCGCTCCGCCGAAGACGCGGCGCGGACGGTTCGTCAGCGTGTCGAACTGCGCGGTCCAGTTGCCCCCGTGGGCGAGGTTCCACGCCGACCACGTCGGGCTGGCGAGATAGAGGTTGATCTTCGCGTTGTCGAGGAGCGGTTTGAGGGGAGGAAGGGCGACGGCTTTCGCGTCGAGGGATGCTTCCCGGATGCGAGGCTCGATGGCGAACAGCGAGCTGCAGACCAGGAGCAGGGCGATGACGAACCACTTACGCATTGAAGTTTCTCTCCTGCTTTTGAAGGACGATGAAAAACTGCCGGACCGTCAATCGAGGTCTTGCAGCGCCAGATCGGGATGAACCTGAAGACCGGGAACGCCGCCGACGCGGACTCGGGGTTTGCCGCGCGAGGTGGGCGATGAGACGAAAGTTCCTGCCAGACGTCGTGTCATTGCTTGCCCTTTCCGTTAGTTGGTAGTGGTGCTACCGGCGCAGGCAAGTTGCAAGCCATGTCTTGTAAGTTATTGCAACGGCTGGAGATGGCGTGGTCGCGGTACTACCACCAAATTTGGAGACCGGCGTATTGGCCTCAAGCTGACGCTTTCGGGTGTCTTTTCGACGCGAGGTTTTCGGCGTCCAACGCCGGCGCGCGAAGCGCGCTCGGGAATGGCATACTGTCGCCGCTACTTATTCGGTGTCACCCTCTTGAAAACGATCCGGCTGCTTTCTGCTCTGCTCGTCTGCCTCGTCACCGCGGGTCACGCGGCGGCGCAGCTCTATGCCCTGCCGGGACGCAAGTCGACTTCGCCGACCCAGTGCTTCACCTGTCTCGGATCGAACGTGAACCTCCCCACCTGGCAGTACGACCGGCCGCTCTTCGCGCACGCCGGGCGGTACGTCGACTCGACGACGACCGGCAACATCCAGAACGTGGGGATGCGCACGGTGCGCGCGCGGCAGATCCGCGTATCCGAGGATCACAACCGCATCTTCATTGCCCTCGGTGAGGCGATCGGCTCCTACAGGCTCGACACCTTCTTCACCACCCACCTGCGCAAGCCGCTCGGCACGATGAGCCAGCTCCAGGTCACCGGCGCGGCCATCGGCGGACGCAGTCCGCTCGAGAAAGTCTCCGTCCCGCACCAGTTCTTCTACGCCGAGATGTCGAGCTCCTCGGGCTGGACCACCGGCTTTCAGGACGCGCAGGAAGTGCTCACCGATTTCGACGTCGACGACCGCGGCTACGTCTACATCGGCAACCATTACTGGGGTTGGGGCATCTCGCACGACAACGGCGCCGAGAACGGCAGCCACATGGCGTACATGTTCCAGCAGCGGGAGCTGTCGATCCGCCCCGTGACCGTCTTCGCGTTCAAGCGCGGTGCGACCTATTACGCCGTCGTCTCGGAGACTGTCCGCAGCGCGGGCGCGTATGTGCTCTACAACGTCACGAACCCGCAGGTGCCGATCGAGATCGCCCTGCGCAACAAGACCAACAAGCTGCACGACGACAAGTACGGCATCATCGCCGTCGCGAAATACGGCGCTGGCGAGCGCCTCGGCCTCATCAACACCGACGGCCACGTGCGCATCTACAGCTACGAAGGCTTCGTCAATGACGAGGCACCGCTCGCCGATTACACGCCGTCGGCCGGGAAGCGTTTTTCCAGCGTCGCCTTCGACGGCACGGGACGCCTGTGGATCACCGAGACGTCGGATCAGATCGTGACGAACGTTCTGCATCGCGCGACGCCGTCCGGCAGTCTCTACACGAAAGAAACGCTCGACGTGTACGGCACCGCGTTCTCGCCGGAGCATCTCGACGTCTCCACTGATTACGTGGCGGTCGGCGGACGCAGTCTGCTCGACGGCGTCAACGGCGGCGACATGCGCCTCTATCGCATCGTGAACGGCTCGCTCGAGCTGATGGACGACGGCGGCTTTTTCCGCCGCTACTACCACGTCGCGCCCGCGGGGTACGCGGATCCCGGCATCTACACCGCGATGCATTCGTTCAAGCTCGTCGAGCAGGGCGGGAAAACGTACCTCGTGTACAGCGCGCGCGGTCTCGGCGACGTCTACGAGCTCGGCACGAACGAAGAGCGCATCCCGACCACGATCTCGCTGCGCACCGAGGGGCCGGGGACGAACGTGCATCTCATCGCGACGGTCACCGCTTCTTCGATGGGCGCGGCACCGCTCGGCGGCGTCGTCACGTTGACGAAGAACGGACAGCCGCTCACGAATGCGACCGTGTCCGGTACGAACGATCCGCGCACGTTCATCGTGAACATCACGCGCGCGGACCTCACGTCGAACGCGGTGCTCGCGGCCTCGTACGAAGGCGATGCGCTGTACGCGCCGAGCGGCCCCGTGTCCCTGCAGTACTCGCCCGCCACTCTCGCCGCACCGACCGGGTTCACCGCTTCGGCGACGAGTCCGAATTCAGTGCAACTGACGTGGGACCCGCTTCCGGGCGTCGCGTATTACGAGGTGCTGCGCAAGGACGCGGGCACGAACTGGGTGCGCGTGACGAACGTCTCCACTCCGTCGTATCTCGACATTTTCGTGATCGCGAATCAGGCGTATCTCTATCGCGTGCGCGGCTACGACTCGCGCGCGGGCGCGGACAGCGTGACGGAGATCGCGACGACGTTTTCGTGGACCGACCATCCTCTCGGTGCGGGCTCGCCCGTCAAGGCCGTGCACGTCACCGAACTGCGCACCATTACGAACGCCGTGCGTCGCGCCGCGGGATTCGAAGAAGTCGCATTCGCCGATCCCCATCTCGCCCGCGGCGACAGCATCCGCCTTTTGCACGCCACGCAACTCCGTACCGCGATCGGGGAGATGCGGGCGGCTCTCGGACTCGCTCCGCTCGCGGCGGCGACGCCGTTTTCGCGCGACGACGTTTCCATCCTGCGCAACGGTCTGCAGTAACGGGAAAATGGCATACTGGGCCCTCCAATAGCCGGGGTCCAGAGAATGCGTTTCATCGTCTTCGCAGTCGTGTGCCTGCTTGCAGCGCTTCCGGCGCCCGCGCAGTTCTGGACGTTCCCCGGCGCCAAGTCGGAGACGCCGACATGTTGCACCGGCTGCCGCGATGCGGCGGAAGGCCTGTTGACGTGGCAGTACGAGTGGCCGATCGTGGCGCACACCGGTCGTTACGTCGACTCCACGAGGATCGGCATCTACCAGAATCCGTTCCGCACCGCCCGCGCGCGGCGCATCCGCGTCAACCGCGACTGGAACCGCGTCTACATCGCCCTCGGCGAAGCGATCGCCGCGTATCCGCTCGACACGTTTTTCACGACCGAGCTCCGCAAACCGATGGAGACGCCGAACTCGCTGGCGCTGAGCCAGCATCCGACCCGCAACCCGATCGAGAGCATCGCCGTCCCGGAGCGGTACTTTTACGCCGAGTCGCCTCTGTCCGGGTGGATCTGCGGATCGCCGGACGCGGGTGACGTGCTGACCGACTTCGACAGCGACGATCGCGGCAACCTCTACGTCGGCACGATCCAGTTCGGCTGGGGCTTTGCGCACGACGGGCACGTGATCCCCGGCCATCCCTCGTATCGCGGGATGATGGATTACCGCGTGCAGGTGGCGTCGTCGATCGAGCCGACGAGCGTCATCTCGCTGAAGATCGGGAGGATGTACTACGCCGTGATCTCGCAGCACGTGGCCAGCGCCGGCGCGACCATGCTCTACGACGTAACGAATGACAAGACGACGCCGCGCGAGATCGCGTCGCGGCCGGGGGCGGACGACGAACGCAACGACAAATACGGCATCGCGGCGTGGGCAAAGTACGAGGAAGGTCAGCGGCTGGCCCTGCTCAACACCGACGGGCACGTGCGCATTTACGACTACGCCGAGTTCATTGCGGACGCCGAGCCGCTCGCGGATTTCACACCCGCGAGCGGGAAAAAGTTCGTGAGCCTCGCCTTCGACGACGAGGGAAAGCTCTGGTTGGCCGAGACAAGCCAGGACGTCGACAGAAACCACCTCTATCGCGTCACAGCGATCGACGGCGGCTACACGAAAGAGGCCTTCGACGTCTACGGCGGCCCTTTCTCACCGACCGTGCTGCACGTCGGCGGCGGCTATGTGGCGGTGGCCGGCAGGAGCCCTGCCGATCCGCTGGAGCGAAGCGGCGACATGCGCCTGCTGCGCATCACGAACGGCGAGCCCGTTCCCGTGTCCGACCGCGGTTTTTTTCGCAACTACTACGACATCGCGCCTTCCGGATACGCGACGCCGAGGATCTACACCAATCCGTACATCGGCCTGCGCTCGCTGCAGCTCGTCGACCAGGGCTCGAAGACCTACCTCATGTACAGCACCCTCGGCCTCGGCGACGTGTACGAGCTCAGTCGCGGCGAGAACCGCATTCCCACCACCATCGCGCTGCGCACGGAGAGCAACGGCCCGAACGTGCAGCTCATCGCGACCGTCACCGCTTCCTCGATGGGCGCGGCACCGCTCAGCGGCGTGGTGACGATCACGAAGAACGGGCAGCCGCTGACGAACGCGAACGTCTCCGGCACGAACGACCCGCTGACGTTCATCGTCAATCTGCCGCGCACCGATCTCACCGTCGCGGCCACGCTCGGCGCCGCGTACGAAGGCGACGATCTCTACGCGCCGAGCGGTCCGGTGTCGATCCAGTTCTCCCCCGCGGCACTGGCCGCGCCGACCGGCTTCCACGCAATCGCCACGACGGCCGCCTCCGTGCAGCTCACGTGGGACGCCGTCCCCGGCGTCGTTCTGTACGAAGTGCAGCGCCGCGGCAGCGGCGGTCCGTGGAGCGTGCTCGCCACGACCATCGCGCCGCTGTACCTCGACCTCACCGTGGCGGCAAACCAGGTCTACCTCTATCGCGTGCACGCCGTCGGTACGACGGCCGGCCCCGATAGCGTCACCGAGCTCGCGAGCACCTATGCCCTCACCGACGACCCGCTGCACGAGGGCGCGGTCGTGCAGGCGGCGCACGTCACCGAGCTGCGCACGATCGTGAATGCCGCACGCGCCGTGGCGGGCATGGCTCCGTTCGCGTTCACCGATGCCGGGCTCGCACCGGGTGCGGTGATCCGCGCGGTGCACGCGAGCGAGCTGCGCACCGCGTGCGAGCAGTTGCGCGCCGAGCTGGGGCTCGCTCCGCTCGCCCCAGCCGCCGCCTTCTCGCGCGCCGACCTCCTCACCCTCCGCGCCGGCCTGCGGTAACGGAGCGCCGGCGTCCTCGCCGGTTTTACGAGGACCCCCTTGACAAACGCGCATGCTGACTCCAGATTACTAACCAGTTGGTTAAACCAACCAGTTAGGTGATCTGAATGCCTCCACGCAAAACCATCCACGATTCCGACGCCCGCGCCCGCATTCTCGCCGCGGCCACCGAGGTCTTCGCCACCATCGGCTTCGCCGCGGCGCGCGTCGACGACATCGCCGAGCGCGCCGGCGTCAACAAGGCCATGCTCTACTACCACGTCGGCGACAAGGAACGGCTCTACGCCACCGTCCTCACCGACACCGTCGACCGCGGTTTCGCCGAGCTCCGCGCCGCGACGGAAAAAGCGGGGACGCCCGCGAGGAAGCTCGCCTGCGTCCTCGACGCTTTCGCCGAATTCGGCACCTCCAACCCCTACTTCGTTCCCATCATGTTCCGCGAGGTCGCCTCGGGTGGCGCCACGCTTCCCGACGAGATGCTCGTGCGCATGGCCGGCGTCTTCCGCGTCGTCGGGGACGTGATCGCCGAGGGGATGAAGAAGGGCGCTTTTCGCAAGGTCGATCCACTCCTCACGCACGTCTCCCTCGTCGGCACGATGATGTTCCTCGTCGCCTCGCAGCCCATTCGCCTGCGCCTCGCCAAAGTAGCGGGCGTCGAGCACCAACCCTCGCTGCAGGACCTCGCCGATCACACACTCAACCTCGTGCTGCACGGCATCGAGAAACCGCAAAAAGGAAAAAAATGAAGTACCTGCCGTTCGTTCTCCTGTTCGCGCTGACCGCGCGCTCGCAGGAGCTGTCGCTCGCCGATGCGATCGCGATGGCTCTCGCGAAAAACGGCGACGTCGTCGTCGAGCGCGAATCGCTCCACATCGCCGAGGCGACCGTGCTCCGGGCCGAAGCCGCGTACGAGCCCACATTGCGCGGCGAATTGCGTCTGCGCGAGCGCACCGATCCGGTGAACTCGATCCTCTCGGGCGCACCGCGCGGCGAGCTCGCGCCGACCCAGCGTTCGTTCGTGACCTCCGCCTCCGTCGTGCAACTGCTGCCGACCGGCGGCACCGTGTCCGTGTTCTCCGGCATCACGCGTGACGACACGAACAGCATCCTCGCGCTGCTCACGCCGTCGTGGACCACGCTCCTCGGCGCCGAGGTCCGCCAGCCGCTCCTGCAGAACCGCCGCATCGATCCCGCGCGCCGCGCCATCCGCATCGCCCACGTCGATCGCACGCGCGCCATCTCCTCGCTGCGCCGGGTGGCCACGGAAACGACGGCCGCCGTCGAGCGCGCGTACTGGACCGCGGTCGCCGCGCAACGCGACGTCGAGACGCGCCAGTCCGCGCTCGAAGTCGCGGAGAAACAACGCGAAGACACGCGCACGCGCATCGAGGCCGGCACGCAATCCGAGGCCGACCTCGCGCAGACGACAGCGGAAGTGGAGCGGAGGAGGGGAGAGCTCGTGGTGGCCCGCGAGAACGCGGAGCGCGCGGGCAACGCGCTCGCGTTTCTGACCGGAGCGTCGGGCTTCAGGCTTCCGGGACTGGTCGCTGCGACAGAAACTCCGCGCCGCCCGCCGCCCGACGCCGCGATCGCCACAGCGATCGCCCATCGCGCCGACCTCGACGAGCTCACCACCCGCCTCGAACGCGCCGACATCGACATCGAAGCGGCCGCCGACCGCGTGCGCCCGCAGATCGACCTCGTCGCCCACTACTCCGGCCGCGGACTCGCCGGCACGCGCAACGAAGACGCCATCGAGCCATTCGGCCCCGTCGTCGTCGCGAACGAAATCAACGGAGGACTCGGCCGCTCGTTCCGTTCGCTCGACGAGTTTCCGGACGCCTCCCTCGGCGTGGCGATCTCGATCCCGATCGGCAACACCGCCGCGAAGCAGGACGTCGCCATCGCACGTGCGCTGCGCCGCCAGTCCGAGGCGACGCTCGAGCACGCACGCCAGCGCATCGCCATGGAAGTCCGCAACGCCATCGCGTCACTCGCGAGCGCGGAACAGCGCATCACCGCGGCGCGGGCGGCACGCGAGGCGGCCGAGGTGCAGTTGCAGGCGGAGCGGGACCGCTTCGAAGCCGGCATCTCCAACACGTTTTTCATCCTCACGCGCCAGAACGATCTCACCGCCGCGCGCGTCGCCGAGACCGTCGCACTCGCCGACTACCGCAAGGCCGAAACCGAATTCGCCCGCGCCACCGGAACACTGCTCGAGGCGCGCGGCATCAGCATCGAGGGAGGTACTCAGTGAAACGATTACTCATCATCGCGGCGCTCGCGCTCGTCGCCTGCGGCGACCGCAAGGACGACGGCACGATCCATCTCAACGGCCGCATCGAAGCCCCCAGCGTCGACCTAGGGCCGAAAGTCTCCGGACGCGTGACGGAGGTGCTCGTGCGCGAAGGCGACCGCGTCAAAGCCGGCACGCTCCTCGTGCGTCTCGACCTCGGCGAATCCGCCATCGCCGTCGAACGCGAACAGGCCGGCGTGCGCTCGGCGCAGGCACGCGCGCAGGATCTCGAATCGGGCTCGCGCGAATCGGAGATCGGCGCCGCGGACGCGGAAGTGAGCGATCGTCGCGCGGCCGTGTCGCTCGCCGAGAAAGAGCTCGAGCGCCAGCGGTTCCTGCTCGACCGCAAAGTCGGCACGCAGCGCGACTACGACCGCGCGCGCACCGATCTCGATCGCGCACGCGCTGCACTGCGCGCTTCCACCGAGCGCGCGGAGCTCGCGCGTGAAGGCGCACGCCGCAAGCAGACCGAGGCCGCGGAAGCGGAAGCGGAGCGCGCGCAGGCGGTGCTCAAGCAGAGCGTGAGCGTCGCGCGGGAAGGGGAGATCCGCGCGCCCGCGGACGGCGTGATCGTGCATCGCCTCGCCGAGCCGGGCCAGCTCGTCGGACCGGGCCAGGCCGCGGTGACGATGGCCTTCGCCAATCGCCTCTTCGTGCGCACGTTCATCCCGGAGACGAAGCTCGGCCGGGTGCGCATGGGCACGCCCGTGCGCGTCACGGTCGATGCGCATCCGGGCAAAGAGTTCCCCGCGCGCATCACCGAGATCGCGCCCGAGGCGGAGTTCACGCCGAAGGCGGTGGAGACGAAGAGCGAGCGTGTGAATCTCGTCTACGCGGCGAAAGCCGATCTCGATCGCGGCTGGAGCGAGCCGCTCGTGCCGGGACAGCCGGCGGAAGTCGTCGTGAAGCCATGATCGCCGCCGCCGTCGTATCGAGCCGCGCAGACGGCGAAACCTCTCGAAATGCGCACGATTCGCGTCGTGCGAGGCCCTGCGCCGTCTGCGCGGCTCAGGGTGACGGGGAGCTCGCATGATCGCCGCACGCAATCTCACGCGCCGCTTCGCGGCGAAGACCGCGCTGGATGACGTCTCGCTCAGCATCGAGCCGGGCGAGCTGTTCGGCCTCATCGGCCCGGACGGCGCCGGGAAGACCACGTTCTTCCGCATCGTCGCGGGCGTGCTGAAGCCGACGTCCGGCAGCGTCACCGTGAAGCCGGACGTCACGTTCGGCTTCGTCCCGCAGCGCTTCGCGATGTACGAAGACCTCTCGGTCGACGAGAACCTCCGCCTGCGCGCGAAGCTCTACGACGTCCCGAACGACGTCGCGCGTGCACGCGCCGCCGATCTCCTCGGACGCGTGGGGATGGATCGCTTCCGCAACCGTCTCGCGGGCGCGCTCTCCGGTGGCATGAAGCAAAAGCTCGCGCTCGTCGCGGCGCTGCTGACGAAGCCCGGGCTGCTCCTGCTCGACGAGCCGACGACCGGCGTCGATCCCGTGTCGCGTCGCGAATTCTGGGCGCTCCTCAACCAACTGCATCACGAGGGGCTGACGATCGTCGTCTCGACGCCGTACATGGACGAAGCCGAGTACGCGACGCGCATCGCGTTCCTCGATCACGGCCGCATCTCGTCCATCGGCACACGTCCGGAAATCCTCGGCACGTACGACCGTCCGCTGCTCGAGATCCGTACCTCGAACCGCCTGCGCGTGCGCGAGCTTCTCGAGCCGATGTCCGAGATCGACGACCTTTCCCTCTTCGGCACCGTGCTGCATGCACGCGGCGCGGAGGGCACCGGTCCCGAGTTGCTCCCGCGCGTGCGCGCCGCGCTGCGCGACGTCGTGGCCGAAGAGGAGATCCAGCCGCTCGCGCCATCGCTCGAAGACGTGTTCGTCCTGGCCGGCGGCGAAGGAGAGGAAGAATGAGCGCGCTGATTCACGTCGAGCACGTGACGCGCCGCTTCGGCACGTTCACCGCCGTCGACGACGTTTCCTTCGATCTCCCGCGCGGCAAAGTCTTCGGCTTCCTCGGACCGAACGGCTCCGGCAAGTCGACGACGATCCGCATGCTCGCGGGCCTGCTCGCGCCGACCGCGGGCCGCATCACCGGTTTCGGCAATCTCGACGTGACGAAAGACACGGAGGCGTGGAAGTCGCGGCTCGGCTACATGAGCCAGAAGTTCTCGCTCTATCTCGATCTCACCGTCGAAGAGAACCTGCGCTTCTACGGGACGATCTACGGTCTCGAGCGCGAGCGCCTGGCCGCGCGCATCGATGCGCTCGCGAAGCGTTTGCGCTTCGAGAAGATCCGCAACCAGCTCACCGAAGGGTTGTCGACCGGACTGCGCCAGCGCGTGGCACTCGCCGCGGCGCTGCTGCACGAGCCCGAACTGCTGTTCCTCGACGAGCCGACGGGCGGTGTCGACCCGCGCGGCCGCCGTCTGTTCTGGGATCTCATCTACGAGCTGGCCGCCGACCGCGACATGACCGTGCTCGTGACCACGCACTACATGGACGAGGCCGAGCAGTGCGATCGGCTGGCGTTCATCCTCGACGGCGTCCTGATCGCCGACGGCGCGCCGCACGAACTGAAGAAAGACTTGCGCGGGCGGATTCTCGAAGTACGCACCGAGCTCGATCCGTTCGCCATCGTGAAATCGATCCAATCCGACCCCTCCCTCGAAGACGTGTACCTCTTCGGCCTCACCGTGCGCGCCGTCGCCGGCGAGGGTGCGGCCGCGCGCGTGCGCGAGCTGCTGGCGCGCTGGGGCACACCGGAACAGGCCGAGCCTTCGCTCGAAGACGTGTTCGTCTCGCTCGCGCGCCAGCGGGTGCGGACGAAAGAGGCGGTGACCGCATGAAACGACTGCTCGCATTGACCTGGAAAGAGTTCCTGCAACTGCGCCGCGACAAGATGACGCTGCGCATGATCGTGATGGTGCCGGTGATGCAGACCATGATCTTCGGCTACGCCATCAACTACGACGTCAAACATCTCAAGACCATCGTCTTCGACGAAAGCCGCACCTACGAGAGCCGCGAGCTCGTGGCGAAGATGACGAGCACGGGCTACTTCGACGTGCTGCAGTACGTCGACTCGTTCGACGAATTGCAGCGCGAGATCGACGCGGGGCGGGCCGCCGTCGGACTCGTGTTCGACCGCGACTTCGGCAAGAACCGGCATCGCGGACGTCCCGCGGAAGCGTTCCTCATCGTGAACGCGAGCGACACGACGACGTCCTCACAGGCCATGTCGATCATGTCCGGCATCAGTCAGACGATGTCCATCCAGACGCTCGCGCGGCGCGGCGGCTGGACGAACAAACAACTGCCGGTCGACGTGCGCGTGCGTCCCTGGTACAACCCCGATCTGCGCACGGCGCGCTTCATCATTCCCGGCCTCATCGCCATCATCCTCACGTTCACGCTCATCCAGTTCACCGCCATCGCCATCGTGCGCGAGCGCGAGCGCGGCACGCTCGAGCAGTTGCAGGTCACTCCGGCCACGCGCGCGGAACTGATCGTCGGCAAGATCCTGCCGTTCATCGTCATCGGCTACTTTCAGTTCACGCTCACCATCCTGCTGATGCGGTTTCTTTTCAGGATCGAGATCGCCGGCTCGCTGCTGCAGTTGTATCTCGTCGGCTTCCTGTTCATGGCCGCGGTCCTCGGGCTGGGCATGCTGATCTCGACCATTGCGCAGACGCAGATGCAGGCCACGCAGATGTCGATGTTCTTCCTGCTGCCGTTCGTCTTCCTGTCGGGGTACGTGTTTCCCATCGAAGGCATGCCGCTCTTTTTCCGCTGGATCTCGAACGTGATTCCGGCGAAGTACTTCATCGAAGTGATCCGCGGCATCGTCCTGCGCGGCGCGTCGTTGCCGGAGCTCTGGCGGCCGACGGCGCTCCTCGCGCTCTACACGTTCCTGATCATCGGTCTCGCGGTGGCGCGGTTCAAAAAGACAACCGCGTGACGGAGGCGCCGGCCTCCGGCAGTCCGGTCAGGCCGTGAGCATCTTCACGAGGAGCGCGCCGAGCAGTTCGTCGGCGCGTTCCTCACCCACGAGCTCGACCAACGCATCGCGCTGCGGCGCGAGCGATTCGCGCAACGCGTCGATCGAGTCGACACGCAGCGACGTGGCCTGCAGGATCGGTTCGACCGCCGCGCCGACGAGCGCGTCTTTCGTCGGCCAGCGCCGATAGATGGTGGTTTTGGCGATGCCGGTGCGCGCCGACACCTCGTCGACGTTGAAGTCGCGATAGCCGCTCGCGCGCAGCAGCTCGAGCGTGACGGCGAGGATCTTCTCGTCCGCACCCGCGCGGCGAGGCCGGCCGCGTCCCCGCTTCGGCTCACTCATTCCGCGGATCGTATCGCGCGATCGAGCTCCGTGTTGCGGTTGCGCAGCACCATCACGTTTCCGTCGAGGAACTGCACGGAGAGGAACGAGTCGGGATAGAAGAACGCGTCGCCGCTCATCGGCACGATCTCGCTGCGCCGTCCGCCCGTGCGTGCGACGAAGAGCTTGCCGCCTTCGAGCGTGACGCGGCGCTCCGCACCGCTCGCGCTCTTGTACGTGCCCACGAATCGCTGGAGCGCTTCCGCGGGAAGCGCGATCGCCTTCGGCTCGTACGGCTTGCCGAGGAGCTGGAGGGCGAGCTTCGTGGCGATGAAGTCGGGGCGGGGCGTGCGGTGTGCGTCGTTCGACCACACGGCCACGAAGATTTTCTTCTCCGGAATCATCAGCACGTGCGCGGTGAAGCCCGGGATGTCGCCGCCGTGCTCGATCACGCGCGCACCTTCGAGGTCGCTGATGAACCAGCCGTAGCCGTAACTCGACAGCTTCGACGGCGTGAACGCGCGCTGGAGGTTTGCGGCCGCGTATTCGTTCCAGCGTTTCAGATCGTCGACCGTCGAGAGCAATCCGCCGACGGAGAACGCGCGCGAGGGACTGAAGATCGTGGCGTTGCGGACGCCGTTCGCATCGCGGTCGTAGCCACGTGCGCGATTCGGGATGATCTCCGTGAGGCTGTCCATCCGCGTCTGCGTCAGCCCGGCGGGATCGAGCACCGCTTTCTTCAGATACGACGCGTAACTCTCGCCGGACACGTTCTCGATCACCGCGCCGAGCAGAAAGTACGCGGAGTTCGTGTACGCGTACTTGGTTCCGGGCTCGAACTCGAGCGGCGTCGCGCGGATGAGCGCGACGATCTCGTCGACCGTCGCCTCCTGTCGCAGCGCGGCGTGGTACTCGGGGATGCGCGTGTACTCGAACACACCCGCGGTGTGGGTGAGGAGGTGCTCGAGTGTGATCGTCTCCGGAAAGCCGCTCACGTACTTTGTGAGTGGATCGGCGAGCGCGAGTTTGCCGTCCGCGGCGAGTTTGAGAATCGCCGCGGCGGTGAACTGTTTGGTGATCGAGCCGGTGCGGAAGAGCATGTCCGCGCGCAGGGGCGTGCGGAGCTCGACGTCCGCGAACCCGGTCGCCTCGCGCACGATCGTCTCGCCGTCGCGCACGGCGAAGATCACGGTGCCCGGTGCCGGCGCCTCTGCTTGCGCCAAGAGCGCAGAACTGGCGGAGGCAAAGAGGCAGAGAAGCAGAGAGAGGCTGCGCCGCATCGTGTGAATGTCACGGAGGCGGCCCGGATTGTCGAGGGGCGTGGGACGGGCGGTCGGATTCGCGGGGCGCGCTGCTTCGGTCTTCGGGACAGCCAACGGCGGCGCGCCGTGCGGTACTGATCAGTCGCCGGACCCGAGGAACATCAGCTCGGCGCCGGGGTGCTCGAGCCAGGCCGGCGAGTCGAGCTGCGCGTAACGGCGCCCGCGGAAGCGCTGCTGCAGGGCGGGAGGGAAGGGTGTCGGAATCGTGACGTGCAGCTCGAGATCGTCGAAGAGATCCGACTGCAGGTCGGGCGCTTCGAGCAGACCCCAGGCGATCGGATCGGGATTGGCGACGGTGACGATGTAGTCCGCCTCCTGCTCGAGCGCGACTTCCGCGGCGATCGGATCGTCGTGCTTCGTCTCCACGATCTGCCAGCGCAGATGCGCGTGCTCGCGATGCGTGGCGATGTCGTACGTGCCGGTGGCGAACACGCGCGCGGCGGGAAGGTGGCGGAGGCCGCGGGTCTTGGTGCCGTACACCTGTGCGCCGAGGGCGGCTTGCATGTCGTACGGGGTGAGGACGAGATCGACGAACCCCCAGAAACGATCGCGGCGCGCGGAGGGCGGCAGGCGTTTGCGTCCGACGGCGATGGCGCGCTCGAACGCGGCGCGGCCGGGACTCAGCAGAATGATGAGGCGCTGGACGTCGTCGAGCTCGCCCGGAGCCTGCTCCTCCACGCGCGGGCGATAGAGAAAGGAGACCTCCCCCTGCTCGATCGTCCTCGCCAATTCCGCCACGGCAGTGCGCCCCATGCGCAGGAGAACGTTCAAAGGCGGTGCCGCGTCGGACTCGGCAGCGATCCTGCAGTTATTCGGACCAACAGGCCGGCGTACCTGAATCCGGCTCGTCCGTAAATACCTCTGGAGGAATCATCTTGAGATCATGGGCTGCCGCGGCGGTGGTTGGGCCGCTGCTCGTTGTGGGGGTGGTGGGTTGTGTGGATCGCGGGGAGGCGCGCACGCTGCGCGCGCAGGATGCGATCACGGAGACAGCGGTTGCCTCGCAGGGTGTCTATGCGCTCGGCACCAGCCTCAACCGCGAAGGCGCGGTCGCACGCGACGCCGTGAGCGAATCGTTCGGTCGCGGCGGGGAAGTGTTCCTATCGATCGACGTGCGCAGCGCCAGTGCCGATTCGACGATCGGCGTGATCTGGCACGGCCCGGCCGGCGTGGTCCTGCACCGCGAATCGCGCGACGTCCCGAAGAGCGCGCACTACGTCGCGTTCTCGGCCCCGACGACGCATTGGCCTCGGGGAGAATGCACCGCGGCCGTCGTCATCGACGGGCGTGTGGTCGCGCAGTTGCCCTTTACGGTGGTGTGACCGCCCGCCCACCCGCCCACGGGGGCAAGGAGGAAGGCGGAAGGATGAAGGATGACAGGCGTGGCGCGTACCGCGTACGCGGCGCTCACGACCACGCTCCTTCATCCTTCATCCTTTATCCTTCCTCCTTGGCCCCGCGGACGGCATTACGATACGCCCGATGACCACCTTCCACGGAAACGGCACGTTCGAAGTGAAGCTCACGCCTGTCGCCGCGGCATTCGAAGAATCGGCGATCGGCCGGATGTCGCTCGACAAACGATTTCAAGGCGATCTCGAGGCGACGAGCAAAGGGGAGATGCTCGCGGTGCAGACGAGCGTCAAAGGCTCCGCCGGTTACGTGGCCATGGAGCGCGTGACGGGCACGCTCGCGGGACGCAGCGGCACGTTTGCGCTGCAGCACAGCGGGACGATGAACCGGGGCGCGATGCATCTGGATCTCAACGTCGTGCCCGACTCCGGCACGGACGCTCTCGAAGGCATCAGCGGCAAGATGTCGATCGAGATCAAAGAGGGGAAGCACTCCTACTCGTTCGCGTACTCACTTCCGTGAGGTGCTGCACGATCTCCGCGTTCACCGCGGCCGCGTGCGAGATCGGTCCCATGTGCCCGACGCCTTCGAAGATTTTGAGACGCGCGTCCGGCAGCGCCTGCGCGAGTTTCTGCGCGACGCGGCGCGAAGCGAGCGGCGTGAGCTCGCCGCTCATCACGAGCGTCGGCGCGGTGATGGTGCCGTAGGTCTCGCGCGAAGTGCGGTCGGCGCCGAGGGACATCACTTCCTGGAAGAGCTTCCAGCCTACGGCGCGGAACGCGTTGCGCGTCTCCTCGTTGAGGCGATCCCACGCGCCGCGGCCGTTCCACCACTCGACGAAGGCTGCCAGCCACGGATCGCCGCTCCATTCGCGGCTGACGTTGTCCAATGTCGCACGCGCGTCCGCGTCTTCGACGTCGTCGAGCGCCCCGAATGCGACCGGCTCGTACGCGGCGATCGAGCGCACGCGCTCCGGGTGGCGCAGCGCGAGTTGCAGCGCGAGGAAGCCGCCGTACGAATGTCCGACGAGATGCACCGGCTCGGCGAGCAGCGTCTCGAGATAGTCGAGATCCTGGCGGAAGTGAAACGGCTCGCCGTCCGGCCACGGGGTGCCGTATCCGAGCAGGTCCGGCGCGATCACGTGAAAGCCGGGCGAGAGCATCTCCGCGAGCTTGCGCCACTGCCGCGAAGTGAACCCGCCGCTGTGAATCAGAACAGCCGTCTGCCTGGTCATCCCAAGATGCTAACCTCGACTCATGGATCGCGAGCTCAATAAAAGCCTCATCATCGGTATCGCCCTCGCCGGCATCGCGCTCGAGCTCACCGCCATCGTGCTCCTCGCCTCGAAGCGCATCACCATGCCCGTGGCCACGCCGCTGATCATCACCGGCATGTTCCTGGCGTTCGTGCCGGTCTTCGTCGTGGCGCGGCGCGCGCGGCGGAAGTAGCTGCGCGGCGATCAGCCGGATGGTTCCGCCGCAGCGTCCGGCGAAGAATGCCGGCGCGTGACCCCGCGCAGTCTGGCGCAGACTTCCGCCCGCGGCAGCGGCGCCGGGAAATTGCCGGCGATCCACATCGGAAGAAGTGGTACAGGGCCGCGCGCAAGGTGCGCACCCAGTGCACACCTGTATGGCCACGCGGTGCTCAGCGCATGACCGCAAACTACTGAAAATAAAAGTCGATTCCGTGGCACCTCCGGTGCTCTGCAGCGGCTGCGCTGTACGACGAAAAGGAGGAATCATGAAACGACTTTTAGCGGCCCTGTTCCTGTGTGGTGCGGCGAGCGCCGTCGCGATGCCGACCCCCGTCTCCGACCTGCCGGTGTCGTGTACGTTCAACAGCGGTTCGGCGTGCTCCAAGACTTACGACTCGACGAGCGGCGTCTGCCGGACCGTGCGCTTCGCGACGAGCGCGGGCGAGATCCAACTGCTCGTCTGCGACAAGACCGATCATTACGAGTTGTACCGCCAGTCCTATCCCGCGAATATCACGTTCAAAGCCTGTGCTGGTGGCGGATCGGTCGATCAGCTCGCAGGTTTTTCGAGCTTCACCAGCACGACGCTCGGCAGCGGCTGCGGTGCGCCTCTGCCACCAGGAGACGACGATGCGACGGCGCTCGTGAATCCGAGCTCCACCGGTTTTGCGAATGAAACCCGCGCCGCCAATCACGCGCGTCTGCTCGACGTGTGGTGGAACAACGGCAACGTCATCCAGCACTTCGCGTGCAGCTACGGCACGTGTGCCTGGGTGCCGTGGTATTCGGTCAGTCACTCGTGCAATCTCGGGGAATTGAAGCCATTGTCCGACTGCGGCGGCAGCGGCAGTGCGACGCTGCAGGACAACTGCATGGTCACCGACGAGTTCTCCCAGGTGTTCCTGGCCACTGCACAAGGCACGAACGCCTCACGAGTGCAGGAACTCTTCAATACCCTGCGCCTCCTCGCCAGCGGCAACAATGGCGGACTGTTCGAAACGCTTCCGGCCTGGCGGGCACGCCGTACGAACACGACGGTCAGCGTCGCTTCGTCGGGCGCCAATCGCGATTCGGCCAGTGACGCCGACGCACGCATTCTTCTCGCGTTGTCCATCGCCGCCGCCTCGCCGTATTTTCCGGAGACGGAGCGCACCGCCTATCGCAACTACGCGAATGCAATGGCGGCCGATTTCCTGCAGCACGATTTCCGCCGCGAGTGCCGCACGGGCCGCAACGGCGTACAGATCTGCGACTGGCTCGCGTCCGGCGGCAATGCGGCCAATGGCCAGCTCGATTACGATTTCTTCACCTACGCGGGCTATTTCGGCGACGCGACCATCGCGCTGCTCGCCGCGTACAAGGCGCTCGGCCAGTCCTCGTATCTCGACGCCGCGCGCGACACGGTGAACGCGTATCTCCTCGCCTCCGACTTTACGACGAGCTTCCGCGTGCCGGCGAAATCGTTCCGCTGGGATACGTCCGTTTCGCCGCCGCGTTCCGCGTGCAGTCCGGGAAGCTGCACCGGCGCCTGGGACGATTCCGATGCCCCGCGTGCCACGAGCATCTGCAAAGCAACCTATTACGCATCGCTCCTGGGCGTCTCACTGCCGGGCGATCTCGATGCGTATTGCACGGCATGGCGCAACCGCGGCGGACTCACGTCCAATACGTACAAGATGCAATACGCATTCGACGGCACACCGCAGGGGACGTTCCAGGACGGGCCGTATGAGAACGGGCTCGCGGCTTCGCTCGATTTTGCATACGCGGCCGGCGACCTCGGCACGCGTCTCGACCGCGTCGGCACGAAGTGGGATGCGGCCAACAATCGCTGGTACGGGCAGACCTGCGTCGGCGTTTATCGGAATGCGTTCTTCACGACGAACCTCGGCAGTGCCATCGGGCGCGACCTGAACGTCTGGAAATAGGAGCCGTTTCCGGAGGCCGGTATGATTCCGTGCCTCCGGATGTCCAGCGCCAAAACACCGCCGATCGGGCCACTCGATCCGATGGACGCAACGCCGCTGCCGTTGCGCCCGGGGGATCTCCTCGCGCAACGCTACGAGATCCTCCGGCTCCTCGGCAGCGGCGGGTCGGCGTATGTCTACGCGGCACACGATCACCGCATCGGAATCGACATCGCGCTCAAGCTGCTGCGCGGCGGCAACCGATCGGAGATCGACGTGGAGCGGACGCGACGCGAGGCGGAATTCTCGCTCGCGTCCGCGAGTCCGCATCTCGTGCGAACCTTCGACCTCGTCGAGACCGAGGGCCACGTGTTCCTGACGATGGAGCTCGTGGGAGGAGGCTCGCTTCGCGATCGTCTGCGTCGCGGTCCACTGTCGGTCGAGGAAGTCATTCGGCTCGCGGGAGAGATCCTCGAAGGTCTCGTCGCTCTCCACGCACACGACATCGTGCACCGCGACCTGAAGCCGGGAAACCTCCTTCTGACGGAAGACGGGCATGTGAAGTTGTCGGACTTTGGCATTGCGCGCCGGTGGACTGACGACACGCGCATCACGGTCACGGGCCTGCCGGTCGGTACCGTCGATTATCTGTCGCCCGAACAGGCCGCCGGCGCGGACGTCGATCCGCGGGCGGATCTCTATTCACTGGGGATCGTGCTGTTCGAGATGCTGACGGGCCGCGTTCCGTTCGAAGCGTCGAGCGCCGTCGGCGCGATCGTCATGCGGTTGAATCGCGCAGCCGCGGATGTCCGCGCGCTGCGAGGCGACACACCGCGATGGCTGGCGCGTTTCGTGGCGCGTCTGCTCGAACGAAATCGTGAAGAACGCCATCCCTCGGCGGCGACGGCTCTGGATCACCTTCACAGAAAACGCGGCCGGATGCGGTGGCGTCCCCTGACTGTCGCGATCGTTCTCGCGCTGTTCCTTGCGTTATCGGCATTCGGTTTCTGGTGGCGGAGACCCTCGGGCGGAATCGACATGGTGATGAACGGCGACTGGGGCATTCGCGCCGTCGATGCGAACGGCGATACGTTGTGGACCCGCCCGGACAGTCGCACGCCCGCGGTGACCATGGTCCGCCGCGGCGCAATTCCGGAGATCGCGGCGGTTCTCGCGCCGTCACCCAGCCTTTCCACGGCACCGCGTTTTGCGCGTACGCTGTCGTTTCTCGACGTTCGGACGGGGCGTGTACTGCGGACGCGGAATCTCCCCTGGCCGGCGCATACATTTCCCGAGCATTCGGAGTTTTTCGGGATTGCGCAGGTAGTCGCACACGATCTCAATCACGATGGCTACGACGAAGTCATCGTCAGCTACGTGCACAATTACTTTCCGTCTTACACCGTCCTGTACGACCTGCGGCGCGATGAAGCGCGCCTGCTGTTCATCGCCTCCGGTCATCACCGCGTGGAGGGTGCGGCGGATCTCGACGGCGATCGCGTGGACGAACTGGTTCTGTCAGGCACCGCCAACAAGCAAGGCTGGTATGTCGGCATCGCCGCCATTCGCATTCCGTTTCCTGCGGAAGATTTGCCGTACAGCACGACGGCATTCACGCCGGACCGGTTCGAAGTACCGCGAATGCGCGCTCTTCTCTGGTATGCGCTCTGTCCCCCGGGCGGCCTTCGCCATCGCGGAGTGATTGTGGATTCCGGGAGACGGATCATCCGCGTCGAATACATGCATCGACCTCCGGTCGAGCTGACGTTCGACGGGTTTCCATCCGGCCCATGGACGCCCGGCACGGGGACGTCCGCACAACGACAGGCTGCACGGGATCGCGCCTACGAACATCTGCGCGACGCACAGCGCTTCACCACGAGCGGACAGGGCGATGCTGCCGTGGAGCGGGCCGAAGCCGCGCGTTCCCTCGCGGAAGATGCAGGAGATCCGACACTCGCGGAATGGAGCGCCCGCGTAAAAGGTGTCGCGCTCGTCCATGCGCGTCGCTTCGACGATGCGTCCCGGCTGTTCACGCACCTCGCCGAAGGTTCGGAAGCCGCCGCCGATATCGCATGGGATGCGGGGAACGCATTGCATCTTGCCGGCAACCTGCCGGCCGCGGTGCAGTGGTATCGACGCAGCGTCGGGCGGGAGGGCTTGCCGGGTGTCGGGCGGCTGAAGTACGAGGCGCTGCAGGGACTGGTACTTGCCCTCGGCGAGATGGACCGATGGGACGACGCGGCGAAAGAAATCGACCGGTGGGCGGCCAGTTTTCCAAACGAGTCGACCGTTGCGGCGTCCTGGTTTCGTCACTTTCTCGCATGGCGCACGGGTCGCGTGGCATTCGCTCGCTACGATCCGGACGAGCCGATCGACTGGTACCGATACTGGGCGCTGGAGATCCGGCTCGCGCTGAATGCCGAGCCGCTCGAGACGCTGCGGGCGATCGACGCCGATCGGGCACGCGCATCGGAGACGCGGCGGGTGCTGCTGCTCGCGCGTGCCGAGGCACTGCGGCGAAGCGGACGGTTGGACGAGGCGCTGCAGGTCGCGCGCGAGGCCTATCTCGCATTGCGGGCCCGCCGGCTCGAATCGGCGCTCGATCGCGGCCACTTCGATCTCGCCGCGGAACGGCTCGCGAAAATCGCCGAGCTGACAGGCCTGCATGCGGAGGCTGCGCGCGTTCGTGCCGAGGCGGCGGCGTTGCGCTGGCACCCGACTGGAATCCCCCGCTGACCATGCTCAGCCTGGTCTTTCACGATGCGAGAACGCGAACGCGTCATTCGCGCGCCGTCCCCGACGGCGAGGCGCACATCGGACGCGCGGAAGACAACGAGATTCCGCTGCCGTTCGACGAGAATCTCTCGCGCCGGCATGCGCGTGTGACGAGGATCGGTCGCGCTGTTCGCATCGAAGACCTGCAATCGACGAACGGCATCCTCGTCGGCAGTGCGCGCGTGCCGTCCGTCGTCCTGCATCCCGGCGATGCGCCGGTGCAGATCGGCTCCACGTTCGTCACCATCGAAGAAGCGGATACGGGCGACCTCCTGCCCGCGTTTCCGGTGGAGCGCGCGGGAAATCCGGAACGTGCGAAAGCGACGCTGCCGGTCGACGACGATCGCTGCACGCTCGCCGGGCGGGGACTGCAGCGCGTGGTGCGCAAATCGGTGCAGATGCAGCGCGTGGTCATGCAGGCGCTCGCATTCGCACGCCTCGCGCGTCCCGTGCTGCTCCTCGGCGAGACCGGCACGGGAAAGGAAGTCATCGCGCGGCTGATTCACGACAACGGACCGAATCCGGGTGGGCCGTTCGTGGCGGTGAATTGCGCGACCATGACACGGGAACTGATCCATTCGGAGCTGTTCGGGATCGAGGACGGCGTTGCCACGGGTGTGCGTGCGCGGCGCGGCTTCTTTGCGGAAGCCGAAGGGGGAACGCTGTTTCTCGATGAAATCGGCGACATCGACATCGAGATGCAGGCCACGCTGCTGCGCGCGCTCGAGGAGCATGCGATTCGCGCGGCAGGGATGCGCCGGTCACGCACGGTGCGTCTTCGGGTGATCCTCGCGACGAATCGCCGCGATCGCATTCGCGCCGATCTGTACTTCCGCTGCAAGCGGATCGACATTCCGCCCCTGCGCGAGCGGCCGGAGGATATTGCGAATCTGGCGCGCCATTTCCTCGACGCGATCTGCCGCGAACAGAAAGTCCTGCCGGTGGTGATCAGCCAGAGCGCGGTCGCGCTGCTCGCGGCGCATCCGTGGCCCGGCAATGCGCGCGAATTGAACGGCGTCCTCGAAGACGCGGTCGTGCTGTTCGGACATGGAGGGATGCTGCACGCGGAGCACATTGCGAACGTCCTCGGTGACGCCGCATTGCTGTCGCCGTCGTCGCTGGTCGATCGTCATGCGGCGCTCACGCGCGCCGCGGTCGCGGGCGCGTTGCGTGAGCACGACGGGAATCAAAGTGCCGCCGCGCGGGCACTGGGGATGTCGCGCAGCGGGATCCGCAAAGCGATGCGCCGATTTCAGCTCTGATCCGCTATTTCTTCTGCGCTGCCGCGATGCGCTCGCGCTGCTTTGCCGCCATTTCGACGAGCCGGCGCAATTCTTCGACCGGCTTCGGATGGTCGTCCACCTGCAGGCGCACCACCGTGTCGTTGTGCAGCCACACACCACCGTTTTTCTTCACGATGAGCATGGCCGCGGATTGCATCCCGCGCGTGTCGCCGCCGGCTTTCTGTCCCGCTTCGAGTGCGGCCATCAGGCGCAGGGAGAGGTGGCCCTCCGTCGACTCGAACGCTTTCACCATGTCGTTGACGACCGCTTCGCCCGCGAGGATGTTGCCCTGCGCGGTGCAGTACACGCCGCCTTTGTGGCCCGCCCACGCGGACGCTTTCGGTCCGGTGAACGCGGCGTAGTTGCCCTTCGCATCCATGATCGCGAACTGGCGCCCGTGCTTCGTCCAGTCGTCCGGACGCGGATCGGGGTCGCTCTCCCAGATCGCCTTCACCGCGGCGGCAGGCGTGAGGCCAGCGCGCAGCAGGTCGAGTCCCTGCTGGCCGTAACTCACATCGACGATGGCCTGCGTGGCGACGACGCCCACCTCCGCCTCCGCCCACAGCACGCCATTGCCGACGGCGAACACGCGCGACTGCACCGCGCCACCGACTTCGCCGGTCTTCGGGTCGTAGCCGAGGATGGAGAAGGTGGCGACCTGGGCGAGGGCGGGGGTGGTGAGCAGCAGCAGCACGAGCAGTTTGCGCATGCCGCGGAGTGTAACGGTCATTCGACGCGGCCCGCGCGGCCGATGACGACGCCGAGAATCACGAACGTCGGATCGTCGGGTGCGACCTCGATGGCGCGATAGCGTGGATTCGCGCTGAGGAGGAAGTGCCGGCGCCGTTCCGACGTCAATCGTTTCACGAAGACGTCGTCGCCGATCCGGCAGGCGATGATCTTCCCGAGCGCCGATTGCGCCGCGCTGCGCGGGCGCGTGCTCGCGTAAAGCGTGTCGCCCGCCAGAATGCCGGCGTCGCGCATCGAGTCTCCGAGGGCGCGCAGAACGAGACTCGCATCGGCGAACCGCTTCTGCGGCGGCGGAAACAAGGCGTCGGCGATCCGCACGACAGGCTCGGCGAGCTCCGACGCGGGGACGATCTCGGCATTCGGGTGCTCGCGTGCGTCGATGGTGGCGAGCTTCCCGTCGATCCACTCACGGAAGACGGTCAACGCCGTCTCGTCCGCGCGCGAGATCTGGATCGACTCGCCGGCGAGTACGCCGACCGTCGTGCCGGTCGCTTGGGCGATCTTCACCAGCAACTGGTACGTCGGGTTCACGTTTTCGCCAGTGACGATGTTGCTGACGTTCTTCCGCGACGTCTCGACCTCACGAGCGACCTGAGCGGCAGTCTTGCCGCTGGCCTTGATCGCCGCCTTGACGCGTTGCGCGAGCGTCATCATCGGGCGGTATCATGACTCGCATAAGTTACTTAATCGAAGAAAGTAACGTTAACTTCAATACCCAGTCGGAAAGTGATGTAAACATCAACGCATGGACACCTTCAGCATTGAGGAAGCGCGGACCCAGCTCGCCGAGCTGGTCGACCGTGCGGCGCGCGGCGAGGCTTTCGTGATCTCGAAGGACGGGAAGCCGCTCGTAAAGGTGTCTGCCGTCGATGCGCCCCCGAAACCGCGACGTCTCGGCTTCCTTGCAGGGGAGATCGAAGTGCCCGATGATTTCGATCGCATGGGTGAGCGCGAGATCGCCGCCCTGTTCGGAATCGGCGATTGAAACTGCTGCTCGACACGCACCTCCTCCTCTGGGCCGCCGGGCAGCCGGCGCGCCTGTCCGCGGAGGCGAAGAAGCTCCTCGAGGACTCCGCGAACGAACTGCTCTTCAGCGCCGCGAGTCTCTGGGAGATCACCATCAAGGCGTCTCTCGACCGCGATGACTTTCGCGTCGATGCGCGCGCCCTCCGCGGCGCGCTTCTGGAGCACGGCTTCGTCGAGCTCCCGGTGACGAGCGAGCACGCCCTCCATGTCGGCAGCCTCCCGCCGCTGCACAAAGACCCGTTCGATCGCCTTCTGCTCGCGCAAGCCATCGCCGAGGGCGTCACGCTGCTGACGACGGATACCGTCCTGGCGCGCTACGGGGAGCCGGTGCGGCAGATATAACGCGCCGCATTTCAGTGGGTCCTCCTATAAGGAATTCGGCATCTGCGACACTCCTGAATGGAGGTCCAGCCGAGTGAAGATTGTCGTCCGCGCCGTAATCAGTGTGTCCACGCTTCTCCTGATCGACTTTTCCGCCGCAGCGGCGAGCCTTCGCGCGCCGGCGGTTACTTCGATCTATCCGCCATCCGGCGCGACCGCCGGTGGCACGCTGGTCACAATTCGCGGGACGTACTTTCAGGCGGGTGCGACGGTTTCGATCGGTGGGGCGCCTCTCGTCGACCTCACCTACGAGGGCAACGGCATCATCAAGGGCACGACCACTGCGCGCATCCGCGGGACCGTGAACGTCGTGGTAACAAACCCGCCTCCGAACGGCGTGAGTGCGCGCCTGTTGAAGGCGTTCACCTATACCGACGGCACTTGCTGCGAGTATCCGCGTTTCACCACGCTGGCCCTGGCCGGGGCATCGACGCAACCGCCGCCGTCGGTCGTCGTCGGCGCATTTGCGGGAGTTCCGAACAGCATCGTCGCTCCGGCGTTCGACTTCATTTCCCTCTTCGAGGGTAACGGAACCCACGCATTCACGCCGGTGCAGAAGTTCGACAGCGACGCGAACTATTCTGCGACGGAGGTGCTGGACATCAACGGTGACAGCGTCGAGGACGTCGCGCTCGCGGCGCTCGGAGGAAACGTCGTCACGTTCCTCGGTGACGCTGAAACGCCCCTGGCAGACTCGCGAACCGCGCCGAGCACCGCGTTCGCTTTCGCGCTCGACAGCGGTGACTTCAACGGTGACGGTGTGCCCGATCTCGTGATCCCCGACCATGCGACGGGCAATGTGAACATCTGCCTCGGAAATCTGGGTGGAGGCGGATGTGCGGCGACGAACACGTATGCCGTCTGCACGGCGCCGTCCGGTGTGACCACGGGGGACTTCAACGGCGACAAGCATGTCGATATCGCCGTCAGTGACGATTTGGAGCGTGCGGTCACGATTCTCCTCGGCAATGGAACCGGCTCGTTCGAGGTCGGGCCGCCCATTCCCGCCGGCACGCCGGCAACGAACGTAATGGGTCTTGCTGCAGGGTACCTCGACGACAACGGCATTCTCGACCTGGCCGTCTCGACCGGTGCGATCCTGCTCGGCAACGGCGACGGCACCTTCACCGCTGGAACACCGCTTCCGCTGACCAGCGGACGCCATGTAGCCGTCAGTGATTTCAATCGCGACGGAAAGCGCGACATCGCCATCGATACATCACGTGCCGCGGTGCACGTCCTGCTCGGCAACGGTCAAGGCGGCTTTGTGCAAGGACCGACCATTCAGGCAGTGGGTGGTTTCTACGATGCCTTCGCACCCTTCGACATCGAAGGAGACGGCATGGTCGACCTTGCGATTGGCGGCGCGCCCGTCGTCGCGAGGAACGTCATCGCGACCTGTCCCGCCATCACGGTCAATCCCTCGGCACTGCCGCTGGGCACGGTCGATCAGACGTACGATTTCACGTTCACACAGAGCGGCGGCGAAGGCCCGATCACATTCACACTTTCGGGCGCGCTGCCGCAGGGGCTGGCGTTCGCGGGTGGAACGCTCAGCGGCACACCGGCGCAGGCGGGGTCGTATCCGATCAGCGTCACTGCGGCTGACGCGAATGGCTGCTGGTCGACCCGCGCCTACACGCTCGCAATCAACGGTGAGTGTGCGAGCAATCTAGTGGCCGTCGCCACGGCTGCGGCCTCCGTGCGCTTGTCATGGACAGGCGTGAGCGGCGCGACGTCCTATCAGGTCTGGCGCCGCTCGGCTGGCCAGATCGACGCTCATGTCGCATCTACGTCGGCGACGCAGTACGACGAGGTGGTGGAGACAGGGAAAACGTACGTTTACTACGTTCGGGCGGTAATCGGTACGCAGGTGACCTGTCCGAGCAATACCGACATTGCAACGACGGTCGTGTTCACCGATCCGCAGATCGTTCCGGGAGTGACGCCCGTGAAAGCCGTGCACATTCCGCAAATGCGCCTGGCGGTCAATGCGGTTCGCGCTGCGGCCGGACTGACCGCGGCGTCATTCTCGAGCATCGGCGTCGGGAGCACAATCAGGACGGCGCATATCCACGAGCTCCGTAGCGCATTGAGTCCGGCGCGTGCGAGCCTTGGACTCGCGGTCATCGATTTTACGGATACACCGCTGACGGCGATGACGCCGATCCGCGCGGTGCATCTGACGGAGCTGCGAAACGGCGTGCAGTAAGAGCAGCATCAGTTTGCGCATGGTGGCTAAACGTAAATCGACTGCGCGGACCGAAGAGTTCCTGATTTCTCGCCTTCCATGGGTAAGGAATCACGACCTGGCGACACTCCTTCAGTGGAGGTCCATCCCGTGAAGACTGTCTTCCGCTTCGGCATCGCGGTGTCCGTGCTGTTCCTGTGCGTATTTTCCGTTGCCGCTGCGAATCAGCGCGTGCCCGCGGTCACCGTCATCTATCCGCCGTATGGTTCGGTGGAGGGTGGCACGGTTGTGACGATCCATGGGACCTACTTTCAAGGTGTTCCCTCCGTGGTGATCGGCGGTGTGCCGCTCACGAACGTCGTCCGCAAGTCTGCCGGCGAAATCACGGGAACAACCGGAGCTCGGATGCGTGGGACCGTCACACTCGTCGTCACCAATCCGGATGGTGCGAACGCTCGCCTCCTCAAGGGGTTTACCTATACAGATGGTGCCTGCTGCGAATACCCGAGGTTTACCACCACGGCGCTGACCGGCGCTTCACAGCAGCCGCCGCCTTCCGTCGCCGTCGGTACATTTACCGGACTCTGGAATAGTCCGGTCTTTCCTGCCTTCGATTTCATTTCACTATTCGTCGGCGACGCCTCTCCCGACTTCACGCCCGTCCGGAAGTTCGATAGCAACGCGAACTTTTCCGCAACCGAGGTGCTGGACATGAATGGCGACAGCATCGAGGACGTAGCCATGGCGGCCCTCGGTGGCGATGTCCTTACCCTGCTTGGCGATCGGACGGACCCGTTCTCGGACTCGCGAATCGCGCCCAGCACTGCCGTCGCTTTCGCGCTCGACAGCGGCGATTCAACGGGGATGGCGTCCCCGATCTCGTCATCCCCGACCATGAATCCGGCAACGTCAACATCTGCCTCGGCAATCTCGGCGGTGGCGGATGCGCCGCGACGATCACCTACGCCGTCTGCATGGCGCCGTCCGGCGTCACGACCGGTGACTTTGACAACGACGCGCATCTCGATATCGCCGTGAGCGACGATGAGGCAGGCGTTGTCACGATCCTTCTCGGCAGCGGAACCGGATCGTTCGAAATCGGACCGCCCATAGCCGCGGGCACGCCGGCGACCCCGGTGATGGGTCTCGCGGCTGGTTATCTCAATGCTGACGCGAGCCTCGATCTCGCCGTTTCAACGGGTGCCGTGCTGCTGGGAAACGGCGACGGCACGTTCCTCGCCGGCACACCACTCCCATTCACCAGCGGACGTCATGTCGCCATCAGCGATTTCAATCGCGACGGCTATCGCGATATCGCCATCGACAGCCCACAGACGGCGGTGCACACGATGTTGGGCGATGGCCACGGCGGCTTCGTGCGGGGGCCGACGGTGCAGGCAGCGGGTGGTCTCTACGACGCCTTTGCCATCTTTGATATCGAAGGCGATGGGATGGTCGATCTGGCCATCGGCGGGTCTCCAGTCGTGGCGCGTAACGTCATCGCCACCTGTCCCACCATCACGATGAATCCCTCCAGTCTTCCGGCAGCGACGGTCGGTGAGACGTATCCCTCCGTCACATTCGCACAGAGCGGCGGCAGCGGTGCGATCACGTACAAACTCACGGGTACGCTGCCGAACGGGATGTCCTTCGCGGGAGGAACGCTCAGCGGCACGCCGGGGCAGGTGGGGGAGTATCCGCTCGTTGTGACTGCCGCTGATGCGAATGGCTGCTGGACACGAAAAGAATACGTGCTGACGGTCACCGGGACCTGTCCGATGAATCTTGTGGCTGCCGCTGCAGGTGCGGGCTCAGTGCAGTTGTCGTGGACTGGCGTGAGCGGCGCGACGTCTTATCAAGTCTGGCGCAGCTCGTTGGGACAGGCGGCGACGCACATCGCCTCGCCATTGACGAACGAATATGACGATACGACAGCCGCCAACAGGACCTACGTGTACTACGTTCGCGCGGTTACGGGTGCGCAGGTCTCCTGTCCGAGCAACTTCGAGATTGCCACGACGATCGCCTTCTCAGATCCGGTCATCACCGCGGACAACACAGTGGTGAAGCTCGTGCAATTCACGCAATTGCAAAGCGCCGTGAATGCAGTACGCGCAGCGGCGGGGCTAGACCCCGCCTCTTTTTCGAGCATCACCGTCGGGAGCAGAATCAGAACGGCGCACGTCCACGAGCTTCGCAGCGCGCTCACGCCGGCACGCGCGATCCTCGGTTTGCCCGCGATCAGCTTCACCGATCAACCGCTGACCGCTGCAACGCCCATCCGCGCAGTGCATCTCACGGAGTTGCGCAATGGGGTGAAGTGATGCGGGTTACTCGATGGGCCCGCAGGCCGAACTCCGACGCCGAGGACCGCGAAGTCCGGATTTTCAGGCGTGATCGCGATGGCATCGAGGGTGCGCGCTGGAGCAGGAGTGCTGCTGCCGCGACATCGAATTGCCCATCGCTCGCAGCACGAGCGTTCGGCGTTCGCGATCCCGCCGCACTTCTCTCGAGACGCGCTGACGCAGGGAGGATCTCGGCGGTTCGGCTCCGTGAGCGTGTCGATGGCAGAACGATCCGACTACGTAGATCTGCTGCCGGTGACCGGCGAACACGCAGTCACGTCGTCACGCCATCGGGGACTTCCCCCCGAAGACCGCGGCCATCGGCGGCGGGTGGTGGGGCACCGTACGGCGCGTGGTCGGCCCGCGCTGAGCGGCACGCTCGTCTCCGTCAGCCTCTGCCGTAACGGCACCGTGGTTGCATAGCCCTCATCTCCAAGACTGATTGCCCTCGGGGCCGTCCAGCCGAACTCGCTTTCAAACACAACTGAATACGTCGTACGCTCCACGGAGGGAGAACCGCGGTTATGACGACCATTGGCGTCGAGAAGGCCTCGGAATTGGGGCCGAAGGATTTCGATCGTTTGCTCTTGCGAACGCTCACTTCCATGAAGAAGGGCGATTTTTCCGTGCGCATGCCGGTCGATTTCACCGGCGTCCAGGGAAAAATTGCCGACACGCTGAACGACATCCTCGATCTCAACGAGCGCACCGCCAGTGAGATCGAGCGCATCTCGAACGTCGTCGGCAAAGAGGGCAAGCTCAATCAGCGTGCCCAGGTCGCGGCCGTCAACGGCCAGTGGGGTGTCATGGCCGACTCGGTCAACAACCTCATCACCGACCTCGTCCAGCCGACCAACGAGATCGCACGCGTCATCGGCGCCGTGGCGAAGGGCGACCTCACCCGCACGATGGCCATCGAGTTCGACGGCCGTCCGCTCAAGGGTGAGTTCCTCCGCACCGCGAAGACCGTCAACACGATGGTCACGCAGCTCGCGTCGTTCGCTTCCGAGGTCACCCGCGTCGCCCGCGAAGTCGGTACCGAAGGAAAGCTCGGCGGCCAGGCCGACGTCAAAGGCGTCTCCGGCACGTGGAAGGACCTCACCGAGTCCGTCAACATGATGGCCTCGAACCTCACCGCGCAGGTCCGCAACATCGCCGACGTCACGACCGCCGTCGCAAACGGCGACCTCTCCAAAAAGATCACCGTCGAAGTCCGCGGCGAGATCCTCGAGCTGAAGAACACGATCAACGTCATGGTCGATCAGCTCCGCTCGTTTGCGTCGGAAGTCACCCGCGTCGCCCGCGAGGTCGGATCGGAAGGAAAGCTGGGCGGGCAGGCACAGGTGCCCGGCGTTGGCGGCACCTGGAAGGATCTCACCGACAACGTGAACCTGATGGCCGAGAATCTCACCGGTCAGGTCCGCAACATCGCCGACGTGACGACCGCGGTGGCCAAAGGCGACTTGTCGAAGAAGATCACCGTCGAGGTGAAGGGGGAAATCCTCCAGCTGAAGGACACCATCAATACGATGG
>DASPHZ010000080.1:0-15000 GCA_035629395.1 Thermoanaerobaculia bacterium
TCGTGCGCGCGTCGCCGACGGCAATCGCTTCCGGGAGGCGCTGTTTGATCAGCTTCCACGTGAGAGCCGCACGCGCCGTCTGCCGCTCGATTGCGGCCGCGCGCGAATTCGCTTCTCTGGCCCACGCCGATCCGTCGAGGCGACCGGTTTTCTTCCAGCTGGTGAGAGCTTTCGACGTGAAGCCGAGAGCTTCCTGCGCGAGTGCGAGATTGAAGTGCGCCGCGGGAAGGTGCTCTTTGGCGGCGACCGCTTTTTCGGCGGCGTGCAGAGACCGCAGCAAATCGGAGGGTCGGTCGTCCTTCTGTGCCCGCACATAGCACGCCGCCGCGAGGTCGCTCAGCACCTCGGCGCTTCCCCCCTCGGCCAGCTCTCCGAGCCGCTCCACCGCCGCGTCCGTGCACGACGGGTGCGTCACCAGCAGTCGGACCGTTTCGCTGTGCGTCGTCATCGCCTTTTCACACGCTTCACTGGAAAGGGACACACGAACCGGCGGAACGTAGGCTGATCCACAATCAGCCTGCTCCAAAACGCGATCTTCGGCGCGCAATTTACGGCACGGTGTCCACGCCGTTGCGGATGTCAGCCGCGGCTCGATCCACCTTGCGGCCGCGAGCTCGGGAACGTTGAACGTATCGGGAGTCCGAGGCTCCCGTCCGCACGTGAGAGTCGTGACCAGCACCAGCAACGTCACGGATAGGCGTGTCCGGCCGGACAGAGGAGGAGTGTTCATAGGTGACATGCGGGCGGCAAGGATACGTGACCTCCACCTGTAAATATGGGTGGTGGGCTATACTAAAATCCGCATCTCTCACGAATGGGAACGTCACGCGATGAACGACACGACGTGTACATGCAGTACTACGAACGCGTCGTTCGATACCTTGTGCGGAAGCACGATTTCACGGTCGAAGAAGCACGCGATCTCGCACAAGATGTGTTTTTGAGTGTCTTCAGGCATATGGAGCAGAAGCCGATTGTGGCGATGTGGCTCTTTCTGAAGACGACCGCACACAATCGGGCGGTCAATGAGGTGCGCAGCCGCATCATCCGCCGTCGCACCGACAGCGGCTCGGCGGACGTCCTGCCGAATCTCGACGAAAGGCTCCTGCACGACTTCTGGACCGACGAGCCGCCCCTGTCTCCCGAGGCGGAGGTGAGCCGGAAAGAAGAGTGGACGCGCGTGCGTGATGCGATCGAAAAACTTCCCGAAACGTACCGGCGCTGTGTTCTCCTGCGGCTGGAGGGTCTGTCGTACGACGAGATTGGCGTTGCAATGCGCATCAGTACGCATGCTGTCAGGACGCGGCTGCGCGATGCCAAAAAGCTGCTCCGGAAGTGGTTGAGCGGGGGCGATGATGGTGAAGACTGACGACTGGCGGACCGCATACCACGACGCTATCGCGCGTGGCCGCGCCCGCGCTGGCGATCCTCCGACACCCGAGGAACTCATCGCGTGGTCTCGCGGTGAACTGCCGGAAAGCGAGGCAGAGAGAATTCGTGAGCTGCTGGCGCTCTATCCCGACCTTGCGGCCGCACTGGCGGAGGATCACGACGACGGTGATGACGAGGCGCCTGTACTGACGCGCGCGCAGATGGCGGCCGACTGGGAGCTGCTACAGGCGCGGCTGAATGAAGGCGCGTCGCCCCTCCCCGCGCCTCATCGCGCCGCGCAACCGCCGGCGCTTCCGTGGCAATGGGCGACCGCCGCTTCCGTGCTGCTGACCGTCGTTTTCGCAGCTCTCTTCGTCCGGTCGCGCTCGACCGTACTCGAGCTGCGCGAAGAACTGAGACGTCCGCGGGAAAACGTCGAACGCGTCGTTCTCCTGGAGCACACATCCCGCGGACCCGGCGGTGCGACGCCAGTCGAGCTGTTGCCATCTACTGAACACCTCCTGCTCGGCCTGGCTCCCGACGACGACGTACACGCCAGCCGCCTCGATGCCACAATCCGTGACGCAGACGATCCCTCACGGCGCATCCTCTGGCGCGGTGTCGTCACCCGCGGAAGCGACGGAGCGTTTTCGCTCGTGATCCCCCGCTCGTTTTTCGCCGCGCGAAGCTATGTCATCGAGCTGTATGGCGACGCGGTAACGCAGCCGATCGCGACCTACACGCTCTGGATATCGCCCTGACACACCCATTGCTCCACATTCGCGCCGCAGAGCCCGCATCACAGACGCTAAGATTGACCGTCCATTCATCTTTGCCGGTCATAAAATGTTCGCTGATGCGCGCTGGAGAGCGCCCCCCCGCCCTCCCAATCTTCACAACTCGTTCATGACCGCAGGCGAGAGTTCGCTCGCCATGAAGAGATCACTCATCCCACTTCTGCTCCTCCTCGCAACACTCCCCTCCCTCGGCCAGAGTCCGGCGATGCGCGCGCGTGTCGACGGCATCGTCGTCGCGCTCAATGCCGCGCCGGACGATTACGAAGCGTTCGCCGCGGATGCGTATGCGGCGGAGCTCCGCGCGCGGAGCACCGCCGCACAGCGGAAAGAATTCGTCAGAGATCTACAGAACGAGCTCGGGAAGCTGGAGCCGACGATCGTACGGCACGTCGCACCGCATCGGGTTCACATCAGCGTCACGGGCTCGAAGGGGACACGCGGCACGATCGTGGTCGAGCACGAGCTCGACGCACCGCACCGCATCACGGATCTCCGCTTCACCCCCGCCGCGGCGGACGACGCCGCACCTCCCCTGCCGCCGGTCCCGGTGAACGGACAGATGTCGTCCGGCGAGCTCTCGGCCGCACTCGATCCGTACCTCACGCGGCTGGCGAGTGAAGGGGGCTTCGCCGGAACGATCCTCGTCGCGCGCGACGGGCAGCCGGTCTTCGAGAAGAGCTACGGCATGGCCAACCGCTCGTACAACGTCCCGAACACGCCGCGGACGCGCTTCAACATCGGGTCGATCAACAAACACTTCACACGCACGGCGCTCGCCCAGCTCGCCGCGGCCGGCAAGCTCGCGACCACCGACACGCTCGCGAAGCACATTCCCGATTATCCGAACGCGAACGCGCGCACCATCACGCTGCAGCAACTGCTCGACATGACGGCCGGACTGGCCGACTTCTTCGGGCCCGAATTCGCGGAGGCGAGCAAAGACCGCTTTCGCCGGAATCGCGATTACTACCGGTTCGTGGCGCCGAAACCGCTGAACTTCGAGCCCGGCAGCCGCCGCGAGTACTGCAACTCCTGCTACATCGTCCTCGGCGAGATCGTCGAGCGCGTTTCGGGAATGCCCTACGAGCAGTACGTCGCCGCGCACGTGTTCCGCCGCGCCGGAATGGAGACCGCGGCGTTCCTCAGCGCGGATGAAGTCGCACCCGACGTCGCCATCGGCTACACGCGCCAGGACGGGACGCTGCGCGCGAACCTCCTCATGCACGGCGCCGCGGGAAGCGCGGCCGGCGGCGCATACGCGACCGCGCGCGATCTGCTCGCGCTCGACGAGGGATTGCGTCGTGCGGTCCTGCTCGACACGAAGACGACCGAGACGTTCTTCAAGCTGGGCGAACTCGTAAACGGACGCGCGACGAAAAACGCCATGTACGCGGGCGGCTCGACGGGTGTGAACGCGGGCGTCACAGGCGGCGGACCGTGGACGGTCATCGCGATCGCGAACATGGATCCGCCGGCGGCAGACGCGCTGGCCAGGACGATCCATACTCAGCTCGCGAAGTGAAACCGCGCATCCTCATCGTCGAAGACGATCCGAAAACGGCCGAGTCGCTCGAGCTCTACCTGCGCGCGGCCGGCTACGACACGCGCGCCGTGCACGACGGCGCGCGTGGTCTGTCGGAGGCCGAAAGCGGCGCGTACGACCTCGTCCTGCTCGACCTCATGCTTCCCGACATGTACGGCATGGACGTCTGCAAACGGCTGCGCACGACGTCGAACGTGCCGGTAGTGATGCTGACCGCGCGGGCGCTCGAAGACGATCAGGTGCGCGGACTCGAGCTCGGTGCCGACGACTACATCACCAAGCCATTCAGTCCGCGGCAGGTGGTCGCGCGCGTCGCCGCGATTCTGCGGCGGCAGCAGCACCCGGACGATGACCGCGTTCGCATCGGCGACCTCGAGCTCGACGCGCGTTCGCTGCGCGTGACGAACGGGGCGCGCACCGCGAACGTCACCCGCACCCAGGCTCGGATTCTGCGGGCGCTGATCGAAGCGCGAGGACGGGCACTGTCGCGCGAGCAGATTCTCGAACGCGCGTTCGACGGCGATGCGAGCGCCACCGAACGCACCGTCGACGCCCACGTGAAAAACCTGCGGCGCAAGCTCGGCGATGCGCCGGTGTCGATCGCAACGACGTTCGGCGTCGGCTATCGCATCGCGGTCGGAGAAAGCGAATGAGCCTGCGGTTGCGGCTCGTGCTCGCCGTCGCGGCGGTAGTGCTGACGTCGATCGCCGCCGTGGCGATCATCTCCAGCCGCGTGGTGCGCGTCGAGTTCGAGCACCTCATGCGCGTCGAGCCGCCGGCGCAGCGCGTCGATCCAACGGCAATCGAAGCGCGGCTCGCGGCGCATCATCGTGCGCGGCAGTGGACGAACGTCCGCGAGCTGCTCGTGCACGCACGCGACGAGTCGTTTCGCGATCACGACCTGCTGCTGCTCGACGCGAACGACCGCCTCATCGCCTCGACCGCGCCGGTGGAGGACGTGAAGGTCACGCGCCACGGCGACAGGACGGAGCTCGACTTCGGCCTTCGCGGCAAGGCGGCGCGGCTCATCTTCAGAGGCAATCAGATCGTCGTTCGCCACGAAGGCGCGGCAATCGCGACGCTGTACATGGCGCCGGTGCTGCCCCCGCGCGGCAGCACGGCCATCCGCAATGTGAATCGCGGGCTGCTCGCGGTGGTGATCGCGGTCGGTGTGCTCGCGCTGCTCTTCACCGCGCTGATCGCACGCAACCTCGTCGCTCCGATCGAACAACTGCAGCACGCGGCGACGCGCATCGCGGCGGGTGATCTCGCAACACGCGTCGACGTCACCTCGCGTGACGAGGTCGGCCGCCTCGGCAACGCATTCAACGCGATGTCCGAACAGCTCGCGCGCGACGAGGTACTGCGCCGCAACCTGGTGAACGACGTCGCCCACGAACTGCGCACGCCACTCACGAATCTGCTCTGCACCGTCGAGGCGATGCAGGACGGCCTGCGCAAACCGGATGCGAGGACGATCACGTCGCTGCACGACGACCTCACGCTGCTGCAGCGGCTCGTCGACGACCTGCAGATGCTCTCCCTCGCCGAGGCGCGGACGCTGCCGCTGCATCTCGAGCGTGTCGAATTGTGTGAGCTCGTCGACGCGCCCGCGGGTCTGTTCGCGCACGTCGACCGCGCCCGCTTGCAACAAATCCTCGGCAACCTGGTGAGTAACGCGCGCGTCCACGGCGGCGGAAGCGTTTCGATTTCGGCGCGCGAACGCGACGGCGCCGTCGAACTCTCGGTGAGCGACGACGGCCCCGGCATCGCACCCGAGCACCTGCCGCACATCTTCGATCGCTTCTACCGCGCCGATGCCTCGCGCGCGCGCAGCACCGGCGGCGCGGGCCTGGGGCTGGCGATCGTCAAGCACCTCGTGGAGCTGCACGACGGCACGATCGCGGTGGAAAGCGGCGCCGGCAAAGGGACGACGTTCGTGATCAGACTGCCGCGGCAGTGAGGCACCGGCAGGCAGACGGCGTGAATTCTACGGACAGCCGCACACGCCGCCGTGACCGGAGCAACAGCCCCGCTTATCCGAACAATTGAAGCAGGAGGGCGATCGCGTGCCGTCGCAGCAAAGGAGGCCGCCGCCACCGGTGGGTGGTGGTGGCTGGCTGTTGACGAGGATCGTGTGCGTCGCGGTGACGTTGCCGCAGGCGCTGCCGGTGGCGAGGAGAGTGATCGTGTCCGAGCCCGCACGGTTCGCCGCGTAGGAAACCGTGCGGTTCGCGGTGCCGCTGTTCGGACTGATCGAGTTGCCGAGGGCGGAGGTGAGGGTCCACGAGGTGAGGCCGTTCATCAGGATGCTCAGCGTCGCGGTGCCACCGGAGCTCACGTTCGACGGACCGGAGATGGACGCGGTCGGTGCAGGAGTCAGCGTGAGCACGGCGACCGCCTCGTTTCCCGCACCGCATGCATTCGTCGCACGGCCGGAGTATGCGACGCTCGCGCTCGCGCTGACGTTGCGACTGCCGGAAGCGGGAAGCGACGTGCCGATGCCGTCGATGGCGACACGCGCCGAAGGATCGGACGCCTGCCATGCGACCGTCACCGTCTCGCCCGCGCAGGCGCTCGCGCGCGAAGTCGTGAGGCTCAGCGACGCCCGGGGGCACGTGCGCGCGCCGCCGACTCCGGCCGCTCGGCGCCGGCCGGGAACGGGCGGCGGCTTCGGCGAAAACAGGGGCGTGAAATCGATCGCCGTCACGGGATGCAGCGACAGTCCATTCGGTGCGAGTCCACGCTGTCCCTGCTGGAAATCGAAGAAGCCGACGCCCCGTACCTCGATCGGCTGCCGGGCTTCCTTGAACGTCTCCGTCGCGACGTAACGCCGCTCGAACTCCGCGCGCGCACTCGCAACGTCGGATGCGAAGCGGCTCCCGCCCATGCAGGCCGGCGACGGGATCTTCGCCACCATCGTTCGCCTCTGCTCGTCGGACAGCACGAGATGAATCTCCCCTTCCGGCGTCAGCGCGTAGGCAATTAGCGTGGCCGTGACGGAGTAGAGCGACATCTCGGCCGGTCCGATGCGCCCATCCTGAGGAAGTGGACGCGGCGCCGGGAGTACGTGCAGCCCCTCGATCGTGGCGGGGATCGGCGCAAGGCGGATCTCCGAAGCCTGCGCATCTGCCGCGGTCTTGACCCGACCGCGCTCGACCGCGCACGCCGCAGTCGCGGCGCGCGGCACGAGCAGAGCAACAAGAGTGGCGAAAAGAACCGCAATCGTCGGTCGCATCCCTTTCACGACACCATCCTTGCGAAAACGTGGCGCTCGCGTTGCTCGGTCGACGACGCGCGCATGCGCAGCTGATGCGGACGAGTCCGACAGGGGCTCACCGGCGCAGCCGTGCGGCCCCGCGATGAACGGCAGGGCGTGCATTCGATGGCCACGGCAACCGCTCCCTCACCGCGAACTTACGGAAGAATGGAGCGCGCTTGCCTGAGCTACAATCCACCCCTTTGCCATGACCAAGTTCTACATCACCACGGCCATCCACTACGTCAACGACGATCCGCACATCGGGCACATGTACGAGAATATCGTGGCCGATGTCCTCGCGCGGCATCGGCGGCGGATGGGGGACGACGTACGGTTCCTCACCGGGACGGACGAGCACGGGCAGAAAATCGAGCGCGCGGCGGCGAAGGAAGGGATCGCGCCGATCGAGCTCGCGGACCGCGTCGTCAACACGCATCACGAGCTCTGGAAAAAGCTCGACATCAGCCATGACGACTTCATCCGCACGACCGAGCCGCGGCATCGCGCCGGCGTGCTCGAGCTGATCCGCCGCATCCAGGAACGCAATCCCGACGACATCTACCTCGGCGAGCACTCCGGCTGGTACTGCCAGAGCGAAGAGACGTTCATCCCGGAAAACCAGGTCAAAGACGGCATCGACCAGGACGGCCACAAGGTCGAACAGACGACCGAGCGCAACTACTTCTTCAGACTCTCGGCGTACACCCAACGCCTCCTCGACCACTACGGCGCCAATCCCGGCTTCATCGTGCCGGAAACGCGGATGAACGAAGTGCGCTCTTTCGTCGAGCAGGGCCTCAAAGACCTCTCCATCTCGCGCAGCGCGATCAAGTGGGGCATCCCCTTCCCCGGCAATCCCGATCACGTGATCTACGTCTGGATGGACGCGCTGACGAATTACATGTCCGCCCTCGGCTTCGGCAGCGGCGACGACGCGCTGTGGCAAAAGTACTGGCCGGCCGACGTGCATCTCATCGGCAAGGACATCGTGCGCTTCCACGCGGTCTACTGGCCGGCATTCCTGATGGCGGCCGGTGTGGAGTTGCCGAAGCGGATCGTCGGACACGGCTTCTGGCTCCGCGATCAGCTCAAGATCTCCAAGTCCCTCGGCAACGTCGTGCGGCCGTACAACATCATCGACGACTTCGGCGCGGACGCGCTGCGGTATTACGTCACGCGCGAGATGGTCTTCGGTCACGATCAGGACTACTCCGACGAGGCGCTGCTCACCCGCTACAACGCCGATCTCGCCAACGGCCTCGGCAACGCGACGTCGCGCGCGATCAAGATGTCGGAGACCTACTTCGGCGGCAAAACGCCGCCGGAAAAATGCATGGTCAACGATCTGCGCTACAAGGCCGAAGAGGTCGTGCCGCAATACCTCAAGCACATGAACGACCTCGCGCTGAGCCGCGCGCTCGAATCGGCGTGGGAGCTCGTGTCGGCGATCGACAGCTACATCGTCACGCGCGAGCCGTGGCGGCGCTTCAAGCAGAACGGCGCGGACGGCGCACTCGCGCGCATCATCTGGGACACGCTCGAAGCGCTGCGCATCGTCTGGACGATGGTCGCGCCCTTCATGCCCACGTCCGCACAGGAAGCCCTCAAACGCCTCGGCGGCGATCCGAAACGCATCGGCCGCGACGCGCTGCAGTGGGGCCTTTTGCCGACGAACACGAAGGTGACGGCGACCGACGCGCTTTTCCCGCGCGCCGACGTCGCGCAATACATCGGAGAGAGAAAGAAGATGGAAGAGACCAAACAGCCGGAGCCGCAGCAGCCGCAGGCTCCGGCCGAACCGCAGCCCGCGGGGCCGCTGATCGAGACCACGCAGGCGGCGCCTCCCGGCATCGCGAAGATCGGCATCGATCAGTTCATGGAAGTCGACCTGCGCGTGGCGGAGATCCGTGCAGCCGAGCGCGTGCCGAAGTCGAAGAAGCTCATCAAGATGTCCGTCTTCACGGGCGACGACGAGAGAACGATCGTGGCCGGCATCGGGACCAGGTACGCACCCGAAGAGCTGGTGGGCCGGAAAGTGGTGATCGTCGCGAATCTGCAGCCGGCGAAGCTGATGGGGATCGAGTCGAACGGAATGGTGCTGGCGGCGTCGATCGACGGCGAGCCGAGCCTGCTGAGCGTCGACGCGGCCGTGCCCGCGGGAACGAAGGTCAAATAGGCGCGGCGTACGCGATGCCGCGGCGGGATTCTCGTCGCCGTGGGTGTCGTATCATCGAGCCGTGTACATCGATCCCGGATCGGGCAGCTTCATCCTGCAGATGATCATCGGCGCCGTCGCCGGCGCGTTCGTCACGATGAAGCTGTTCTGGGGCCGCATCCGCGCGCGCTGGAAGAAGCACGAGTAAGCGCTACCCGATCCTGAAGCCGGCCGCGCGCAGAAACGCGCCGATCCTCCGCATCGCTTCTTCGCGCGCCAGCGGCGGCTGCGGCCGCGTATGCCCGGCTACCGCGCCGGACGTCATGGCGCCGTTCGCCAGATCGACGACGTACCAGGTCGAGCCGATGATCGCGCTGACCGTCCGCGCCCCATGATTCGGCGGCCGCGGCACGTCGATGACGAAGATCTCCTGCTGCAACGCCGGTCCGGAGGCGGCGACGGCAGCGATCATCCGGTCCGGCGGAACGTCCTGCGGCCGCAGCAGCGAGCTGCCGTCCAGCCACGCCGGGCGCGGCACGCCTGCATACGCGAGGATCGTCGGGACGATGTCGACGAGCTGCACGTTCCGCGACTCGCTGCGCGCGTGCGCACCGCGTGGAAAGCGGATCAGCAGCGGGACCCGCGACGTCGTCAACCAGTTCGAGCCATGGTCGGACGTGATGACGACGATCGTGCGCTCGAGCTGCGCCGTGCGCCGGAGTGTGCCGAAGATCTGCCGAACGCGTTCGTCCGCTTCGCGAAGAGCGGCGTCATAGTCTTCGACGCCCTTCTTCTGGTATTCGCCAAAGTGCGTGTCGAGCAGATGCACGTGCGCCATCCACGGCTGCGCTCCGGCGAGGAACGCGTCGAGTGAGCGCAGCCGCCGCTCGTCGCTCCAGTACGGATCCTCCGCCTCCCCGATGACGTGCGCGTACTCGCGAGCCGGACCGCGGATGCCGAGGATGCGGCCGAGGCGGGCATCGAGACGGTCGATCGCGGCCAGCCGGAACGGCCGCGCGACGTCGTACACACGCTCCGTCAGCGGCGTGGAGAGCCGGTTCTCCCAGCGATAGTTTCCGCGCTCGAATCCGTTGCGCAGACCGGCGTCTTCCGCGTCGGCGAAATGCCGCATCGTCAACTGGAGCGTGCGATACCCGCTGCGCCGCGCAATGCCGGGAAGATGCTGGAACGCGCCGGGACCACGCAACAACGCCGGCGGCACGACGACCTTCGACGAGAACGGGAGCTGCCCCGTCAGCATGCTCGTCAGCGACGTGTACGTCTGCGAGCCGTTGCTGAACGCGTTCTCCGCGACGAGCGATTCGCCGCGAATCGACGCCAGAAACGGAGACGTGGGACGAGCATAGCCGTACACCGACAGCCGCTCCGCGTCGATCCCGTCGATCGACAGCAAGAGAATGTTGGGACGATCGTGCGTGAACGCGGGAACGCCGGCCGCCGGTTGTTGCTGCAGTGCGATGACCACGCCGCCGAAGCCTGTGACTGCGACAGCGACACACCACATTGCGACGATCGCGCGCCGCGATACACGCGCCAGTTCCGCGTCCAGCTTCCGCAGCCACAGCACGAAAGACGCGACGATGATCGTCACGTACGCCACGCGTGCGAACGATTCCGAGCTCGCAACGGAGATCCTGAAGATGGCGTAGAGGAAATTGTCGGTGAGGATGAGCACGAGCGCGGCCAGGACCGCCGCCGCGGGAACGAGCGCGAGCGCGCGAAGACGCGGAAACGCGAACAGCGAGAGCGCGCTGGCGGCGAGCTGCACGAGGCACAGCAGCGGGACGAAGGGCACCGGCGCCTGGATGAGCACGAGGAGCCGTTCCCCCATCGGCAGCACCGATACGGACGATGGTTTCGTCACGAAAAACAGCCACTCGAATGCCGCGTACGCGAACAGCGCCAGCAATGCGAGCGGCAGCGTGGCCACGAACCAGCGCAGCCGGATCATGGACGAAGCCCCATGCGACGGCACGCGCTCGCCACGATGCTTTGCACGTCGTCGAGCGCCGCTTCGCGGATGTTGTTGTCGGCGCGACCGGGTGTGAGCATCTCCGGCACCAGAGCCGCGACAGCACCGGCATCATCGACGTAGTGGCGGAGACGCTCGCCCACGCTCAACACGTCGAGCAATTCCGCCACGCGATTTTGTACGGCCGTCGCCGACGCAAATCCGAGGGCCGAGGCGAGCTGCTCGAAACGCGGCTCGTCCGCGGCGCGATTGAAGGCGAAGACCTCCGGCAGCGTGAACGTGCAGGCGTATCCGTGCGGCACGCCCAAGTGCGCGGTCAGCGGGTAGGAGATCGAGTGACACAAAGCAGTGCGCGTGTGACTGATGGCGAGGCCGGCGAGCAGACTCGCTTCGAGCATCGCACGGCGCAGCGCCAGATCGTCCGGCCGCTGTTCCATCGTCACGATGGTGTGTAACGAGATCCGCAATGCGCTCACGGCGAAGGACGTCGAGATCGGATTCGCGCGCCGGCTCCAGGTGGCCTCGAACGCCTGCGTCATCGCGTCGAGCGCCGTCGAGACGCGAACCTCTTCCGGCAGCGTCAGCGTCAGTTCCGCGTCCAGCAGAGCGGCGTCCGGATACATCGCGTCGCCCGCGATCGAGTACTTTTTCTTCGCCTCGTGATCCCACACCGTTGCGAACGGTGTCACTTCGCTGCCACTGCCCGCCGTCGTCGGCACGCAGAGGAGACGCGTACGACGCCGCGACGGCAGCGGCAGCCCTTCGAAGAGATGGCGGCGCGGGGAGACACCGTCGAGTCCTGTTGCGAGGATCTTGGCCGCGTCCATCACCGATCCGCCGCCGATGGCGAGCACCTCGCCGATCGCCGCCGACGAGAGAGCCGCAAGCCGCTGCTCGACGTCCTGGAGGCCGGGATTCGCGGGCACGTCGTCGACCACGTACATGCGTCGTCCGCGGACGAGTTGCTCGATGCGCTCCACGCCGCCGCGCGTGCGAAAGCCGCGCGACACGACCAGCAGCAGGTCACCGTCGCCGTGCAGCAGCGCGGGTAGCGTCGAAAGCGGTGCGACGTGCACGCGAACGGGATTGTGAAACGACCACTGCGTCATGACGCGCCGGACGACAGAAAGCGGAGGAACGCTTCTTTGTTTTCCCGTGGCGATGCCGAGGGACGCCGGACGTCCGGACGGCTCCCGGGGAGGACGTGGATCTCGAGGAGCGCGGGGCCGGCGATACTCCGGAGGAGACGGACGGCTTCCGTGAGGCCGTGTTCGTCCGCCACATGGTCGACGGTCGTGTAGCCGCACGATCGCGCCACGGCCGTGAGATCGCACGCCAGACCGACCGTCGGTTGCCCGCCCACGGAGTCATGACAGCCGTTGTTGAGGATGACGTGTTTGAAGTTCGGGGTGGCGAGCTGTCCCTGCACGGCGACCGAGCCCATGTGCATGACATAAGCGCCGTCACCGTCGAGGCAGAAGACCTGACGCTCCGGCCGCGCCAGCGCGATGGCGGCGGCGATGGCCGACGCGTGTCCCATCGATCCCACCGTCAGGAAGTCGCGCGTTCCTTCACCGCGGCGCACGCGCGTCTCGAACAACTCGCGGGAGATCATCCCGGTCGTCGAGACGACGACGTCGTGCGGATCGAGCGCGTCAACGACCAGCGCGATCGCGCGCTCTCTCGTCACGCCGACGCCGGTGTGCCTGCGCGCGCTGTCGCGAGTGGTGTACGGTGCGAACGTCCCCTTCCGCACCACCAGCGCGACCGGCCGCGATTCCGCACGAGCGGTGTGCGCCGCCCACGCGATGTCCGCGTTCGCTGCTTCGACGTCGGGCGACAACACGCGATACGGAAGCTCCATCGCTTCGAGCATCGCCAGCATCACGCGTCCCTGCTTCACGTGTTGCGGCTCGTCGCGTCCCGCCGGCTCGCCACGCCACCCCACGATCAGAATCATCGGCAGCGCATACACCTCGGCATCCGCAAGTGACAGCAGCGGATTGATCGCGTTCCCGAGCCCGGAGTTCTGCAGGTAGACGACCGGCAAACCGCCGGAGCCGAGGTGGTGTCCCGCGGCGAGTGCGACGGCAGCGCCTTCGTTCGCCGCGATCACGTGCCCGGTAGACGACGCACGTTCCTCGATGCAGGAGCAGAGCTCGCGCAGCAGCGAATCCGGCACGCCCGTGAAGAACGTTGCGCCGCGCCCGCGGAGCGCGTCGAAGACAGCTTCCGCGGCGAGCACTCAGTCCGCCTCCGGGATCAGTTTCAGGATCGCGTCGATCGGCAGCAGGCGGTCGTCGACTTCGTGGGACCGCCGGTGCCGCAGGATCGATTCCGCGGTGTCGAGCATCGCCGGATACGCCGCCCGCAGGAGGTGATTCGCGTAGATGACGATGTCCACGCCCTGCGCGCTGAGCTGCTCTTCCGTCACCTCGTTGTAGCTCGAGGGAACGGCGATGAGCGGCACGCGCCGCGACAGGCTGCGGTACGCGCTGAAGAACGAGAACACCTCGCTCTCGTCGCGCTGTCGGCTGTGGATCATGATGCCGTCCGCGCCGGCCTCGATGTACGCCGCGGCGCGGGCCAGGGCGTCCTCCAGCCCCTTGTCGAGAATGAAGCTCTCGATGCGGGCGATGATCATGAAGTCGTCGGTGACCTGCGCCCGCTTCCCGACACGGATCTTGTGACAGAACTCGTCGATGGGCGCCTGCGTCTGCAGCACGGACATGCCGAGGAGAGAGTTTTTCTTCAGGCCGACCTTGTCTTCGATGATCACGGCAGACACACCGAAGCGCTCCAGCGTGCGCACCGTGAAGGCGAAATGCTCGGGAAGACCGCCCGTGTCGCCGTCGTAGATGATCGGTTTCGTCGTCACCTCGACGATCTCGTTGAGGGTCTGCATGCGGGAGGTGACGTCGACGGCTTCGATGTCGGGCTTCCCTTTCGCCGTCGAGTCGGTGAGGCTGCTCAGCCACATGCCGTCGAACTCGCGCACGAAGCTCTCTTCCTGCACGCGCGCGTTCTCGACGATGAGCCCGGTCAGACCGTTGTGCGCCTCGAGGAACCGCAGCAGCGGCTTGGCAGCGAGGAGACGGCGCAGACGGCTCATGCGCATGCCGGGAGTCGTCCCGTGATGGCGCACCGCGGCGATGAGCTGCGTCGACGACACGCCCTGTGTGTACGGGACCTCGATCAGCTCGCCGCCCCACTCCGCCAGCACGGCGATGACTTTCGCACGCGTGGCCTTCTGCACACCTTCGGTCCAGTCGTCTCCGTGGACGACGTAGTCGGGGCGGTAGGTGCGCAGATTGGGCTCGTAATCGAGGGTCTCCTGCGGCACGACCTGCTCGACGCCTTTGACCGCCTCGACGACGAGCTTGCGCTGGTCGAAGGTCATGTGCGGCAGGCGTTTGTAAGTGGCGATCGCGGCGTCGGTGAGCAGCCCCACGATCACTTTGCCGTGGCGGCGGGCGGTCTCGAGCACGTTCAGGTGCCCCGGGTGCAGCAGGTCCGCGCTCATTCCGACGTAGACGGTCTTCTCAGACATCTCCGCTCCGCATCGATTGCAGAGTACCAAGAATGTGCTCCGCCGCGACCTCGCCACTCCGGCCGATGTTGAACACCGTCCGCTCCCGCACGCGCGCGATCCGCGGCCCCCATTCCGTCCCCTCGGCCGCGAGCTCGCACACGATTTCCGGCAATGTGCCGATCTCGTGGAGCGCGACGATGCGACCGATCTCCGCGCGGATGTCGGCCTCGAGCGCCGGCAGAGCGATGCGGTCATGCCGCGGGTTGTGGATCTTCGGAGGCGTGTCGATGAAGATGACCGGCCGCTCCCGCGCGAATGCAAACTCGAGGGGAGCACCCGACCACTCG
>DASPHZ010000081.1:0-59479 GCA_035629395.1 Thermoanaerobaculia bacterium
GGTGAACGTTACGCGGCTCTCCGTCCGCTGCGGCGAAGGTTTGTCTGCCGTGAGTGCGTCAAGAGTCGCCTGAGGCGGCAGATAGATCTCGTACGTCATCGTACGCGTATCCTGGGGCTGACTTGCACCGTGACCGCCGACTTCCACCTTCACATCCCATACGCCTGCGAATGCCGTTGACGGCTGCCACGTCCAGTTCGCATTCGGGCTCCAGTCCTGCCCGACCTGCCACGTTCCGCCAGCCGTGTTCCTGTACAGAAAGTTGTAGCTGAGGGGTCCTTGTCCGCCTGTCGCCCCAACCGTAAATGTCACGCGGCTCTCGGTTCGCTGTGGCGACGGCTTGTCTGCCGTCAGTGACTCGATCTGCGGCAGTAGCAGCACACGTGTCGACACCGTCCGCACGCCCCGCCCGTCATACGAGTACCGCATGCCGGCACGCGATTGCATGTGATTGCGCGGCGAATACGACGCGGTCGCCGGGCCCGACTGGAGCTCGTTTCCAGCAGTGTCGTACGTGACGGCCTGACTGATTCCGCCCGCCGTTACAGACGTAATCTTCGGCGTCGTCCCATGATACGCAAACGCCGTCGTTGTACTGCCCAGCGTTTGCTGCTTGAGATTACCCATCGCGTCGTACGTGTACGAGCCGCTCCCCCACAACATCGATCCGCTGGTGGCGCTCGTCAGGCGATTCAGGTCGTCGTAACCGAAATTACGGTTGTAGCGCGGGTCAACGACGTCGTGGATCTGCGTCACGTTGCCGGCGGGATCATGTGCGTAGTCATAGGACGCGATCACGCCGTTCGGCCCGATGAGACTGTTCACATCCGGCCGATAGCGGGAGTCGAACGACGTCGCCTGCCTCGTGCCGTTACCGAACACGATCTCCGTGCGTGGACCGAACGGCAGGTACGAAGTCGAGGTAACGAGCGGTACGCCGTTCGTGCTCGCCGTGATCGGCCGGCCCGCACGATCGAACGTGTAATCGACGACGCGGCCGCTCGGATACGTAATCCGCGAGCGATTACCGTCTTCGTCATACCCATAGCGAGTGACGTACGTCGATGCTCCGACGGTTTTCGTTTCGCGCGCCAACAGGCCGCGGCGTTCGTAGCCGTAGGACGTCGACCCTGTCGGATCCAACATCGTCGCAACGCGTCCGACGCCAAAGGGAGCTGTATCGTAAGTCCACGTCACCGTCTCCGAATCGCCGCCGCCGGCAGACACCGACGACAGGACTCTGCCGAGAATGTCGTACGTACGCGTGGTGGTCGCGCCGTTTGCGTCGGTAGTACTGACGAGCTGCCCGGCCGTGTCATACGAGTACGTGGTCGTTCCCGTGACGGGGCTGACCTGCGACAGCATCTGACCGAAATCGTCGTAGACGTACGTCGTGACGTTGCCGTTCGGATCCGTCGCGGAGGCGAGGTTTCCGTGCGCATCGTAGATATAGTGTGTCGTGACGAACCCATTCGGCGTGCCGTTCAGCGCCTGCCGAACCTGCGACAACCGTCCGGCCGCATCGTATGTGTAGAAGGTGTTCGGCGATGTGTGATTCTCGTCGCGAGCCGTGGCGATCCGTCCTTCGGCGTCATACGTATACTCGGTCGACGCATTACCGGCATGCGTGACCTGCCGAAGCTGCGCAAGCGTGTCATAGGCGTACGATGTCCGCGTCTTTTCGGTCCAGACCGTACCGGTGCGCGCGGAAATGATCTCCGCACTCTTGTGTCCCGTGGCGGGATCGTACGTGTAGGCAATCCGCTCGGTCATGTCTGTACCGGTCGTGCTGCGCGAGATCGACGCGACCCGGCGCAGAGCGTCGTAGTCGTACATCGTAATGCCGCCCCTCGGACGCGTTTCCGAGCTCAGTGCGGTCGCACCGTTGAAGACTCGCGAGGTCGTCAGCGGCGTTCCGCACAATGGATCAGCGACGGTATCGCATCCGGAGATGCCTTCGAGTGTGGACGAGGTCAACCGGCCGAGGGCATCGTAGACCATTGTGGTGACGACACCGTTCGGATCGGTGACTCGCCGCGCATTGCCATGGCGGTCGTAGTCTTCGTACGCCGTGATGTGACCGGCAGCGTTCCGCGATGCCGCGAGCCGTCCCCGTTGCAGCGGCGGGACGGACGGATCGATTGGGTAATAGACGAAAGTCGACACATCCGCTACATCCGTTCGCGGCCCATCGATGGACTTCGGAAGCCCATACGGCTGCGCGAGCTGACTCCATGCAGCATTCCAGCCGCCGGACGGCGTGAACGCCGCATGTTCGGCAACGTCGTAAAAAGCCGTTGTGGACGTGCGCGTCTCCTCGCGGAGCGGATCGCCGGTCCAGCCCTTCGTCGAACGCGTCACGATCGCCCCTGTGGCGGGGTGATACGCGACGGTGTCGACGCGAAGCTCGGAAGCATTGCGTATGCTCGACGTGCGGGTAACGGTGGCCCGGTCCGGCCACGAAGGATCGGTGTATTCGAAATTGGTCGCGAGGGTTGCCGGCGTCGGCACGAGCGTCACCGTCTCCAGCGACGTGGGGGTCTGCCGGCAACGATCGCTCGCCGTCTCCGGATCGCAGTTTGCCGGTCGCAGCGCGGTTCGCTGCTGCGTGACGCGTGCCTCGGAATCGAACGCCGATTCCGTGACGTAGCCATCCGCGCCTTGAATCCGGACAGCGTTGCCGCTGCTGTCATATGCGAGTACCTGATTGCGTCCGCCGCACGACGTGCAACCGCCGTCGATCTCCACGGTCCGGTATGCGTGTGCGACGAGACGACGATAGTGCAACTCCTGCCGTCCGGTGCGATACGTCACAATCGTTTTGAGCTCGCCCGGAACGCGGCCTGCTTCCGCAATGACGATCGACGTCACGTCGCCATTCGCGCTGAACGAGTCCGAGGCGAGATCGCGCTGAGCATAATTGTGCGACTCGATCAGTTTGCCTGCGCCGTCGCGTACTTCCGTCATCGGGTACCAGAACATCCCGGTCGGGTGAAACCGGTGCGTATAAGTGCGCCACGTTCCGACCGGCGACTCCACGCGTACGAGCCGATTCTCTTCATAGACATACGTCCAGACGAGAGATGGATCTCCATCGGCGCTGATCGACGTCACTCTGCCGGATGCCGGATCCGTCGTGATCGTCAGTGACCACGCGCCCCATGAGTCGCTCACCGCGACTGGACGCCCACCGCTCCAGGTGACGCGAACTTCGCGGCCGCTCGCCGTGTCTCGGAAGGCGAGCACCTTTCCGTCAGCCGCATAGACGCGCGCCCTCGTCTGTCCGGACTCGCGGTGGACCCACGTCCCGTCACTCGCGCGAGTGAGGACACCCTGCGTGCGGCCGGACGGATAGATCTGCCGAAACAGGCCGGCAACTCCGCGAAACAGATACTGCTTGCCGGTTTCTGTGCGGAGGTTCACGTACTCGCCGCCGTCCGCTGCCGGAAACGTCGAGAGCGTTGCACCGAAGATCGACGACCAGCGGCGTCCGAAGTGGCCGTCGTACGAGGTAACGCTGTCATAGACGCGCCGGAACGGGAATACGTCGAAACCAGGAAGAGGATCGACCTCCTCGTATTGCATGTTGCCGCTGAGTGTGTGCACCGGATGCCCGACACAATCGGAGCATGGCGAGCACTCCATGCAATCCTTCTTCGCCTTTGGAATCTCCAGCTCGAGAGAAGACATGATTCCGGTGCACGACGTCGCTTCCACGACGATCACCCCACCCTGTTCCGTCCCGCTGATCGTCCGCGATCCGGCACTCGGGAGCGTGGTCTCATTCAGGACCACAATGTTCGATCCGTTTTCCCCGGCGACAGTGGCTTTCAGCAACTGCGCCCAGCCGGCCGGAAAGAAGAACCGCACGTTGATGGAAGAGGTGCCCTTCCCCGCGGATACCTCCTCCTTCAGCTCCGGCTTGGTCGGCGGAGGGGCGAACTGAATGTCCCACGTCCTGGTCCGACCGCATTTCGTCGATTCGACGTGCAGCGTTTCGGGCTGCGTCATACAACTGCCCATCAGTACAACGTCGAACGTGGAGTCGACCGACGACACCACCGGCTTCGTGGTCGCGCCGCGCCATGTGTAGGCGATGCTATCGGGGTGATTGTGACTGAAAACAGTGTAGATCCCACCCGTGACGTAATTCACCTCGGTGAGGCTCACACTGACGATCGGCTCGTCGTTGCATTGCGCGAATGCAAGCGGGGCGATGAATACGAGCAACAGCAGACCAGCGACACACGACAACGCACGTGCGGCCACGCAATGCCTCCGTAGGTGAGCCCGCAAGGCAGGCCCTGATCGAGAGATTGTGTTGATGAAATACCGACGGATCTGACGAATGACGTTACAGTACGGCTCCGGAAGCGTCAATGCCTGAGGCTACGAAGATAGAATAAATGTAACAATGAATCGCGACCGCACCACCCGCTACGCCGCATACGCGCTCATTACCGCCCTTGGCCTGCTCCACATCCTGCGTCTTCCCACCGGCCGGCCGCATTCGTTCACGCCCGACTCTCACGAATACCTCGCCGGCGCTGAATCGATCCTGCGCGAAGGGCGCTATCTCGACGCGAAAGGAGGGCCGCAGCAGGTGTGGACTCCCGCGACGTCACTGCTCTACGCGGGACTCTCGCGCGTCACCGGTGCGTCCATCGTCACGCTCATCAAGTGGGTCGACATCGCCGCGTATCTGCTGCTGGCGCTCGCGTGCGTCGCCATCGCCGAAGCGGCGCGCATCCGGCTCGCGATCGGCGCAATGATGCTCGCTGCCATCCTCTGCAACGGCGCGATCCTCAGCCTGCACAACAAACTGCTCTCCGACCCGCTGACCTTCGCCGCCCTCACGCTGCTCCTTCTCACGCTCACGCTCGCCCTCCTGCATCCGCAACGCGCGACGCCGCTCCTCCTCGCGGCGCTCGTCCTCGCCTCGCTCGCCATCCTCTGCCGCTACGCGATGCTGCCGGTGATCCCGCTCGTGATGATCATCGCCATCCTGCTGCGCCGCTGGCCGATCGCGCTCGTTGCACCGTTCGCCGTCGCGCCGCTCTTCCTCACCCTCGCCCTCCTCGGCGCCACGCGCGGCGAGCGCAACGTGAACCTTACGGGTTTGCCGTGGAGCGACGATCTCGCGGGCCTTCTCCGCCTCGCCGATCAGGTTTTCCCTGCCCGCCTCCTCGGCCTCCTCGCCGTCCCCGCGTTCCTCGTCTGCTGCATGATTCTCCCGCTCGTGCTCGACCGCCGCGGCGCCACGCTTCCGGCCAGTCTGTGGGCGCTCGGCTACGGCGCGTTCCTCCCTATCGCCCAGGCGACCGCCGTCCCTTCCTTCCTCTTAGACACCCGGATCCTCTTGCCCCTCTACCTCGGCGCGATGATCGCCACCGCCACCGCGTGCGAGTCCGCACTCCGTCGCCGTTCGCGCTGGGCCTTTCCGCTCGCGCTCGCTCTGTTGCTCGCGGCGGGGCGCGCTCTGCGATACGCCGTAACCCAACTGGCGTAAATCCCGGTCCAATTCTCGACCCTCGGCTCAACAATGAACCCTCATTCAGCGCCGTTTCGGCTCAATGCGCGACCCTCGGACCACGTAACTCCTTGAAAACTCGTACGGCATCACCGTTGAAGTGACACCGCTCCGCACTTTCAGGAGGAAAGCATGAAGCGAAGGGTCCTGCTCTCGGCCGTGCTCGCTGTTCTCGTCACCACCACTGTCTACGCGAAGACGGGGGTCGTCTTCATCCACGGAAAAGGGGGCGCCAACCTCGCGCAGCAGAGTGTCGCCCGCGCCTACTGGGGCGAAGACATGATTCGCGCCACCACCAAAGGCTTCACCATCCCCTACCTCATCTGCGCGTACGACGGCACGCAGTACATGTGGGTCGCCGGCGGCCAGGTCGCGGGGCAGATCTACAACTGGATGATGGCCAACGGCATCGACGACATCGTCGTCGAGACGCATTCATTCGGCGGCGTCGTGATCCGCTGGATCATGTCCAATCCCACGTACGACACCCGCTATCAGCCGATCATCAACCGCATTCGCTGGGTGAACTCGATCGCTCCGCCGAACAAAGGTTCCGAGGCGGCGAATCTCGCGGGAACGCTTTCGGGATCGTGGCTGACCGGATGGCTGGTCGACCTCGTCGGCCAGAACACCGACTCGACGAAGAACTGCACCACCTCGTCGATGAGCTACTACAACACGTACTACCTCAAAGGCACCTCCGGACGTCCGGCTCTCCCGAAAACCGTCTACAACATCGCCGGGACGGGGTTGTGGAACGACTTCATTCATGCCGAGGACACCGGATTGGCGACGCTGTCGGGCGTGGCGGGGATGCCGGGGGAAGACGACGGCATGGTCTCGCAGTACAGCGCGCAGGGCGTCGGCGTGGTCTGGTTCACGACGCTCGCGAATCACCACCACAATCGCCGCAACGACTACCGCAAGATCGGCGATTCGCTCGCCACCGACTTCTGAGGAGAAACGACGATGAAAAAGACGCTGCTTCTCCTCCTTGCCATCGCGCCGTTTGCGCTCGCGGATGACGTCACCGGCCGCTTCGATGCCGGCTCGCGCTACGAAGAGCCCGCGCTCCACGCGCCCCCCCACGTCTCGCGAATGTTCGCGCGCTCGATTCCGCGTACCGGCGCGAACGCGTCCGTCGAACTGCCCGCCACCGGCGGCAGCGGCATGATCGTCTGGACGATCCCCGCGCGCCGCGATTCGCGCACGCCCGTCACCACCCAGCTTCGCACGCCCGAAGGCAACAAGCTCGAGCGCAGTGAGCGCGGCTCGGCAGGACGCGGCTTGCGCCGCTTCAAGATCGACGCCGCCGAATCGGCGGAACTGGGCGTCGCCGGTGGTGCACAGGATGTTGTGCACGTCATGCACACCGCCGCGGCCAGCTATCACCTCGACATCGACATGCCGGACGACGTCGCCGGCGTGACGGTCGTCGCCGCCGAACCGGAGAGCCGTCTCGTCCTCTCGACCTGGGCAGCGCCGCTCTCGCGCCAGCCGGGCGAACCGGTCACGCTGCATGCGGAACTGCGCAACCGCGACATGCCGATCGCCGGCGCGTCCGTCACGGCGCGTCTGGCCTCGCCGCGCGGACGCGCGTTCGAGACCATCGAGCTCGCCGACCGCGGCGACGGCGTCTATACCGCCACGATCGCCGATCTCCCCGAGCGCGCCCACGGTGCGTGGCAGGTGCGCTTCGAAGCGGAAGGCGTGACCGCGGAAGGCGTCCGCTTCGCCCGCACCGGCTCGGGCGAGCTCGTTGCCGAGCGAGGCGCCGCCCGCCTCCGCGCCATCGAAACGGAGGTCGACGGCGACACGCTGCGCGTGCGCGTCCCCGCGCAGATCCATGCCGCCGGCACGTATCGCTTCGACGTCATCCTCGCCGATGGTGCGAAGAACGGCGTCGCCTGGGGCGAAGGCGTGCGCAAGCTCGAAACCGGTGAAACCACGCTCGAGCTGCGAATCCCCCTCGCCCACCTCGGCGAAACGAACATTGATGCGCTGCGAATCGACGCACGTCTGTTAGGCTTGGACGAAATCGGTCTCGCAGGACGCATAACAAATTGAAAAAACTCATCGCAATTCTCTTCGTCGCATGCGCGACGTTCGCTGCACCGCAACCGAAGGACGACCCGGCGGCCTTCGTCCGTGACCTCTACAAGGCCCACAATGCCGGCAAGGGGCCGTTCTTCCAGAATGAAGACAAACCTCTGATCGGGCGCTGGTTCGACCGGCGCCTGACGGAGCTGATCTGGAGAGACGCCGTCGAGGCGGACGGGGAAGTCGGCCGTATCGAGGCCGATCCGCTCTACGACTCGCAGGACACCGACGGCATCAAGAACGTCCGCATGTCGGTGCCGGAACGGACGAGCGCATCCGCGCGCGTGCTCGTCACGTATGACCAGGGCCGCGACCGGTACACGATCGACTTCCGCCTCACGCGTCTGCAGAAGGGATGGCGCATTACCAACATCTACTATCCCGACTCGGAGACGGATCTAGTCTCGATGCTCGAGTGAAGCGTCGCTTTCCTCCGCCTCGCTGCGCTGGTGCGCGGCGAGGCGCTGGAGAAAGTCGTACGCGATGCCGCCGCTGGTCTTGCGCAGCGTCATGAGGTAGACCGCGATCGCGACGAGGCCACCGAGCCACGCCAGCGAGCCCCACGCCTTCTCGTGCGGGAAAAACGGCCAGAGCATGAACAGCATGGCACCGATGACGCCGGCGAGGAGGAGCAGCACGCGCTGCGCCTTCGGCGCGTCGACGTCGCGATTGCAAGTCAGCGTGACGGAGTCGCCCGCTGCCCATGAAATGGTGCACTCCACCGCGCCGCCGCTGGCGACGCCGCGCCGCAGCGGCAGCGTGAAATCGCGCTCCGTCGCGCGGGCGGCCGTGACGTCACCGCCGTAGAGGTCGACGAGCTCGTCAATCGCTTCTTCGATACCCGTGAGCGGCACCCGGTCTTCCGTGAACTGAACCATCAATCCTCTCTGTGCAGCCATTGCGCGCGTACGTCGCTCGAGCCGCTCACACGCAGCGTGATCACCGGCCGCGGATCCGGACGCGCGGTCAGCGTCAAGCGTTGCAGCATCCCGGCGCGCGCGACGAGCAGTTCTGCCGTCTCGCCGATCTGCATCCCACGCAAGGCGGTCGCCAGTGTCGCTTCGTTCGCGACGCGCGTCTCGCCGAGCGCGAGCAGCTCGTCGCCCGGCAACAGCCCCGCTTCCATCCCCGACCCGCCGCGCAGCACCGACTCGATCGTGCCGTCGTTTCTCAGTTTCGCGCCGAGAAAGGCTTTGTTGGGCTCGCGCGGCGCGGACGCGAATGCAACACCGGCGCTGGCGAACAATTCCTCGTACGGCAGCGGCTCGGTGCCGTCGACGTAGCGCGTGAAGAAGTCGCCGACGTCCGCAAAACGCTCGACCGTGCGTTCGACGGCGTCCTCTTCGAGTCCGCGACCGGTCTTGCCGTACTCCTCCCACCACACCCGCACGACGTCATCGAGCGAGTGCCCGCCCTTCGTCGCGCGGCGGATGGTCAGATCGAGCAGCATCGAGACGAGCTCCCCCTTGTTGTAGAACGAGAACCACGCGTTCGGGTGGTCGTGCATCTGCGAGGGATCGCTCAGCCAGCCGTCGAAGCTCGCCTGCGACAGCGACAGATGCTCGCGCGCAGGCAGTCCTTCGAACGTCTGGATCTCCGTGCGCAAATGTTCGAGGTAACGCTCGACGGACCAGAGCCCGGAGCGCACGAGCGTCAGCTCGCCGTAGTACGACGTGAGGCCCTCCATCGCCCACAGGAGCCGCGTCGGGGTCTCGCGCCAGTAGTCGTACGGTGCGAAGCGCGCGGGCAGGATCCGCTTCACGTTCCACGCGTGAAAGAGCTCGTGCGACGTGATGGCGAGCAGATGATCGAAACCGGCGTCGCCGCGCTTCGCGTCGAGGAGCTCGGCGCGGCGGATGAGGATCGAGGAGGAGTCCTCGTGCTCCACGCCGTGCCATCGATCGCGCACGTGGTAGAGGAAGCGGTAGTCGGAGAACGGCAATCCACCGAAGAGCGCGACCTGAGACTTTGCGATCGCGCACACCGGGTCGACGAACTGCCCGGTGTCGATCCCTTCATCGCCGCGGAAGACGAGATGCATGCGCGCGCCGCTCTCCACGAAGGAGTGACGGGTGAGCGTCGCCGCGGCGATGGTGGTCGAGTCGATGAGGTGATCGTAGTCGCGGGCGCGGAACGTTTGCGCGTCGACGCGCTCCATCTGCGTTTCGATGCGCCACTCCGCGGGCGCGGCGATCGTCAGCACGTGCTCGTCGTCGCGCCGACCGTCGACGAGCATGAAGAGATTCGAGCCGTTGAAATACGCCTCGTCGTCATCGAGAAAACTCGAGCCGGCGTCGAGCACGCCCGCGTAGTAGCGATAGCGCACCGTCACTTCCTCCCCCGCCCGCGCCTCGACGCGCCATGTATGCAGGTCTTCCTTCCACATCGAGGCCTCGCCGGCGCTCCACTCGCGCACGTTTGCGGCGTAGTTCTGGCGGAGGTAACGGCCTGGCCGCCACGCCGGCAGCAGCAGGCGCGGCGTGTCCGCGGGCGCGGTAAAGCGGATGACGACGTCGTACAGGCGGCCGGCGGGGCGGCCCCAGGAGAGGAGGTAATGCACCATTCGGGGCGGATGATATCGATTCCGGACATCCTGCACTGGCGGAGAGACGAAAGCCTATGGTCGAGCTCCATGTTTTCAACGGCTTACGTGGGCAGCGTCCTTGCCTTAGAGAGCTGCGGCCATGGAAAACCGCAAGAAAGTGCTCGTCGTCGATGATGAAGACTCGATCCGCACGCTCGTGAGGAAGGTGCTCGAGCGCGCCGGCTTCGAGGTCCAGTGCGCGCGCGACGGGTGCGAAGCCGTCGAATGGATCGCGGCCGAGGATTTCGACGTCGTGCTGCTCGACGTGATGATGCCGAAGCTCGACGGCTTCGGCGTCGTGGCAGAGATCCAGAAATCGCATCCGCGCCTGCTCGCGCACACGCTGCTCGTGACGGCGTCGAACATCAAAACGCTGCAGTCGCTGCCGGTGCGCGGCATCATCACCAAGCCGTTTTCGGTGAGCGATCTGGTGAGGGAAACGCAGGCGGCGGCGTAGCAGTCGCCTGCGTTACTCGTCTTTGCGGACGTACGGGCCAGTGCCGAACATCTTCTGTTTTTCGAAGACGCCGCTCAGGAGGAAGCCGCCGAAGTTCGCGACCACCCCGCCGGCGGATACGACGCGGTCGAACGTCGACAGTCCATTATGGGGATTGACGATGTCGCGCCCGAAGCCGGCCACCTCGCGCAGGTGTGCCTCGCCGACCGACATCTGCCCTCTCGCCACGCGCCGTACGTTTTCGGCGATGGCGTCGGCGCGCGCGGTGTCGATCCCGACTTTCTCTCGGAAGAAACTGTTCACGTAGCGCACCGCATCGGGATAGAAGCCGTGGGCCCCGCGGATGCCGGCGTCGAGCCGGTCGCGGTTGCAGATCGCCCCGCCCTGGCAGGCACTGTTGCCGCAGGCCATGCAACGCTGTACGACGCGCGGTGGGGTGACGGCACGCTGGACCGGCGATGGGGGTTGCGCGGCGGCGCGCAGAGCCATGCGATCGGCCTCCATCTCCAGGGCGCGGTCCTGCACGAGCGCCAGTCCTGCGCCGAACGGATTGCGTACGCGTCCGGTCCGCTGCTGCACGACGTGCGCGAGCTCACGCGCCAGCATCTGCACGCCGCGCGCGGCGTTCGGGTCGGCAGTGGCCAGGCGCGAAGTAGATATTCGATCCCTGTGTGAACGCCTGCGCGCCGAGCTTCGCCGCGTCGGCGCCGACATGCACGCGCACGTCCGAAAACTTCGCGCCAAAGAGCGATTCCATCCTCTGCAGAACCGGTGCGGGAAGTGGCTGTCCCGCTCCACGCATCGGCGCGAGCGCCGGCGGCACCGGAACGGCGGCGCCACTCGGCAGGGGCCGTGCGGCGGGAGCCGCGGTGCGCTGCACGGGCTGCATGCGGACGACGCCGTTCGGAAACGAGCCTTGGATGACGCTGGAGGTGAGCATGCCCCACCTTAGCGGGGCATGCTCGCTTCCGGCAAGCCTTAAACATGGAAGCAGCCGCAGGGAGGCGCGGGCCGAACTCCTGCTCGCGTTCATCCCGACAGCGGTCGAGACAGCCACTTGCCCATATTTCATTGCGGAGAAGCTCGATTTACAACCTACCCACCTGCGATAGCGCAGAGGCCTTTTTTGTGATCGCGCGGCGCATCCGCGCGCCGACGAAGCGGACGCGCTACGCGTGCATCGACTTCCGACGACGAAGCGAGCAGGCGATCAGAACATCGAGCGCCTGCTCGTACTCGAACACATGCCCAAGCTCGTCTTCTGATCCGGTGTGGAACTCCGCGCTGCTCTCCTCGCTCGCCGGTTCGGGCATGTCGTAGCGGATGCCTTCGCGATACGAGTACACGTCTTGGAAGTACACACGACCGACATCGCCAGGCTCGAAGTTTCTGCCTGCGAACACGACCGGTTCCATCGTCGGGATCAGCAGCTCACCATCGATGAAGTTGACGAAGAAGTAGATCGATCCTTCCTTCAGCTGAGCTGACGATATCGGTTCGGCATACGACTTGAGTTCACGCTCGAAGCGCATCGTCATCACGCGATTCCTGTGTCGCCGTAGCACAGGCTCGGATTCAACATGCACGGGTTGACGAAGAACGGCGGCAATCCTGGGATCACCGGCTTCGGCGTCGGCAACTTCGGCGGGATCGGCAAGAACGGCGGCAACGGTGGCGTTGGGTTGGAATCGAACCAGTTTTTCGGATCCGCCCACTCCTTTAGTTGCTCCCAGCAGCTCGGCTCTTTACACGAGCAGCTCATCGGCCCATCAACCCATCCGTAGAGCGTTTTCCCGCCCGTCATTTTGATGATCTTGAAAGTCTGCGACACCATGCAGCTTTCCATGCCGTATTTGCAGCTTGCCTGACACTTCTGGATCTCGTCGTTGTTGCACGGCCGGTACTTCTGCTTGCTCGGGTGCACGGGCTTAATCAGCCCCAACGGGTCCGAGTAGTTGACGGGGTTCGCGTCCACGTACGCATAAAGATTCATTCCAGCCGCGAGGCCGAGCGGGTCGGAGCTGGTATACCGCCCCCACCCCGCCCTGTACCACCGGAACACGTTGTACGAAAGCTCACTCCCGTGGCTCTCCTGTCCCGGAAACCGGAGCGGTTGGTGTCTGGTCGCGCCGGTGCGGAAGGTGTGGACGGTGCCGTAGGGGTCGTAATCGGCACGCCAGACGATCTGGGCGGACGCGTCGATCTGGAGAATCGGGGTGGCGAGGTGGTCGGTGAAATACCACGAGACCGTCCCTGTGGAGGTTTCGATCTGTGCCAGCGGGTGGTGGTCGAACCAGACGTACTCGTAGGCGACTGGCTTCGTTGACGTGGCTGTCGTCTGCGTCTCGGCGAGGAGGGCAAGCTCGGGCGTGTAGAGCGAATAGCGCTCGCCGGTCACGGTCGTCGTCACGGTGCGAATGCCTCGCCCGTCGTACGCATATTGCAGGTTGCCGGTCTCTCGCATGAAGTTCCTGGGGGAATAATACGACGAGGCCGCGCCGAAGATCGTTTCGTTACCGGCGGGGTCATGCGTTGCGATGCGCGTGACGCCGTTCGCCGTGACGGAAGCGATCACGGGCGTGACGCCGCTGTAGGTAAACGTGCTGACAGCGGCTCCGAGCGTCGACTGCTGTACATTCCCCATCGCATCGTACTGGTAAGAACCCGTTCCCCAGAGCGCGGCACCCGTATTTGCGCTCGTCAGGCGGTTGAGGTCGTCGTAGCCGAAATGACGGTCATACCCGGTGTCGAGCAGGTCCAGGATGCCGGTGATGTTGCCTGCATGATCGTGCTGATAGTCGTAGGACACGAGCGTCGACGACGGTCCGATGAGGCGCAATCCGTCGGGACGATAGCGCGTGTCATAGTCCATCACCCGGCGCGCACCGTTGGCGAAGACCGTCTCCGTTCTCGGACCGAACGGCAGGTACGACGCCGACGTCACGAGCGCCGCACCATTCGTGCTCGCGGACACCGGCCGTCCGGCACGGTCGAATCCATAATCGACGACACGGCCGCCCGGGTATTGCATTCGATTGCGATTCGCGTCCGTGTCATACCCGAATCGGGTCGTGTAGACGGCGCTTCCGATCGTCTTCTCCTCCAGCGTCAGCAGTCCACGTCGTTCGTACGCATACCGCGTCGACCCTGTCGGGTCCGTCATCGTCGCCGTGCGACCGATTCCAAAGGGCGTGGCAGTGCCGTCATACGTCCACGAGACGGATTCCGTCTCCGCATCCTTCACGGACACCGTGGACAACACTCGTCCCAGGACATCGTACGTACGGGTCACCGTCGTGCCGTTTGCGTCCTCCGTCTGCGTCAGTTGGCCGGCGGCGTCATAGGCATACGTCGTCGTGCCGGTGACGGGACTCGTCTGCGACAACAACTGACCGAAATCGTCGTAAGCGTACGTCGTGACGTTGCCATTCGGATCCGTGACCGAACTGAGATTGTGATGGGCGTCGTATCCGTAGAGAGTCACGGCGAAGCCGTTTGCAAGAGTTTGGCGAACCTCGCGAAGCCGGCCCGCGGGATCATACGAGTAGAAGGTGTTCGGAGCGGAGTGGTTCTCATCCCGCGCCGTCGCCATGCGGCCCTCCTCGTCGTACGCATACTCGAGGAACGTGGAGTCGGCATGGGTCGTCCGTTTCAATTGCCCGAACAGATCGTACGTATACGACGTGCGGGTCTTCTCCACCCACGATGCACCTGACTTTACGGAGAGGATCTCGCTGCTCTTGCGACCGGTGGCGGGATCATAGGCGTAGGTGATCCGTTCGCTTTCGACCGAACCGGTGGTCGTGCGCGAAACCGTCGACACGCGACGGAGGCTATCGTACGTGTACGTTGTCGTTCCTCCGCCGGCTTTCGTCTCAGACGTGAGGAGACCGGACGGCGTCCAGACACGACTGGTGCCGAGAGCCGTTGCGCAAAGCGGATCCGCGAACGTGTCGCAGCCGGCAATCCCCTCGAGCGTCGTAGCTGTCGCTCGCCCGAGCAGGTCGAACTGCAGCGTCATCGCGACGCCGTTCGCATCGACGACGCGCCGCGCATTGCCGAAGGCGTCGTAATCTTCATAGCGCGTGAGGTGACCGGCGGCATTACGCGCCACCGCCAGCCGGCCACGCAGAAGCGACGGAACCGCATCATCGACCGGGTAGTAGACGAAACTCGTTACGTCAGAAACATCCGTGCGAGGACCGTCGACCGATTTCCGGAGACCGGACGGCTGTGGCAGTTGCGACCATGCCGAGTCCCAGACGTTGCCGCCGGGCTCGAACGCGGCTGTCTCATTGGCACCATAGAGCGCGGTTGCGACCGTCCGCGTCTGTTCGATCGCGGGGCTTCCCGTCCACCCGCGCACCGCCTGGGTAACGATCGCACCGTTGATCGGATCGAATGAGAGCGTCTCGACGCGCTTGCCGGCCGGGTTGAGCACACTCTGCACCCGCGTCACGGTCGGGCGGTCCGGCCAGTGAGCGTCGTTGTATTCGTATTCGGTCGTGACCGTGGCGGATGTCGCCATGAGCGCGATGGTGTCGAGCGCCTCAGGAGTCTGCCGGCAACGATCCTGCGCCGTCGCGGGATCGCAGGTCGACGGCCGCAGCGCCGTCCGCCGCCGCATCACCCGCGCCGTCGTCCCCACATACTCCTCCTCGGTCACATACCCGTCCCCGTTCTGTACGCGCTCGAGACGCCCTTTCGCGTCGTACGCAAAGACCTGATGCCGCGCATTGCACGAGGTACAGCCGCCGTCGATCTCCACGAGGCGGTACTCGTTGGCGACAAAACGCCTGTAATGCTGTTCCTGCCGGCCGGTACGATATGAGATGGTCGTCTTCAGCTCGCCCGTCACACGGCCTGATCCAGGCGAACCGATGGACGTGACGTCGTCCGTTGCACTGATCGAATCTGAAGCCCTGAGCTTGTCTCTGTAATTGTGCGACTCGATCAGCTTGCCCTGACCATCGCGAACCTCTTTGATCGGGTACCAGAAGTTCCCGGTGGGGTGATATTCATGGATGTAGCTGCGCCATGGGCCGAGCGGCGAATCGACGCGAATGAGCCGGTTCTCGCTGTAGATGTACGTCCAGACGAGCTGCGGCGGTCCGTCGAGCGCGATCGACGTGACGCGCTGCGACGTCGCTTCGGTCGTCACGTGCAACGACCACCGTCCCCATGAATCAGTGACGCCAGACACTTTGCCATTCGTCCAGACGAGACGGATCTCGTTGCCGCTGCGGAGATCGCGATACGCCATCGGCCGGCCGTCGGATGAGAAAATGCGCAACAGCGATCCGCCGGCGTCGCGATGCATCCACGTACCGTCTGTCGCGCGCTGTAGTGTGCCTGGTGCAGGTGCGGACGGCATGGTTTGCACGAACCCACCGTTCTCTCCGCGGAACAGAAACTGAACGCCACGCTCCGTGCGCAGGCTCACGAGCTCGCGACTGTCCATTGTCGTGAACGTGGAGAGCTTCGCATCGAAGACCGACGACCAGCGGTGACCGAAATGGCCGTCATAAGACGATGCGCTGTCGTAAGCCCGGATGAACGGAAGGATCTCGAATCCCGGCAGCGGATCGGCCTCCACGTACTGCATGTTTCCACTGAGGGTATGGACCGGCTCGCCGACGCAGTCGTTGCATGGCTTGCAATTACTGCACGCCGTCGGCTGCAAGGGCACGGTGATGCCCGTGGCGATTCCCGTGCACGATTTGGTCTCAATGTACAGGAAGCCGGAATCTCTGCCCGAATACACGGTCCGTGCGCCAGTCGTGGCGTACGTGCTCGCTTCGTTGTGAACGACGACCTGCTTTCCGTCGAGCCCCGTCAACGTCGCTTTCAGTGGTCCGGGGCTGCCGGCCGGAAGGAAAAAGTTCACGTGGACGTAAGTCGCACCGTTGACGAGCTCCACCTTTGGCACGAGCTGAGGGGTCGTATCCGGAGGCGCGACGGACGTTTCCACAGTCCTGGATTTCCCGCATTTCGTCACCACGACGCGCAGGACGTCCGTCTGCGAGCGGCAGTAGCCACCGAGCGTGACGGTGATCGGCGAACCATCGGACGGAAGCACTGGCGTAGTCGTCACGCCGAGCCACGTATAGGACAGAGTGTCGGGTTTATTGTGCGAGATCACCACCGACGTGGACCCGCTGGTGGGATTCAGCGCACCGACGGACACGGAAGCGTCCGGCTCGTCTTCAGGACAGGCAGCCAGCGCCGTGGGCACGGTGAACAGGACAATGGCGAGGAGCGCGAGGGGAACCGCGGGACGCAGGAACATAGGCGTGGATGGAGACTGGTCGCGCGGAGAACACACGCCGCGCGACCATCCTTCCCGCCGTCAGTCTTTCACCGCGATGTGGTACTTCTGAATTTTCGACTTCAGCGTATTTCTCGCCAGCCCCAGTCTCCGTGCCGCTTCGCGAATGCGTCCGCCGCAGCTTTCCAGCGCCCGCAGGATGAGTTGCTTGTCGACGGCGCTCATCACTTCGTCATAGACGTCGCTCGTGATCTCGATCTTGCCGACCAGCGGATTGAGGATCGAGGACGGCATGCCGGCCATCGTGGCGCTGTCGGCGACGACCAGCGTCGGCTGCTGGTGCGAGAAGAGGCTGTAGAACTCGTTTTTCGTGACGAGATCGCCGTTCGACATGACGATCGCGCGATGCAGCGTCGCCTCGAGCTCGCGCACGTTTCCCGGCCAGTCATACCGCATGAAGAGGTCGAGCACGCCCGGCTCGAGGCGCTTGTTGTCGATGCCGAGGTCCTTGCAGATCTTGCGAATGAAATGCTCGGCGAGGAGCGGGATGTCGTCCTTGCGCTCGCGCAGCGGCGGCAGCATGATCGGAATGATGTTCAGGCGATAGAAAAGGTCCTCGCGGAACGTCCCTTCGTCGATCGCCTTCTCCAGCTCGAGGTTGGTCGCGGCGATGATCTTGACGTCCGTCTTGATCGTCTGCGTGCCGCCCACCCGCTCGAACTCCTTGTCCTCGACGACGCGCAGCAGCTTCGCCTGCATGGCCAGCGTCATCTTCCCGATCTCGTCGAGGAAGATCGTCCCGTTGTTCGCGAGCTCGAAGCGTCCGAGCTTGCGGCGATCCGCACCGGTGAACGCGCCCTTCTCGTGCCCGAACAGCTCCGACTCCGCGAGCGTCTCCGGCAGCGCCGCGCAATTGAACTTGATGAACGGTCCGTTCCGGCGCGGTCCGATGTTGTGGATGATCCGCGCGACGAGACCCTTGCCCGTGCCTGACTCGCCACGCACGAGCACCGTCGAGTGTCCCGCCGATGCTTTGCGGATCGCGAACTGCGTCTTCGACACCGCATCCGAATGGCCGACGATCGAATCGAGATGTTTCTCGACCAGCACCTCGCGGCGCAGCCCCTCGTTTTCGAGCGAGAGCCGTGTGCGCGCTTCTTCCAGCTCCTCGTACAGCCGCGCGTTCTCGATCGCGATCGCCGCCTGATCCGCGAACGCTTCGAGGAAACTCAGGTCCTTCGCGGAGAACAGATGCTTCGCCTGGCGGTGATCGATGTAGATCGCGCCGGAGATGCGCTCCTTGATGATGAGCGGCGCGCAGAGGATGGAGATGATGTTCTCCGCGATCACCGACTCCGACTCGACGAAGCGTTCATCCGCGCGCGCGTCGGCGGACATCACCGACTGCCCCGTCTGGATGACTTCCTTGACGATCGACTGCGGCGAGCGCTTCGAGTCTCCGTCGCCATCCTTGATGTTACGGACGACACGGGTGCGCAGCGCGCCCGTGAGCGGATCGAGCAACAGGATCATGCCGCGCTCGGCGCGCAGGCGGCGCACGCACACGTCGAGCACGCGATTGAGCACTTCCTCGAGGTTGAGCGTGGAGTTGATGATCTTGACGATCTCGTAGAGACCGACGACGCCCTGCTCCGGAGCCTTGCCCGCGGGGCGGATGCGGAACAGCGCACCGCGCGCGCGTTCGAGATCGTGTGTCGCGTCGAGCCGCTCGAAGATACGGATCGCGCTGCGGATCATCTGCGTTGCGTCTTCCGGCTCCTCGCGCAGGAGGCCGATGTCGAAGAGCAGACGTCCGAGCTCGTACGGCGTGTCCAATTCCTCGAGGGTTGCGCGCACGTGATCGAACTTCGCCGCCGCGGCCTCGCGCTCGCCGCGCGAGCCGTGGATCTTCGCCCACGCCCAGTCGTTCTTCGCGAGCGAGAAACGATCGCCGAGCTGACGCGCGAACTGCTCGCCGAGTTGTGCGTGGCGCACCGCCGCTTCGAGATCTTCCTTCTGCAGGACGAGCACGGCCGCCGCTGTGTGACCGCGCGCCAGTCCGTGCAGCGTGCGATTCGCTTCGAAGATCTGCATCGCGCGCGTGAGGTAGCGCTCCGCTTCCGCGACATTGCCGCGCTCGTCCTCGATCGACGCGAGCACGTACGCCGCCTCGGCGATGAGGTCTTCGTCGCGCGCACGCTCGCCCGCCGCGAGTGCCTTCTGCGCGTACTCGAGCGCCATGCCGATATCGCCGCGCTTCTTCGTCAGGCGGGCGAGCGGCACGTATACCGACAGGCGCGAAGCGCGCGTCTCGTCGAATCCTTCGAGTGCGAGGCAGCGCCGATACTGCACGAGCGCCTCGTCCCACCGTCCGAGCATCTCCAGCGCATCGGCGAGATTCTCGCGCGCCAGCGCTTCGTGCTCGAGCGCGCCGATCCGCTCGTCGATGCGCACCGATTTCTCGAACAGCTCCGCCGCCGCGTGGAAATTGCCGCGGCCGTACTCGACGACGCCCACGTTGTTGTAGGCCGTCACGAGATCCCACAGATCTCCCTCGGTCTCGGAGCGCTCGAGGTTCTGCCGGAAGTACTGCAGCGCGGTGTCCCACTCGCCGAGCTTCCACATCGTGTTGCCGAGGTTCATCGACGCGACTTTGCGGAGCTGTTCGCTGCCGAGCTTCTCGCCGATGGTCACGGCTTCTTCGAGGATCTCGCGCGAGCGCTGCCAGTTGCCGCCCGCGAATTCGATCAAGCCGAGGATGTTCTTGACGTAGCCGTAGACGACGGTCGGGTCCATCTTCTCCAGCATCGTCTTCGCGCGCTCGGCGGTCTCGCGGGCGGCGTCGAGATCGTCGCGCATGCGGTACAGCCACGCGAGACGGTTCAGCATCTCCGCCACGTCGACGGTACTGTGAAGGCGCTCGTAGATGGCGAGCGCGGAGAGGTAGTACGTGAGTGCCGAATCCTGATCGCCGCGGCGCGCGAGCACCTTGCCGATCTTCTTCATCACCCGCGCGATGTCGACGTTCGCGTCGTCGTCGGGATGCCGGCTCTGGATGCTCTTGAGCAGGAACTGGTAGACGTGGATCGCGCTGCGGTAATCGTCGCGGCGGTAGTACGCGTCGGCGAGCTTTTCGCGCACCTCGGCCTTGCGCGCCTCTTCGAGGCCGCCGAGGTCCATGAGCTCCAGCGCGATGCGATAGAACTCGGTGGCTTCCTCGTGTGCGAGCGTGCCGGTGGCGAGATCGCCCGCCTCGATCGAGTAGCGCGTGCCGCGCTCGATGTCGTTCGCGCGTGAGAAGTGATACGCGACCTGGCCGATGTACTGCGTCGAGCCCCCGTTCGACAGTGCCTCGAAGGCCTCGCCGGCGCGGAGGTGGATCTCCGCGCGACGCCGTTCCGGCATCGCGTTGTAGACCGCGTCGCGTAGATGGATCTGCGGGAATGTGAGCGTGCATCCGTCGCTCGACTCGTCGATGAGCGCGAACCGCACGAGCACCCGCAACCCCGCGTAAGTCTCCTCGGGTGACGAGTCCGCGACGTTCGTCAGCATCTCGACGTCCGTGGTCTCGCCGAAGACGGACGCGATCTCGAGCAGGCTCCGTTCGGATGGCGCGAGCGCGTCGACCTTCTCCATGAGGATCGACGCGAAGCCGCCCGGCACGCGCATGCCGCGGATGCGCGCCATGTCCGCGGTCCATCCGCCCGTCGCCCACTGAAGGTACTCGTGCGCGATGAGGTAGTCGATGATGCGGCGGATGTTGAGCGGCGAGCCCGCGGACTCCCACAGCATCCAGCGAACGAGCTCGTCGGACACGTTGGCGTCGCCGAGGAGTGAATGCACGTGCTCGCGGACGAGCGATTCGGTCAGCGGCTCAACGCGCACGATCGGGAAGCCCGCCTCGCGGCCGCGTTGCTCCCAGAACGAGAGGTTCGGCGACGCCGACTCGATCGCCGCCTCGCCGCCGGAATCGAGCGTCAGCGTTCCAATGACGAGGAGGAAGTTCTGCTTCGCTTCGCCGACGAGGAATGAGAACAACTCCGCGGTCGACGGATCGGCCCACTGCAGGTCTTCGATGACGAGGATCAGCGGGGAGCCGCCGGTCTCTCCGCCGACGCTGAGGAATCCGTAGAGGTCCTGCATCGACTGCACGATGCGGTTGAAGAGGCGGAACTTCTGCCCGTGCTGCGGCGGGTTGCCCGTTTCCGGTCCCGTGGTGCCGACGACCGGCTTGAGGATGCGGCGAATCTCTTCCGCGACGTCCGCTTCGGGATTCACCGCCGAGACCATCTGCTGGAAGATCTCGAAGAACGGCGCGTAGATGGTCTTGCGGTTGACGGGGCAGCGGCCGGTGAAGACGCGTGCGCCGTCGAGCTGCGCGCGCAGTGTCACGTCGCGCACGATGCGGCTCTTGCCCATCCCCTCGGCGCCCGCGAGGATGACGCCGTTGCCACGGCCTTCGCGCGCTTCGCCGATGAGGGCCATGAGCTGCTGGCACTCGCTCTTGCGTCCGATGAGCGGCGCGGCGAAGAGCTCTCCCCGTCCGACGAGGAGCTCCGCCGGTCCCACCTTCTTCCCTGCCGCGTCGGCGACTGCTTGCAGCAGCGCGGCAGCCGAGGGAAAGCGATGGCGCGGATCCTTCTCGAGCAGCTTCATGATGATGTGCTCGAGCGCGTCCGGCACCCGCGGATTGATCGACGACGGCGTGCGCACCTCTTCGTCGAGATGCATGCGGATCACTTCGATCGGTGCGCGCCCGTAGCCGGGCAGCGCGCCGGTGACGGTCTCGTACAGCGTCATGCCGAGCGCGTAGAGGTCCGCCCGCGAATCCACCCGATCCTGCCGCAGAACCTCGGGCGCCATGTACTGCAGCGTCCCGCGGATCTTCCGGTCGAAGACCCGGCGGCTCTCGATGGCCAGGCCGAAATCCATGATCTTGGCCTTGCCGTCGTCGCTCACGAGAACGTTCGACGGTTTGAGGTCGAGGTGAACGATGCCGAGGTGGTGGATGTGATGGAGACCGGAAGCGATCTGCAGGATCACGTCATAGAGCGCGTCCCAGCTCTGCCCGTCGAACCATTCCGAGATCCGCTTCCCGGCGAAGAACTCCATCGTGAAGTAGGGATAGCGGTCCTGCAGGACGCCGAAGTCGAAGACCTTGATGACGCTGGAGTGCTCGAGTGACGCGAGCGTCGAGAACTCCGTCTTGAAGCGGAGGAGTTGTTGCGGATCGGTGACCTCGTGGCAAAGGATCTTGATCGCTTCGTCGCGGCGGTCCGGCGCGTCGAAAACGCGGAACACGGCGGTGTCAGGAGTCTTTTTGAGGATGGAGCGGACCTGATAACGAGGCGGAAGAGCGATGTCGGGAGCAACACCTTCGCTGACTGTCATTGTTGGTCTCGGGTGAGAATATAACCCACGCAATTGGAACGGGGTCAGAAATTTGACCACGGGCTCATGCAGGGCCACCCGCGCACCCGTGTAGAATGCGCCGCTAAGTACCTGATGTCGGATCACTTCCCTTCATTCGACGGCTTCGAGATCGTCCGCGTCCTTGGCAAAGGCGGGATGGGAACTGTCTATCTCGCGCGCGACCAGCGGCTCGGCCGCCTCGTGGCCCTGAAGGTCCTCAACGCCTCGGATCTCGCCTACGACGACCGCAAGGCGCGCTTTCTGCGCGAGGCGAGGTCAGCCGCCGCGGTGCGCCACCAGAACGTGGCCACCATTTACGAGGTCGACGAGACCGCCGACGGCGCGCCGTTCATCGTCATGGAGTACTGCGAGGGCGAAACGCTCTCCCAGCACATCCGCCGCAAGGCGCCGGAATCGGGCGAGTTTCTTTCGATTGCCCGGCAGATCGCGGCGGGCGTGGCGGCGGCGCACGAGAAAGGGATCATCCACCGCGACATCAAGAGCGCGAACATCATCGTCGAGCCGACGGGGCTCGTGAAGATCCTCGACTTCGGTCTCGCGAAATCGATCCCGCGCGCGCTCACCGATCCCGGTCTCGATCGCACGTTCGAGTCGTCGACCGGACACTTTTTCGGCACGCTGCATTTCATTTCACCGGAACAGGCGCGCGGACAGAACGCGGATCAACGCAGCGATCTGTTTTCAATCGGCGTCGTGCTCTATCACATGGCCACGGCGCGACTCCCTTTCAATGCCGAGGCGCCGCTGCTGGTGCTGGAGAAAATCCGCGACGGTGAGCCGGAGCCGTTCGCACCGGTCGATCCGGCGTTTCCGCCCGCGGCCGCGAAGATCATTTCCAAGCTGCTGCAGAAAGTGCCGACGGACCGGTATCAGAACGCGCGCGAGCTGTTGTCGGATCTCGAGGAGATCGACACGCCCACCGTGCGCATGACCCAGACCACCTCCCGCACCAGCCTCGGGCGTACGATTCCGCGTCCGCGCTGGGTACGCGTGGCCATCACCGTGGCGGCGGCGCTCGTGGTGGTGTTCGCGATCTTCATTGCCAAACGCGAATCGACGCCCGGCGTTGCAACGACGACTGCCGCGCCGCCTCCGATTCAATCGGTCGCGGTCTTGCCTTTACGCAACATCGCCAACAGCACGCGCGACGAGTTTTTGTCCGTAGGTCTCGCCGACGCGCTCGTGACGGAGTTGCAGCACATCCCTTCCCTGCAGGTGCGCCCCACGTCCGCCGTGCTCGAATTTCAGGGCAAGAAGCCGGACGCGAAAGCGGCCAGCGAGAAACTGCAGGTCGACGGCGTATTGGAAGGACATTTTCTCGCGGCCGGCGATCTCGTGCGCGTGACGCTGCAGCTCACGGACGCACGCACGGGATTTTCCGTCTGGTCGGATTCCATCGACGGACGGCGCGACAATCTCCTCAAGCTCATTGACGACGTCTCGGCGCGGACGGTTTCCGGCCTCAATGACCGCATCGGCGTGCAGCATCCGCCGGATGAGGCGTCGCAGGCGCGGTCGTCGAATCCGAAAGCGTACGAACAATATCTGCGCGCTCGCGCGCTCAATGGCAGCTTCGAGCCCGACCGTTATGCGGAGCAGATCGCGTCGCTCAAGCGCGCCATTGCGCTCGACCCGACATTCGCTGCCGCTTATGCGGACCTCGCCGCCACGCTCTCCCTGGGACAGGCGCGCAGCATTGCCTCCCCCGACGACATTGCCAAGGCGGAGTGGTATGCGCGCCAGGCGGTGCGTCTCGATCCGAATCTCGCGGCCGCGCATCTCGCATTGGGGCGCGTATTCGTCCGCGATCCGAATCGCTTCCGCGAATCCGTGCGCGAAGTCCTGGCCGCATTACGGCTCGAGTCTTCCGACACACAAGCGCTGCATTCGGTCGTGACGTATTTCATTTCGACCGGCGATCTCGAGAAAGCGCAATGCGTCGGCGACCGGCTCGTGAAGATCGATCCGATGTCGAACGAGGCGCTCACGCGCGGCTACTGGAACATCAATGCGGTCGATCCCGAGGGCGCGTTGAAGACGGCGCAGGCGGCGATGGGCTCGCGCGAGACCGAGCTCGCCGGCCACGACATCCGCGGCATGGCGTTTCTCCTCCAGGGCAATCTCGTCGAGGCCGACAAGGAAGCCGAAGCCGCATTACGCCTCGTCCCCCGCCACTACCTCGGCAAGAGTCTCAAGGCGCTCATTGCAGCCGCGCGCGGCAATCGCGCCGAGGCCGAGGCGCGGATCAAGTCGTTCGAGGCGGATGCGATGCGCAATCACTGGGCCGCCTTACGCATCACGATGGCGTACGCCCGGCTCGGCGATCACGAGCAGGCCATTCAATGGCTCCAGAAATGCGCCGACCTCGGCAACCATAGCTGGTATGCCCTGGTCAAACACCCCTGGCTCGCGCCGCTTCATTCCGACCCGCGCTTCCAGGCGGCCGTCGGCAAGATCAAAGCGGATCTGGACGACGTGCGCGATGACGTGGTGGGTGTGTATCAGTTGATCTGCCGCTGAGGCATGCGGCTGGCGAAGCTCTCCGGCTGATCGGCCGCGCTGGTCCTGGTGAGCGAACGACGCTCGAGCACGACCGCGTATTCGCCGCAATCGAAGCGGAGGTTCACGGTCTCGTCGGACCAGAGCAGCGGCTCGTGACGAGCGCTCTCCTCGTACCACACGCGCTCCTTTTTCGGCGGACCGTAACGCTTCGTCAGGGAACGGATAATGTCCGCGCATTTCGGCCCGCCTTTCGGCTCGAAGCCCAGGACGAGCCGCGTCGCGCGATTGTCGCGATCGCGGTGCAGTTGGACATGGCTGATCCCATCGCGGCGAACGTCTTTCTTCGCCACCCAGATCGTGAGCGTGCCGGTGACCGACGTATCGTGCCGCGAGTTGGGATAGCGCGCGAGCAGCTCGACGTGATTCGTGTCGAGCGTCAGGCCGGAGTAACTCATCGTGCGCCGGGCCGGCGCCGCGGCGAGGAAGAGCGCGCAGGCGGCTGCGATCAGGAAGAAGCGTTTCTGCAAGCAGCCATCTTCTCACGCGCCGCGGTGTTACGATTTTCTCGAATCGGAGGTCCGACATGCCGCAATCCCACCTCGCCCAGGTGAACATCGCCCGGATGAAGGCGCCGCTGGAGTCGCCGGAGCTCGCCGATTTCGTGGCGCGGCTCGACGAGATCAACGCGCTCGCCGATCGGGCGCCGGGGTTCGTGTGGCGGTTGCAGACCGACGACGGGAATGCGACGTACGTGCGCGCGTATGACGACGACATGATCCTCGTGAACCTGTCGGTGTGGGAGAGCGTCGAGGCATTGAAGAACTACACGTACCGCACGGCGCACGCGGAATTGCTGCGCGACCGGCGGAAATGGTTCGAGCATTTCGCCGGTGCGTACGTCGCGCTGTGGTGGGTTCCGGCCGGACACGTTCCTACGGCCGAGGAGGCGAAAGCGCGGCTCGAACATCTCGAGGCGCATGGACCCTCGCCGTTCGCCTTCACGTTCCGCTCGATTCAGGAGCCGGAAACTTCCGGAAAAAGCATCGTCCAGCCGAACACCATATAGACGCGGTACACCACCCGTCCCGTCCCCACCGGCGCGGCCCCGTTGCGAATCACGTAGGTGTGCGCGAACTTGTCGCGCAGGGCCTGCCGGCTCAGATCGGTCGAGACCCACAGCAGGTCGATCAGGAAGTTGGCGGGACCGAAAATGACGAAACTGAGGCGGAAGAGAAGGGCACCGTAGCCCGGCCTCTGTCCGGTGCGATCGACGATTCGCGCACCCGCAATGACGTAGCCGAGCGTACGGAACCGGGAGCCCTTCAGCAGGACGAAATACGCGATCCACACCACGACCCAGCTCGCGACGGCGGCGAGCCCGCCGGCGGCGTCCTGGCTGAACATCCAGGCGATCACGGACAGCACGACCGCCACGGTACCGGCCACCGCCGTGTCGATGAAATCGATCAGCAATCTGCGGCCTACGCTCGCGTAATCGGCATCGCGATATACGACCACGGTCTCGGAACGCGCGTTCATCGGTTGCGTCATGATACGCGTCGCATGACCGTAACGATTCGCGAAGCAGCATCCGACGAGCTGGACGCACTGATTCCCGTCCTCCTCCTCGCCGAGCCCTCCCTGCGCGCGCTGCGCTGGAGCCTGCGCAACATGACCGACGCCGCGTATCGCCTCGACGTCGACGGCGAGCTCACCGCCGCCGCCACGATGCGCTGGACAGGCGATCCGTGCGAGATCGTCGAATTAGGCGTCGTCGCGGAGCGTCAGGGACACGGCTACGGCCGGCGATTCGTGGAGTGGCTGTTCGGCGAAGCGCACCGGCGCGGCAGGAAGGAAATGATCGTCGGCACGAGCAGCACGAGCGCCGCGAACCTTCTCTTCTATCAAAAGTGCGGCTTCCGCATCGACAGCATCCGCCACGATTACTTCTGGTACTACGACGAGCCGCATGTCGAGAACGGCCTCCCCGTCCGCGACATGATCGTCTTCCGCCGCGCCATTTCCGCACCGACACGCGACGCGCGGCAAACACGCTGACGGCTCACCGCACCGCGCGCACGCGTCCTCGTCTCTGCGGCAACTCCTGCGCGTCGAGCGCCGGATTGCGATCGAAGAAGCCGTGCGGCACGAGGCGGAAGCTGATCGTTTCCGTCGGCATCACCGGAAAATCCTCGGGCCGAGGCACATGCGTAATGCCGATCGTCGGCCACACCACGAGATCCGTCCCCGTCTCGGTGCTCAACGATTCCGCCGGACGGATGAACGCGTCCAGCCCCACGCCTGCCGGTCCCTGATTCGGAAAATCGCCGGCCGCGTAACGCTCGTCTTCGCGGAACCGCGTGACCCAGAACGGATGGCGCGCAAATGCGGCGCGCTGCAGCGGCTCGTAGTCGGAGGCGGACAGCGGCACGGCAACCGAGTGCGCCTCAATGGCGAATGCGGTATGCCCGCCCAGCGCGTTCTCCGCGGTGGTATTACGCACTTCCCAATGCCGTGCGAGCAGCGGCTCGGCGTCGCGGAATCCCTCGTTCGTCAGCTCCGTCTCGTGCGGGCCGAACACGTGTTTGTGTCCCGGCGTCGGAATGTGACGCACGTCGGTTTCGGCGACGACGTTCTCGACGCCGTCGACATCGAGATCGAGACGGAAATTGAAGAAATGCTGATGCGCGGGCGCGGCCACGCGCACACCGGCATCGTCGACGCCGACGACCGGCGCGCTGACTTCCTCTTCGTCCCCCGCGCCACGATTGAGGGTCGTACCGGTCAGGACGACCTTCACCTCGATGCCGCCGTCCTGGCCGAAGATCCAGTCGAAACCGTAGATGTAATTGCCGATCCACGCGTTCCACGTCACGACGAGCTCGCGCCGTCCGCGTGTATCGCGCTCGGCATTCGAGGGATCCGTGCGCGTCCAGAGGATGCCGTTGTCGCGCTCGTACATCCCGATGGTGTTGGTCGCCTCGAATGTGCCGGTCGTGTCCGCGCCGAACGTCGCATTGAAGAAATGCGTGTGCTCCGGGACGTCGCGGTACGGCTCGAGCGTCTGTGCGTACATGCCGAGGTTGTATTCGCCTACGTCGAAGGCAGTACGCCAGGACCAGTTCTCGTCGGGCACGCCATAAGGAACGTAAATCTCCGACAGCGACATACGGTACGCGATCGGCCGCAGACGTCCGTTGTCGTCATAACGCACGTCGTACAGCACGAGCCCTTCGCGCGGATGCAGCACCACGTAGAACTGCCAGTTCTGCCAGCGCACGAGACGTCCGGTGACTTCGAAGCCGCCGCCGTTCGGCTGGACGATGGTCATCGGTTTGAGGCCCGTACGCCGCGTCGTTGCGTTGCCGCTGTCGCGCGACACAGGGCGCACCACCGTGTTCGCCATGTGCACGACGCGGCGCTGGTTCATGTCGATGGTGACGACCACGCCCTCGATCGGACGCACATACGGATTCTGGGGATGTTCCGGGTCGTAAGCGTCGACGGACGCGCCGCGGAGGAAGGAGAGCGCGCGGAGCAGACGCGTATTGGAGCCATACGGCAGGCTCGCGATGACCGACGCGGGGAGCTCCTGATCGCCGGGCGCCCAGACGTCGACGTAAACATCGTCCGGCTCGACTCCGCGCATCCGCATGGCGGCGGCCCAGGGCGCATACCCCCGCACCAGTTCATCCGCCACGACGTACTCCTCGGCCGTCACGGCCGGCTGCGATCCCGCGGGAGCGAGCTCGAGACGCGACACGCTTCCCGCGCGCAGATCGACGGTGGCGATCCACGTGCGATTCGACGGCGCATGCAGCACGTGCACGGTCGCCGCGCGCGGAAAAGCGCCGCCGCTCCAGCTCCGGACGAACGACTTCGGGGGCTCGGAGAGGGCGATGAACGGGAAGAGCAGCGGCTCGTCGGGAAGGCCGTCGATGGCGGCGAAATGCGTCTGGACGAGGGCAAATGCGGCGTCATGCTCGCCCGCGGTGAGCGGCTCGAGCGGATGCGAGGCCGCGACCGTGCCCAGCCCTCGCGTGCGCCGCCCCCCACTCCGCCCCTCGGCCGGCAAAGCCCAGGCGGCGATCACGAGCGCGAGTGAGAGTGTGGCCATGACGTTCTTCATGGCCGCGCATTCTACGGAGGTTCAGACGACTGCGCGTGCGTCGCCGGCAATCGCCTCGACGAGCGCGGGCAATGCCGCGAGGTCGTCCGCGGCGCGCAGCGTGCGAATGGCCGTTGCGGAGACGATGCGCGTGCAGTTCACCAGCGCGTCCTGCAGGCGCTTCCGATCGAGAAAACGCAGCGAGTAGACGTTCTGCATCAGCGCCGGAACGGAGACGCGCGCGTCGAGCGCGGTGATCGCCGTTTGCCGCGAGCGCGGCTGCAGCATGTAGATCGCGCGCAGCGGCAGCGGCCCCTCGCGGAAGGCCGTGGGCGGGAGCTCGACGAAGCGTTTGTCGCCGAGGAGCTCCTCGTGGAAGACGCGCGGCAACGCGGACGCTTCGAATCCGGCGGCGCGTGCGGAATCGGCGTAGAGCCGCATGCGCGGATAACCGGAGTGCACGCGCATCGCGGGGCCGGAGAGATCCAGCGCGCCGACGTCATCGCTGACGAGCGGATATCCCGCGGCCACGAATGCGGCCGCCGTCGTCGACTTGCCGGCGCCGGGCGCACCCATGATGGCGATGGCAACGTCGTCGACGGCCAGAATGCTCGCGTGCAGCAACGGAATTGCGCGAAGATGCAGCGTCGCGGAGAGACACGAGCCCTGCAGGATCGGCGCGATGTCGTCGAGGATCGCGTCATGATTCCAGCGCACCTCGATGCGACCCGGCTCGTGCAGCGCGGTCCAGACGTAGCCCCTCTCCGGCGCGCTGTACTCGATCAGCCACCGTTCCTCGTCGAGATGCCACAGCGTTTCGACACCGCTCACGAAAAATGGGGCGGACACCGGACGCTCCGCGAGCGGACCCGCGAAGTCGATCGTGACCGCCGCGTCCTCGGGACCGGGTAATAGCCCGGCGATCGGGCGATTCGCACGCAGCGTGACGCCGTAGACGGCGTAGTGATGCGGGAACGCGCTCACGCCGGCAGATACCTCGTCAGACTGGCGGGACGGTGCTCGACGGGCACGAGGCTCGGCGCGACGAGACACGCGCGCAGACAGAGCTCCGGCAGGTCCGGCGACGACGAATCGCGCGCGAGCCGTTCGCGAATTGCAGTCGCGAGCGCGACGTAGTCGTACGGTTGCCGTTCCAGCATCACGCGCAGGTATTCGCGCACGTCTCCGCCGCGATGTTCGAGACGCGCGCGCGCCAGCGGCGAAGTGACGCGCGCGTCGTAATGCGCCGCCTCTTCCGGCCGCACGTGCCGCGCGAGATTAGCCTGCAGCTCGGCGGCCGCATCGGCGTACAGCGGCGCAATCGCGACGCCCTCCAGCAGCTCGAACGCACGCGCATGCTCGCCTCGCCCCTCGTACCACCGGCACAACGCCAGACGCGCCTGATCGTAGCCGGGCCATTGCGCGAGGATCGGCTCCACCGCGGCCACGGCGGCAGCCACTTCCTTGAGCGCGGACGCGGCCAGGAGCTCCGCGTAATTCGGCGAAGCGAGCACCGGCGCGTGCTCGAGCGGTTGCCGCGGCGCGAGCGACTCGTACGCGGTGATGCGTTGCGCGCGCAGACGCTCCGCGCTGCGTTCGCGCATCGCCCAGCCGTACGCGCGCTCCGCCAGCAGCGTGCGGCGCACCGGATCGGCGTACAACGTCTCGAGCGCCGCCTCGAGCTCCGCGGCCGACGCGAACAGCATCGCGCGATCGGCGTGCACGCGATACACGTCCGAGTCCTCGAGCACGGCGGCCACTCCCCTCGCCGCGTACGTCGCGAATTTCGTGTCCGTGCGGCAGGCGTTGAATGCCGACGCGCCGAGCGGCGCGATCCCGACGTCGAGACTGCTCACGAAGTCGAGGTACTCCTCGTACGGCCCGAACTTCCGCATGCGCGCCTGCGCGGCCGGAAGCTCGCTGAAGAATTGCGTGAAGAGCGCCGCGTCGCCCATGTAGGCGAACGTTGCGTCGGGATGCCGTCTGCAGAACTCCACGATCACCGGTGCGATCCGCGCGAGATCGCCGGCGTGAGAAGTCGTCCCGCCCCAGCCGACGACGAAGGCGCGGTCGTCCCTCGTGCGGCGCGCGAGCGGCACGTATGGGTCGAGTGTGACGACGTTCCGGTGCACGTGGCGGAAGAGCTCCGCCAAACCGTCCGAGTAGACCTGGATCCCGTCGGAGATCGACGCGTGATAGAGGATCTGCTGCCGCACCAGCGGATTGCGCAGGGTGTGCTTCTGCGGAACCCATTCGCCGAGGTCGAGAAAATTGTCGGCGAACTCGAAATGCGTTTTGAGACCACGCTCGCGGCGAAGGTGAATGAGCGATTCGATCTCGCGCCCGCCCAGCATGTGCACGACCACTACGTCACTCGTCAGCGCGACGTCCGACAGCGCCGGATGCAACGCGTCCATCGCCACGACGTCCCAGCCGTGGTCCGCGGTCAGCAGCCACTGCATCGACGCGACGTGCTGGATGTAGACGCCGTGATTCTCGCCGTCCATCCGCGTCGGATGGAGCAGCAGCAGCCGGCGTGGGCTCATCGCGCTTTGCGCCAGTACACCGCGCTCCAGTCGATATGCCGGATCGGTTCGGTGATGCCGTGCTTTTCGCGGAACTCGGTGATGGCGGTGCGGCACGGCAGGAAGGCGTAATAGTCGTCCACGATCACGAACCCGCCGGGTGCGAGCTTCTCGTAGAGCGGCTCGAGCGCTTCCATCGTGGACGTGTAGAGATCCGCGTCCAGCCGGAGAATGGCCAGCGTCCCGACGGGAGCCGCGGGCAGCGTGTCGCGGAACCACCCCGGAAGGAAGCGCACCGCGTCGGACAAGAGGTCGTACGTGCGGAAGTTCTCGCGCACGGAGTCGAGCGTCGCCGCCAGCCACGGCTCGCGCGACTCGCTGAAGTCGTAGCCCTCGTCGTTGTCGTGGTGCGGCACGGGAAGGCCCTCGAACGAGTCGGCGGCCCACAGAAGCCGCTGCGCTTCGCCGTACGCCACCTGCAGCGCGCGCATGTAGATCGCGGCGCCGCCCTGACACACGCCTGCTTCGAGAAAATCTCCCGGGATCTTGTCGGCGAAGACGCGTTGCGCGCACCAGTGCAGATGCTGCAGGCGGCGCAGGCCGACCATGGTGTGCGAGTAGCGCCACGGACGGCCGCGATAGATCTTGCCGTCGAGTTTCGCGCGCACGAGCGCCGCGAACTCCTCGGGATCGGACTCGCGGATGTCGCGCAGCATGCGCTCGCGATCCACGCGCGTGGAAAGGCTGGCGGAAGCCGTTTCCAGACGATGGAGACGCAGCTCGTGCTCCGGATAGATGAGGTTCACGAGCACGCGTTCGAGGAGCGAGAGGTAGCGGAGGCGCAGCTCCGTCGCCGCGTCCGGCGTGCGCAGCTCGACGAGTCCGAGCTCCGCGAGCTGGTCGAGAAATCCGTCGACCGCGCCGGCGGCTTCGTCGTGCGAAACGTCGAACGTCCGCAGCACGTGGTCGCGGATGGCGCTCACCGACGTGGGCTCCTGCACGGCTTCCCAGATGGTGAGGGCGGTGGGGTTGAGGCGATACGTGAAGCCGGTCGCCGGATGAACGAGGCGCACCGCGTCGCCGTCAGGGATGAGCTTCGGGGATCCGAACGACAGCGTCGGGTGAACGAGGAGGGATTCACTCATCGGAGGGAACTTTGCCGCACACCCGTGCGCGGCAAAGCACAGGCACTACGACTGATAGCCGGTGGCGTCGGCGGGGTTGTAAATGATGTTCGGAGGTCCGCCAGCCGTCAGCGTCGTGACGTCGAAAACGTCCATCGTGGGCGGTTGCCAGGTGCGCTTCTCCGTGTGGTGATCGTCGGTAACGGGCGTGACGTTGATCTCGTTCATGTGGGGACAGTGAAGCACTCACCGTAGCTGCCGGTCAATCAAAAATGTAATGTTCATTTCTCGAACGGCTCGCGTGTCAGAAACAACGCAATGAGCAGCATGCGCGCGAACACGAACGACGTGTCCATCACGGTGGCGTCGTTCTTCTGCAGGACCGCGGTCCCCATCGTGCGGATGGCATCGACGTTCATCGTGCGGCGCACGACCGGCGAAGCCGCGATCTCCTCGAGGGCCGCGGCCGTGGCGTGACGATCGGCGCGAAAGCGCAACGGCAGATCGCCCCCCTGCATCCCGCGGCGGCGGTTGTGGACGACGTCCGGCGGCAACAGCCCTTCCATCGACCGGCGCAGGAGCGCGCGGTCGACGCCGTCGCGGACGTACTGGTCGTCGGGAAGCGACAGACAATATTCGAGCAGACGGACGTCGCCGGTCGGATCGCGGACCTGCAGCCCGTATGCGGCTCCGACTTCGTCCCACATCGCACCCACGGGACTGATGCTCGGCAGGAGGATCTCCATGCGCTGCGCGATCGGCTCCCGCGTTGCGGAGCGGAACGCGTCGTACCCCTCGGCGCGCATGCGGTCGAAGACGCCGACCTTCTTCGCGAAGGCGGGGGCGAACAGGCCGGCGTCGTGAGGTGGATCGATCCAGCCACGCCGGAACCGCGCGCCATGGATCTTCGCGCGCAACGGGCGGATGACCTGCCACCACACCGCACGCGACAGAGACGTTCGGTGAAGCTGCCGGAACGCGCGCAGACCGCGGATTGCGTCGAGCCATCGCCCTCGCAGCAATCCGCGCAGCACGCGCTGCTGATCTCCGGCCCACGACACGCCGCCGTTTCCCAGTTGGCCCGTGAGAAGGACTCCCGCTCCCGCGGCGCGGGCCTGTTCGAGGAGGTCGGTGATCCAGTACAGATTCGCGGCGCCGTACTCCGGCTCGTCGTGCAGCCAGAGGGAGCGCTCGAACGACGCCAGCGGCGTGATGGACTCGTTCCGCAAAGGACGATGGTCGACGTTGCCGATCCACTGCGCGGCGGCGTGCGCGAGCTCCCACTCATCGACCAGGCGTCCGGGCGGCGTGAGAGCCGCGGCCTCCGGACGCGGGACGGCCGTATAGGCGATCAGCGATTCGACATTGCGGGCGGCGAGCGCGGTGACCGAGGTGGAGTCGAGGCCGGCGCTGAGCGTACTGACGACGGGGCCTCGGGTGCGCATGCGGACGCGAACCGCTCTCGCATACAGGTCGAGAAAACGCTCGATGGCATCGCCACCGGGTCGGACTTCCGCGATCCGTTCCGGAAACCAGTACCGCGTCACCTGCACGCCGTCCGCCGTGGCGGTCAGATGATGTCCGGCAGGGAGGCGGAAGATCTCTTCGTGAAACGTGGCGTGGCCGTCCGTGACCCACATCGCCAGGTGTTGCGCGAGACGAAGCTCGTTGAGGCGCCGCGGCACGAACGGCAACGCGAAGAGCGCCTTGCGACTCGACGCAAACGCAAAGCGCGAAACGTGGCGGTGGTAGTAGAGAGCGGTGTTGCCGAGGTGATCGCGGGCGATGTAGAGTTGCCGGCTGGACGGATTCCAGGCAGCAAACACCCAGTCCCCGTATAGATGTCCGTATGTGGCGCGGCCCCATCGCTCCCACGCCGCGACGACGATCTCGCTTTCGGTCGCATCGGAGCGCAGTGCGAGCTCGTGCAGCAGCTCGTCGCGATTGTCGAGCCGCGCCGAGACGGTGAGCACCGAGCCGTCCGCGGCCACGAGCGGGCCATGTTCACGAATCGATTCAGGAAGATTGTGCGTGACCCGTTGACCGAGTGCGGCGACGCGATCGGGCGCTGTCCAGGCGCCACCGCCATCCGGACCCCAATAGCGGATGGCGTCCGCCATTGCATTCAGGTCCGCCGTCTCGACGGCTCCCCCGCTCCAGCGCACCAGCCCGTAGATCGCCGTCAACGCGGCGGATTATGTCACGCGACAGTCATGCGACCTCTCCCGCTCCGTAACCCACAGTGTGGGGCGCGGCACTACGTTACAGGAGCGCAGATTGTCCGGCCGGTTGATTGGAGCGCTCAATTCGAATGAAGGAGTGTTTTATGAAAAGAATCTCGTCAGCCATTGCGGTTCTTCTGCTCATTGTGGTCAGCGCGGATGCGCATGCGAGCGTGCTCGCCACGTCGACGCGTCAGACGTTCACCACGCCGGTCGGCTCGTCGCCCACGCTGCTGCCGCTCGATGACGCCGGTGCGACGTCGGTGACGTTCAGTACGGCCTCGACGCAGACGGTGCTGATCACGTACAGCACCGATTGTCAGGTCAATACCCTCGGCACGTCGCTGGCGGTCGTCATCTATGTCGACGGCATTGCGGCCGCTGGTACGGGTGCAAGCTCCGCCGGCTCGCAACTGTGCGGCTCCGACGTGATCTCCGCCGCGTCGCGCACCGCGTTCATCACGGTCGGCGCGGGATCGCACACCGTGCAGATCACGGGTCAGATCATCGGCGGCGGCACCGGCAGGCTGCGCCGCACCGTCACCGCGGTCCAGAACTGACTGCAGCCGGGGCGCCGGTGCGGGTCGTCACCGGCGCTCCGTCATTCATTGAAGGCTGCAATGACACGCTCACTGAATCCCGGCGTTTTTTCGATCGGTCCGAATTCCACGCCGTCAACGTCGAACGCGATCATGAACCACGTGCGCGTGCTGCCGTCGACGGTGACGCGAAACGGGTTGTAGCGCCACGAGCGAAGCTCGAACACGCAATGCTCGAGGAACTCCTCCGCGGTGGAGGCGCGCAGCACGTCATTGCAGAACGGCGTGTAGAACCAGTCGGTGACCTGCATGCAGATGCGCGCCGGCGGGGTGACGCCCGATTCGCAGGCGACGAAGCGCAGGAGGAAATCAGCCGCGCGGAGCGCCGAACGGGAGTTCTCCCACACCACGATCGCGCTGGTGTCGAGGACCTCCAGAAGTGTCACCCCGCCTCTAGACGGCATGTCATTAGGATAACGGGTGACGTACGGAACTGTCCGGCGATTCGTCGAGTCTCCGCACCATACCGCCGCATTCGCGACGCATTACGGCGCCGTCCTCAGACGTCGCGCAGCAGCTCCTCCTTCGTCACGACCGTGCCCGGACTGGCGGCCAATCGCACGAGCAGCTCCATCGCTTTCGGCTCGAGCCGTGCGCGTTTCGGTGCGCGAGACGAGCTCGTTGCGGTCGGGGTGAACGGTCCAGTGGCCGAGGATGAGGTCACACGGGCATGGTACCCGGAGCGCGCACCAGGAGGCTCGCGGGCACGGCCGCGATCTGCAGCGGCGTCTGCACTTCGATCAGCTCCCCGTCGAGTGAAACGCGCAGCCGCCGTTTCCCGGTGTCGACGCGCAACTGCGCGGTGCGGATGCTGCGGAATCCAGCGACGTCGCTGATCTTGCCGCGGAAGTACTTGGCCGCCGCGCGAATGAACTGCGGACGGCTCATGAACGAGAGCGAGTAGATCGACAGACGTCCGTCGTTGAAGGTCGTTTTCGGCGACACCATCCCCACCTGCGAGAGGTCGTACGAATTCACCGCCACGACGAAAAGCTGGGTGCGGAACGTCTCCACGTGGCCGTCATGCTCGACGACCAGCGTCACGTGCGGGAAATGCCGCAGCGCCAGACGCACCGCTTTAAAGTACGCCGCCCAGCGATTGTTGAGCGAGCGGAAACGCTCGCGGTATTCGCTGATCGTCGGATAGAGGCCGAGCATTACGCTGTTGATGAAGTAGGTGTTGCCGAGGCGGCCGACGTCGATCTGCCGCACCTCGCCGCGCAGGGCAATGTCGAGTGCCGCACGCCAGTCGCCGATCGGCACCTCGAGATCGCGCGCGAGGTGATTCACGCTGCCGATCGGAATCACGCCGAGCACACCGTCGGTGCCGACAAGCGCCTGGGCCACGTGATGCACGCTGCCGTCCCCGCCGGCGACGACGAACGTTTTCAGTCCCGCCTGCAGCGCCTCGCGCACGGTGGCGCGCACGTCGATGGAAGGATGCACGTCGACGACGCGCAATCCTTCTTCATACGCGGCGGTGCGCAGATTCGACTCATCCGCCGCGGTGAACGTCCCCGCGCGCGGGTTGAGAAAGAGGATGCCCCGACGGTGCGACATCTATTCGGTCGCAGCGAACATGCGCCGCAGCGCCCGCTCCGCCGGCACCCGGATTTCCTCGGGGACGATCATCTCGTACTGCATGTTGGCCAGCGAGTCGCGGACGTCCTCGAGCGTCGTCACCTTCATGAACGCGCAGAGCTTGCAGCCCTTGAGGAACTTTTTGTCCGGTACTTCCATCGCCAGACGGTCGGAGAGGCCGCACTCCGTCACGATGAGGAAGCGATTGGCCGGCCGCTCCTTCGCGTAACGCACCATGCCCGAGGTGGAGAGGACGGCGTCGGCGAGCTTCGCCACGTCGGGACGGCATTCCGGATGGACGAGGATCTCCAGTTCCGGATCCGCCTGGCGGATCTTCGCGATCTCCTCCGGCGTGATCTGCTGGTGCACGTAGCAGAAGCCGTCCCACGGGATGATGTTCTTCTCCGGCACCTGCTCGGCAACGTGGCTCGCGAGATTGCGGTCGGGGACGAAGAGGATGTTCTCGTTCGGCAGCGTGCGCACGACCTTCGACGCGTTTGCGCTCGTGACGATGATGTCGGAGAGCGCCTTCACGGCCGCGGTCGTATTGACGTAGCTGACGACGGCGAGGTCGGGATACTGCTTCTTCAGCTCGTCGATCCGCGCGACGAGGTCCTCGGCCGGCGCGGAGTCCGCGAGCTGGCAGCCCGCCATCGGGTTCGGCAGCAGCACGGTCTTGGCCGGATTCACGATCTTTGCGGTCTCGGCCATGAAGTTGACGCCGCAGAACTCGATGACGTCGGCGTCCTTGACCTGCGCGGCCATGAGGGCCAGCTCCAGCGAGTCGCCGACAAAGTCCGCGACCTTCAGGATCTCGGGACGGTAATAGTTGTGGGCGACGATGACGGCGTTCCGCTCCTTCTTCAGTTGGCGGATCTCCGCATGGAGGATCTCGAACTCGCGGACCTCATCCTCGGAATACTCGTACGTCGATACCCTGCTGAGCTCTTCGTAAAGTGTGGACATCTCACTCCCTGTTCGGCGAATGGTTTAGCGAATTCGGCGCCAGCAGAACGACGGTCGCGCCCCACCCGCCGCCCGAGCCGTCAGCGTCCTGGAAGTCCATGACGAAGTCGAGCTCGCGGAGCAGCGAGCGGATCCGTTCACGCTGAAAGCCGACGCCGCGGCCGTGGATGAGCCGGACCTGCGTGAGGCCGATGGCGTGCGCTTCGATCAGGTATTCACGGGCGACGTCCTGGATCTCCGCAGGGCGGAACGGGTGGAGGTCGAGCGTGTCGGTGATCGGGATCTCGACGGGGCTGTCGTCGTTCACGGCGCGCATTCTATGCGGACTACCGGTATGCGATACTGCGCGCCACTAGCGAGGATTCCCGATGGTCCTTTTCAATCACGCAACTCGCGAGATGACGGCGAAGATCGTCTACTACGGCCCAGGCCTCTGTGGCAAGACGACGAACCTGATGGTCATCTTCGACAAGCTCGACCCGAAGTCGAAGGGGAAGATGCTGTCGCTCGCGACGAAAACCGACCGCACCCTCTTCTTCGACCTCCTGCCGGTCGACATCGGCAAAGTCGGCCCGTTCAACCTCAAGATCCAGCTCTACACGGTCCCCGGACAGGTCTTCTACAACGAGACGCGCAAGCTCGTGCTCAAAGGCGCGGACGCGGTCGTGTTCGTCGCCGACTCGCAGCCGGCGATGGTCGAGGCGAACCGCGAGAGCTTCGCCAACCTGCTCGAAAATCTCGAGGAGAACCAGATCGACGTCAACGACACGCCGATCGTCATCCAGTTCAACAAACGCGACATCCCCGGCGTCCTGCCGGTGGAGCAGTTGCAGGAAGCGCTCGGGTTCGAAGGCTATCCCTACACCGAGGCTTCGGCGCTCAAAGGGAACGGCGTCATGGAGACGTTCCGCCTGATCTCGAAGATCACGGCCAAGCACCTCTTCACGCGCCTCAAGGGCGGCAAGTCGGAACCGATCAAGAAGCCGGTCCCGACGCCCGCGAAGGTGGCCGTGAAAGCGCCCGTCGCCGAGCCCGAGCCGGAAGTGGCGATGCTCGACAACGAGCCGCTCGCCGAAGCGCCGAATCCGTTCGCGGATTCCGTCCCCTTCGCCGATGCCGCCCCCGTCGAAGCCGATTACGACCAGGCCGAGGAAGTATCGCTCGACCAGCTCCTGGCCGAAGGCCGCAAACGCCCGCAGACCTTCTCCGGCAACGTGGCTGTCCCGGACGTCGATGACGTCGAAGAGCTCGGCGCCGAAGAGCTCGTCGACGCCCCGGTGGCCGTCGCCGTGATGGACGAGCCCGCCCCCGCCGTCCTGGCCGGCAACCGCGTCCACGAGCTCGAACAACAGATCGCCTCCCTCCAGCAGAAACTGCGCGTCCGCGACACCGCGTTACGCACGATTCTCGAAGAGCTGGACGAACTGCGCGCCCGCGTCAGCGCGGAGTTGAGGGAGTGAGAATTGAGCCGTTGAGCTATAGAGCCGTAGAGCTATAGAGCCGTAAAGCAATAGAGGGGCTCGGCTGGAGTGGCTCCCCCCTACAGCTTTACAGCTCTACCGCTCTACAACTCTCCCGTGTGCGGTACATCACCACCCATCCCCCTCCATCCCTTACCATTCGCCCACTACACGAAGGAGACACACCCAAATGCGCCGCACCCTTGCTGTTTCGATGTGCCTTTCGCTCGCCCTGGTTGCCTGTGGCGGCAAGGACGAAGCCGACATTTCGAAGAGCCTCAAAGAAACGGGGACGACCGAGCTCATGGAGCAGGTCGCGAATGACGAGTACACGCCGCCCGAGGATGGGCGTTTGACCGAGGCGCAGGTGCAGATGTACCTGAAGACCCGCGAGCACGAGAAGAAGATCGCGCAGGTCGCCAAGGAAGAGATGAAGCAGCACGCCGACAAGGCCGAAAAGAACGGCGAGAAATCCATCGCCGGCATGGTCGAAGGCTTCAAGGCCCTCGGCTCGGTCGCCGACTTCATGACCGCCGACATCCGCGCCGCCAAAGAGCTCGGCTACAACACCCAGGAGTACCTCTGGGTCAAGCAGCAGATCCTCGAGGTCTCGACCGCCGCGATGGCGCAGAAGTTCAGCGACAGCATGAGCGCGAACTTCGACAAAGCCTACGCCGACGTGAAGAAAGCGTACGACGAGGCGAAGGACGAGCAGACCAAGAAGATCTACGCCGACATGCTCGCCGGCTACGACAAGTCGAAGCAGGAGATGCAGGTCAAGGCGGACGAAAATCCCGCCCTCGCCTACAACAAGCAGCTCCTCTCGAAGCACGAAAACGCGCTCAACGCGTACGCGCACGAGCTGTCGAAGTACGAGGACAAGCCGGGCGAAGTGCAGAAGGCCGTCGAAGAGCTGGACAAGAACGTCGAAGAGGCGAAGGCCAATCAGTAAGTCGCTGCGCTGTTCCCGCTGTGACTGGACGAGCGCGGTCTCCGCGCTCGTCAACCTCTGCCCCACCTGCAGTGCACCCATCCTTGTGCACTACGACTTCGTCACCCCACCCCGTCTGCGCGAGCGCAACGACATGTGGCGCTACGCCGGCGTCCTCCCTATCGACGACGACCGCGAGATCGTCACCCTCGGCGAAGGACGCACGCCGCTGCTCCCCGCGCACTCCCGCGCGAACGTGCGGATCAAGGACGAGTCGAAGAATCCGACACGCTCGTTCAAGTCGCGGGGCATGGCCGCCGCCGTGACGATGGCTCGCAAACTCGGCGCAACCGCGCTCGCCGCACCGACCGCGGGCAACGCCGGCGCTGCACTGTCCGCGTATGGCGCTCGCGCGAAGATGCCGGTGTTCGTGGCCATGCCGCGCGACACGCCGCAGTCGATCGTCGACGAATGCCGCGGTTACGGCGCGCAGGTCGAGCTGGTCGAGGGCGTGATCACCGACGCCGCGAAACGCGTGCAGCAGTACATCGCCGCCAACGGCGGCTTCGACCTCTCGACGCTGAAAGAACCGTATCGCGTCGAAGGGAAAAAGATCATGGGCTACGAGCTCTTCGAAGATCTCGGACGCCTCCCCGACGTGATCCTCTACCCCACCGGCGGCGGCACGGGCCTCATCGGGATGTGGAAGGCGTTCGACGAGATGCAGCGCCTCGGCTGGATCGACAGCAAACGCCCGCGCATGTTCACCGTGCAGTCGAGCGGCTGCGCGCCGATCGTGCGCGCGTTCGATCAGGGCCTCGAGCACGCGCCCGAATGGGAATCGCCGCGCACCGAAGCGTGGGGACTGCGCGTGCCTCGCGCGGTCGGCGACCGTCTGATGCTGCGCGCGCTGCGTGATTCGCGCGGTGGTGCGATTGCCGTGGACGACGCGCGCATCGAAGACGCGGCCGCGGCCCTGCGACGCGACGAGGGAATCGACGCCGGACCCGAGACCGGTGCGGCCTGGCTCGCCCTCGACGAGCTGCGCGCCAACGGCACGATCGCGGCGGACGAGCTCACCGTCGTGTTCAACACCGGCGGCAACAAGTACCGCTGACGCTCGCCCCGTGCGCCAAATCACGGCGGCGTGTCAACGAAACGCTTACACTACGCGTCCATTAACCCAGTACCCAGAGAGAGAACCGGAGAGCGAATGAGATCCCTCGCGCGGTGGATGCTGTTCATCGTCCTGATCCTCGCCTGCGGCACGCAGGCTTTTGCCCTCGGCGCCGCGTGCGACGTAACGCTGCAATCGCCGGCCGACGGCACGACGAACGTGCCGGTCACGCCCACGCTCGAATGGGCTCCCATCGGTGGCGCCACGCAGTACGACATCTTCCTCGGCCCGACCGGCACGAACCCATGCGCGGCGAATGCACCCGCGGGCTCGGCGTACGGCGGCTCGACGACGTTCCAGCCACCCACGCTGCAACCGGGCACGACCTACGAGTGGAAAGTGCGCGTGATGAACGGCTCGTGCCCTCTGGCCGAGTCGCCCTGCCAGAGCTTCACCACGGTCACCCAGTCGTGCCCGACCATCACACCCTCGCCCACCGCGCCCGCGGACAACGCGCAGGTGAGCTTCGGCAACGTCACCCTCGAATGGACCGACGTCCCCGACGTGCAGACGTACGAAATCTGGCTCGGCCTCGACGGCGACACGCCGGGGCTCGTGGCCACTTCACTGGTCAACGAGTTGACCATCCAGGTCGAGCCCGGCCGCACCGTGCAGTGGTACGTGGTCGCCACAGCGTCGAGCTGCCCCGACCTCACCTCCTCGGCGCGCACGTTCACCACGAACTGCCCGACCACCCCGCCGTCGCTGCAGATCCCGAGCGACGGCGACACCTACCCCACGAATCACAGCATCACCTTCGCCTGGATCCCGGTCCAGGGCGCCACCAGCTACGACGTCAAGGTCTCCGACGACGGCTGGAGCTCGTTCGAAGCCATTGGCGAGAACATCGCCGGCAATTCGTTCACGCATGCGTTCCCCACCGCGGGCGACTACGAATGGGAAGTGCGCGCGAACTTTGACGGCGACTGCGATCCGCTCTTTTCCGAGCGCCGCGAGCTCGTCATCGGCGGCACGAACTGCACGGGCGACGCCGCGGCGCTGATCGCTCCCGCGAACAGCGCGACGGCGCGCGTGCCCGTCCGTTTCCAATGGACCGAGCGCGCGGGCGCGGAAGGTTACGCGCTCTTCGTCCACCGCGCCGGCGATCGACTGCCGCGCCTCCTCACCACCACGACCGCGACCGAATTCACCGCCACCGAGCTCGAAGGCGGCACGTACGACTGGTGGGTCGTCACCGCGTATCCGAACTGTCCCGACGCCCGATCGGAAGAGCGCATCCTCACGATCCAGTCCGACTGCCCGACCGCGCGCGCGACGCTCGTCGCACCCGCGGATGGCGCGGCGAACGTGCAGAGCCCCGTCACGTTCCGCTGGAACGCGGTCGCGAACGCACGCGGGTACCGCCTCTTCGCCGCGATCGACGGCGCGAATCCCGTCCTCCTCGGCACGACCGAACATACCGAGCTCGAGGTCGCGGTCTCCGGCGGCTCGGTGATCTGGAGCGTGCAGACCGTCTTCGGCGAGAACTGCACGACGTTCTCCGACACCTCGCGCTTCACCATCGCGCGCATCGAGTGCCCCACCGCGACGATCGACCTCCTCGCACCGGCGCAGGGCGCGAGCACCACGTCACCCGTACGCGTGGCGTGGAGCGCGGTCGCCGGCGCGACGTCGTACGGCATCTGGGTCTCCGTCGACAACAGCGCGCCGCTGAACATCACGCGGACGACGTCGACCGAGGCCACGATCAGCCTGCCGGCGGGTGAGTATCGGTGGTACGTCGACGCGCGTCGCGGCGCCGACTGCCGCGGCGTCGTGTCCGGCGAAGGCCGCTTCACCGTCCAGCGCGGCGCGAACTGCGAACAGAACGCCGCGCCCGCGGTCGTCTCCCCGCTCGGCGGCAACGCCGGCAGCCCGGTGACGCTGACGTGGACCGCGGTGCCGAATGCGATCGCGTACCGCGTCTGGATCGGACGCAACGGCGCGTTCGAAGACATTGCCTTCACGACGAACACCACACTCACGATCCCGATCACCGTCGCGGGCAACTACGCGTGGTTCGTGCAGGCGCTGTTCGCGGGCTGCCCGCCGGTCGCATCGAACCGCGGCGCCTTCGTCATCGTCAGCAACCGCACCTGCCCGACGCAGGCGCCCGTCATCACCGCACCCGCACAGAACGCGAGCGTGCCCTCGCCCGTGACCATCACCTGGAGCGGCGTCGCGGGCGTGCAGAAGTACCGCGTCTTCGCCTCGAAAGACGGCAGCGAGGCCGTGCTCCTCGGATCGACCGAAACGACGCAGCTCGAGCGCGTGCTCCCTCCGGGAAACTACGTGCTCAGCGTCGAAGCGGTCGTCGAAGAATGCCCCTCGACCTTCTCCGCGCGCACGACCTTCACCGTCCCGCGCGCGCAGAACTGCAACACGACCGCCGCGCAGCCGCTGACGCCGGCGAACGGTGCGACCGGCCTCACCTCGCCCGTGACCTTCACCTGGAACGGCGCCGCCGGCGCGACGCGCTACGTCCTCGTCGCGCGCGTCAACGGCGGCGCACCGACCGCGCTCGAAAGCACGAGCGAAACGACGGCCTCGCACGAAATGCCGTTCGGCCGCGTCGAGTGGTGGGTGGTGAAGCTCGCGACCGGCTGCGATCCCGTCGAGTCGCAGCATTTCTTCTTCGAGATCCCCCGCACGAGCGCCGAATGCGAGAACCGCCGTCCGATCCTCCTCCTCCCCGGCGAGCACGGCGGCGGCGTGAGCTCGCCCGTGCATCTCGCCTGGACCGCCGTGCCCGACGCGACGAGCTACGAAGTCTACGCACGCCGCGGCGACGTCGACCCGAACCTCATCACCACGACTTCCGAGCCGAAGGCGCTCGTCGAGCTGCCGGAAGGCACCTACGAGTGGTTCGTCGTCGCGAAATTCGCGAGCTGCAATCCGACGCGTTCCGCGCGCGGCGAGTTCACCGTCGATCCGCCGGTGCCGTGCGGCACGCCCGAGCAGCCGCTCGCGCAGGTCGTCGGCCAGGCGCTGTCGAACACGCGCTACCGCGTCCGCTGGACGCCGGTGCCGAACGCCGGCTTCTACGAGGTGCAGGAGGCGACGTCGTCCGACTTTGCGAACGCCGTCACGTTCACGACCGACGAGCCGTCGCTGCAGTTCACACACGAAGTCACCGGCGCGCCCGTGCAGTACCTCTATCGCGTGCGCGCGATCAGCGACTGCAACGACTCGCGCGGACCGTACTCCGATCCCGTCGGCGTGTTCGTCATCGCGCCGCGCACGAACAACGCCAGCGCGGAGATCGGCACGGAAGGCAACGTGGTGCAGACCGTCTTCCTCCCCGGCGGCACGACGCCTCTGCAGTTCTCCGTCACGACGGACAAGCCGTGGCTGACGGTCACGCCGTCGTCCGGTACGCTGCCGGTCGAAGGGCTCACGCTCACCGTCACCGCCACCCGCAACGTCCTCGGCCTCGGCACCAACACCGGCACGATTCGCATCACGTACAGCGGCGGCGGACTGCGCTCGCCGCAGACGCACGCCGGCACCATCACCACGATTCCGCTGTCCGTCAGCCTCGTCACTCCGGTCGTGCCGGCCGGCAAAGGCACGCCGCCGCCGGATTCGCTCATCTTCCCCGTCGTCGGCCACGCGCAGGGGGCGAACGACTCGCTGTTCGAGTCGGACATCCGCGTCACGAACCTCTCCGCGCAGACGAAAAAGTACCAGCTCAACCTCACGCCGTCCGGCACGAACGGCACGACCACCGGCAGCTCGTCGACGGTCGAGATTGCGCCGAACGCGACGCTCGCACTCGACGACGTCGTGGCCAGTCTCTTCGGCACCGGCACCACGTCCAGCGCGACGGGCATGCTGGAAGTGCGTCCGCTGACGACGTCCGCGCCGGCCACGCCGTCGTTCTTCAGCTCGACCTCGGCCGGTCAGACCATCAAGGAGCTGATGACGGCCGCGTCGAGCCGCACGTACAACTTCACGCCGAATGGCACGTTCGGCCAGTTCATCCCCGCCATCCCCTACGCGAACTTCGTCGGCAAGGCAGCGCCGGGACTCGCGCCCACGATCCTCTCGCTGCAGCAGGTCGCGCAGTCGGACGCGTATCGCGCGAACTTCGGTTTCGCCGAAGCCTCGGGGAAACCCGCCGAGCTGATGGTGCGCGTCTACGACACGGCCAGCGCGCTGCTCGCGACCATTCCGGTCTCGCTGCAGGCCGGCGAGCACAAGCAGCTCAACGGCATGCTCGCCACGAACGGCATCAACGATCTCGCCAACGGGCGCGTGGAAGTCGAAGTGCTCAACGGCGACGGCAAGGTGACGGCGTACGTTTCCGAAGTCGACAACAGGACCAACGATCCGCTGCTGGTCTCGGCGGTGGTGAAGGGCGCCACGACGTCCAATCGCTACGTCGTGCCGGGCGTCGCGTACATCGCGAACGACTCCGCGAACTGGGTCACCGACCTGCGCATCTTCAACGCGGGTGCGCTGACGGACGCGACGCTCACGTTCTATCCGCAGGGCAATCCGGGTGCGGCCGTCACGCGAGACATCCAGCTCGGCGCCGGCGAGATCGAAGTCCTCGACAACGTCCTCGGCGATCTCTTCGCCCAGCCGAACGGCGCGGGCGGCGCGATCGCCGTCACGACGCCGTCGAATACGCAGCTCACCGCCACCGCGCGCACGTACAACAAGACCACGAGCGGCACGTACGGCCAGTACATCCCCGGCGTGACGCCGGCCGAGTCGGTCGGCGCCGCCGATCGCGCCCTGCAGATCCTGCAGCTCGAACAGTCCTCGCGCCTGCGCACGAACATCGGACTGTCGGAAACCACGGGCCAGAGCGCGCGTGTCGAAGTGAGTGTGATCGTTCCCGATTCGATCGCCACCCCCGTCGTGACGATCGACCTCCAGCCCAACGAGTTCCGCCAGATCACCCTCGGCCCGGGCGGCTTCGGCCTCGACGGCGTCTACAACGCCCGCGTGACCGTGAAGGTCGTGAGCGGCAACGGCCGCGTCACCGCGTACGGATCAGCCATCGACGTCATCACCCAGGACCCGACCTACGTCACCGCACAGTAACTGCCTCTTCCGTCCCCTCTCCCCGCGAAATTGCACGGGCGAGGCTCGGATGACTCCGCGGCGCCCGACCGGAGCCGCGGAGCCGCCGCGCGCCTGCAGGGCGCCGCGGGGACGCGGGCAATCTTCGCCCCCGGCGCGGTATCCCCCCAACCCCCCGCGCGCCCGCAGGCGCGCGGTCCCATCCGTGCCCTGCATGACCGCTCTCCCGAACCCGATCCCTGCGCCCCCCCGCGGCGGCCTGCAGCCGCCGCGGTTCCGCACGCGCCAGCGTGCATATAATGCGCGCCGCTATGGCTAACGACACTCAATACGACGTCATCATCATCGGCAGTGGTCCGGGCGGGTATGTCGCCGGCATTCGTGCGGGGCAGCTCGGACTGAAAGTCGGCGTCGTCGAAAAAGATCCCTTCCTCGGCGGCACCTGCCTCCACCGCGGCTGCATCCCCACCAAGTCCCTCCTCGAAAACGCCGATGTGTGGGGGAAGATCCAGAAGGCGAAAGACTTCGGGATCACCGTCGGCGACGTCACCATCGACTTCTCCCAGGTCCAGAAGCGCAAGCAGGGCGTCGTCGACGCGAACGCGAAAGGCATCGAGTTCCTCTTCAAGAAGAACAAGGTCGAGCGCATCACCGGCTTCGGCAAAGTCGTCGACCGCAACACCGTCGACGTCGACGGCAAGCAGATCAAGACGAAGAACATCATCCTGGCGATGGGCTCCGTTCCGCGCGACCTCCCGCACATCAAGGCGGACGGCCAGCGCATCATCAACTCCGACCATATCCTCCAGCTCGAATCGATCCCGAAGTCGATGCTCGTCATCGGCGCGGGCGCGGTCGGTTGTGAATTCGCCTCCATCTTCTCGCGCTTCGGCACCAAGACCACCATCGTCGAAGTGATGCCGCAGCTCCTCCCGATCGAAGACGACGAGATCGCGAAAGAGTTCACGCGCGTCTTCAAGAAGAAAGGCATCGACGTCTTCGCCGACGCCAAAGTCCTCTCCTGCGAAGTCGGCGAGAACAGCGTGAAGTCGACCATCGAGACCGGCAAAGGCAAACAGCAGGTCATCGAGACCGAGCTCGTGCTCTCCGCGACCGGCCGCGGCCCCGTCACCGCGAACTGCGGCCTCGAGAACGTCAAGGTCGAGATGGACAAGCGCGGCTACATCACCGTCGACGAATACATGCGCACCGGCGAGCCTGGCGTCTACGCGATCGGCGACATCGTCCCCACCCCTGCTCTCGCGCACTGCGCGTCCGCCGAGGGCATCCTCGCCGTCGAGCACATCGCCGGCAAGGACGTGCGTCCGCTGCGCTACGACCACGTCCCCAACGCGACGTACACCGAGCCCGAGGTGGCGTCGGTGGGACTCACGGAAAAGAAAGCGAAGGAACGCGGCTACGACGTGAAAATCGGCAAGTTCCCGTTCACCGCGAACTCGAAGGGGAAGATCATCGGCGAAGCGAACGGCCTCGTTAAATACGTCGTCGACGCCAAATACGACGAAGTCCTCGGCGTCCACATCGTCGGCCCGAAAGCAACCGAACTGATCGCCGAAGCCTGCGTCGCGCTCGAGCTCGAAGCGACCGCCGAGTCGATCGCAAAAACCATTCACGCACACCCGACCCTCTCCGAGGCCGTGATGGAAGCGGCGGAAGACGTGGCGGGGCACGCGATTCATTACTGAGTTGTCGGTTGTCTGTTGTCGGTTCTCCGTGCGTCTTGGCACGGGCGAAACGGCGCAGACAACCGAGAACCGACAACGGACAACATGACCGAAGTCCTCACCAGCACGAACACCCACGGCCTCTCCCACGAACAGCTCCTCGAAATCGACTACTACCTCCGGCTGACCCGCACGCTGGAAGAACGCCTCGTCGCGCTCTTCCGCCAGGCCAAAGTCATCGGCGGTCTGTATCGCTCTCTCGGGCAGGAAGGCGAGTCCGTCGCCGCCGCGTATGCGCTCGACTACTCGCAGGGCGACGTCGTGCAGCCGCTCATCCGCAACATCGGCTCGATCCTCGTCGCCGGCGCGAAGCCGGCCGACATCATCAAGCAATACATGGCCAAAGGGGACGGCCCGACGCGCGGCCGCGAGCTGAACATCCACTTCGGCCATCCGAACAAAGACGGCTTCATCGGTCAGATCTCGATGCTCGGCGACATGATTCCGGTCATGGCCGGAATCGCGCTCGCGGGACGCATGCAGAAGCGCAAGCTCGTCACGCTCGCCTTCATCGGCGACGGCGGCTCCTCGACCGGCGCGTTCTGGGAAGGCTTCAACTTCGCGGCCGTGCAGAAGCTGCCGATGGTGATCGTCGTCGAAGACAACGGGTTCGCGTACTCCACGCCGACGCCGAAGCAGACCGCCGCGAAGACGCTCGCCGACAAAGCGGTCGCCGTCGGCTGCACGGGTGTGACGATCGACGGCAACGACGTGCTCGCGGTGTACGGCGAGACCAAGCGCGCCGTCGAACGCGCGCGCAACGGCGAAGGCGTGACGCTGATCGAAGTGAAGACCTTCCGCATGAAGGGCCACGCCGAGCACGACAACCAGGCGTACGTGCATCCGGACCTCATCGAAGAGTGGAAGGCCAAAGATCCGCTCGTGCGCTACGAGCGCGTGCTGCGCGAGCTCGGCGTCGCAACCGACGACGACTTCGCGCGCATCCAGCAGCGCGTGAAGCAGGAGATCGACGCCGCCACCGACGAAGCGGAGCGCTCGCCGATGCCCGACCCGGCGGACGCAGGAAAAGGTCTCTACATCGAGGACGGATACTGGAGCGAGAGATGAGGATCGAGAGATGAACGATGAGAGATGAACGATGAACCGTGGCCTCCCGTTCATCGCTCATCTCTCATCGTTCATCTCTCGCATTTACTGATGGCAGAAACGACATACCTCGAAGCAATCACTCAGGCCATGTCCGAAGAGATGGCACGCGACGAGCGCGTCTTCCTCATCGGCGAAGACGTCGGCGTTTACGGCGGCGCGTTCAAGACCAGCTACGGCATCATCGACAAGTTCGGCCCCGAGCGCGTGATCGACACGCCGATCTCGGAGATCGCCATCATCGGCGCGGCCTCCGGCGCGGCGCTCATGGGCATGCGGCCCATCGCGGAGATGCAGTTCATCGACTTCATCACCTGCGGCTACGACATCCTCGTCAACTTCGCGGCGATGAACAGCTACCTGTTCGGACGCGCGTGCCCGATCGTCGTGCGCGGACCCGCGGGCGGCGGCACGCATGGCGGTCCGTATCACTCGCTCAATCCCGAGGCGATGTTCATGAACCGTCCCGGGCTCAAGATCGTGGCGCCGGGGACGGCGTACGACGCGAAGGGACTGCTCAAGGCCGCCATCCGCGACGACAACCCCGTGCTCTTCATCGAGCACAAGTACCTCTACCGCCGCATCAAGGAAAACCTCCCCGAGGAGGACTACATCGTCCCCATCGGCAAGGCCAATCGCCGGCGCAAGGGGAAAGACCTCACCATCGTCACGTGGGGCTCGATGATCTACCTCGCCGACGACGTCGCGGAAGAGCTGGCGAAGGACAACGTCTCGGTCGAAGTGCTCGACCTCCGCTCGATCCTCCCGTTCGACGAGGAAGCGATTCTCGAATCGGTGGCGAAGACGAACCGCGTCATCATCCTGCACGAGGCGCCGCTCACGGGTGGTGCGGGTGCGGAGTTCGCGGCGCGCATCGCGGAGAAGGCGTTCGACTACCTCGACGCGCCGGTCAAACGCATCGGCGCGCTCGACGTGCCGACGCCGTACTCGCCGCCGCTCGAAGCGGCGGCGTTACCGGACAAAGCGCGCGTCATGAAAGCGGCGCGCGAGCTCCTCGCCTACTGATTGCGTCGCGGTTGCTGTTGTTGCTGCTGCTGGGATTCCGGCGGCAGCACTTTCTCGCCGATCACCTTCCCGGCCGCATCCGTCGTGCGCTCGACGATGCGGCCGGCCTGATCGACGGTGCGCGTGACCGTCTGCCCGAGCTGGTTCACCGTCTGACTGACGACGCCGCCCGGTTGCAGCGCGGTGTTCGCCACCTGACCGACCGTGCTCACGGTGTTGTCGACGGAATCGAGCAGGCGCGTCACCGCCTGCGGGTTCTTGTCGATCGTTTCCAGCGCGCGCTCGACCATCTCCGCCACGCGATCGAGGCGGACGACGAGGTACACCTCCGCCCGCACGCCGTTGATCTCGAGACGCACTTTGTCGATCGCCGCATCCGCCCCCGCGCTGAGCGAGACGAGATTCGCCACGCGTGCATCCAGCGACACGTGGGCACGCACGTCGCGGACGTCGAGCACGATGCTCTCGACGGACACGTTCGGCACGTCGACCACGACGTCCGGCTCCGGTTCATGCGCCGCGGGACGTCCGGCGCCGGTGGTGGTGCGTTGCTGCGCGGCGAGCGGCAGCGCCAGCAGAAGAAGCAAAAGGAGCCGTTTCATCGACGCTGTCCTCCCGTCGCTCCGCCGACCACGCGCGAGCCGACGACTTTGCCGGCGTTGTCCAGCGTCAGCTCGATCACCGCGCCGGTGGTGTCGCGCACCTGCTTCACGATCTGTCCGGCCTGATTCGTCGTCTCATTCACGACAGGGAGATCGAGCAGCCGTCCGACGGTGCGCTCGTTCACGAGCTTGCCCGTCGTGTCGAGCGTGCGCTCGACGATGTTGCCGGTGGTGTCGAGCGTGCGCTGCACGGTCTGGCCGAGCGTGTTCACCGTCTGCGAGAGCACGCCGCCCGGTTGCAGCGCGGTGTTCGCGACCTGCCCGGCCGTACCGACCGTGCGATCGACCGTGGTCAGCAGGCGCTCGAGCAGTTGCGGGTTGTTGTCGATGGTGGTGAGCGTGCGATCGAGGATCTTCGCCACGTTGTCGAGCCGCACCGTGAGGTACGCCTCCGCTTCCACGCCGCGGATCTCCAGCTTCACGTTGCCGATCGTCGCGTCGACGCCGGCCTTGATCGAGACGAGATTGGCCACGCGCGCGTCGAGCGCGAGATGCACCTCGAGATCGTCGACGTCGAGCAGGATCTCGTCGACGCTGAGGTTCGGCACCTCGAGGTAGACGTCGGGATCGCCGGCCGCGGCCGCTCGCTCCCGCGCGCTCGGTCCGGACGGCGTGCGCGGCGTGCGCTCCGTGCGCGGTGCGGCCGTGGTCGTGCGTGCGGCACTCCCCGGCGCGCGCGGCGTCGCCGGTCTGCGGACCTCGGCGGGCGGATCCTGCCGCTGGCCGCTCGCCGAGCCGGTGATGCTCGCGTCGCGGTCGCCTCGTTCGATGCTGGTGGTGGTCGGTTGCGGAGGCGGCGTCGTTTGCGCGGCCGCGCTCAGAGCGATGCCCAGGATCATGGCCAGCCGTTTCATCATGCCTGCCGCGCGGTACAAACTCTTCGCCTTGCCGCGCGAACCTTTTGCATGTAAAAAGCGCTCGCGTATTCAGGAGCACGATAAATCCATGGCACATGACGTCGTAATGCCGCAGATGGGCGAGTCCATCGCCGAGGGAACCGTCTCGAAGTGGCTCAAGAAAGTGGGCGACCGGGTCGAGCGCGATGAGCCGCTGCTCGAGATCTCGACCGACAAAGTCGACGCCGAGATCCCCTCGCCCGCCGCCGGAACCCTCACCGAAATCCTCGCGAACGAAGGCGACACCGTCGCCGTGAACTCCGTCATCGGCCGCATCGCCGCCGAAGGGGAAGAAGCCGCGCCCGCGCCCCAGGCACCGCCCCCCGCGGAGCGGACCGAAGGCCAGAGTGAGGGGCAGCAGGCATCCGCCCCCGCGCCCGCACCGGAGCCCGCACCCGCACCCGCACCGGCAGCGGCACCCGCTCCCCAGCCCGCCCCCGCACCTGCGGCTTCCGGTGGCGCCGCCCACGACGTGGTCATGCCCCAGATGGGCGAGTCGATCGCCGAAGGCACGGTCTCGAAGTGGCTCAAGCAAGTGGGCGACAAAGTCGACCGCGACGAGCCGCTGCTCGAAATCTCCACCGACAAAGTCGACGCCGAGATCCCCTCTCCCGCGGCCGGCATCCTCCTCGAGATCGTCGCCCAGGAAGGCGCCACCGTCCCGGTGAACGCCGTCGTCGCGCGCATCGGAACCGAAGGCCAGGGTCAGGCGCAGCCCGCACCGCAACCGGCGGCCGCGGCACCCGCGCCCGCGCCCGAGTCCCCTCGCCCCGCGGAGCGGGAAGAGGCGCAGGAGGACGAGCAGAACGTCACCTCCCTCGACGAACGCCGCCGCACCCGCTCCTCCCCCCTCGTCCGCAAGATCGCCGCGGAGAACAACGTCGACATCCGCCAGGTCACCGGCACCGGCGTCTCCGGCCGCGTCACGAAGAACGACATCCTCGACTACATCCAGAATCCGAAGCCCGCGGCCGCCGCGCCGAAACCCGCCGCCGCACCCGCTCCGGCACCGCAGTCCCGCCCCACCCCCGCACCCGCTCCGGCGCCCGCACCGCGCACGCCCGGCCAGACCTCGACCGTCGAGCCGCTCAGCGTGATGCGCAAGAAGATCGCGCATCACATGGTCCAGTCGAAGCAGACCTCGGCCCACGTGCATACGGTCTTCGAGATCGACTTCACCAACGTCGACAAACTCCGCCGCAAGCACAAAGACGCCTACGCGGAGCGCGGCGTGAAGCTCACGTTCATGCCCTTCATCGTGCAGGCGATCATCGCCGGCCTGCGCGAGTTCCCGGTGCTGAACGCGTCGATGAGCGAGACCAGCGTCACCTACCACCACGAGCACAACATCGGCATCGCCGTCGCGCTCGAATGGGGCCTCATCGTGCCGGTGCTCAAGCGCGCCGACGAGATGAACATCCTCGGACTCTCCCGCGCCATCAACGACCTCGGCGACCGCGCGCGCACCAAGAAGCTCACGCCGGACGACGTGCAGGGCGGCACGTTCACCATCACGAACCCCGGCATCTTCGGCGGATTGTTCGGTCTCCCCATCATCAATCAGCCGCAGGTCGCCATCCTCGGCGTCGGCGGCATCAAGAAGCGCCCCGTCGTCATGGAGACGAAGGAAGGCGACTTCATCGCCATCCGTTCGATGTGCTACTTCTCCCTCGGCTTCGATCACCGTCTCATCGACGGCGCCGTTGCCGATCAGTTCATGGCCCGCGTCAAACAGATCCTCGAGGCCGGGCAATTCACGATGTAGCGACGCTTCCGTCCGTTCAGCTCACCGAACGGGCGGAATGCGATTTCGAGCTGCTGCTCGCCGCTCCAGCCGAGGGGGAGGCGATCCCGATCCTGTCGGAGTGGACCCTCATCGCCTTCGCTTCCGCCGTCGCCTCGCCGCGGCGCTGAAGCTGCGGCCGTAACCCGTCGTTCTGCGCGTGCGAAGAATCAAGCTGGTCACAGTCTGAGATTCTTCGCACGCGTCCAGAATGACGGCGACTCCCTTCCTGTTTTCCTGCGCGCGTGAAGTACCTCCTCACCCTTCTCCTCACCTTCCCGCTCGCGGCGCAGGACGTTTTCGTCCCGCCCGTGCCGAAAGGCATCGCGCGCGAAGGAAAGGTACGCACGCCGCGCGAGATCCCGTTCCCTTCCGAAGACGGCGAGTGGCTGCGCGTGCAGTCGCCGCGCTTCGACGTCATCAGCAGCGCGACCAACGACCGCACGCGGGAGCTCGTCAAGGACATCGAGACGCTCGCCAACGCCCTCGGCGCCCCGGTCTCGTCGCGCGCCACGCTCTTCCTCTTCGCGAAGCGGCGCGAATCGCAACCGTACTTTGACCTCCTCTTCGCCAGCGCCGGCGCGACCTCGGCCGGCGCGTACGTGCGTCACGACGGGGGCGGCACGATGTTCATCGACGGCGCGCGCGGCCGCCGCATCGAACGCACCGCCATGCACGAGCTCATCCACGACCTCCTGCGCCAGCACGACGTCGTCCCGCCGCTGTGGCTCGAGGAAGGTCTTGCCGAATACTTCAGCAGCGCGGTCGTCGACGACGACCGCGTCATCGCCGGCGATCTCATTCCGGAGCACGACGCGTTCTTCAAACGCCAGTCGCCGATGCCGCTCGAGAAGCTCTTCGCCATCAAGCCCGAGTCGTCCGAAGCCGCGTCGACGGCGTTCTACGCGCAGAGCTGGGCGGTCGTCGAATGGCTGATGTACGTCGACGACAAGAAGTTCTTCCCACTGCTGTACGACGTCGCGCGCGGCACCGACCTCGCCGCCGCGCTGAAGACGCACTACGACCGCTCCACGCGCGAAATGGAGTCCGCCGTGCGCGTGCGCGATCGCGGTGCACGCCGCGTGACGTTCGATGCCGCACGCCCGTCGATTCCCGACGCGAAACCGCTCGACCGCGCGACGCTGCTCTACGAGCTCGGCGATTTTCTGACGCACGTCGCCGGCGCGGAGAAGGAAGCGCAGCGCCATTTCGCCGAAGCACTGCGCATCAATCCGAAACACGCGCGCACGCTCGCCGCCACCGGCGATCTCGAAGGCGCGGTGGCCGCTGCGCCGAACGACCCCGAGGTCCATCTGATGTACGCGGAAGTGCTGATGACCACGGCGACGGGACCGTTCGCCGGCATCTTCGATCCCACAGCGGGCGACGACGAAAAGTTCCGCCGCGCACGCCGCCTCGCCACGCACGCGCTGAAGATCGGCGGGGACGAAGGGCGCGCACGCGGCCTCATCGGCACGAGCATGCTCGTCGAAGACGACCTCACGCCCGGCATCGCGGAGCTCGAGCGCGCGCGCGTGCTGCTCCCGCAGCGGATGGACTTCGCGCTGAACCTGTACGCGATGCATCTCGCCACCGGCAACCGCGCCAAAGCCGACGCCCTCTTCGCCGCCGCGTTCGCAAACTCGCGCGACAAGCAGATCCTCTTCGCCGCGCGCAACGTGCTGCTCGCCGCCGAGACCACGCGCGCGAACCAGTTCGCCGCCGTGGGAAAGCTCGACGAAGCCGCCGCCATCGTGCGCCAGCTCGCCGCGGCGACGGCCGACGCGCGCGGCCGCGGCGATCTCGAGCGCCAGGCCGCGCATCTCGAAAGCATCGCGACCGTGAATCGCCACATCGCCCGCTACAACGAAGCCGTCGCGCTCACGAACCGAGGAAAGAAGCGCGAGGCGAAGAAGATCCTCGACGAGCTCCTGAAAGTCGCGACCGACCCGCTCGTCATCCAGGACGTGAAAAGGCTGCGCGCGGAGTTGTAGTGCATCCCGCGCGGGACTGCACCGGAATCCGGTGTCTGCGCGCGGGATAAACTGAAGAAAGGATGCCCATGCGCAAGTGCGAGCTGCACCGTCTTCACGTCGTCACCTACGAAAACGGGATGACGCTGCAGCAGAAGCTCGTCGAGATGCGCCAGCGCGAGGAGATCGACGACCAGCTCCTCCTTCTCGAGCACCCGCCCGTCATCACCCTCGGCCGCGGCGGCAAGCTCGACAACCTCCTCGCCACGCCCGAGCTGCTCGAGGCGAGCGGCGTCCGCTTCTTCGAGACCACGCGCGGCGGCGACATCACCTACCACGGCCCCGGCCAGATCGTCGGTTACCCCATCCTCCACCTCGGCGAAGGCAAACGCGACGTGCGCCGGTACGTCTCGAACCTCGAGGAAGTCCTCATCCGTACCGTCGCCGCGTACGGCATCACCGCGGAACGCGTCGACGGGAAACGCGGCATCTGGGTCGGCAACGACAAGATCGCCGCGATCGGAGTGCGCATCGCGCGCTGGGTCACCTCGCACGGCTGGGCGCTCAACGTCAGCACGAACCTCGAACACTTTCGCCTCATCACGCCGTGCGGATTGCAGGGCACGGGCGTCACGTCGATCGAGCGCGAGACCGGCCGCCGCATCGACGTCCGTGAAGTGCGCGAGGTTCTCGCGGACAAGTTCGCGGAAGTCTTCGAGCGCGAGCTCGTCGATCGTCCCGAAACGCTGCGCCTCGTGAAAGTGCTCGTGCACGATCGCGATCGCATCCTCCTCCTGCATCGCCGTCCCGAGCGCGGCAACTTCTGGCAGCCGATCACCGGCACCATCGACGAAGGTGAAGCGCCGATCGAGACCGCGCGCCGCGAGCTCGTCGAAGAGACCGGTCACGCGACCGAGCCTGCCTCGCTCGACCTCGCGCAGTCGTTCATGATCGAGTCGCAGTATCTCGAGTCGAAGGGCTATGTCTCGCCCATCATCGCCAGCGAGATCGGTTTCCGCGCGACGCTCGACTCCGCGCTGCCGATCCGCATCGATCCGGCCGAGCACGACGACTGGGGCTGGTTCACTTTCGCCGAGGCGTATGAAAGGATTCGCTGGACGGACGACCGGGAGGCGCTGACGCGCCTTGCGGCGCGGTTGCCGGCTGGCGGTTCTCCGTTGTCTGCGCCGTCAGGTCCGGACAACGCATCCCGGATCACCGACAACCTGCAACCGACCACGACATCATCATGACCCCCATCAACAAACGCGCAGGAATCCGTCCCGAATGGCTGAAGGTGCGCGTGCCGGGCGACCTCGCACAGCTCCCCGTCTCGCGCCTCATCAACGACCTCGCGCTGAACACCGTCTGTCAGGAAGCGCGCTGCCCGAACATCTTCGAGTGCTGGAATGCCGGCACCGCCACGTTCATGATCCTCGGCGAGATCTGTACGCGTCGCTGCACGTTCTGCGCGGTCGGCCGCGGCACGCCCACCCCCGTCGAAGCGGATGAGCCGCAGCGCGTGGCCGAGGCCGTCGAAAAGATGAAGGTGAAGCACGCCGTCATCACGATGGTGAATCGCGACGACATGCCCGACGGCGGCGCGGAGCACGTCGCCCGGACCGTGAACGCCGTGCGCACGCGGACCGGCGCCGCGGTGGAAGTCCTGATCTCCGACCTCGACGGGAATCGGGAAGCACTGCGGAGCGTGATCGCCGCCCATCCGGAAGTGCTCGCCCACAACGTCGAGACCGTCCCGCGTCTCTACGCGCAGGTGCGCCCCGTCGCGAAATACCAGCGGTCCCTCGATATCCTGCGCTGGGCCCATGACGAGAAGCCGCAGGGGATGCTGACCAAGTCCAGCATCATGCTCGGCCTCGGCGAAACCGAGGACGAGATCCTCGCCGTCGCCCGCGACCTCCGCGACGCCGGCGTCGACATCTTCACCATGGGCCAGTACCTCGCCCCGAGCGAAAAAAACCACCCCGTGCGCAAGTACTACACGCCGGAGGAGTTCACGGAGCTGGGAGCGCGCGCGCGGGAGCTCGGGTTCCATCATGTGGAGTCCGCACCGCTGGTGAGGAGCTCGTACATGGCGCATCGGGCCGTGGGACGGGATTGAGGATGAAGGATTGAGGATTGGGAATTGGCGAGAGGCGTGTGTCCGGCGAAATTCTCAATCCTCAATCCCCAATCCTCCATCCCGGACGGATAGAATCCGGCGCGCATGCCGCGCGTCACGTTCGCCGATGCCGAAAAGAGCGGCGAGTTTCCCGCGGGAAAGACGCTGCTTTCGATCGCCGGGGAGCTGGGTGTGCGCGTCAGCCAGGTGTGTGGCGGCGACGGTGCGTGCGGGACTTGCAGGATCGAAGTGCTCGACGGCTGGGAGAAGCTCTCGCCGCCGACGCCCGACGAGACCTACAAGGAGCTCGAGGCGCCGTACCGCCTCAGTTGCCAGGCGCGGCTCGCCGGTGATGTGATCGTGAAAGTGGCAAAGATCGAATGAGGGAGTGCAGATGACCGTCGTATCCACCCCGGCCCAGTCGGGCCTCACCCACCAGCAGCTCGCGCTGATCTTTCAGTACACCGTCGAAGCGTACAAAGTGTTCGAGAAGTTCGCCGAGAACCTGCCGAACCCGATGACGCGCACGGTGTTCAAGCAGTTCGCCGTCGACGAGCGCGAGCTGCGCGACATCATCGAGATGAAGGACGTCGCCATCGGCGGCAACCGCGTGCGCGTGACGCTCGGCGCCGACATGATCTTCAACGAGATGCTCGAAGGGGAGATGTCGTACCGCGAATCGTCGGAGTTCCTGATCTCGCGCGAGCGCACGATACAGCGCAAGCTGCGCGAGTTCATCAACGTGGCCACGCACGCCGACCGCGCGTTCCTGATCTACATCGAGACCGTCAAACGCTCCCACATCGTCGAGCTCGAGCGCGAGCTGGAGCTCCTCAAGCACGACGCCGACTGGTGGACGCGCGAAGACGCGGAATGGCGCATCGTCCACGGCGATTCCACTCTGCGATGAACCTCTCGCTCTCCCCCGAAGCCGCCGAGCATCTCACCCACGATGCCGGCGGCCGCCTCCTGCGCATCGCCTTCACCACCGGCTGCGGCGGCTCCGGCTACCGCCTCAGCTACGCCTCCGCCCCCGTCGCCGATGACGAGGTCATCCACGTCGCCGGCATCACCGTCGCCCTCGACAACATGGCCGCCTCCCGCCTCGACGGCGCCGTGATCCAGTACGACGCGGACGAAGACGGATTCGTGATCGAGCATCCGGACGCCGTGAGCGCGGTTTGGTGTGGGTGAGCTCGCGTGCGCTCGCGTGCGCTCGCTGAGCTGTTGAGCTTTCAAGCCGTTGAGCCGTTGAGCTTGGGTCTGCCCTCAATCGCTCAATCGCTCAATAGCTCAACGGCTCAATACCCCCGCGTGCGCTCGCTGAGCTGTTGAGGCGTCAGCTGTTGAGCTGTTGAGCTTTCAAGCCGTTGAGCCGTTGAGCTTCGGTCTCCCCTCAATAGCTCAATAGCTCAACGGCTCAACGGCTCAATAGCCCTCTACAGCTTTAAAGCTCTACAGCTCTACAGCTTCTTCCCGCCCCTTCCTGGCAGCCCCTTCGCACCTTCCCTCTCCCGTGAAACGCCCCCTCCTCGCGGTTTGCGCGCTCGTCGTGGCGGCGTGC
>DASPHZ010000082.1:0-63998 GCA_035629395.1 Thermoanaerobaculia bacterium
GCGCGCGGTCTCATCGGCGAAAAGGACGTCGTCGACCAGCAGCGCGCGTACGAGCTGATGTTCACCCCCGGCTTCTCCACCGCCGCCGCGGTGAGCGAGATCTCCGGCCGCGGCGTCGGCCTCGACGTGGTGAAGAAGAACATCCAGGACCTCAAAGGGACGATCGACGTCATCACGAAGATCGGGCAGGGGACGACGTTCCGCATCTCACTGCCGATCACGCTGGCCATCATCCAGGCGCTGATCGTCGACGCCGGCGGGGAGAAATTCGCCATTCCCCTGACCTCGGTCGAAGAGTCCTTGCGCATCTACTCGCGCGACATCCGCACGGTGGAGCGCAAGGAAGTCTTCACCTTGCGCGATTTCACTCTTCCGCTGCTGCGCCTGTCCGACGCGTTCTCGCTGAACGACGGCCACGATCACGGCCCGGACACGAAATGGTTCGTCGTCGTCACCCGCGCCGGCGAGAAGACCGTCGGCCTGCTCGTCGACGCGCTGGTGCGGCAGCAGGAAGTGGTCATCAAGTCCATCGGCGAGCGGCTCAAAACCATCCCCGGTATCGCCGGCGCGACCGAGATCGGCGAGAGTGAGATCGTCCTCGTCGTCGACGTCGGATCCCTGATCGATCATTTTGGCGGGCGCGCGAGAGACGTGAGAGCGGCCGTCCATGTTTGAAGAATTCTTCGGACTCGCGGCCAAGCCGTTCGGCAAGACGCCGGACCCGTCGTTCCTCTACGAGTCGCGGCAGCATCGCGAAGCGCTCGCGCGTCTCGAATACGCCGTCGATGAGAAAGAGCTGGCGCTGCTCACCGGCGACATCGGCTCGGGCAAGACCACGCTCTCGCGCGCGCTCATCGACCGCGTGGGCGAATCGCGTCCCGTGATCCTGCTCATCAATCCGCGTCTCACGCCGAATCAACTGCTGCGCGCCGTCGCGCAGGGACTCGGCCTCGAGCCCGGCCGCTTCCGCCACGAAGTCCTCGACCAGATCCACACGAAGCTCTACGCGCTGTACGAAGAGAAGCGCGAGCCGGTGCTGATGATCGACGAGGCGCAGCTCATCCCCTCGAAAGCGACGTTCGACGAGATCCGCCTGCTGACGAATTTCCAGCTCGACGATCAGAACCTGCTCAGCGTGATCCTCATCGGGCAGCCGGAACTGGCGGAGCGTCTCGAGCGTGCCGCGTATGCACCGCTGAAGCAGCGCATCGGCATGCGCTACGCCCTCGGTCCGCTCACGCTCGAAGAGACCATCGAATACATCGAGCACCGCATCCGCGTCGCGGGCGGCGGACGCAATCCGTTCAGCGCCGAGGCCATGGCCGAGATCCACGCCGTCAGCGGCGGCGTCCCACGCCTGATCAACACCCTCGCCACGACCGCGCTGCTCGACGCGTTCGGCGAAGACGCGGAAACGATCGAGCCCGCACGCGTCGAAAGCGCGGCGCGCGAGCACCACATGGAGACCGCCAATGGTTGATCTGGTCAAGATCAGAAAAAAGAAAAACAAAGAGGGGACGCCGGCGTCCTCGCCGCCGCCCCCGGTCACCGAGCCCCCGGTCGAAGCTCCCGTCGCGCTCCCGCCCGCCACCAGCGGCGGCGAGGACGCCGCCGCATCAGCCGGCGAGATGCCGGCGCTCCCGGCGACGAACAAGCTCGAGCGCTTCAAGGAACAGGCAGGCAAGCGCCGCGAAACGCAGTCCATCCAGCAGGAGCAAACGCAGCAGAACCTGCTCGAGCTCCTCACGTTCGTGATCGCCGGCGAGCAGTATGCCGTCGACATCGAGCGCATCGTCGAGATCGTCACGCCGCGCTCGGTCACGCGCATCCCCAACGCCGACGCCTCCGTCGTCGGCATCATGTCGTTGCGCGGCACCATCGTCACCCTCGTCGACGTGCGGGGCAAGCTCCGTCATCCCACCGCCGGCGCCACGACCGCCGACACGCGCATCGTCGTCATCGACTTCCACAACGAGATCATCGGCTTCGTGGTCGACCGCGTTCTGCGCGTCGTGAAAACGGCCTCCACCGGCATCGAGCCGCATCCGGTCGTGCACGCGGCGGAGCTCGACGAGTCGATCCGCGGCGTCTTCCGCGCGGGCGGTGCGTTGACGATCCTGCTCGATCTGGACAAACTGCTCGACCACAGAGCGCTCTCGGCACGCTCGGCGTGAGCCGCTCCCGGAAAAACCTGCAATGGACTTGACTTGTAAGAAGTGCGGCGCCGCCTTCCGCGCCGCGATCACTCTCCCGCTCATGACCGCGGTTCGCGTCGTCTGTCCGAACTGCGACTACCAGATGGTGCTCAAGCCGCGGACGTCGAGCGGCATGCATCCCGTCCCCGAGGCGGAGTCGCAGACGCAGCAGCCGCCGGCGCGCATCCCGCGCCGCCGCGTCGCCGCGATCGCGGATGAGCCACGCCCCTTCCGCGCGTTCCTCGGGGAGCAACTGAGTCGCCTCGGATTCGACGTCACCTTCTTCGAGACCGGCGACCCGACGCTCGAGTTCGTGCGCCGCACGCGCGCCGAGCTCGCGATCGTTAACGTCTATCTCAAAGGGAAGCTCGGCGTCGAAGTGACCGAGGAGATCAAGGCCGATGCCTCGCTCGCGGACACGCGCGTGATCCTCATCGGCGCCCTCTTCCGCGCGAACCGTTTCCGCGCCAATCCGACGAACCTCTATGGTGCGGACGAGTACATCGAAGAGCAGATCCCGGAGAAAGAGTTCCGCCAGATCATCCGCAAACTCTTCCCCGAGGTGGGGCAGACGAGCGAATTCGCGATCGAGCCGCGGGAGTACGACGAGGCGCGGCGCCTCGCGCGCCTGATCCTCTCCGACATCATCATCTACCACGCGGCGAAGGTGGAGCAGGGCATCCGCGAGGACAACTTCTTCAGCGTCCTCAAGGACGAGATCGAAGAGGGACGCCTCTATTACGACTCGCGCGTGCCGCCGCGCGTGCGCCGCGATTCGGAGATTTACATGGAGACGCTCCGCCAGTTCGTGCAGATGAAGCGCGAGGAGCTGGCGCGGGTGAAGACGGGCACGCAATGAGCGCAGACCCTCACATCGTCGAACAGGCGCGCTCGGCCGATCCGGACGCGCGGCAGAAAGCGGCGTCGCTGGTCGCGCAATCGACCGACGAGCGCAACCTGCCGCTCATGTTCGAGCTCCTCGGCGACAAGGACTGGCGCGTGCGCAAGACGATCGTCGACGGTTTCGTGCGCGACGCGCGGCCGGAGATCGTGCACGGTCTCATCAACGCGCTCGCCGATCCGGAAAACGCGGGGAAGCGCAATTCCGCGACCGAGGCGCTGATCCGCATCGGCGAGCCGGCCATCGAGCCGATCGTCGAGCGCCTGCGGGCCGAGGCGGACGTCGATGTGCGGCTCTCCCTCGTCAATCTCATCGGCGACCTGCGCAGCAAAGAAGGTTTCGACATGCTGCTCGCGCTGCTCGACGAGGAGCCGGACATCAACGTCGCGTCGTCGATCGTCTCGTCCCTCGGCAAGTTCCGCGATGCCTCGGCGTTGCCCGCGCTGATGCGCGTCCTGCGCACGCGCGAAGACCTCTGGCTCAAGTTCCACGTCGTCGAAGCGCTCGGCGAGATCGGCGACCGCGCGGCTCTGCCGGCGATCCTCCCGCTGTACGCCGAGAAATCGCTGCGCAAGCCGGTGCTCGAATCCGTCGGCAAGATCGCCGACGTCGGCACGGTCAACTTCCTCCTGCGCATCATCGCGGAGGAAGAAAAGCTGAACCTCACCGCCCTGCGCGCGCTCGTGCGCATCGCCGAGGCGAGCAAGCCGCGGATCGTCGAAGAGGCGGAGCGGCATCTCATTCAGACGCGCTTCCGCGAATCCTTCCCGCGCGAGAAGATCGTGCCGCTCGTCGAGCATCTCCACACCACGCCCAAGCGTGAGGTGAAATCGTTCATCCTCAAGTTCCTCGGCTGGTCCGGCGACGAGCGCGCGGTGCCGGTGCTGCTGTCGTTCCTCGCGCAGCCCGATACCTCGGAGACCGCGGCGCAGGCCCTGATCGACTTCGGCAGGGCGGCGATGGCCCCGATCCTCGCCGCGCTGCAGAACGAGGAAGAGGACGACATCGTGGCGCTGCTGCTCCGCGTGGTGAACGTCATCGGCGGACGTGAAGCGATTCCGAGCATCCTCGGATTTCTCGATCATGAGAATCCGATGATCCGCCGCCTGGCCATCGAAACGCTCGGCGACATTCCCGATCCTTCCTCGGTCGATTACCTCCTGGCGAAGCTCGACGATCCCGATGTTCCCTCGCAGCAGGCGGCGGTGAATTCGACGTCCGCGCTGATCACGGCACATCCCGAGATCCAGAACGACGTCCTGGGAAAGATCCGGCGGCTGCTGCAGTCGACGTCGATTCCGACGCGGCTCAATTCGCTGTCTGTCTACGTCAACATCCAGGGCGAGGGGTATCACGACGGGTTGCTGCTCGCGTCGAAGGACAGCGATCCGGTGATCCGGCAGAAGGCCGTGTCGCTGATGGGCAAGTTCGGCGAGGAGCGCTTCGCCGATCAACTCGTGCTCTCACTCGCGGATGAATCGACGGCGGTGCGTCTCGCGGCGATCAACGCGATCGTGCGGCACCGGCCGGAGACGGGACTCGAGCCGCTCATCAGCTCCCTCGACGACAACGATCTCTGGATCCGCACCGCCGCCGCGCAGGCCCTCGGCGAGTATCGGCATCCCGACGCCATCGAGCCGCTGCTGCGGCATCTCATGCACGACCCGCCGCCCGTGCGGATCGCCGTGATCGAGGCGCTCGGCAAGTCCGAAAACCCGCGCGTGAAGGACGTGCTGTTCGACTGCCTGGAAGAGCACGATCCGGAGATCCAGCGCGCGGCGATGCTCGCGCTGGCGCGCATCCCCGGCATCGACGTGTTCGATCGCATCGAGGCGGCGCTGGCGAGCAGCGACTGGCGCCTGCGCGCGGCGGCCGCCGCGGCGCTCGGCGCTCGCGGCGATCGCGCGGCACTGCCCGCGCTGCATCGTGCGCTCGAAGATCCCGATACCTATGTGCAGCAGTCGTCGATCCATGCGCTGGACAAAGTCGCCGACCGCTCTTCGTTCCCGTACCTGTTCCGCGCGCTCGAGAACGCGGCCATTCTCGATGACGTCTCGGAAGTGTTCGTCCGTCACCGCGACCTCTTCCGCGATCTGCTCGAAGAGTCGTGGCGCACGGCCGACAGCAGGAGAGAAGTCGTCATTGCTGCCATTCTTTCCGCGATGAAAAGGAGTGGCGAACCGGAGAGATGAGCGATGCGAGATGAGCGATGACTCCCGGGTCGTCGCTCATCTCGCATCGTTCATCGCTCGTTACTCATGTCGAATATCAACTTCTCGTTGAACCATCATCTCGACCTGCCGGACGACGTGTTCCGGTTGCTGCGGGACCAGATCTACAAACGGTCCGGGATGTGGTTCAACGACTCGTCGAAGTATCTGATCCAGAAACGGCTCTCGCCGCGCGCGCGCGAGCTGAACTTCGACTCGTTCCAGAAGTACTTTTACTTCCTGCAATACGACCCGCGCGCCGACGCGGAGTTCGACCAGATCTTCGACCTCGTCACGACGAACGAAACGTATTTCTTCCGCGAGCCGGCGCAATTGCAGGCGTTCACCGAGGAGATCGTGCCGGACCTGTTGTCGCGCAAGTCGGTGAAGAAGGTGCGCATCTGGTCGGCGGGATGTTCTTCGGGCGAGGAGCCGTACTCCCTGGCGATGCTGCTGCAGGAGTCGGGCTGGTATGACCACGCCGCGTTCGAGATCTTCGCCAGCGACATCAATCAACAGGTCCTCGGCAAAGCGCGCAAGGGGCAGTACCGCGAGAGCGCATTCCGCGCGACGTCGCCGCAATTGCGCGAGAGATACTTCACCCGCGAGACGGACAATTCGTGGCGCGTGAAGGACGAGATCCGCAACCGCGTTTCCTTCGGCCGCCTCAACCTCTACGACGAAGCCCGCGTCTCCCTCCTCGGCCACCTCGACGTCGTCTTCTGCCGCAACGTCATCATCTACTTCGACGACCAGTCGAAGAAGGTGGTGGTGAAGAACTTCTACAACCGGCTCGTCGAGGGCGGCTATCTGTTACTGGGTCACAGCGAGTCGCTGATCTCGCTGTCGACCCAGTTCAAGCTCCGCCACCTCAAGCACGACATGGTCTACCAGAAGTAACGCCGGCTTGCCGCCGGCGTTCCCCACGTCGATCCGCGCGAAGCGCTCACACCTGATACGGCGGCACGATCGCGCCCTGCGCTCCGAACGCCTCCACGAGCACGACCACCGCTTCGGTCCATGGTCCGAAGATGGCGAGATAGACGGTGGCGTAAATCCACGACGTCGTCGAGCCGTCCGTCACCTTGATTGGACTGACGCCGTTCGGCAAGGTGAAAAACGCCGATCCCGGATAGTTCTGCAGCGAGTCGGCGTCGAATTGGAGGACGAACGAGCCGCTGCCGACGTTCGTCACGTCGACGTCGATCGTGATGAAACCCGTCTCGCCGCCGAGCTCCACGTAATACGGTTGATTCGCCGGGTTGTTGAACGTGCCGAGCCACTGACCGGGCTGCAGTTGGTGTGACGGCAGCCCGTTCGCGTTCATCGAGCCACTAGCTCCCGGACTGATGCTCAGTGTTCTGCTCGTGTTGTTGAAGACGTCGATCCGATATCCCTGTCCCATGGTGTTACCTCCCTTTCGGGGGGAAGGGACGGATGGTTTTTCGATTTTTTCCCGCCGCGTTGCGAAGAATGCATTCAACCCGTATGGCAAAATGGCGTTGCTCCCGTGCATCCCAAAGAACTTCTGGAGGCCAACCTCGGCGTGGTCGAGCGGGCCATCGCCGCGATCTGCGCGCAGGCGAGGTTGCGCGACGCCGACGCCGACGACTTCGGCGCTGCCGTCAAGCTGGCGCTCGTCGAGCACGACTACGCGATCGTGCGGAAGTGGGAGGGGCGGTCGTCGTTCGCGACGTACGTGACGGTCGTGATCCGGCGGCTGCTCGTCGATCAGCAACGCGCCGCGGGTCGCTACTTCGCGTCGGGCGCGGCAAAGCGGCAGGGCGAGGCAGCGGTGATGCTCGAGCGGCTGATTGCACGCGACCACCTTTCGCCGGAGGAGGCCTTTCCGATCGTTCGCCGGGCGCATCCCGAACTGTCGTCCGCCGAGCTGACGGCGATGACGGCGTCGTTTCCGGTGCGTGCCCCCGCACCGCGTCTCGTGCCGCTCGAGCCGGTCGACGAGGAGCGTCTGCCGGGGCAGCAGCGCGCCGACGAGCGCGTGGCGGAGCATGATGTGGCCTTGCGCGCACAGCAGGCCAGCCGCGTCGTCCGCGAGGCTCTCGCGTCGATGAGTGTGGAGGACCGCGTGATCGTCCGTCTCCGTTTCGTCGAGGATCTTTCGATCGCCGACATCGCCCGCGCCCTCGGCATTCCGCAGCGCCCGTTGTACCGCCGGCTCGAGGCACTGCTGGCGACCCTGCGGCGTACGCTCGAGAAGGACGGACTCGGCGAAGGGTCGATCGGCGATCTGATCGGCACGGCGGGCGAACGCCTCGACTTCCGCCTCCGCGGGAAAACCGAGGCGCCGCTGCCGTCCATTCAGGAGACGGGCTCGGAGGTGCAGCGATGACGCACGAGTCCGAACGCAGCGGTTGTCCGGATGCCGAAGTCCTGGCCGCGTTCGCGGAAGGACTGCTGGACGCGAAGGAGCGCGCTGCGGTGGTGGCCCATCTGGACCGATGTGAGGACTGCATGACCGAAACCGCACTCGCCATCCGCGCTCATCGACGCGAAGCCGTCGTGTCGCCCCGCTCGAGCTACGTGCGGATGTTTGCGGCGCTCGCGGCCGTCGCCGCGTTCGTGGTCTTCGGTGCGGCGGTGCTGTGGTTCCGGGCGCAGCGGACGGACGTCGCGCGGCTGGTGCAGCTCGCGCCGCGCTCTTCGCGCATCGTCGAGCCGCGTCTCACCGGCGGGTTCGCGTGGGCGGCGTATCGCGGCAGCGCACGCGCGGCGGCGGACGTCGTCGATGCGGAGCGCCTGAAGCTGAACGGTGCGGCCGGCGAGGTGATCGACCGCGCTTCGCGCGATTCGCGCGCGGAAGCGCAGCACGCGGCAGGGATCGCGCTCGTGCTCGTCGAGCAACCGGTCGCCGCGATCGAACGGCTGGAGGCATCGGCGGAGGCGTCGGCCTCGGCGAACGTTTGGAGCGATCTTGCGGCCGCACGCTACGCGGCTGCGGCCGATCTGCAGCAGTCGTCGCTCTATCCGCGTGCGCTGGCCGCGGCCGATCGCGCGCTGCAACTCGAGCCGGCATTACCCGAGGCGTTGTTCAATCGCGCGCTGATCCTTGAACGGATGCGGCTCGCCGGCGAGGCGCGCCGCGCGTGGCAGCGCTACCTCGAGATCGATCCGTCGTCGCCGTGGGCGAACGAGGCCCGCGGGCGTCTGTCCGAGGAGCAGCCCTCGTCGCGCTTCGAGCGCAACCGGCAGCGGCTCGAGCTGGTGGCCTCGCGGGGTGACGTCGCCGCGGCGCGTGCGCTGGCCGCCGTCATGCCGGAGCATGCGCGCGTCTTCGCCGAGACCGAGTTTCTCGGACGGTGGGGCGAGGCGGTTGCACGTGGCGACGCCGCGGAAGCCGATCGCCTGTTGTCCGTGTCGCGCGCGATCGGCGACGCGCTCGCGCAGCGTACCGGGGAGTCGCTGATCGGCGAGAGCGTGAAGGCCATCGACCGCGCGACGCCCGGCGATCGACGCGTCCTCGCGGATGCGCACGCGCTCTATCGCACCGCGCGACTCGCGTACAGCCGGCACGAAATCGTCGTCGCGCAACGCGGCCTCGAAAACGCGAGGGCGTCGTTCGCACGTGCGGGCAGCCCCATGGCACTCGCCGCGGCCTACTACGCGGCGGGCGTACGCCTCGCTTCGGGCGAAGTCCGCCGGGCGCGCATCGAGCTCGGAGCGCTGCGCGTCTCGATCGACCGCCGCTTCGTCGCGCTGGGCGCGCAGATCTGCTGGGAGCTCGGCCGCGCCCATCAGCTCGAAGACGATCCGCGCGCCGCGATCGCCGTCTTTACGGAAGGAGCGGCGATGTTCCAGCGGATCGGCGAGCATACGCGGCAGGCGGTGATGGAGACGCTGCTCGCCGCCGCGCTCGATTCGGCGGGCCGCGGTGACGACGGCTGGAGTGCGCGCATCCGGGCATTCGAGGCGCTCAGCGCGGAAGGCGATCCCACTCTCATGATCGGCAGCCTCGGCGCGGCGCGCCGTGCGGAGCTGCTCGCCGGGCGGCGCGATGCCGCGCTGGCGCTGGCGCGGCTGGAGACTCCCGGCTGGCAGGCGGACGCGCGGCCGGTCGACGTGGTCGACTCTCTCACGCAGCGCGCACTGCTCGCGGCGGCGGCGGGCGATGACGCAGATGCGGCGGAGTCCGCGCGGGCGGCTGCGCGCCTTGCCTCGGCGTTTTCGGATCCCGTCGCGCGGCAGCGTGAGGAGGCCGATGCCGCGATCGCGGACGGCGCCGCGCGCCTCCGCCGCGACCCGCGCGCGGCAATCGCGTCCCTCACGCAGGCCATCGAGTTCCATCGTGCGCACGACCTCGCGCTGCTCCTGCCCGAGCCGCTGTTGTTGCGCGCTCGCGCGTTGCGCGCGATCGGCGACGACTCCGCCGCGGCGCGCGATCTCGAGGAAGGTATGCGCGCCGTGGAGCGCAACGGAGAGCGCAACGGCGGCGGCGTGTTCGACGCTGACCGCGCCCTCTTCGACGACGCGCTCCTCCTCGCACTCGAGCGCGGGGACGTTCCCGCGGCGTTCGCCGTCGCCGAGCGGGCACGCGGCGGGACGGCGACGATCGAGCGTCTCCAGCAGCAGCTTGCCGGAACCGGGACGGTGGTGATCGAGATCGCGTCGCTGCCCTGCGAGCTCGTCACGTTTGCCGTGAGCGGCCGCGAGGCGATCGTGGAGCGGCGCGAGCGCCGGCAACGCACGCTCGCGCCGCTCGTGAACGCGTCGCTCACCGAGAAGGGGAACGCCGCCGCCGCGGTTTTGTACGACGACCTCGTTCGTCCCGTCGAGGCTCTCCTCGCCGAAGCGCGCGCCGTGATCGTCGTGCCCGACCGGACCCTCGCAACCGTACCGTTTGCGGCGCTCTATGACCGCGAACGGCGGCGTCATTTCGTCGAGCGCTTCCCGCTGGCGATCGCGTCCAGCGCCTCCGCCCTCGAGCGGACGCCGCGGCGGCGTGTCGAGTCGCTGCTCGCGCTCGCATTGCCGTCGGGCATGGACATGCAGACGAAGGGGCTGCCGTCGACGGTAGACGAGGTGCGCGAGATCGTGCCGCTGTATCGCCGCTTGACGGCGATCCAGCATGACCTCGCGACGCTCGCGACGCTCTCCGCTGCCGAGGCGGACGTCATTCACATCGCCGGACACACGGCGAGGGAAGGGGAGGGTGGCGGGCAGACGCTCGTTCTCCCCGCGGGCGAGCGGGTGTCGTGGAAGACGATTGCCGCGGCGCCGCCGCCGCGCGCGGCGGTGATCGTGCTCGCCGCATGCGAAACGCTGCGTCCTCCCGCTTCCGATGCGACGCGCGCGCCGAGTCTCGGCACCGCGTTCGCCCGGGCGGGAGCGGCCGACGTCGTCGGTACGCTCGCGGCCATTCCGGATCGCGAGGCGCGCGTGCTGTTCCGGCGCATCCATCGCGAGCTCGCCGGCGGCGCGGGCGCGGCCGAGGCGGTTCGCGCGACCCAACTCGAGGCGATTCGCGATGGCGCGACTCCAGCCTGGCGAACGGTTGCTCTGCTCACGCGCCGCATCCCGGCGCATCCCTGAACGAAGGAGACGATTTCATGGCCTTGCTGAAAATCCATTTTCGCGGCATCTGCGTCCACTTCCGGCATCTCGTGCCCGCGATTCCGCATCGCGTAGTCCTTCCGAACGCGACGGCGCTGCGGTTCGGCCTCGTCGACATGCCGGGAGCGTCGAGGACGCTTCCGTATGTACTCGCGCCGCACTTTCCGATGTTGCTTGTCAGGAACGACGAGATGCAGCTAGATCTCAACGTAGGGGGTGTGATGACGGGCGGCATCATCTACGACGCGGTCCGTCTGCAGGTGGCGAACGCGATTCGGCCTGGCGTCATTTACTCGCCTGATTACCACGAGGTTGCGCAGGTTGCTCGTTATGTCGAAGCGTACCAGTTCTCCGACGAGGTCGTCCTCGGCGGCCGCGCGTCGTGCTACTTCGACGTGACGAGCGGTTACATTGCGCCGGACCGCGTCGGGGAGAACATCGCCGGGGTGGTCGTCACCATCGAGACGGCTGGCCCGCCGATGCTGGCCGCGTCGCCGTTTTTTCAGGCCACGGCTGAGCGGCCGGCGGTATCGTTCATCACGTTGCCCGGCGACGATGTGGAACTGGTCGTCGGCAACGTCGGTCTCGGTTGCGGCGAGGGAGGAGCCGACGGCTTCGACTTTCTCCTCAATTACCTCACGCTGAAGGGCGGACTCCCGCGCCATCTCTGCGCGCAACCGCCGCAGGTCGTGCCGGTGCCATTTGGCGACGCAATCGCGACTGCGATCGCGCGCCTCGCGGAGTTCCACTGGCCGGATGGCGTCCACCTGCCCGACTTCGACACGATGCTTTTCAGTCCGACGTTGTCGTGCTCGAATTCGACCTATCCGTAGAGCGACCGAGGAAGGAACGCCGGCTTCCAGGGGGCGTTCCCTCGCTTGAATTGGTGATGCGGTCTGCCGCCTCGGCGGGCGCGCCGTGCAGGTCGTCGTGGAGGCTGCGATCCTCCCGATGACGATCTCCGTTACCGCATACGGCGCGCCCGAATGATGGAATAACTTTTCGGCACCCATCTCGCACAAGCCTGCGGTGAGCTGCCTGCATCCGCTTCCAGCTCATTCAACGCAACCGAATTCAGCTCTGCGACGAAACCCGTCGCATCAGGAGAGCCTCATGCGCGCAATGCGTAGTGTCCTATTGACGATCCTTCTCACCTTCTTTGCATCGGCCGCCGGCGCGGCCACGTACTACGTCGACGACAGCGGCAGCAATTCCAATCCCGGCACGCTCGCGTCGCCATTCCGCACCATTACGTACGGTCTGACCTTCCTCACCAATCCAGGCGACACGCTCTATGTCCGCGGCGGAACGTACAACGAGCGCGCGGTGATCTGGAACAAGAACGGAACCTCGAGCGCACCGATCTACGTCGGCGGCTACAACGGAGAGCTGCCGGTCATCGACGGGACCGGCATCGGTCCACACTCCACCGTCTCGATCAACAGCTCGTCATACGTGGTGTTCGACGGATTCAAGGTGCAGAACGCACCGCAGACCGCGATCCTGATGTGGAACGCCCACAACATCACCGTCAAATACTGCACGGTGCAGACGGCGGTCAACGCGGGCATTCACGCGGGCGGCGATACGGTCAATGCCGCCCACGACATCGTCATCCGGAACAACACCGTCAGAGACACGGTGCGGGAGAACATCCCCGGCGCGAACCCCAGCTCGTGGGCGCAGGCGGTCTCCTGCGTCATGGCGAACAACGTCACCTTCAAGGACAATTACGTCTACGAGAATTACGGCGAGGGGATCGACTGCATCATCAGCGACAACTGCACGATCACGAACAACAAGCTCTGGGACAACAAGGGCTCGCAGATCTATCTCGACAACGCACAGCACTCGCTCGTCGACAGCAACTACATCTACAACACCGGCGACAGTGAGTATTTTCGCGACGGCCTGCCCTCGCCGGGCATCACCGTGGCGAACGAGACGTACTCGGTCCAGAATCCGGCCACGAACCTCACCATCACGAACAACATCGTCCATCGCACGGGCGTCGGGTTCGTCTACTACAACTCGCAGTACGGCGGCGGCATGCACTACACGCTGATCGCCAACAACACGTTCTATCAGACGGCGAACACGACCACGGGGATGATCTACATCGAGGATGGTGCGTCGACGAACGTCCATACCACCACGACCATCGAGAACAACATCTTCTTCCAGCAGAGCGGCGTGCGCTACGCACGCGCACCGACGGTCGGCATCACCTGGCGCACCAACAACTGGTACAACGGGACTTCGGGGACGCAGATCACCGGCGTCGGCGACGTCACCTCCAACCCGCTGCTGTCCAACGCCGGCGGCTGGAGCGCCTCGGATTACCAGCTCACCTCGACCTCACCGCTCGTGAGCGCGGGCACGACGAACGCCGCGACGAAGGATTACTGGGGGACGACCCGCAGCGGCTCCTGGTCCATCGGCGCTCACGAGTACTGAGCCGGCCGTGTCGGGACGGCGGCCACGCTGCACCGTTCCGGCAACAGCCGCTTCGCGGCGAGGCATCCATGCCTCGCCGCGATCGTCTCGCCTGCCACGCGCCGGCTTACTCGAGCTCTTCGCGCCGGCGCTCGGGCGACACAGGGACGACGACGGCAGCTTCGCCCGGCGCATCGTCCGCGCCGTCCTTCCCTTTGCGAATCCGCAGCATCTTGCCGGCCGCTTTGACGACCTTCTTCCGCGCGCCGTCGGCCTTGTCCCCTTCGATCGCTTCGCGCTTGATCACTTCCTGCTCGAGCGCTTCGCGAAGCTCGTCCAGCTCGAGATCACCGGCGTTCTTCGGACCGAGTGCCAGCACGTCGATGTCGAGCACCAGCTCGTTGTCGATAAGCTTCGCGAAGATCACGCGGAACACCTTCCACAGATGGCCATTCGTCAGCGCCACCCATTCGACGCCCTGATTCGCAGCGTAATCGACCGCCTGTTTCGCGTGCAGGTCCTTCAACTCCAGACCGATCGCCTGGACCTCGATGAACATCTGAAACTTGGCGTCAATCCGCGTCGCCAGGTCGCAGTACGTACCGCGGATCGCGAGCTCGCGCGTCGACCGTAGTGTTCTGGTTCACACCGAACAATGTCGCCCGGCACCGCGACGTTCTTCATTCTGCGTTCTGCGTTCTGCGTTCTGCGTTCCCCACAATCAGGTCCCCCTCCATCTGAAGGTATCCACACATTCCCCCGCTTTTCCCCCACATTTCGGCGGTGCGTCCCGTTATCCTCCGGCCGCAATGAACAAGCTGAGTTTCGTCCTGTTGTTCCTCGGATGGAGTGTGTTTGCGGCGGAGCCGCGTACGGAAGCGGTGGCGCTGCCGAATCCGGTCATGTTCGTCGGGCAGGTGCCGACGCCGTTCGATTTCGCGAGCGTCGCCTCCACGTTCGGCAACCACGATCCGCAGCAGACGCTCGCGCCGCGCGGAGGGGATCTGTTCATCCTCTACCCGAGCGGCACGCTGAAAAACGTCACGCGCACCGCGGGCTACGGCAACGCCGGATTCCAGGGTGCGAGCTCGATCGCCGTGCGCGAGCCGTCGGTGCATTGGTCGGGCACGAAGGCGCTGTTCTCGATGGTCATCGGCGCGCCCACGCAGCAGTACCAGGTCAAGACCTTCAAGTGGCAGATCTACGAGGTCACGAACCTGGGCGAAGGGCAGACGCCGGTCATCACGAAGATCGCCAAACAGCCGGAGAACTTCAACAACATCTCTCCGATCTACGGCACCGACGACCGCATCATCTTCACGTCCGATCGCCCGCGCAATGGCGAGCTGCATCTCTATCCGCAGCTCGACGAATACGAAGAGGCGCCGACCGTCACCGGCCTCTGGAGCCTCAATCCCGTCAATGGCGATCTGCGCCTCCTCAATCACGCACCGTCGGGCGCGTTCTCGCCGTCGATCGACAGCTACGGCCGCGTGATCTTCACGCGCTGGGATCACCTGCAGCGCGATCAGCAGGCCGACGCCGACGCCGAGAATCCCGGCGAATACGGGACGTTCGATTTCTCGGACGAAAGCGCCGGCGCACAGAAGCTCAATCAGCGCGTGGAGGTCTTTCCCGAGCCGCGCGCGGGCAACACGCCCCCGGGCAGCAATCTCATCGGCAACAACATCAACCACTTCTTCCCGTGGATGATCAACGAGGATGGGACGTCCGAGGAGACGCTGAACCATCTAGGACGCCACGAGCTGTTCAATTACTTCGCGCGCTCCTTCAATGACGATCCCGCCGTGGTCGAATTCGGCTATTTCGACGGCATCCGCTTCAATACCGGCATCGTCGAGAACACCTTCCAGTTGCGCGAGGATCCCGTGCAGGCGGGTGTCTATTACGCGGTCGACGCGCCGGAATTCGAGACCCACGCTTCCGGACAGATCGTGAAATTCTCCGCGCCCCCGGAGCAGAACCCGGACCTCATCCAGATGCACTACATCACCCCGCGCTCGACGCGCGGCGTGAGCGAGCCTCCCGCGCCCGCGGACCATTCCGGTCACTATCGCGACCCGCTCCCGCTGTCCAACGGCGTGCTGCTCGCCGTCCATACGCCGGAAACACGCCGCGATACGAACACCGGCACCGGTGCCAATCCGCAGTCGCGTTACGACTTCCGCATCAAGCCGATGACGCAGCAGCAGAACGGGTTCTATCTGCCGGGCGCGCCGCTCACGGGCGGGATACAGGCGTCGATCACGTACTGGAGCCCGGACGTGCTCATCACGTGGTCCGGCACGTTGTGGGAACTGCATCCCGTCGAGATCCGCCCGCGCCCGGTTCCGGCGCTGGCAACGACGCCGTTCGAGCAGCCGGAACTGGCCGCGTTTGCGACCGCCGGTGTCGATGTGCAGCAGTTCCGCCAGTTCCTCACCGAACAGAACCTCGCGCTCATCGTCGTGCGCGACGTAACGACGCGCGACAAGAACGACAAACAGCAGCCGTTCAATCTGCGCGTGCCGGGCGGCGTCAGTCACATCGTCAATCCCGCGCAGAAGACGTATGACGTGACGCGCATGCAGCTCTTTCAGGGCGATCAGGTGCGCGGCATCGGCGGCACGCCCGATCCGAACAATCCGAATCTCGTCACCGGCGGCAGGAGCGGACGCCGTGTGCTCGCGCGCACGATGCACGATCCCGCGGCCGCGGCGGCGAACAATCCCGCGACGATGACGGCGCAGGGGAGTGTGCAGGTCGCGCTCGACGGCTCGGTGGCGGCGTTCGTTCCCGCCCGCCGCGCAATGAGCTGGCAACTGGCGGACGCGAACCACGTCGGCGTCGTGCGCGAGCGCTACTGGCTCACGTTCCAGCCGGGCGAAGTGCGCGTCTGCGGCTCCTGCCACGGCGTCAATACGAAGAACCAGCTCAATCAGAACGCGCCGACGAATACGCCGTCCGCGTTGACCGCGCTGCTGCAGTTCTGGAAGAGCAAGCAGGCCACGCTGCCGAGCGCGCCGGCGAATTTCACCGCGACCGCCAGCAGCACCTCCAGCGTCGCCCTCACCTGGACCGCGTCGGCCGGCGCCGCGCAGTACGAGATCGCACGCGCGTCCGCCACGACGCCGTTCTCGGTCATCGGCATGACGGCGTCGACGAACTTCAACGACAACGTCTCGGCCGGCAACACCTACATCTACAAAGTACGTGCGGTCGACGGCACCGGCGGCCGCTCGATGTACTCGCTGCCCGATGCGGCGACGACGATTCTCTTCACCGACAATCCGCTGATTGCGCAGGCCACGCCCATACGCTCCACGCACGTGGCGGAGATCCGCCAGGCCGTCAACGCCATGCGCGCCGCGGCGGGACTCTCACCGGCGACGTTCACGGATCCGAGCGTCTTGTCGTTGATCCGAGCGACCCACACACAGGAGCTGCGCACCGCGCTGACACCCGCACGAAGTTCGCTGGGGCTGAGTACGGTGACGTTCACGGATCCGACGATCCTGAACAAAGTGCGGGCCGTGCACCTGCAGGAGCTGCGCGACGCGGTGAAGTAGCGAACAGGGGGAGCGCCGGCGTCCGCGCCGGCTGATGTGGCAACGTTCTGTTGCCGTTTAGCCGGAGGACCCGGCGGCGCGTCGCCGCCGGATCAGCCGGCGCGGACGACGGCGCTCCCTCACAGCGTGTCGTGATCGATGCGGCAGCGCACGATCTGCTTTACGTGCTCTTCGATCCACGATTGCAGCGCCGCGACGCGTTTCGAGCACTCGACACCCATCGGCGTGAGCGAGTAGTCGACGTGCGGCGGGATCACCGGATGCACTTTTCGCGTGACGAGTCCGTCGCGCTCGAGGTTGCGTAAGGTCTCGGCGAGCATCTTCTCGGTGACGCCGCCGATCTCGCGGCGGAGCTCGGAGAAGCGTTTCGTGCCGGGACGGAGCGCGCCGAGGATGAGACCTCCCCAGCGGCCGGTGACGTGGGCGAGGATGTCGCGGCTCGGGCACTCTTCGTTGAACACGTTGCCGCGTGCGGGGAGCCGGCGGAGGGTGGCGAGGCGCTCTTCTCTTTCGTTCACGCCAGTAGCTTACCATAAAGTAGGTACTATCTTGTAGTAAGTATCGGATCTAGATTGCGTGACGAAGGAGACACGCACATGCGATTCGAAGGAAAAGTGGCACTCGTGACCGGCGGCAACAGCGGCATCGGACTGGCGACCGCGAAGGCGCTCGCGGCGGAAGGGGCGCGCGTGGTCATCACCGGCCGTGACGAAGAGACGCTGCGGAAAGCGGCGCAGGAGATCGGCCACGAGGCACTCGCCGTCCAAGCCGACGTCACGAAGCTCCCCGAGCTCGCCTCGGTCATGGAGCGCATCCGGGAGCGTCACGGCCGCGTCGACGTCCTCTTCGCCAACGCCGGCGTGGCGAAGTTCTTTCCGGCGTCGGCGGCGACCGAAGAGGCGTACGACTTGGTGATGGATACGAATGTGAAGGGTGTGTACTTTACGATCCAGCAGGCCTTGCCGCTGCTCGCGCCGGGCGGCGCGGTGGTCATCAACTCCTCGATCGCGGGCGTGAAAGGGATGCCGGCCGGTACCGTCTACGGGGCGACGAAAGCGGCCGTCCGCTCCCTCGGCCGCTCGTTCGCCGCGGAACTGCTCGAGCGCAACGTGCGCGTGAACGTCGTCAGCCCCGGCCCGATCGACACCCCGATCTACACCCCCACGCCCGGCCTCAAAGAGCGCTTTACGCAAAACGTGCCGATGAAGCGCGCGGGCACCGCCGACGAAGTGGCAAAGACCGTCCTCTTCCTCGCCTCGGACGACGCGTCCTATATCAATGGTGCGGAGCTCGCGGTGGACGGAGGGATGGCGGCGCTGTAAAACGGAGCTTGATGACCGCGATCTTCGCGGCGTGGTGCTGAACTTCGGTGCGACAGTCCTGGCGCGCAGCACCATCAGAATGCGCGTGATCTGAGAAACGTCCGAAATCCGGACACGTTCCGGATTTCGAACGGCGCGTTTCGCGCAACTCCTTGAAAACACGTCGAACGCGCATGGCGTCTCCGTTGCGATGACGAGGCACCATGTCACTCGAAGTCCTGCTTCGCAGAGCCGCTGGTGCCGGAGGTCGTGAGGTCCACCTCGCGGCCGCGCGGCGCATCACCATCGTGACCGACGACGGGGAGCGCGAGCTCCAGGGGCCGGAGATCACGCCGCAGCTCATCCAACAGGTGCTCGCGCCCGTGGTCCCGCCGGGTGTGCGCGACGCGCTGGCCGCCGGTCACGCCGAGTGGACGCTGCGCCACGGAGAGCTCGGACGCATCCGCATCGTCGCCGAGCAGCAGCGCGCGTCGTTCTTTCTCGAGCACGAGAAGGCGGAAGTGCCGCGCTTGTCGCTCGTCACGAGCGACACGAAGCCGACCGCCGAGATGGACTCGCTCTTCCACCAGATGGTGGAGATGCGCGCGTCCGACCTGCACATGTCCGCCGGCTCGGTGCCGCTCGTGCGGCACGACGGCTCGATGAAACCGCTGCCGGGACGGAGTGTGTTCTCCGCATCCGACGTCGAGCGCATCCTCTGGCCCATCGCGCCGGAGCGCAATCGCGAAGAGTTCGGCCGCCGCCACGACACCGACTTCGCGTACGAGATCGACGGACTGTCGCGCTTCCGCTGCAACTTCTTCATGGACCGCAAAGGCATGGGCGCCGTGTTCCGCGTCATCCCTTCGAAAATCATCACGGCCGAGGAGATGGGGCTTTCGAAAGAAATCCTCGACCTCTGCTTCCTGTCCAAGGGACTCGTGCTCGTCACCGGCCCCACCGGCTCGGGCAAATCGACGACGCTCACCGCGCTCGTCGACTACATCAACCGCCATCGCACGGACCACATCATCACCATCGAAGATCCGATCGAGTTCGTGCACGAGAACAAACAGTGCCTCATCAATCAGCGACAGGTCGGCGAGCACACGGACTCGTTCAAGGACGCGCTTCGTGCGGCGCTGCGTGAAGATCCCGACGTGGTCCTCATCGGCGAGATGCGCGACCTCGAAACCGTAGCCATCGCCATCGAGACCGCCGAGACCGGCCATCTCGTCTTCGGGACGCTGCACACCTCCTCCGCCGCGACGACGGTCGACCGCATCGTCGATCAGTTCCCCGCCGACCGGCAGGAACAGATCCGCGTCATGCTCGCCTCGAGCCTCAAAGGAGTCATCAGCCAGATGCTGTGCAAGAAGATCGGCGGCGGACGCGTGCCGGCACTCGAGGTGATGATCGGCACCTCGCCGATCCAGAACCTCATCCGCGAGGCCAAAGTCTTCCAGATTCCCTCGATCATGCAGACCTCGCGCAAGCAGGGGATGTGTCTGATGAACGACAGTCTGCTCGAGCTCGTACGCCGCAAAGTCGTCGAGCCGAAGGAGGCGTATGCGAAGGCGGTCGACAAGCTGGGACTGCAGGCGCTGTTCACGAACAACGGGATCGAAATGTGAGCGCGTAACGCGTTTAGAATGCGCGCGGTGTCGTCCGCTCGTCCCGCTCTCCGTGCCCTCGTCATCGACGACTCGGCCTACAACCGCGTCACGCTCACGCGGATGCTGGAGACCGATCCGCACATCACCGTCGCCGGCACCGCGGTCAACGGCGAGGATGGGATCAAGCAGGTCATGAGACACCGGCCGGATGTGATCACGCTCGATCTCGAGATGCCGATCATGGACGGCTTCGCGTTCCTGCGCTGGCTGATGGTGAACCTGCCGACGCCGGTGATCGCGGTCTCGTCGCGGGCGAGCGACCGCAGCGTGTTCAAGGCGCTCGAGCTGGGCGCGCTCGATTTCATCGCCAAGCCGGGCGGACGCGTATCGCCGCGTCTCGAGGAGATCCAGAAAGACCTCATCGCGAAAGCGCATCAGGTGGCGCAGGTGCGGATGGAGAACCTCAGCCGCCGCGTGCAGGAGCATGCGGACGTCGCGCAGCCGGTGCCGGTCGCGGAGAGTTGTCCGCGCGGCGTCGAGCTCGTCGTCGTCGGCTGCTCGACCGGAGGTCCGCCCGCGCTCCAGCATCTCTTCCAGGCCCTGCCGCGGCTGCCGGTTCCGTTCGTCGTCGCGCAGCACATGCCGCCGACGTTCACGCGCCTCTTCGCCGAGCGCGTCAACAAACTCACGCCGTTCGAGGTGCGCGAAGGGCGCGACGGAGAGATGCTCGAGACCGGCTTCGTCTACGTCGCGCCGGGCGGCATGCAGAGCGAAGTGCGCCGCATTCCGGAAGGACTGCAACTGCGCGTCTTTCCGGCCGGCGCGAGCGACCTCTACGCGCCGTCGGTCGATCGTCTTTTCAAGACCGCGAGCGTCGCCTGTCAGGAGCGGCTCGTCGCCGTGATCATGACCGGCATGGGCGACGACGGCGCCGACGCGATCCGTGAAGTGAAGGAGCGGGGAGGGAAGACCATCGCCGAATCCTCCGAGAGCGCGATCATCTTCGGCATGCCGGCCGAGGCGATCCGGACGGGGGCGGTGGACGAGGTTCTGGCGCTGCCGGCGATCCCGGCGGCCATCCGGAAAATGTGCACGGGGTGAGGGGGCGCGGCTCGTTGTTTGTGCTAACCTCTCGCGACCGTCCTGGCGGGCCCGAGAGCGATGAGCGAAGAACAGAAAGCCGAGAAGTTTCTCGAGATCTTCAATAAGGGCAAGGAATTCACGGAGGAACTGCTCCGTGAGAACCAGCGTCTCCGCTACCGCCTTGCCTCGCTCGAGACCGAGCATGCGTCCGTTCCGTCGACCGACGAAGTGCAGCGCCTGCGCGACCAGATCTCGCACCTGACCGAGGAGAACCGCCGCATCCAGCAGCGCTTCCGGGAAGTCGAGGAAGAGAACAAAGACTTCGCCAACCGCTACATCGAGATCGAAGAGCAGAACAACAACCTGGCGAACCTCTACGTCGCCAGCTACCAGCTCCACTCGACGCTCGACTTCCGCGAGGTCATCCAGATCGTCCAGGAGATCATCATCAATCTCGTCGGCGCGGAGGCGTTCGCCATCCTGCTGCTCGACGAGAAGACGAACGAGCTCAAGGCCATCGCCTACGAAGGGGAAGACGTCCAGCCCGGCGTCGAAAGCATTTCCACCCGCCTCGGCGAAGGGATCCTCGGCACGGTCGCCAAGACGGGCGAGAGCTACTACATCAACCAGGACGTCGAAGGCGGCGCGATCACGCTCGAGAAGCCGCTGGCCGCCGTTCCGTTGAAGATCAAAGAGCACGTCATCGGCCTGATCGTCATCTACCGCCTGCTCCAGCAGAAGGATGCGTTCTCCGCCGTCGACTACGAGCTCTTCTCGCTGCTCGCGGCGCACGCGGCCACGGCGATCTTCTCATCGAAGCTTTACTCGCAGTCCGAACGGAAGCTCAACACGATCCAGAGCTTCCTCGACCTGCTCACGACCACAAGTTAGTAGGGGAGAGGTCTGACACCAGTGGGGATGGAGAACGCGAACTTTCTGGTCGTCGAGGACTCGCCGACCATGCGGCAGTTGATCTCGTTTTCGCTGAAACGCTTCAAGAACGCGAAGATCATCGAAGCCGTCGACGGCGTGGATGCGCTCAAGAAGCTGTCCGGCCCGGACCGCATCGACCTGATCCTCACCGACATCAACATGCCGGTCATGGACGGGCTCAAGCTCGTCTCGCTCGTGCGCCAGAACGCGCAGCTCAAGAACATCCCCATCATCATCATCACGACCGAAGGTGCGGAAGAGGATCGGGAGCGCGGCCTCGCTCTGGGCGCGAATGCGTACATCAGCAAGCCGATCCAGTCGTCGCATCTGATCAAGACGATCTCCGAACTGCTTTCGGTGTGACGTGACACGCGCGGTCGCGATCGCGCTGCTGTTCCTCCTCCTCCGCGCTGCCGTCGCCTGGGCGCGCGATCCCTTCATGGACGAGCTGTTCACGGTCTGGATGGCGGGACGTCCGTTCTCCGGAATCGTGCCGGCGCTGCTCCAGGATTCCGGTCCGCCGCTCTACTACTTCGTGGCGCGGATTCCTTCGGTGATGGCCGAGCGCGTGCTGTCGATCGCGTTTGCGCTCGTGCCGCTCGTGCTGTTGCTGCGCGAGAAGCGCTGGCTCGCGGCGCTGTTGCTGGCGGTGCATCCGGGGGCGGCCATTCTCGCGGCTTCGGCGCGGCCGTACGCGTTGTGCGGAACGCTGATCGCGATCGGCATTCTGCTGCTCGAGCGGAATCGCGCCGGCGGGGCGGCGGTCGCGCTGGTGATCGCGGCGTACACCCATTTCGCGGCGGCGTTCTTCCTGCCGCTGCTGCTCGTCGCGCGCGTGCCGTGGACGCGGCGCCTCGTGATCTCCGCGCTCGCGGCGATCGCCTTCGTCCCGGGATTGCTGCTCGCGCTGTGCCAGCCTGCCGCGGCGACGGCGTGGATGAAGCTGCCGTCTTTCGGCGGCGTGCTGAACTCGCTGGCGTTCATCGGCGACGATCCCGGTCCGCCGCTCTTGTTGATGGCGGTGGCGTTCGTGTTGACGGTCGTCGCTGCCTCCCGCTCGTGGCGCCTCGCCGCGTACACGTTGATTCCTCTGGCGCTCTGCCTCTCCGTCACTTTCCTGTACCGGCCGGTGTACTTTCCGATCCGTTTCGCCTCGCTGCTCGCGTTTCCCCTCGTGCTGTGCCTCGCGGACTCGCTCTCGCACTGGCGCGACGGTGCGCGACGCGCACTCACCGCCGCGCTCGTACTGACCGGCGTCGCCTCGATCTTCGCCGGCGTCATCACCCATCTCAATCGTCCGCTCAGTCACTACCGCGTCGCCGCGCTCGAGCTGCGCCGCAACGCGCCGGCGGACGTGCTCGTCGTCGCCACCGGCTACCTCTATCTCGAGAGCGTGACGCAGCTCGGCGAAGCGCGCGTGCAGGCGTTCCCGCCGGAGCAGGGGAGCCATCCCGGCTGGCGTGCTGTGCCGCGCCGCGACGTCAACACCGGCTCGCTTCCTCCGGCCCCGTTTCTCTGGATCGGCGAGCGCCGCGCTCCCGAGCTCGAGGCGATCCGGCAGCGGCGGCAGGTGCGGGTGCTGTACGAGAATCCCCGGGCGGTGATTGCGGCCGTGCGGTAATCCTGTAAACTGCCGGCACACATGCCCCACTTCATCACGGATAAATGCATCGGCTGCTCGGTCTGCGAGATCAAGTGTCCGACGAACACGATCTGGGGTGAGAGCAAGGGCCAGTACTACATCCACCCCGAGCGCTGCATCGACTGCTCGGTCTGCGGCATCTACTGCCCGGTGGACGCCATCCAGAACCAGCACGGCGAGCTCATCCCTCGCATCAAGCCGAAAGACATCCCGAAGGCCGAGGTCGTCAAGGACCTCTGCACGGGCTGCGAGTTCTGCGTCGACATCTGCCCCTTCGAGTGCATCTCGATGGTGGAAGCGAACGACGAAACCCTCGCCAACCACTACAAGATCGCCTACGTCCAGCAGAACAAATGCGTCGCCTGCCGCCTCTGCGAAAGCGTCTGCGACAAAGACGCGATCATCGTCCCGGACGCGCCGACGCAGTTGAAGACGTATCTGCCCGATTTCGTGGTGCTGGGCACGGGCCGGTGATCGGGATTGAGGATTGAGAATTGAGGATTGAGGATTGAACGAGACCGACCCGCAGCATCCTCAATCCTCCATCCTGAATCCTCAATCCGGCGCGAAAGCGACGTCGGCCGACATCCCCAAAGAGTCCCCCCGCACCATCCTCTTCCAATTCGTCCTCTTCCCCCTCGGCATCGTCGCCATCGCCGTCGGCATTTTCTTTTTCTTCGGCAGGATCGCCTCGGACGAGCAGGGGATTCCGGACTATCTGAACGAGGTCCGGTCCGGCGGGCGGCGGGAGCGCTGGCAGGCGGCGTATCAGCTCTCGCAGCTCATCAACGTCGGTGAGGCGAAAAAGTATCCGAACCTCGTGAACGACGTGATCCGCGTCTACGACGAGGCCAAAAACGACGATCCCCGCATCCGCCAGTACCTCTCCATGGTCCTCGGCAATCTCGGCGATCGGCGCGCGACGCCGCTGCTCATCGACGCCCTGAATGACCGCGCCACCGAGACCCGCCTCTATGCCGCGCTGGCTCTCGGGCGCCTCAAAGATCCCGCTGCCGTCGAGCCGCTCCTGCGCGTCTTCACGAGCGACGAGCGCGATGTCCGCAAAGCCGCCGCCTACGCCCTCGGCGAGATCGGCGACCGCCGCGCCCTGCCCGCGCTCGCCGGCGCGCTCAACGATCCCATCGCCGATGTGCGTTTCAACGCCGCCATCGCCGTGGCCCGCTTCGGCGACACGCGCGCAATCGGCGTCCTGCGGGAGATGCTCGACCGCTCGCGTCTCGATCGCGTCGCCGGGATGCGTCCCGATCAAAAGGACGCCACCATCCTCGCCGCCATCCCGGCCGTGCTGAAGCTGGCGCCGGAAGAGGCGAAAACGCTCCTGGCCCCCCTGCAGAACGATCCGTCGATGCAGGTCCAGAGCGCGGTGCGCGAAGCGCTGCGCTGACCGCACGCCCCGGCTCGACGCCCTTTTCTCCACGACAGACGCACCTGAAACCGTCCCGGCCGGGCCGGCAAGCGCTGCCGGTTGCACCGGTCCGCCGGAGCTTCGCATCGTCCTCCGGCGCACTGATGCGTTTCGTGTTGACACGCTTTCCGTTTTCACCGATAGTACCGGCACTGCAGCCCGTCTCACAAACTCCTGAATGTCTGAGCAAATCACGCCATATCAGGTGGCTCCGAAAACCCCCCTGGCGGGGAGTGCCGCGAGTGAGATTCGCGAGCAGGGGGAGATCACCCGGCGCGGATTTCCGATCGCGCTGACCACCGCCTGGGCCGCCCTCGCCGCGGCAGTCGGCGGCCTCACCACCATCTTCGTCCGTTACCTCTTCCCCAACGTCCTCTTCGAGCCGGTCCAGAAATTCAAGGCCGGCCTTCCCGGCGACTATTCGGTCGGCGAAGTCGACGAGCGCTGGAAAGACAAATACGGCATCTGGATGGTGCGGACCGAGGATCAGATGTATGCACTGATCACCACGTGCACGCATCTCGGATGCACGCCCAACTGGCTCCCTTCGCAGAATAAATTCAAATGCCCCTGCCACGGCAGCGGCTATTACAAGACCGGAATCAATTTCGAAGGTCCCGCTCCGCGGCCGCTGGAGCGCGCCAAGATCTCGATCGATCCCGCGGACGGGCAGATCGTGGTCGACAAATCCGTGCAGTTTTTCGGTGAACGCGGTGACTGGGTCAAGCCTGATTCATTCCTGAAATTATGACGCGCGGCCGGCTCAGTAGCCGGCTGGGGGAGATGGATGACACTGAAGCAAGTTCAGGAAGGCATCGTCAACTCGCAGGTCTGGAAGTCGATCTTCCGGGTCGGCATCCCCAACACCAATCGCAAACGCGTCCTCGCCGTCCTCGGCTCCCTCATCCTTCACCTGCACCCGGTCAAGGTCCGCCGCTCGGGCGTGCGCATGTCGTACACCTGGTGCATGGGCGGGACGTCGTTCTTCCTCTTCCTCGTCGAGACGGTCACCGGCCTTTTGCTCATGTTCTATTACCGTCCGACGATCGAATACGCCTTCACGGACATCATGGACCTGCGCGAGCAGGCGCCGTTCGGGATCATGCGCGAGATGCACCGCTGGGGTGCGCACGCGATGGTCATTGCGGTGTGGCTGCACATGTTCCGCGTCTTCATGACCGGTTCCTACAAGCCGCCGCGTGAGTTCAACTGGAACGTCGGCGTCATCCTGCTCGTCCTCACCCTGCTCCTGTCGTTCACGGGATACCTGCTCCCGTGGGACCAATTGGCCATCTGGGCCATCACGGTCGGATCCAACATGGCTCGCGCCAGCCCCGGTGCCGGTACGGAAGGGCCGATGTCGAGTTTGATGAAGCTGGGAGACGTACCGTTGATCCACGCCGGCGACGACGCGCGATTCGCGCTCATTGCAGGCCGGAGCATCGGCGCGGCCACGCTGCTGCGCTTCTACGTGCTGCACTGCATGGTCATCCCTCTGGCGGCAGGGTTCCTCATGGCCATTCACTTCTGGCGCGTGCGCAAAGATGGAGGAATCTCCGGTCCGCTGTAGGACGGAGCGACGGCGATGACGTTTCTCAAGAATTTCATCAACGTTCTCTCTGTCGCCTCCATCTCCTTCATTCTGCTGTCGGCAGTCTTCGGGATGCTGGTCTACTTCAACCTCCTCGACGGGAGGTTGAAGTCGAAAGGCGGCATCGGCTTCATCGTCTTCGGCGCGATCTGTCTCGTGGCCGGACTGTTCGTCCAGCCGTTGTTGTATCTGGCCGTCGCCTATTTCCTCATCCTCTGGGCACTGGCGACGCTCGGGCCGCGTCTGTGGGAACCGAAAGTCGGCAAATGGCTGCTGATTGTCAGCCTGGCCGGATTCGCACTCTCCTTCCTCGATCCGAACTTCTATCTGATCGCCGCGAAACCGGACAACGTGCCGATCGGCGCGATGATCTTCCTCCTCGGCATCTTCACCTGGATCGCGCTGGCCAAGGCGTATCAGAACGACCGCGCCATTCTCGCGGGCGGGATTCCGTACGAGAAGACGGAATCGGACGAGAAGCTCTTCACCTGGCCCGATCTCGTCTATACCGAACTGCTCTGCATGATCGCCCTGACGATCGTCATGATCGTCTGGTCCCTGGGGCTGCGCGCGCCGCTCGAAGAAGCCGCCAATCCGACCTCGTCCCCCAATCCCGCCAAAGCGCCCTGGTACTTTCTCGGCCTCCAGGAAATGCTCGTTTATTTCGACCCCTGGCTGGCCGGCGTCGTCTTGCCGACGCTGATCATCGTTGGCCTCATGGCCATTCCGTACATCGATACGAATCCCAAAGGAAACGGCTATTACTCCTTCCGCGAGCGGAAGTGGGAGATCGGCGTTTTCCTCTACGGCTTCCTCGTGTTGTGGTCGTTCCTCATCATCACCGGGACGTTTCTCCGCGGCCCGAACTGGAGCTTCTACGGTCCTTATGAATTCTGGGATCCGAACAAGCTCGAGCCGCTGGTCAACATCGACCTCTCCGAGCTCTTCTGGGTGAAGATGCTGTCCATGCCGCTGCCGAAACTGTGGCTGATCCGCGAGGCTCCCGGACTGATTCTCGTGCTGTTGTATCTGGGGCTCGCCCCGGCTCTGGCGCTGGGCCCGTTCCGCCGTTTCTATCTGAAGATGGGCGCGGCCCGCTATTACGTCGGCGCCTACCTGTTCCTGACCATGCTGTCGCTGCCGATCAAGATGGTTTTGCGGTGGCTGTTCAATCTCAAGTACCTGGTGCACATACAGGAGATATTCCTGAACATTTAGTCGCCGGTGACCGGCTGTCGGTTCCGTGCCGCCAGCCGACCCATCACAGACGACTGAGAACTGACAACCGACAACCGAATGAAACCGCAAGAACCCATTCCGCACAATTACCCGATGGGGAAACTCAACCTCATCTTCGCGCTGACCAGCCTCGCACTGCTGCTGGCCACGGGCGCAATGGTGTTCTACGACTATGTGCGCGGCTGGAAGTGGTTCCAGCTCGAGTTCAACCGACTGCAGCAGCAGCGCATCGACCAGGAACTGCGCGCACGCAATGACGCCGACACGCAGAAACAGCTCGCCGCCCTCGACAAGGAAATGCGCGAAGGGCAGGTCGAAGTGGCGAGACAGCGCGAACAGTACGTGCGCGCGCAGAAAGAGCTCGAGCGGTGGGAAGGCATCCATTACGCCGCCGACCAGGACTACCGCTTCGCCAAGGCCCTGTTCGACGCTAAGCGCTACGAGCTCGAAGCCTCGATCGTCCAGCACCGCAAGGACGAGCCGCAGAAGCAGCGCGAATACGACGAGCTGAACGCGCGCGTGGCGCGCCTCAACGTGCGCCTGCAGCAGGTCGTGCGCGACCGCGACGCCGCGCGCGCACAGGTCAACAAGTTCCTCGACCGCATCACCCGGATCGAGGAGCGCAAGAAGGAAATCACCGCCGACGTCGAGCTGCTGCAGAAACAGCGCAACGCCGTGGCCATGGGATCGAACAACCTGATCCTCAATGCGCCGATGCTCGATTTCATCAGCCCGACCCTCAAGATCGACCAGGTCGTCCTCAACGACCTCTTCATCGACATGAACTACATGTCGGTGCCGCGCGTCGACCGCTGCCAGACCTGCCACCGCGCCATCGACCGTCCCGGCTTCGAGTCGAAGCGGGAAGCGGAGCGCCTCGTTACGCAACTGCGCGAACAGCTCGACAAGAAACTCGTCCAGCCCTCACGCCGCGCCGAGACGGAAGAGCGGGTCGAGCAACTGCAGCGCATCGTGGACGGGAAGCAGGACATCCTCAATCCCTTCCGCACCCATCCGAAACTGGAGACGTTCGTCGGTTCCGCGTCGCCGCATCCGCTGCTCGAATACGGCTGCACGGTCTGCCACCGCGGCCAGGACCGCGCCACCGAATTCGGCCGGGCCGGTCACACGCCGATGTCCCGCCGCATGGAATTGCGGTGGAAGGAGGCGAAATCGACGCTGCTGCCGGGTCCGTGGGATTACGAGAAGCGCAATTACGCCTTCGCCGTCAATCCGTTCCTCGACACGCCGATGTACCCGCGCCAGTACTCGCAGGCCGGCTGCATCAAGTGCCACGGCGGACAGATGGAAGTCCGCGACGGCGACGAGATCAACAAAGCGATGCACATGGTGGAGCTGTACGGCTGCCATGCCTGCCACAAGATCGACAACTGGCGCTTCAGCGAGTTGCGCAAGCCCGGTCCGAGCCTCGACGGCATCGCCGAGAAGACGACGCCGGAATGGGCCTTCCGCTGGATTGCGAACCCGATGCGCTTCCGCCCCACCACGCGCATGCCGTCGTTCTTCTACCAGCGCAACATGGTCGGCCCGGCCATCCCCGCGGCCGAGCGCGCGATGAACGTCAAATACAACGACGCGGAAATCCACGCGATCGTCTCGTTCCTCTTCTCGCGCTCTTCGAGGCGTCCATGGACCGCCAATGCCACGGGCGATGCCGCGCGCGGCAAGCAGCTCGTCGATTCCGTCGGCTGCATGGGCTGCCACATCGCCCAGGACACGGTCAAGGACGATAAAGGGGTCGTGCGCGTCGCGCATCGCGACGATTTCCCGCTCGAGCGCCATTACGGCTTCAACCTGACCGGCATGGGCACCAAGACCCATCCCGGCTGGATCTTCAACTGGGTCAAGAATCCGAAGGCGTACTACGAGACCGCGCCGATGCCGAGCCTGCGCCTGTCCGATCAGGAAGCGGCCGACATCACCGCGTATCTCGTGACGCTGCAGAAGCCGGCGTTCATGGAGCAGCCCATCCGTCCGCCGGATCCGAAAGTCGTGCGCGAACTGGCCAAGGCGTACCTCATCGGAACGATGACGGACCGCGACGCCGAAGGCCGCCTCAACAAGATGCCGCTGCAGGAGCAGCTCGTGTATCTCGGCGAGCGCAGCGTCGAGAAATACGGCTGCTATTCGTGCCACGAGATCAAAGGCTTCGAAGGCGTCAAGCCGATCGGCACCGAGCTCACGACCGAAGGCTCGAAGACGCTGCACCTCTTCGATTTCGGCTTCTTCGGCGATTCCACGCACACGCACGATTACGTGCAGTGGGACAACTCGAAAGAGCAGGTCCTGCACACCGTGCCGTCGTGGATCTACAACAAGGTGCGCAGTCCGCGCGTGTGGGACGACCGCCGCACCAAGCCGTACAACGACAAGCTGAAGATGCCGAACTTCTATCTTTCGAAAAACGAGGCGCAGCTCATCACGGGGGTCGTCCTCGGCCTGACGAAGGAGAAAGTGGCGGCCAACCGTCTCGCGGCCAATACCCCGCGCATGCGTCAGGTCGAGCACGGACGCAAGCTCATCTCGCAGCACAATTGCCGCGGCTGTCACGTCGTCAATCGGCAGGGACGCGCCATTGCGTCGCTCATCGAAGATCCGAATTTCCTCCCGCCGGACCTGACGCCGCAAGGAGAGCGGGCGCAATCGCCGTGGCTCTTCGCGTTCCTCAAAGACCCGACGGTGATGAAGATCCGCCCGTGGCTGAGCGTGCGCATGCCGACGTTCCATTTCACGGACCAGGAAGCTGCGGTGCTCGTGTCCGGCTTTGCCGCGGAAGGGGATGAGCCGCAGTTCGACACGCATCAATACGCGCAGATCGCACAGAAGAACATCGCCGTCGGACGCGAGGTCTACGCGATGCTGCGCTGCCAGCAGTGCCATTCGGTGGTCCCCGTCGATCCGGCCAATCCGCCGGTTCCGAACATCGCTGACGCACAATCGCTCGCCCCGAATCTCACGCTGTCGAAACTCCGTCTGCGTCACGACTGGGTCGCGGACTGGATCCGCCGTCCGGACGAGCACATCCCCGGTACGCGCATGCCGACGAATTTCCCTCGCAACGCCGAGACCGGCGGCTTCCAGTCGCCGCTGGACATGGCCATCGACACCCCGCAATTCGCCGCGCACAAAGCGGCGCTGTTGCCGCACTTCGCCAGCGAAGAAGCGCTGCGCAAAGCGATGGCGGACGCGGTCCTGCTGACGAATTACCTCCGCGATTACATCTGGAGCATCGGCGTCGACCGGATGCGCGCACCGGGAGTCGAAGGCGCGCCGCCGTTCCCCGTCGTTCCGCACAATGAACCGAGAACCCCACCCGCGACGCCCACGGTAGCCACGGCGTCGCTCGGCCAGAGATAGGAGAAACGATGTCCCTCAGGAAGTCTCTCAATTACGCATTCATGCTGATGCTCACCCTCGCGATCGCGTGCGGCGAAGGGAAGCAGGTCGTCGACGAGTCCGAGCTCGGCGATGACGATCACGCCGCACCGGCAGCCTCGGCCGCGGGTGGCGACGCTGCCGCGGCAGCTCCCGCGGCGGCACCGGTTGCCGTGGCGGATGCCGCGACCATCGGCGGTCTCGTGAAATTCGAAGGCACCGCGCCGAAGATGCCGAACCTGCAGATGGGTGCGGATCCGTTCTGCCAGTCGCAGCACACCACTCCCGCACCGGACGAAGAAGTGATGGTCGGGCCGGGCGGCGAGCTCGCGAACGTCATCGTCTATGTGAAGAACGCACCTGCCGGCGGTGCGCCTCCGGCGCCCGCGGTTCTCGACCAGCGCGGCTGCAAATACATCCCGCACGTTTCCGCGGTGCAGGTCGGCCAGACCGTGCAGATCAAGAACAGCGACGCCACGCTGCACAACGTGCACGCCATGCCCACTGTCAACGCGCAGTTCAACGAAGGACAGCCGGTGCAGGGAATGGTCTCGACCAAGAAATTCGACAAGGTCGAGATGAAGCCGTTCCGCATCAAATGCGACGTGCACGGCTGGATGAAGTCGTACATGGCCGTCCTGCCGCACTCGTATCACAACGTCTCGCAGACCAACGGCACGTTCTCGATCGCGAACCTCCCGCCGGGCAATTACACGCTCGTTGCGTGGCATGAGAAGTTCGGCGAGCAGGAACAGCAGGTCACGGTCGGCGCCAAAGAGCAGAAGCAGGTTCAGTTCACGTTCAAGGGATAGTCCGAGGCGACGAGAGGGGGGCTCATGCCGCCACAAAGACAAATCCGGGTCGGCAATCAATGGATGCGGGCGCGCGACGCACGGCGCGCATTGGAAGAGGCGATTCGCGCCGAGGAGGCGGAGCGCGCGGAACACGGCGGCGGGCACAAGCAGTCGTTCCTGCGCCAGTACGTGTTCTCGATCGATCACAAGTGGATCGGTATCCAGTACGCCGTCACGTCGCTGCTTTTCCTCCTGCTCGGCTTCTCCATGATGCTGCTGATGCGCTATCAGCTCGCGTGGCCGGGCAAAGCGTTCCCGGGATTCATCGCCAAGTTCCTCGGCGACGCGAATGCGCCGGGCGGGATCATGCTCCCCGAGTTCTATAACCAGCTCGGCGCGATGCACGGCACCGTCATGGTCTTTCTCGCCATCGTGCCGCTCGCCGTCGGCGCGTTCGGTAATTACGTCGTGCCGCTGCAGGTCGGCGCGCCCGACATGGCCTTCCCGAAGCTCAACATGATGAGCTACTGGCTCTATCTCCCGGGCGGCCTGCTCATGCTCACGAGCTTCCTCGTCCCCGGCGGCGCACCGAGCTCCGGCTGGACCTCGTATCCGCCACTATCCGTCATAGCCCCCCACGGACAGACGATCTGGATCATCGGCATGATCTTCCTGATCACGTCGTCGCTCCTCGGGTCGATCAACTTCATCGTCACCATCTTCCAGTTGCGCGCGAAGGGGCTGACGTTCATGCGTCTGCCGTTCTTCGTGTGGGCGCAGCTCATTACGTCGTTCCTGCTCCTCCTCGCGTTCCCGCCGCTCGAGGCCGCGGCCATCCTCCAGCTCATGGATCGCGTGGCCGGCACGAGCTTCTTCATGCCGAGCGGTCTCGTCGTCAGCGGCACGCCCTTGCAGAACGCCGGCGGCGGCAATCCACTGCTGTGGCAGCACCTGTTCTGGTTCCTGGCGCATCCCGAGGTTTACGTGCTGATCCTGCCCGGCATGGGCATCATCTCGGAAGTCATCGCCAACAACACGCGTAAGCCACTGTGGGGCTATCGCTCCCTCGTCGGCGCCGGCGTGTTCCTCGGATTCATGTCCTTCATCGTGTGGGCGCACCACATGTTCATGACCGGCATGGGTACCGCGATCAGCGCCTTCTTCCAGACCACGACGATGATCATCTCGATCCCGTCGGTCATCATCCTCACGGCCCTCATCATTTCCTTATGGGGCGGCAGTATCCGCTTCAATGTCCCGATGCTCTTTGCGCTCGCATTCCTGCCGATGTTCGGCATTGGCGGTCTGACCGGACTGCCATTGGGACTCGCGGCGGCGGACATCCACCTTCACGACACCTATTACGTCATCGGCCACTTCCACTATGTCGTCGCGCCGGGAACGATCTTCGCGATGTTCGCGGGGATCTATTACTGGTTCCCGAAGGCCACGGGACGGCAGATGAACGAGTTCTGGGGCAAGGTCCACTTCTGGGCTTCGCTGATCTTCATCAACGGCGTTTTCGCGCCGATGTTCGTACAGGGACTGGCGGGCGTTTCGCGTCGTCTCTATGACGGCGGTGCTCAGTACGAGCACGCCAAGCCGATCATCCACACGAACGTCTTCATGTCGATCTCGGCGTTCCTGCTGCTCGCCGCGCAGGTGCCGTTCATCGTCAATTTCTTCTACAGCATCTTCAAAGGAAAGCGCGTCGGTCACAACGTGTGGGACGCGACCACGATCGACTGGGCGGCCACGTCCTCGCCTCCGCTGGGCCATGGCAACTTCGAAGTGCTGCCGGTCGTCTATCGCGGGCCGTACGAGTACAGCGTCCCCGGCTATACGGCCGCGGATTTCCTTCCGCAGCACGTGCCGGATGACGGCGAACCCACAGTACCGGTCGGCGGCGGAATGCTTCCGGCGCATGCAGTCGCGCAGAAGGAGGCCTGACGATGGACGACGGACACGCAACCACACTCGGCGCGCATGGCCAGGGCCATGCGCATGCCGCTCACGCCCACGAGATCGAGATCCCCTATACCGTCCACCCCCGTCCTGATACGGGCGTGTACAACGGGAAGCTCGGGATCTGGCTCTTTCTCGCCTCCGAGGTGATGCTGTTCGGGGCGCTTTTCTCGACGTTGGTCTTGTTGCGCACGAGTGCGTCCGTATGGCCGCACGGCTGGCGGATCCTCAATGTGCCGCTGGCCACGCTCAATACGTTCGTGCTCATCGGCTCCTCGGTCACGGTGATCCTGGCCTGGGCGCATCTGCGCCTCGGCAATCTCAAGAAAGCGAAGCTGTTCCTCGCGCTGACGCTGCTCTGCGGCTTCGGCTTCATGATCATCAAAACCATCGAGTACATGACGAAGTTCTCGCATCACCAGTACCCGAGCACGAACAACTTCTTCGCCACCTATTTCGTGCTCACCGGCCTGCATGGCCTGCACGTTCTCGGCGGCATGGTCGTGTTCGCGTATCTGCTGCTGACGGCGAACAAGTGGTATGCGGAGAAACGCGATCAGTTCACGAACCGCGTCGAGACGACGGGGCTGTACTGGCACTTCGTCGACCTCGTCTGGATCTTCCTTTTCCCGATCCTGTATCTCCTGTAGGAGCGAGCTATGAGCGATCACGCCATGCATCCCGAACAGGGCGTCCCCGACCAGCACGCCGGCGGTGCGCCGCGCGAGCCGCTGGGGGAGCACGAGCATCCGACGCATCACGACCACGGCCATGACAACAGCCCCGAGGGAATCCGGAAAGAGATCCGGAGATACCTCATGGTGTTCGGCATGCTGGCCGTGCTGACGGTCATCACCGTAGCCATTGCGCAGTTGCATCTGCCGACGTGGCAGGCCGTGGCGCTCGCGCTCGTGGTCGCCACCGTGAAGGCCACCCTCGTCGCAGCCTTCTTCATGCATCTCGTCTCCGAAAAGAAACTGATCTACGCCGTCCTGGCCATCACCGTCTTCTTCTTCGGGGTTCTGATGTGGGGCCCGTGGCATCACCGCGACAACGCCCAGAAGGCTTACCCCGGGTATGACGTCAACGCCAGTCAGCCCTCGACGACGGCGACGGCGGGGTCGCACGACAACCAGGGTCAGCCGCAACAGGGACACTAATGTCACTCCGGGCCTTCCACATCGTCTTCGTCATCGTCACGGTCGTGCTCTCGTTGTACGTCGCGTTGTGGGGCGTCCGCGAGTTCACGCGCGAGCGCGACACGCTCGCCCTCACGCTGGCCATTCTCTTTTTCGCCACCGCCGTCGGTGGTGTGGTCTACGGCAAGAAAGCGTTCGCCAAATTGAAGGAGTTGCCGTGAGACGCGTCAGGGGTCAGGCGTCGGCGTCTCGCCTCTGGCTTGCCGCGGCCATCGTGCTCGTCGCGACGATTGCGCCTTCCGCGTTCGCATGCGCCGTCTGCTGGGGTGCACCCGACGACCCGATGGTCAAAGGCGTCAACAGCGGGATCTGGGTGCTGCTCGGGCTCGTGGCCTTCGTACAGATTGGATTCATCGCCATGTTCTACAGCTTCTGGCGGAAAGCGCGCGAACATCGCCGTTTCCGCGAGTCGCTGCGTGTGATTGAAGGGGGACCGCACAGATGAAGGAATTCCTCGCCCAGTGGATGCCGCCCGACTACTCGGCGCACGGTGCGGAGCTCGACACGCTCAGTGCCTACGTGCACTGGCTGATGCTCATCCTCTTCATCGGCTGGGGCCTGCTGTTCGTTTTCATGCTCCTCCGTTTCCGCGCGTCGAAGCATCCGAAGGCCGTCTATCACGGCACGCGCTCGCACGCCTCGAAGTGGGCCGAGATCGCGGTCTTCGCCATCGAATGCGTGCTTCTGTTCGGCATCTCCATCCCCGCCTGGTCGCGCTGGACGTCGCGTCCGACGGAAGAGGCGAAGGTGATGGAGATCCGCGTCGTGGCCGAGCAGTTTGCGTGGAACATTCACTACCCCGGTGCGGACGGGAAGTTCGGCCGCACGGACGTGAACCACGTCAGCTCCTCGAATCCGCTCGGCATCGACCCGGCGGATCCCGCGGCGAAGGACGACGTCGCGACGCTCAACCAGCTTCATCTCGTCGTGAACCAGCCGGTCGTCATCCGCATCAGCTCGAAGGACGTCATCCACAGCTTCTTCCTGCCGTACATGCGCGTGAAACAGGACGCCACACCGGGGATGGAAGTTCCGGTACACTTCACCCCCGTCAAGACCAGCGGGTCCGAGACGTGGGAAATCGCCTGCGCTCAGCTCTGCGGTCTCGGCCACTACCGGATGAAGGGGCAGTTCCATGTCCACACGGCACAGGACTTCGCCAAGTGGATGACGGAGCAGCAACCGGTCGTGGCCAGCATTTCCGGATAGCATGAAATCTGTCGAGCCCATTCAGTACCCGAACCCGACCCCCGTCTGGCTGCGTCGCTTCACCAAGCTCGTCGCCACATCGACGCTGTTCCTCATCTTCGCCGGAGCGATGGTCACCTCGACCGGCTCCGGCCTCGCCGTTCCCGACTGGCCCACGACCTACGGCGAGAACATGTTCACGTTCCCGCTCTCGAAGTGGGTGGGCGGCATCTTCTACGAGCACGGGCATCGCCTCCTCGCCTCGACCGTCGGTTTCCTGACGATCATCCAGGCGCTGTGGCTGCAGTACCGCGAGCCGAAGAAGTTCGTCCGCCGCCTCGGCTGGATCGCCCTCGCCGCCGTCATCGTGCAGGGACTCCTCGGCGGGATCACCGTGCTGCTGCTGCTGCCGAAGGCCGTCTCGGTCTCGCATGCCGCCCTCGCGGAGATCTTCTTCTGCATCAACGTTTCGATCGCCTTCTTCACCTCGCGCTGGTACACCAGCCTGCAGAGGATGGAGAAGGGGGATGCGCCGGTGGGCCTGGCCTGGGGACTGACGTCCCTCGTCTTCGCCCAGATCTTTGCCGGTGCCGTCCTGCGTCACCTCGGCGCGGGACTGGCGATTCCCGATTTCCCGCTGTCGTTCGGACGGGTGATTCCGCAGTTCACGTCCTATGAGATCGTCGCCGCGTTCGTGCACCGCGCGGGCGGCTTCGTCGTCGCCGCGGCCGTGATCGCGATGGCCATTCGTCTCCTGCGCTACGAGCGCGAGCATCCGCTGCGCACTCTCGGCTCGCTGCTCCTGGCCGTCGTCTTCGCGCAGGTGCTCCTCGGCGGCTACGTCATCTGGAGCGGCAAGCAGCCGCACATCACCAGTCTACACGTGATGGTCGGAGCGTTCACGCTCGCGCTGTCGGTCGTGCTCACGCTCTCCGCGCGCACGCTGGCGTGGAAGAAGAAGCAGGCCGAACAGGCTTCGCTCATCGAGGTGCACGCTTGACGACGGTCGTCCTCGAGCCGCGTCCGTCCTTCGGAGCGCTCACCCGCGACTACCTCGAGCTGTCGAAGTCGCGCATCGTCCTGATGGTGCTCATCACCACCGCGGCCGGATATCTGTTCGCCGCGAAGACCGTCGATCCGCTGCTGCTGTTGCACGCCCTCATCGGCACCGCGCTCGTCGCGGCGGGTACGAATGCCTTGAATCAGTACGTCGAGCGCGAGCACGACGCGAAGATGAATCGCACGCGCACGCGGCCGCTGCCGGCGGGACGCATCACGCCGCGATCCGCACTCGTGTTCTCGTCCGCCATCGCCGTCCTCGGCACGCTCTACCTCGGCGTGATGGTCAACTGGTTGACTGCCGCGCTGGGTGCGTTCACGCTCACGAGCTACATCTTCGTCTACACGCCGCTCAAGCGCGTGTCGACGATCTGCACGATCATCGGGGCCGTCCCGGGCGCGATTCCGCCGCTCATGGGGTGGACTGCCGCCACGAACGAGCTCAGCCTCGGCGGCTGGATCGTCTTCGGGATTCTCTTCTTCTGGCAGCTCCCGCACTTCATGGCCATCAGTTGGCTCTACCGCGAGGATTACGCGCGCGGCGGGTTCGTCATGACCTCGACCATCGACGAGCACGGACGCTCGGTCGCGCGGCAGGCGATCCTCTACACGTTCGCCCTCCTGCCGCTCAGCTTCGCCCCGTCGCTTCTCGGCATGACCGGTTTCGCGTACCTCATCGGCGCGCTGCTCGCGGGCGGCGCGCTGCTCGCGGCGACGGTCCGTTTTTACGCCGAGCGCAACACGAAGAACGCGCGCAGCGTCTTCATGATCTCGAACCTCTACCTCCTCACCGTGATGCTGCTCCTCGTCGTCAATGCGTCGTAGCTCACTCCTTTTTCTCTTCCTTTGCGCGATCGCCTGTCAGCCGAAGCCGGAGCTGCCGCAGCTCTTCCCGGTTCCCGATGCGAGGCTCGTCGACGAGAGCGGCGCGGCCGTGAACCTCGGTTCGATGAAGGGAAACGTGACGGTCTACGACTTCATCTTCACGAGCTGCACCGGCATCTGTCCGATCATGACCAACAACATGCGCGCGCTCACGCCGAAGATCGACAAGGACGCGCCGGTGCGTTTCGTCTCCATCAGCGTCGATCCCGCGCGTGACACGCCGGCCGTGCTGCGCGCCTACGCGCAGAAACACCGCAACGACCCGCGCTGGACCTTCCTCACCGGCGAGCGTCAGGCCATCCTCGACCTCTCCGTCAAAGGCTTCAAGCTCGCCGCGGGCGACCCCATGCCCGGCGGCGAACCACTCCTGCACAGCTCCAGGTTCGCGGTCGCGGACAAGCAGGGCGTGATCCGCGGCTACTACGACGCCGCGGACGGCAAGGTCCCGGAAGAAGTGGCGGCCGTCGTCGAGCAGTTGCTCGACGAGTAGGGCTTCCAGTTCATCCCGCGCGCAGACGCGGGATCTCCGGGTCCACCTGCGCGGCATCGGGCGCGTGCGGCGTACGTGCACGCGGAGATCCCGCGTCTGCGCGCGGGATCAACTCAGCGGGAGATACACTACGCCCGCATGTACCAATTCTTCCCCCCGCTCAACGCCAGCCTCAACGCGCTGAGCGGCATCCTGCTCGTCATCGCGTACATCCAGATCCGGAAGAAGAACATCCCCATGCACCGGCGGTTCATGCTCGCCGCGTGTGCGACGTCCGTGCTCTTCCTCATCAGTTACGTGACCTACCACACCATCCGCGGCGGGGTGGTGACGAAGTTCGCGGGGACGGGCGCGTGGCGCACGCTGTACCTCACGATTCTCACCTCCCACACGATTCTCGCCGTGGTCATCCTGCCGCTGGCGATCCTCAGCGTGGTGAACGGGTTGAAGATGCGCGTGCCGCAGCATCGGCGCGTGGCGCGCTGGACCTTTCCGCTGTGGATGTACGTCTCGGTGACGGGCGTGCTGGTCTACTTCTTCCTCTATCATTGGTTCCCGTCGACACACGGATGATGCGCACGCAACGATTGCTCGAGCAGCTTCGCGCGTACGTCCCCGCGGACGAGGCCGAGGCTGGGCATCACGGCGCGATGGTCAAGTTGTTGACCAGCGCCGAGAACCCTTTCTCGCGCGGCCATTTCGGGCCGGGGCACTTCACCGCCAGCCTCTACATCCTCGACGAGGATGGGCGTCTGCTCCTGCATCACCATCGCCGGCTGAACCGCTGGCTGCAGATGGGCGGTCACGTGGAAGCCGGCGAGTCGCCCGAGCGCACCGCGTTGCGCGAGGGCGCCGAAGAATCGGGGTTGCAGGATCTGCAACTGCACGGCGGCATCTTCGATCTCGACGTCCATCGCATCCCGGCCGGGAAGGGCGAGCCCGATCACGATCACTTCGACGTGCGGTATCTCGCGCGGACGGCTTCCCCCGAGGCCATCAGCATCGACGCGGGCGAGTCGCATGACCTCGCCTGGGTGACGCTGGGCCGCGCGGCGGAGCTCATGCCCGGCAGCGAATCGCATCGCGTCATCCGTAAAATCGAGAGCCTGTTGCGCGAGAGGAGTCAGCCTTGACCTTAGGACCGTTGCTCGAGAGCGATCTCGACAAGAGCCCCTTCGCCCAGTTCGCCCGCTGGTTCGAGGAAGCGAAGCAGAAGCAGCCGCAGCTCGCGGAGGCGATGACGGTATCGACCTGCGGCAGCGACGGCGTCGTCAGCGCGCGTGTCTGTCTGCTCAAGTCGTTCGACGCGCACGGGTTCGTCTTCTACACGAACTACAACAGCCGCAAGGGGACGCAGATCAGCGAGAACCCGCGCCTGTCGCTCTGTTTCTTCTGGCCGGGTCTCGAGCGTTCGGTGCGCGTCGAAGGCGTCGCCGTGAAGACGACGGCCGAGGAGGCGGATGCGTATTTTGCGACGCGTCCGCGGGGGAGCCAGCTCGGCGCGTGGGCGTCGAGCCAGAGCTCCGTCATCCCCGGCCGCGGCGACCTCGACCAGCGCTTCCGCGAGCTCGAGGCGAACTACCGCGACCGGCCCGTACCGCGGCCGCCGCACTGGGGCGGCTACCGCGTCATCCCGGTCGAGATCGAGTTCTGGCAGGGGAGACAGGACCGGCTGCACGACCGTTTCGTGTACCGGTTGCGCGAGCCGAAGGACTGGGTGATCGAGCGACTGTCGCCGTAGACGGCGCCGGTTCACGGCTTCACTTCGACCACCTCGCCTACATCCGGCTTGTTCCCGGTCAGCATCCCTTTCACCACCTCGAACAGCACGACCGGCTGCGGTTTGTTGACCTCGAGGTACATCGCCATGTCGACGTCGACGGCGATGAGCACGATGCGTGGATCTTCCGGCGTGCCGTCGTTCGGACCACCTTCGTCGCCGAACCACGCGCGCCAGTCGGGCTCGTAGAGCTCGCGGATCTTGGCGCGGTCGTCGACGATGCGCGCGCGTCCAGAGGCCGACACCCATTCGCGCGTGCGGTCTTTGTAGTAGGCGAGGTTGACGTGCGGGTCTTCGCCGATCTCGATCAGCTTCTCGGATTCGCGCGACGTGACGAACCACAGGTCCGCGCCCGACGCGCGTTTCTGCGTCGCCATCGGACGCGACACCAGCATGCCGTCCGCGCGGCGCGTCGTGAACATCGCCACCTCGATCTCGTCGATCAGGTCGTAAAGTTTTTCCACCGACATCGATAAACTCCTCTCATGAAAAAGCGAGTGCTCTTCCTTTGCACCGGCAATGCCGCCCGCAGCCAGATGGCGGAGGGGCTGGCGCGTGCGTTCCACGGCGAGGTGCTGGACGTCGTGTCGGCAGGCTCGCGTCCGGCCGGATGGGTGCATCCGCTTGCCGTGCAGGCACTTGCGGAAATCGGCATCGACGCTACCGGGCATACGTCAAAGTCCGCGGAGCAGTTCCTCGAGGAGCCGTTCGACGTGGTCGTGACCGTGTGCGATTCCGCCGCTCAGGATTGCCCGACCTGGCCCGGCGCGAAGCGGATCGAGCACTGGCCGATCGAGGATCCGTCGTGGGGACCGGACGATCCGAAAACGCGTTTTCAGCGTTTCGTCGAGACGCGGGACGAGCTCGAGCGGCGGATCGATGAGCTGGTCGCTTCGCTGGGTTCGTTCGATCGTTCATCCCGTGCGTAGACGCGGGATGACTACAAAAACGACGCAGAGTCCGGCACCAGCAATCGCAGCGATTGCGGCACCACGCGGATCGTCAACTCCGCGGGAAGCGTCACCGGTTCGCCGTCGAGGTGTGCTGGTCCGGCGGCAGGGCGGCGGATGGTGAGCTCCGTGGTCTGCATCGTCGTCACGCCGTGGGCCTGGTGGAACGTGCCGGAGAAGAGGCGCACGAGCAGGAACGCGGCGTCGATGAGGTGTGTGTCGTCGACGACCACGACGTCGAGTAGGCCGTCGCGCAATGACGCCAGCGGCGCGATACGCGCGTTGTTGCCGTACTGCCCGGAGTTCGCGATGGCGATGACGAACGCCGACTTGCGCGTCGTCGTGCCGTTGACGGTGATCTCGTACTCGTCGGCCTTGTAGTCGGCGAACGCACGCAGTCCTTCCTTTACGTACGTCTCGAGCCCGCGGGTGGTGCTCGAGGCGAAGCGGTCGGCGATCGTCGCGTCGAAACCGATGCCCATCACGCCGAGGAAAGGGTGATCGTTGACGAGGGCCGTGTCGATCGTGACGATACGGCCCGCGCCGCACGACGTCAGCGCGCCCGCCGGATCGATGGGGAGGCCGATGTGCCGCGCGAACCCGTTACCCGAGCCGGTGGGGAGGATGCCGAGAGCGGGCGTACGGCCAATGAGCGCTTTCGCGGTCTCATGTACCGTGCCGTCGCCGCCGACGGCGAAGACGACGTCGACGTTCGACGATTCCGCGCGATCGACGATCGACGGCAGCTCTTCCTTCGCTCCGCACGAGACGATCTCGTGCTCGAACGTGCACGCGCCCGCGATCACGCTCGCGAGATCGACGTTGCGCTTTCTGCCCGCGCGCGGGTTAACGAGGAAGAGCGCTTTCACGGTGTCGGTCGATCCAGTAGCCCCACGGCACGAACAGCCACGCGGCGAGGCCGGCGTAGCCGATCGCCCGCGCGCTCGGCGGAGGAGGCGATGTGATGTTGGCGACGTAGATGAGGCCGACGAAGACGACCAGTGCCCACAACGCGAGCGAGCCGGTGCGATCGATCGCGCGCGTGGTGCGGAGGTAGAGCAGCAGTCCGGCGACGAACAGCGCCACTTCCACGGCGATGGTCGCGGGGACGGAGTTCCACAAGCCGAGCCCGACGTGCGGACCGCCCGGCCAGAGCGGGAGGTCGGGACGGTGGGTGACGAAGTCGAGGATCCAGTGACTGAGCACGCCCATGCCCACGACGATCGCATCGCCCCATGCGCGCTTGCGCACGATGCGGTACACGATCGCCGCGGCGATCGACCATCCGAGGACGGTGAGGAGGCTGTGCGTGATCGGGTAGTCGTAAAAGTCGAGCGGGGTGAACGCGGTGTTGCCGGGATCGATGCGCACGTGTTCGACGTCCGCGATGAGGAAGAGCGGCCAGAGGAGATCGAGCAGCATCGTCGCGGCGAAGAGGGTGCCGAGGGAGACGTTCGGGGCAAAACGTTTGGCGGCGAATCCGGCCGCATGGTGACCGATGAACATGGCTTATGACGCTCCTCGAATGATGTCCGTCAGGACGGGCGTGAGTCCGTTGATGATGAACTGAATGCCGATCGCGCCGAGGAGGAGGGCCATGACTTTCGAGAACACGGCGCGGCCGCGGTCGCCGATCCAGTGCGAGAGCGGCACGGCAGCGAGCAGCACGGCGTACGAGACGAGCCCGACGCCGAGGATCGAGACGGTGACGGCGAGCTTCTGATCGAAGCGCGGGTAGAGGTTGACCAGCACCATCGTCGACGTGATCGCGCCGGGGCCGGAGAGCATCGGAATGGCCAGCGGCACGACCGCGACCGACGACGGATCGATCTCCGCTTTCTCGATGTCGTGATCGTCCATGCGCTTCGCGCCGCCGATGTCGTACGCACGCCGCTCGTCGCGTTCGACGAGCGTGTGCAGCGCGTTCGTGAAGAAGATCACCCCTCCCATGATCTGAAACGCCGGCACGGTGATGCCGAAGAACTTGAACACCCAGTTGCCCGCGACGAGGAACGCGGTGAGCACGACGATGCACGCCATCGACGCCACCAGCGCCACGCGCGCCCGCCCCCTGCGCGACACCCCCTCCGTGAGCGCCACGAACGACGGAATCACCGCGAGCGGATTCACCATCGTGACGAGGGTGATGAAGGACAGCAGGACGACTTTGGACAGCGGCACGAGGGGGATGATAGCGGGAGAAGTGGTAGAGCCGTAGAGCTGTGGAGCCGTTGAGCCATTGAGCCGTTGAGCCGTTGAGCCATTGAGCTCTGGTGCTCAACGGCTCAATAGCTCAACGGCTCAATAGCTCAACAGCTCAATAGCTCAATAGCTCAACAACGCTCCCACCTCCACCCCCACCTCCCCCTCGCCATCCACATACCAGATCACCCCCCTGCACGGCCGCCCGGTGATCGCGCGGATGGCGGCGCAGTAGCGGGAGACCTGGTCGCGGTCTTTGGTGACGCGGGAGGGTTCGGGGGTGCCGCTCTTGTAGTCGATGACGAGGTCGGCGTCGGGTTCGCGGAGGAGGCGGTCGATGCGGCGCTCGACGACGATGCCGTCCTCGAGGAAGCGGATGGGGACTTCGCGGCCGAGGGTCTCGGCGCGGGCGATGCGTTGGAGCATCGGCGATCGGGCGATCGTGCCGAGGCGGCGACGCACGCGCGTGACCGTGTCCGTGTCGGCGGCGGATTCGAGGGCGAGCTGTTTGAGGAGAGGCTCGACGTCGGTGCGGCCGTCCCAGAGCTCGAGGACGCGGTGCAGGAGGATGCCCGCGACGCGGCTGCGCGAGGCAGCGCGGCGCGCGGCGATTTCGGGAGTGGTGAGCGGTGCGTCGAGCGGTGGGGGAGCCGGCACCGTGACCGGCACGATGTCGGACTGCGCGAGCGCCGTCTGCAAGGCGCGGTCTTTCAGTCGCCCCGCGCCCCTCGCTCCTCGCCCCTCGTGCTCAGCCGGAATCGCCAGCGCCACCCGTCCGATCGGCGTGTCGATGATCGAGGGCCACTGCAACTCCGCACCCTGCAGCACGGTCATCAAACACTTGTGAAATCCCGCCGCCTTCTTCTCCTCCGGGTTGACGACGAAAACGACGTCCGTCATCGCGCGCGTCACCGCGACGTAGAAGAGGCGCTGCATCTCCGCCTCGTCCCGCTGCCGCGCGATCTCGCGCAGTTTCACGCCCCCCGCTTCGCGAAAGTTCGCGGTGAGGGTCGTGGCGCGGCCGGTCATGACGAGGCTCTTCACCGGCTCGTCGACGGCGAACAGCCCGACGCCGCTCTGCGGTGATTGCACGGAGAGGTCGGGAAGGATCACGGTCTCGAACTCGAGCCCTTTCGCCGCGTGGACGGACATGATGCGCACCGCGTTCTGCGTCTCGTCGATGAGGCTCGGCTCCATCTCCTCCGGTTCCGTGCGCCGCCGCGCGATTTCTTCGACGAACTGCCGCACCGACCCGCCCTGACGCAGGTCGTATTCGAACGCGATCGAGCGCACGTGCTCGAGATGGCGCAGCGAGCGGTCGCCGTCGGCCGCCGCGGCGTACACGGACTCGATGCCGCATGTGCGGATCACGAGATCGATCAGCTCCGCGACGGTGCGCTGCCGCGCGGAATCGCGGAAGCGGACGATGCTCTCCTCGAATGCGAGCCACGCCTCGTCGCCATTGGCGATCTCGAGATCGGTCAGCGCGAAATACGGTGAGCGCGCCGCGGAGATCTGCGCGCCGCGATCGAACGGATACGCGATCGCGCGCAGCACCGCCACGAGGTCGACGGGCGCGGCGCGATCGAGAAAGAGGCGCGTCGGCGGGAGGACGTACTCGATGCCGTAGCGGTCGAGTGTATCGAGGTAGTCGTCGAGCTTCGTGAGGCGGCGGAAGAGGATGGCGAAGCGCTGCAGATCGCGCTCGCTGCCGTCGCGCTGATCGAGAATCCAGCGCGCGATGACTTCGGCTTCTGCGAAATGGCGTTCCGCCTTGTCCTCGTGCGTCGCCTGCAGCAGCGTGACCCGCGCGTCGAGCGCGCGACGCGGTTTCGTCCGCGCCGCACGCAGCGGTTTGTACGCGGGACGGAAGACATTCGGATCGTGCGGCTGCTCCGGAAAGAGGCACGCGAACATGGCGTTGATGACGTCGAGCAGCTCGGGATCGCTGCGGTACTGATCGCCGATCACCCGCACGTCCGCGCCGCTCCGCGCCAGCTCCTCGGTCGTCCGGTAGTACGTCTCCGGATCGGCGCGGCGGAAGCCGTAGATCGACTGCTTCGGATCGCCGACCACGATCGTCTTACCCGGCACGAACGCGTCGTACGCGTCGCGTGCGAGCTTGCTGATGATGCGCGCCTGCGTGCGGTCCGTGTCCTGGAACTCGTCGACGAAGATGAAGTCGAACTGCCGGCGCGCGCGATCGAGCACGGCCGGATCGTCGAGCAGTGCGAGCGTGCGCAGGAGGAGATCGTCAAAGTCGACGACGCCGAGCTTGCGCTTTTCCGCGTCGAGGAAATCGAGGAAGCGGCGCGTGAGCGCGACGAGCGCCATCGCCGCGCGATGATCGGCGAGGCGGTCGTAGATGCTGTGTCCCTTGCTGCCGCTGCGGAGCGCGTTCAGCGCCTCTTTCGTCACGCCCTTTTTCGGCAGGTTGGCTTCGCGGATGTCGTTCGCGATCGGCTGCAGATACGCGAGCCATTCCTCGAGCGACGAGCAGTCGGGGATGTGCTCGCGGATGTACGCGAACACGCGATGCGCGTGCTCGTCGCCGTTGTCTTCGTCCGACTGGCGGATCGCGTGGATGGCGTCGAGCAGCGTCTCCTCGACGTCGGCGATGGCGCCGAAGTCGTACTCCGTTTCGGCGAGAAGATCGCGCCGCTCGATGAGGCCGAGGATCAGATCGCGGATCTGGAAGAGATAGCCGGCGTGCTCGAAGAGGAGCTCCCACTGCTCGACGCGCTCCGGAATCGGCAGCAAACGCGTTTCCTCGTCGAGCCACGCGTCGTAAATCTGCCCGTACAGCAGCGAGCGCTCGAAGCCTTCGATGATCTTGAATTGCGGATCGAGTCCGGCTTCGAGCGGGAAGCTGCGTAAGAGCGACTGGCAGAAAGAGTGGATCGTCTGCGAGCGCAGCGAGTCGACGTTGGCGAGGTGATGGGCGACGGCGGCGCGCGTGCGGTCGTCGGCGACGGCGGTGACGAGCGGGTTGGGGGAGCCCGAAGGCCAGGTGATCGGTTGCCGGTGATCGATCGTCTGTGCGGTTTCGTCGGACAGCGCGGACAACTGAGAACCGAGAACCGACAACGCTTCCCGAATCCGGTCCGCAATCTCGCCGGCTGCCTTCTCCGTGAACGTCATCAGCACGATGCGCTCGGACGCGAGGTCGTCGCGTTCGAGCATGAGGCGCAGCACTTCGCCGACGATGGCCGTGGTCTTGCCCGTGCCGGCGCCGGCTTCGATGACGATGTTGCGGCGCGAGGGAGTGGGCGGCTGCGGTGCGGGGCGCGTCGTGAAACTGAACGACTGCTGCATCACCCGCGGTCTCCGCTGAGGAGCGTGCGCGCGTCGCCCGCCTGCGCGACCGCGTAGCGCTCGTCCTGGTCGTGGCGCGTGCGGCAGGAGTGATTCACCGGGCAGTACTTGCACGAGTCGTCGTCGGGGAACGCCGGGAACTCACCCGCGAGGATGGCGCGCAGGAAGATCTGCAGCGTCTCCAGCAGCGCCCCCTTTTTTTCGTGCAGCGCAAACGCGAATTTCTCGGGATTCACGTCGTCGACGACGAGCGGTTTGATCGTGGCGCTGACGTTGACGTCGTCAACATCGAAGAACTCCGCGACGGCCATGGCGTAGAGCGCGAGCTGGAGGCGCACGCCGCGATCGAGCTTCTCGCCGAGGTTGAGGTGGCGGAGGGCCTTGCCGGACTTGTAGTCGACGATGCGGTAGCGCGTGCCGTCGCTGTCGATGCGGTCGATGGTGCCTTCGACGCGGACCGGCACTCCGCCCGCGTGCACGAGGAACGGCTCGGGATGATCGGCCAGCTCGCGATGCTTGAGGCCGAAGCGGTACTCGAAGAACCGCGGCGAGAGCCCCTGCTCGGCGAGGTCTTCGAAGTCGTGCTCGACGAACGCGCGCAGGAGGCGCTTGGTGGCGCGGCGCTCGATCTCGCGCACCGTTTTGTTGAACGCGGGGTGGTCTTCTTCGAGCTTGTCGAACTGCTCGTCGATGACGGCGTTGAGGCGCTCGAGCCGCGCGCCGTCGCGATGGAACTGTTCGAGGATGCTGTGATCGATCGTCCCTTTGTCGCGCGGATTGATCTGCAGCTCGCGCTCGGGGTGGTCGATGTCGGTTGCGCCGAGGAGGTGCTTGAGGAGGAACTTCTGCGGACACTCGCCGAAGTCTTCGAGCTGGGTTGGAGAGACGGAGACGAGTTTGTTTTTGAGGGCCTCGGGGAGCTCGCCGAGGTGGCCGTCGAAGACGGAGCGGGTACCCGATCTGGCGAGGAGCTGGAGTTGGCGTTGCTGGTTGCCGGATGCTGGTTCCGTGGGAGTTGTGCCGTGCGTTCCGCGCAACGGGCGACCCGCAACGTCACGCAGGAAGCGGGAACGCCGGAGCACCTTCCCGAATCCGTCGCCACTCGCGAACGAGTACCGCACGTGCGACGCGCTTTCGCCGATGAGCGAGAACAGCAGCGATTCTTCTTCGCGGCCGTCGCCGATCTCGCGCAGGCCGAGCAACCGGCGGTCCGCATCCGGCAGCAGCGGGTCCTCGGTGCGGCGCTGCGGGAAGACGTCGTCCTGCATGCGCACGACGAAGAGATGGGTGAACGAGCGGCCGCGGAAGCGGAGGACTTCGCCGGCCCATACGAGCGGCGGCGTGGAAGCCGGCGAGGACGGCGGCGCTCCGCGGTCGAGCGCGACCTGCTCGATGGCGTCGATGAGGGAGTGCACGTCGAGGTCTTTGCCCCAGATGCGGGCGCGGCGGAAGACGTCCGCGATCTTGTCGAGTTGCTCGGCCGCGGCGAGGTCCTCGTCCGTCTCGATGCGGAACAGACTGCCGAGGCGGGAGGCGTCGACGTCGAGCGTCAGCTCTTCGAGCTCGGCTAGGAGCGTCAGGTACTCGTCGACGGAGGAGTTTTTCCCGCGCAGGTTGCGCAACTCGTCCGACGTGCCGCCGGCCACGCGCATTTTGCGCGTCGCTGCGTCGACGTCGTCGACATGCACGCGCGTCTTCACGTGCAGCCCGTCGCGCACCAGCTCGAGCACTTCCGTGCGTGGAAAGCCGCGGTCGCGCAGACGCAGCAGCGTGAGCGCTCCGCGGCCGATGCGATGCGCGGTCAGCGGGATCTCGTCCGCGAGCGTGGTGCGGAATCCATGCTCCCCGGCGAACCGATGGAGCAGGCGCGCGTCGTACGGCGTCAGCGATCGCGCGACGATGCCGATCTGTGAAGCAGGCGTGCCGTGCGCGAGCAACTCCGCGACGTGCGCGCAGACGTCCTGCAGTTCCGCGTGACGCGTGTCGTACTGCGCGGCCTCCACCTGCGGTCTCCGGATCTCGAGGACCGGATCGCGCACCACATCGGCGTAAGGCCTCACCGCCCGCACGAAAGGCTGCGCGAACGGCGCCTCCGTCGGAGTCCACATCGCGGCCATGCGGCCGTTCTGCAGCAGTGCCTCGATGAACGCGAGCTGCGCCCCGGTCGTGTCGTAGAAGCCGGCGAGGATCTGTCGCGGCGTGTGCTCGTCGATGCGAGCGGCCGCGAGGGAGAGCCGATCCGCGGCGTCGATCGCATTCAACTCGGCGATCAGCCTCTCGTACTCGTTCCACGCCCGCAGGATCGCCTCGGTGCGGCGCGCGTTGCGCAGACCGCGTGCGTGGACCGCGCGGCGGGTGATCTCCTCGAGCGTGACGCCGGAGTCGCGCACGTCGCGATACGCGCGCTCGAGCATCGCCGCGACGCCGCGGCTCTCCATCATCGGATGATCGTTCTCGCGGATGGCCATGCGCATGGCCAGACGGCGCTCGGCCTCCGCGGCCACGCGGGGTGTTGCACCGGACGCAACGAGGATGCGCGTCGCGAGCTCTTCGATGGTCTGCAGGCGCAGCGACGCGATTCCGTTCGGGATCCGGGTGAGGATCTCGTTCGAGACCGCCTCCGCCACGCCGCGCGACGGGACGATCACTTCCTCCGGCCACGGTGCGAGCGGATCGTTTCCGGATCGCAACTCGACGAGGCGCGACGCAACTTCTCGGGCAATTTCTCGGTAGGGAGCGAACCGGAGGGGGACCATCACTGAGTTATTGCGATTGTAACAGCCGGCTGTTGGCACTTCGCTGGCAATCGGACACGACCGAACGATGTCTCGATGGATAATGCGCGGTCATGGGCAAGCAGCAGGTGCGCTTGATCAAGGTCCGGAAGCCGGTGACGTTCGTGCTGCTCGCACTGACGACGGCGGCGATGGCCACACTTCTGTACCTGTTGTCGGGGAAGGCGTATGCGGCGGATACGCATCCGATCCGCGAGCTGCTGGCGCGTCTCCTCGGATCGGGGCGCGCTCCCGTCTCGCGCGACGCGCTGCTGGCTTTTCTCATGCCGGTCATCGGCAACATGCTGCTGTTCGTGCCGTGGGGCTTTCTGGCATTCGTCGGGCTCGACTCTCCGTCGCGCGCGCGGTTCACGACGTACGCGATGACGCTCGTCGCGGCGATCGTCCTGGCCGCGACGCTGTATCTGTGGCAGCAGGTGCTGCCGACGCGCGTCACGTCGCTGCTCGACGCGGTGGCGAACGGCGCGGGCGCGCTCTCCGGCGCAGCGCTCGGACACGCGCGCAAGGGCGTGCGCATTCGATTCGAAGTTTGAACGATTCCGGAACGCCGGCGTTCCGTCAAATCGTCACGAGGAGGCTGTCGTGATTCTCGTCGTCGAGGATGATCCGCAGGTCGCGCGTCTGATCTCACTCGTGCTGCAGCGGAGTGGATTCGAGTCGCAGGTCGTGGCCGACGGACAGAGTGCATTCGAGAAAGCGCGTGAGGCGAAACCGACCATGATCTTCGCCGACCTGACCATCAAAGGAATGGGCGGCGAGCAGTTGTGCAGCGCGCTCAAGTCGAATCCCGACACGAAGAACATCCCGTACGTCGTCGTCTCCGGCGACCGCGACATCGCCGAGAAGGCGCGGGTCTGCGGCGCCGACGACTACATGGGCAAACCTTTTGAATTCGACGACCTGATCCGCCTCGTCAAGAAATATGCAAGAGCTGAAAGCTGAGAAACCGCCCGAATCCCCCGAGGGGACCGATCCCGTCGTTCGCCTGATGTCCCGGCTCGGGGAGGAGGGCTTCACCACCGAGCAAGGGCCCGAGTGGTGGGACGAATACGGCGAGGTCATCTACCGTCGCGAGGAGAAGCTCCCCATCACACCGGGCGAGACGATCTTCATCTTCACGCGCATCCCCGACCTCAACGAGCGCATCCTGCGCCAGACGTCGGAGTCCGTGGTGCAGACGTACCGCGCGAAAGGTGTGCGCGACAAGGCGCTGTCGGTCCTGCAGTCGAAGACCGTGTATCACTGCCTCGTCTGCACGACCGACCAGCCGCACAACGAAAACCTCGCGGACTACATCACCCGCAGCGGCGGCGCGACGTTCATCCCCGTCGTGATCGTCCCCGGCATCAACGAAGTGCTCTACCCGAACCTCGACGAAAAAGTCGGCGTCATGCGCCCGCGCATCGAGTACCTCCAGTACCTGCTGGGCGAGCGCCGCGATTCCGTCGACATGCACAAGCCGACCATCCAGGCGATGTGGGTGTCCGCCGCCGTCGTGGCGCTGTTGCTGGTGGCGGTGGTGTTTTCGTTTGTGACGTAGGAGATGGAGAGCTGTAAAGCTTTAAAGCTGTACAGGAGACGGTGGCAGCGCGTTGCCAGTCCGGGAAACGTGCCGCTCGGAACACGCTGCCACGGTCTCCTGTGCAGCTCTATAGCTTTACAGCTCCGCCGTCCCCCCGGCTACAATCGCCCCCCGCATGTCGTTCCCGCTCCGTCCCCGCGACATCTTCGAACAGCTCCGCAAGTCCGTGGTCGGGCAGGATGACGCCATTCGTGAGATTTCGGTTGCGCTGGTGAAGCATCTGGTCGGGCATCCGGCGCCGAACATTCTGCTCATCGGGAACTCGGGGTCGGGGAAGACGACGCTCATGCGCGCGGTCGAGCAGTTCCTCGCGCAGACGCCCGACCTAGGCGCGTTCGCGAACGTCGTCCGCCTCAACGCAAACGTGCTCGCCGACGAGCACCAGGGCTACGGCAAGACCGTCCTCGGCCGTCTCTACGCGAACGCGAAGAAAATCTGCGGGCCCACGGCGACGCCCGACGAGCTCATTCGCGCGGTGCAGCGCGGCATCGTGTTCATCGACGAAGTCGACAAGATCCGCGCGACCGTCAGCGGCGAGCCGAACGTGCGCGGCATCGTGGCGCAGGAAGCGCTGCTCACGCTGATGGAAAACGAGAACGTCGAGTTCGAAGCCGACGGCTGGACGTTCGTCATCAACTCCTCGCAGATCCTCTTCGTCGCCGGCGGCGCGTTCGAAGAGCTGTACGACAGCGTGCTGCGCCGCGCCACGCTCGGCCAGGACGTCGTGCCGATGAAGCCGATCGTGGTCGTCTCCGCGACGGGCGAGGTGCGCGAGGAGCTGCCGTTCTACCTCGGCGACTACCTCAAATACGACGACCTGTTCCGCTACGGGATGACGCCGCAGTTCATTTCGCGTTTCGAGTCGATCGTGGTGCTGCAGGACCTGGCCGAGACGGAGCTGGCGCGGATCTTCGTGGAGCCGGACGGCTCGATCTTCCGCACGTCGCGCGAGTACTTCCGCCGTTTCGGAATCGATTTGCAGATCACCCGCGGCGCGCTCCTGGCCATCGCCTGGGACGCCGCAAGACAGAAGCGCCTCGGCGCCCGCGCTCTCCGCGAGACCTACCGCCGCGTCATCCGCACGCTCGAGTTCGAGCCGCGCGAGGCCGGCGTGCTGACGGTCGACGAGGAGATGGTCAAGCGCGCGATCGCGGCACGCGAGCAAGGCAGAAAGTAAATTTCCAATGGGCGAACAACCAAAGAAATCCTTCTTCGACAAGCTCAAACGCGGCTTGTTCATGACCCACACGGAAATCATCGAGAAGGTGAAGGAGTCGCTGACTCCCGACCTTCCGATCGATCAGACGGCCATCGACGGACTCGAGGAAGGTCTCCTCGGTGCCGACGTCGGCGCCGAGCTCACGACCGCGATCATCGAGCGCGTGGAGCGCCGCGTGCGCGACGAGAAGATCTCGAAGATGGAGCGGCTCACGGAAGTCATCCGCGAGGAAACGCGCGCGCTGATTCCGCAGCGCAAGGCGGAGACGATCGAGCTCGCGCGCGCGAAGCCGTTCGTCATCCTCGTCGTCGGCGTGAACGGTACGGGCAAGACCACGACGATCGCCAAGCTGTCGCAGCGCTGGAAGAACGAAGGCAAAAGCGTCGTCCTCGGCGCTGCCGACACATTCCGCGCCGCGGCCATCGAACAGTTGCAGATGTGGGCGGATCGCGTCGGCGTGCCGCTCGTGAAGCACAAGGCGGGGAGCGATCCCGCGGCCGTCGCGCACGACGCCGTCGCGGCAGCGAAGTCGCGCGGCGCGGACGTCGTCATCATCGATACCGCCGGACGCCTGCACAACAAATCGCACCTCATGCAGGAGCTGTCGAAGATCCATCGCGTCGTCGAGCGCGAGCTGCCCGGCGCACCGCACGAAACGATCCTCGTCCTCGACGGGACGACGGGACAGAACGGCGTCAATCAGGCCGCGGCGTTCCTCGAAGCGGCGAAGGTCACGGGGATGGTCGTGACGAAACTCGACGGGACGGCGAAAGGGGGCGTGATCCTCTCGATCATGCGCCAGTTCGAGATCCCCGTGAAATTCATCGGTGTCGGCGAAGCGGCGGACGATCTCATTCCGTTCGACCCGCAGGCGTACGTGGATACGCTGTTCGAATGACGCGCATCGCTCTGATCCTGCTGCTGCTCGCCACGCCGCTGCGCGGTGCGGAGATCGAAGCGGGCATCCGCCACGTGGGCATGTGGCCCACGGCGTCGAGCGACGTGAACGTCGTCTCGAGCCGCGGCTTTGCGGCGACGGGGGAGGTGTTCTGGAGCGAGCACGTGTCGGCGCAGTTCGCGGCCACGTTCCTCAATCCCGCCGCCTTCGTCGGTCCGAACGACGTCGTGGACCTCGGTACACTCGGCATCGACGCCTACTCCGCGAGCGCGCGCTGGCACTTTGCGCCGGCGCGGAGATTCTCCCCGTTCGCGGGCGCCGGCGTGGCGCTCGTGATGCTCGGCAATCTCGAAGACCGCTTCGGCGATGACCTCGAGATCACGTTCGACCACGAAACGACGTTTCTCGCCCAGGCGGGAGTGCGCTATCGCTTGTTCGAAAACGTCGTTGTCGATGCGGCCGTGTCGTACATGCCGCTCGAAGCGCAGGCCACGTTCGTGAAGAACAACAATTCGATCGTGTTTCCGGAGACGCTGAATCTCAATCCGCTGACGGTGAGCGTCGGCGCCGCGTACCGTTTCTAGCGGCGCAGCCGCACGCCGAGCGTCAGCGACGACACGTTGATCCCCGGATTTCTCGGCGAGTAGCCGCCATTCGAGATGTGGCTGAAGCGATATCCCGCGGTGAGCGGGAATCGCGCGCGCGGCATGAGGATCACTCCGGCGCCGAAGTTGCTGACGAAGTTGAATCGCGACGTCGAGGCGGGGATCGCTTTCTCCGCCCACATTGGTCCCGTCGACGCTTCGACGAACCACGGCACGCGTGAATCGACGTTGAAGCGGCGCCGCACGAGAAGCGAGCCGGCGATCGCATGCACGCTCTCGTTGCCGTCGCCGAACTGGTCGCCGAACCAGCTTCGCGGCTGCCAGAAATGCGTCGGCGCGAGGACGAACGCGATGTCGGTTCGCGGCGAGAGCGCGCGTCCGACCTCGATGTTCAGCGACTGTACGTCCGCCTGCCCGTGCCACGACGCCCGCGTGCGCCCGCCGGCAAACGTGATCGTCGTCTCCGCGAACGACGCGAGTGGCAGCAGCGCGACGGCGAAAGCGAGCAGGGCGCGCATCACAATTCCAGGTCGGGCCGCGGCGGGCCGTCGCCGGTCTCCGCGTCGTATACGGCGCGCGCCAGCGATCGGTTCAGGTTCGAATACGCGGTGCCGCTCGGATGCACGACGATATTCGGCCCGTGCTCGCAGAGATCGAGGCACGACACCGCGCAGATGCGGATCGTCGGCTTCCGTCCCAAGGCTTTGTTGTGGTCCTTGAGGTCTTCGCGAATGCGCTCACCGCGCTCTTCGCCGTGCGCGAGGTCGTTGCAGCGTTTGCCGGTACAGATGAGGAAGAGTTGTTCGAAGGGATACTTCATTGTCCTGAGGCGACGAAGCGGCGCGCCGCGTCGACGACGTGTTTGAGGTCTTTCGGGCTGCAGGCCTCGACGTACACGCGCGCCACCGGCTCGGTTCCCGAAAGGCGGAACAGCAGCCAGGTCTGTTCGTTGAAGATGAGCTTCACACCGTCGGTGGTGTTGATGTCGCGGACGTCGAGGTTGTCGATGCGCTCGGGCGGATCGGCGAGCTTCTTGGCCAGCGAGTCGCGCAGCGACGGCGTCAGCTTCATGTCGATGCGCTTGGAGTAGTAGTGGCCGAACTCGGCGTGCATTTCGTCGATGAGTTGACCGAGTTTCTTTCCCGAGCGCGCGACCATTTCGGCGACGAGGAGGCACGCGAGGATGCCGTCTTTTTCGGGGAGATGGCGGTACATCGACATGCCGGCGGACTCTTCGCCGCCGAGGGCGATCTTGTCGTTGAGAATGAGCTCGCCGATGTACTTGAAGCCGACCGGCGTCTCGTACAGCGGCACGTCGAATTTGCGCGCGATGGCGTCGATGAGATGGGTCGTGGCCACGGAGCGCGCCAGGCCGCCGGGGATGTTGCGCGAGCGTTTGAGGTAGATCGCGAGGAGCGCGAGGATCGTGTTCGGCGCGACGAAGCGATTGCGCTCGTCGATGATGCCGAAGCGGTCCGCGTCGCCGTCGGTGGCGAGGCCGAGGTCGTACTTGTTGTCGGTGATGACCTTGCGGAGATCGCCGAGGTTTTTCTCGCTGCACTCGGGGGAGAAGCCGCCGAAATACGGGTCGCGGTAGTTGTGGATGATCTTGACCTCCGCGCCGGCCTCGAGGAGAAAGTAGTCGAGGTAGTCGCGCGAGGTGCCGTAGAGCGCGTCGATGGCGATGCGCAGTCCCGATTTCTTGATCGTGTCGATGTCGACTTTCGAGCGCAGCTCGGTGAGGTAGCGGTCCTTCGGATCGATCTCCTCGATGAGCTCGGCTTTTTCGTAGACGTCGATGCGCTCGTTCTTCGCGGCGACGGTGTGGATCTCGCGCTCGATCTGGCGCGTGATCTCCGGCAGCGCGGGCGCGCCGTTCGACGTCGAGAATTTGAGGCCGTTGTACTCGGGCGGGTTGTGCGACGCGGTGAAGTTGATCGCGCCCATCGCGCGGCGGCGCACGGTCTCGAATGCCGCGCACGGCGTGGGGACGTCGCGCGTGCACAGAAACACCTTGATGTCGTTGAACGCCAGGACCTTCGACGCCTCGGATGCGAACTTCTCCGAAAGGAAACGCGTGTCGTAGGCGACGATCACGCCGGCGCCGGGCTGGTGGCTGTTTTTGAGGTAGTTGGCGATGCCCTGGCTGGCGGTGCGGACGTTTTCGAACGTGAAGTCCTCGCCGATGACGCCGCGCCACCCCGAAGTCCCGAACTTGATCATGAACGCTCTCTCCCCGCGGAACGGGGAGCGGGAACGTTAGCACAGAGTGGGGAACGCGGAACGCAGAAGGAAGAAAGAGGGGCGCCGCTTTTCTCGATTCTACGTTCTGCGTTCTGCGTTCTGCATTCTCCCCCCCACCCCCGTCCCCTTCGTCGCCAGCTCGATCCCCTCCGCCTCCAGCCCCCGCAGCACATCCAGGTTCACCGCCTGCTGGATGTCGAGGAACGTGTGGTAGTCCGCGCCGGTCACGTGATACACGAGCTCGAGGTCGAGTCCCGCGTCACCGAAGCCGATGAAGTGCGCGCGGCCGAAACGTGCGAGGTGTTGCTTCTCGACCGCCGCCTGCATCAGCAGCGGCACGCGCGCCAGCGACTCGGGTGCCGTGTGATGGTCGACGCTGATCTTCGCCAGCGCGCGGCGCTCGCTCATTCTCTGGAAGTTGCGGATGCGGCTCTTGAGCAGGTCGCCGTTTGAGAAGATGAGCTGTTCGCCGCCGACGCCGCGCAGGCGCGTGGTCTTCATGCCGATGTGCTCCACGGTGCCGGAGTGTTCGTCGACGGTGATGGCATCGCCGAGAACGAACGGCTTGTCGACGACGATCGAGAGGGAGGCGAAGAGGTCGCCGAGGATGTTCTGCGTGGCGAGGGCCACGGCCACGCCGCCGATGCCGAGGCCGGCGATGAGCGTCGTCACGTTGATGCCGAGGTTGTGCATCGTGACGACGATGGCAATCATCCAGAGCATCGCGATCGCCGCGACGCGGAAGACGTTCATCGTCATCACCGCCGCGGGATCGGTCTCGATGCGCGAGCGGCGATGGCGGCGGATCCAGAAGTCGATGACGCCGGTCGACCACACCACGAGCTGCGCCATGAAGGCGAGCAGCGCGGCGAGGCGGATCAGGCGGCGCAGGTCGAGCGGCACCTCGAGCGCGCGGATGCCGAGGAAGACCGCGGGGAAGAAGAGGAGGAAGACCTTCGTGCGGCGGGCCAGATCGAGGAGAAAGTCGTCGACGTCGGAGGTGGTCTGGTGCGCGTTCTTCAGCTTGATCGCGGCGAACGAGCGCAGGAGGATGAAGAGCAGGAGCACGCCCGCGGCGATCGACGCGGCGACGATGAGCTGGCGAGGGGAGTTGCCGTAGAACAGGGTATCCACGTTCGTTCAGTTTATCCCGCACACATGAACCGGCGATCCGACCGTCTTCGCGCGAAGATGAATGCAACCTTGCCGCTCTGGCCTGTTTTCCGCAATCATCCCAGCGAGAATATGTCCCGTCCGGTAGTGCTCATCGCTGATGACGACGAGGAAGTCGCGCTGTTGCTGCGGACGTACCTCCGTCCGCTGGAATGTGAAGTGATCACCGCCCGCGACGGGGAGGAAGCGCTCGCGGTCGCGCAGGCCCGCCTCCCCGACGCCGTGCTCCTCGACGTCATCATGCCGAAGCGCAGCGGGTGGGAAGTCTGCCAGGCCCTCAAGGCCGTGCAGCGCACCTCGCGCATCGGCGTGATCCTCGTCACCGGCCGCGGCGACGTCAAAGACCGCCTCACGGGTCTGCAGGTCGGCGCCGACGATTACCTCGTCAAACCGTTCGACCGCAACGAAGTCGTCAAGCGCGTCCAGACCGTCCTCAACCGCACGCGCACCGAGCGCGTCGACGCCGCGCAGGCCGGCCGCAACGCCCTCGAAGCGCTGCTCCTCGACCGCGCCACTGCCTTGCCGACGCTCCCCATCGTGCTCGATCGCGTGAAGGAGATGCTGATCGAGCAGGGCGAGATCGGCATCGTCTTCGTCGACATCGAACAGTTCGAGGCCATCGAGGCCGAATACGGCTGGGCGTTTTTCGACGAGCTGCTGTGCAACGTCGGGCAGATCATCTCGACCGAGGCGCGGGAGCGGTTCCCGAATGCACTCGTGACGTGCCATCGCACCGGCGGCTCGAGCTTCTACGTTTTCTACGAAACGCGCGGCCAGGACCTCACCGCGGAGAACGCATCGGAGCGCATTGCGAACGAGCTGCGGCAGAAACTCATCGACGCGACGCGGCAACGCTTCGCTCACGTGCAGGCGGAGAACATCGGCTTCTTCGTCGGTACCACGCGTGTCGACTACCGCCCGCAGATCCGCCTCGAACGGCAGGTCTACACCGGCATGCGCATCGCCACGGACGCGGTCCGCGACGCGGAGCAGCAACGGAAGAAACAGCTCACGCGCGAGCTGCGCGACATCATTCGCCGCAAGCGCATCACCACGCTTTTCCAGCCGATCGTCTGGGCGCGTGACGCTCGCGTGTTCGGCTACGAGATCCTCACGCGCGGTCCTGCCGGCTCGTCGTTCCGCAACTCGGACATGCTCTTCTCGTTTGCGCGCGAAGCAAAACTCGCGTGGGCGCTCGAGGCGATCGCGCTCGAAGGTGCTTTGCGTCGCCTGCGCGAAGTCGACCTGCTCGACCGCAAGTTCCTCCTCAACCTCGAGGCGGAGATGTTCGGCGAGTCGGAGTTCCGCATCCACGAGATGGTGTCGTTCTTCGCCGAGCATCGCGGACATTTCGTCTTCGAGCTCACCGAGCGGGCCGCCATCGAGGACTACAACCAGTTCCGCGAGCTGCTCACGGAGTTCCGCGAGAAGGGGATCGAAGTCGCGATCGACGACGCTGGCTCGGGCTACGCGTCGCTCGAAGCGATCGCCGCGATCGCGCCGGATTACCTGAAGATCACGAAGAGTCTCGTCTCGACGCTCTCGAACGAGCCGATCAAGCAGGATCTCGTGAAGATGCTCGTGGAGCTCGGCGGGAAGATCAACGCGAAGACGCTGGCCGAGGGGATCGAGACCGAGGAGGAGTACGAGACGTGCCGTGACCTCGGCATCGACCTGATCCAGGGCTACTACTTTGCGCATCCGCAGGAAGATCTGCACGCGGGCGATGCGGAAGTCGCGGAGTCGCTGGCGAGACGCGAGCAGCTCCTGCGCGCGTAGCCGTCCCCGGAGCGCCGGCGCTCCGTTGTAGCATCCCTCGCGTGCAGGACGTTCGCATCGTCTTCCTCGGCACCTCTTCGGGTACGCCCTCCCGCGAGCGCAACGTCTCCTCGGTCGCGGTGGTGCTCGACGGCACGGTGCTGCTGCTCGATTGCGGCGAAGGCACACAACATCAACTCCTGCGCGCGCCGGTGCGCAGCGGCGCGATCGAGGCGATGCTCATCACGCACCTGCACGGCGATCACGTGTACGGCATTCCCGGTCTGCTCGCCACGCTGTCGATGAACGGACGCAAGCGCCCGGTCGATCTCGTCGGTCCGGCCGGTCTCGGCGATTACGTCGAAGCGGTGCTACGAACGTCGCACCACAATCCCGATTTCGCCGTGCGCGTGAGTGCGCCTCCGTTTCGCGGCGTGGGGTATTCGGTGATCGCCGCGCCGCTCGAGCACAGCATCCCCGCGATCGGCTACTGCATCATCGAAGATGACCGCCCCGGCGCTTTCGATCCCGGCAAAGCGCTGGCGCTCGGCATCCCGCGCGGTCCCGCATGGGCCGAGCTCGTGAGGGCGCGCGATCCGCGTGTTTGCGGTCCGGCGAAGAAGGGGAGGCGCATCGTCTACTGCACGGACACGCGTCCGTGTGCGTCGGCCATCGAACTTGCACGCGATGCAGACGTGCTCATTCACGAAGCGACCTACGGCGACGAAATGAGCGAAGAGGCCGGCGCGCGATTGCACTCGACCGCGGCCGGTGCCGCACGCATCGCGGCGGAAGCAGGCGTGCGCAGATTGATCCTCACTCATTTCTCCACCCGTTACCGCGACGTCACGCCGCTCCTCGACCAGGCTCGGGCGATCTTCCCGAATACCGAGGCCGCGCAGGATCTTGCGGAGTTCGAGGTGGGCACTCCATCATTGCCGCTATAAATTTTATCTGTCCGGAGGGAGAGAAGTTCATGCGTCACCTCGTTCGTATCGAAGACCTCCTGTGAGCCTTCCTCGATTGCGTCCCCTCGGAGCGGTACTGCTGCTGAGCGGCGCGATCGCGTGCGCGGTCGTGCCGGTCACTCCCGAACCTTCGCGTGAAACGGCCGCGGTCGTCGACCGCGTCCTTCCCATCGACCTTCCGACCGACATTCGATGGGACGGTGAATCGCACGTGGTCGTCACCGATCGCCGCAAAGGTCCCGCGCGCGTGTCGATCGCGGACGTCGACGCTCCACCGACGTGGCTCACGGAATGGCCGGCGGCGACGGAGCCCGGCTCGCATTACGTTCATTTCGCGATGTCGCCCGTGTTTGCCGCCGCCGCCGATCTCGCCTTCGGCCTCCGTTGGCGGGAGCAGCGTCCGAACGCGCCCGTTGCGCGGGAGATCTTCGAATACATCGCCGACATCGACGTGCGGAACGACCAGCTTCTGATCACCGGCTTGCGCCGCAATCTCGGCGGCATCCTCGGCGCGGATGACAGCACCGCGTGGATCGGCACGCTGCGCGGAGGCGAGGCAACGTTCCGCCCCTTGCTGCCGTTCCGCAGAATGCGCGACGTCGAAAACTGCGCCGGCTTCGGACTCGCGGCCGTGCGGTTCCTGCCGGATGGCGGGTTCGCAATCGCGCCCGGCGCGGAGCCGGGGGTTTACGTGTATGACGCGAATCAGCGACTGCAGCGGACGTGGGACACCCAAACGCTCGGCGTCGAAGTCGACTGTCATTTTTCGCGCGAGCAAAGCGCGGTGCTCTCCACGGACGCGGACGCACGGCAGGCATGGTTGAACCGCAGACGCATCATCGACGACCTGATCGCCATCGGCGACGTGCCGTACCTGGTCGTACGCGCGCATGACGGCACCACCACGCGGTGGGAACTGATCGAGTTGCGCGGCGAGCAGCACGTGGTGCATCCGCTCCCGCTGGTGTCGGCGTCCGCGTCGGCCCACGTCGCCGCCGACGCGGATCGCCAGCGCATTGCATTTCTCATCCACGACCGTGCTGCCGGCCGCGATGGCGCGGCCGCGCCTCGACTGGTGATTCTCCCGTGGCCGGCGCGCTGATTCGCGGCGCGTTCGCGCTCGTCGCCCTCTTCGCTGCCGCGCATGGCGCAGCTTCCGATGCGGTCGTGCTGTTCCGCGATCGCGGCCGCGCGCCGGAACGCCACGAGCTTGCGAAGATCTCCACACTCCGCGAGGCCGACGTCGCGGCGCTCTGGGTGTGGTCGGAGAACACGCCGCCGCAACGCGTGGAGGTGCTGGCCGAGGCGCGGCAGGGAGTCGGCAGGCCTTCAGGCGCGCAGCTCGCGGTACGCATCGCGACCGGCGGGGTGGAGAAGGATGCACGGCTGCAACTCATCGCCGCGCCGGACGATGTGGGAAGAGGTGCCGGAAGATCTGCTGCCGAAGTGGGCGGTGCAGCCGGGTGGGACGACGCGCATTCCTGTCGCGCGCGGCGAGACGTGGCGGATCCGCGTGACCGGTCCGGGATTCGGCACGTGGTGGCTCGACGTTCCGCCGGATCGCGCCACCGTGGAGCTCTCGCCGCTCGCCGCGAAGGATCACGAACTGAAGATCGTCGACGATGCCGGTGGCGCACTCGCCGCCGCGCGCCTGTCTCTCCTCGACGAGGCGCCGGAGCGCGGCGGGTCGAAGAAGCTCGCCGATCACCGGGCGGACGCGCGCGGTCGCGTCGTGCTGCGCGCGATCCCCGACGTCGCCGGAGTGTTGCTCGTGGCGTCGACGCCGACACGCGCTCCGCACGTCGTGCAGGCGCGCCCCTCCTCATTACCCGCGTCGATCGTGCTGTCGCCCGGAGCGGTGGTGCGAGGCCGCCTCACCGACGCGGAGGGAAAGCCGATTGCACGCGCACGAGTGGGCGTGCGAACGTGGATCGCCGAGAACGTTCCCGTTCCGCTCCTCCGCGAGAGCGAGAGCGCCGCGGACGGGACGTGGGAAGTCGTTGCGTTGCCTGCCGGGCGCGGCGAATGGCGCGCGGCCGCACGCGGATTCGCGCCCGTCGCGCGCGCCGTGACGCTCGCCGCCTCGACGATCGACCTCGGCATCGTCGTGCTCGATCGCGAGGTGCGCGTGGCGGTGGAAGTTCGCGACGAGCGTGGTCAGCCCGTGGAGGGTGCGCAACTGAGCGTCCGCGACACGGTGATCGCCGCCACGGATGCGGAAGGCCGCGCGACCGTTCCGGCGATCGAAGGGCAGTCCTTTGAGCTCACCGCCGGCGCGCCGCACCATCGCGGCGTGACGATGACGGTCCCGGTCCCCTTTCCGAAGCCCGTCGAGATCGCGCTGGCGCGGGCGTTTCGCGTCACCGGGCGTCTCGTCGAGAGCGGCGGAGCGCCAGTCGCGGATGCGATGGTCAGCGCCGTGCGCGGTACGACGCTGTCGCGTCATCGCACGGATGCGTCGGGACGCTTCGATCTCGATCTCGAGGCGGGTGTCGCGCACACGCTCGAATTCCGTTCGACGCAATCGGCACTCGTCGCGATCGAGGTCGCGGAGGGACTCGCGGGAGAGTCGCGCGACCTCGGCGATGTGACGGCACCCGCGGGAGTGGTCGTCACCGGCAAGCTCGTTCGCGAAGATGACGGTTCGCCGGTGAGCGGCGCGCGCGTGTGGATGCCGCGCCCCTCCGAAGCGGGCGCGTTGATGGCGTGGGCGTTTCGCGATGTCCTGCAAACCGTGACCGACAGCAGCGGCACCTTCCGCCTCGCCGGGCTGCCGGCGACTCCGTTCGTGGTGCGCATCGATGCGCCCGGGCTCGCGACGGCGCGCAGGGCCGTCACGCCCGAGGAAAGCGAGGCTCCCATCGACCTGGGCGAGATCCGCCTGCGCGCCGGCGCAACCGTGATCGTTCGGATGGATGGCGACGCCGGTGAAGGCGCCGAAGCACGCATCGATCTCGGCGGCCGTGGTCTTCCGATCGATTCGCTGCGCGCACCGGTCGCCGGCGGACGCGCGTCGATCGCGCAGGTTCCCGCGGGCGACGTGGTGGTGAGCGTGTGGCGCCGGCGCGATCTTCTGTGCCGCGAGCAGGCCACGATCGCGGAGTCCGGCGACTCCGAAGTCGTTTGCAGCATGCGCAAAGTCGCCGTGAGCGGCCGCGTCGACGTCGGCGGACATCCCACGGGACCGGGTACGGTCGTCTGGCTCAGTGCCACCGACAACGACACTCCCACCGGCGTCTTCAACTTCGGCAGCGGCGCGTATCGCCAGCAACAGGTGTTTGCGCCCGACTCCGCAACGTACACCTCCAACGTTGGTTACGACGGGACATTCACCGTGCAACTGTTGCCCGGGACGTGGGAGGTCCTGTGGATGCCCGACGCCGGACAGGCTGTCGGACCTCGGCGCGTCGACGTTCCGCGTGCGGCAACGCATCAGGTCCTGCTGTCGTATCCCGCCGCGGTCCTGCACGGCCGCGTCGTCGACGCGCAAAGGCGCGGAGTGGCGGGTGCGGACGTGCGTGAGCTGGGCGGTCGCGGCATGGCGGTCACGCGCGCCGACGGAACGTTCGTTCTCAGCGGACCGCCCCCGGGGCAATGGGAAGTGCAGGCGCGACATGCAGGCCGTGCGAGCGCGGTTCTGACCGTGACTGCCGAGGAGAATCGACGCGGCGAGCCGGTGACGATCGTGCTCGATGCGGTTGCGCACGCCGTACGCGTGCAGGTCCTCGTCGACCGTGTGCCGGCCGCCGCTGCGATCGTGTTCGTCGAGACCGATACGGGCGAGTTGCGCCTGGCGACGACGAAGACCGACGGTACGGCG
>DASPHZ010000083.1:0-125948 GCA_035629395.1 Thermoanaerobaculia bacterium
ACGCCCCGGGACTATCGCCACGGCAAACCCGGTTGCCATCACCAGCCTCCCTCCTCATCTCTCTTCGTCATCCACGTCGACTGCTTGCGCTCGCTCGCGACCGGTTGAAGCTCAGGAGGCGAATTCATGGCCGAACCGGCCGCCATTCCAGTTCGCGAGCTCGACGCTCGCGCGTACGATCCGCAGCGTCTGCTCTCCAGCAGCAGCCCGGCGATCGCGGACATCGAGAACTTTGCCCAGGACGTGTTCGACACCGTCCGTGAGCCGCTGCTGATCCTCGACGGCAGCCTCCGCGTGCATTCCGCCAATCGCGCCTTCTACCAGACCTTCGCCGTCACGCCGGAAGAGACGGTGACGCGCCTCGTGTACGAGCTCGGCAACGGCCAGTGGAACATCCCCGATCTGCGCACGCTGCTCGAGGACATCCTGCCGATGAGCTCCGTCTTCAACGACTACGAGCTCGAGCACGACTTTCCGGGCATCGGCCGGCGGGTCATGCTCCTCAACGCGCGGCAGCTTCGGGCCGGCAGCCATGCCGATCTGCTCATGCTGGCCATGGAAGACGTCACCGAACGCCGGCGCGTGGAGACGGACGTCGGCAAGGCGCGTGAGGCGGCCGAAAACGCGAACCGCACCAAGAGCCTCTTTCTCGCGAACATGAGCCACGAGCTCCGCACGCCGCTCAACGCCATCCTCGGATTCTCGGAGATGCTGCAGGAAGAAGCGACCGAACGGAACCTGCTGGCCTTCAACGCCGACCTCCAGAAGATCACGACCGCCGGCCGCCACCTGCTCGGCCTCATCAACGACATCCTCGACCTCTCGAAGATCGAAGCCGGGAAGATGGAGCTGCACCTCGAGACGTTCGACGTCGCCGAGCTCGTCAGCGAAGTGGCGACGACCATCGAGGGACAGGCCGTGAAGAACGGCAACCGGCTGGAGATCACCTGCGCGCCCGACATCGGAGTGATGTGGGCGGATCTCAGCAAAGTGCGCCAGGGGCTCCTCAACCTCGTCTCGAACGCGGCCAAGTTCACGCACGACGGGTTGATCTCCGTGCTCGCGGAGCGCCAGTCGATGAACGACGCCGACTGGGTCATGTTCCGCGTCACCGACACCGGGATCGGGCTGGGGGTCGAAGAGGTCGTGCGGCTGTTCCAGCCATTCACACAGGCTGACGCTTCGACGACGCGCAAGTTCGGCGGCACCGGCCTCGGCCTCGCGCTGACGCGCCGCTTCTGCCAGATGATGGGCGGCGACGTCATGGTGCAGAGCGTTCCCGGCGAGGGAAGCGTGTTCACGCTCCTCCTGCCCATGACCATCCCGGACGCACTGGCGCGCTCGCCGCTGCCGCTGGAGGACCGCCGCGCGTCCGGCGCCGACGAGCTCGAGCCGCTCCCGGCCCTTGGCACGTGCGTGCTGGTCATCGACGACGATCCCCTGCAGCGCGATCTCATGCAGCGCTACCTGCAGAAAGAAGGCTTCACGGTCCGCACCGCTACCGGTGGCGCGCAGGGGCTGCGGCTCGCCCGCATGCTCCGCCCGGCGGCCATCACTCTCGACGTGATGATGCCCGACATGGACGGCTGGAGCGTGCTGTCGGCGTTGAAAGGCGACGTCGCGTTGCGCGACGTCCCGGTGATCATGCTGACGATGGTGGACGATCCGGTGCGCGGCTTCACGCTCGGCGCCTCCGACTACGCCACCAAACCGGTCAACCGCAAGCGCCTCTCGCAGATCCTGAAGAAATTCACCTGCGTCCGCCCGCCGTGTCCCGTCCTCGTCATCGACGACGACGCCCTCACGCGCTCGCTCACGCGCACGATCCTCGAGAAGGAAGGGTGGGTCGTCTCGGAAGCGGAGAACGGTGTCGAGGCGCTGCGCTCGATGGAGAAGAACCGTCCTGCCCTGATCTTCCTCGACCTGTTGATGCCGGAGATGGACGGCTTCGCGTTCGCGACGGAGGTGAAGATGCATCCCGAATGGCGCTCGATTCCGATCGTCGTCGTGACCGCGCAGGACCTCACGAGCGAAGACCGCCGCAGGCTGAACGGCCACGTTGAAACCATTCTGCGCAAGCACGGCGACTCGCGCGACGCGCTCCTCGAACAGGTGCGCGATCTCCTCGCCGGAAGCAATGTCTCGCGCGTTGCGCGCGGCCAGGCGGAGGCTTTGAAATCATGACCACGATCCTGATCGTCGAAGACAACGAAATGAATCGCGACATGCTGTCGCGCCGGCTCCGGACCCGCGGCTACGAAGTGCTGCTCGCCGTCGACGGAGCCGATGGAATCGACATGGCGCGCGCGAACACGCCCGATCTGATCCTGATGGACATGAGCCTGCCGGTCGTCGACGGCTGGGAAGCGACCCGGCGCATGAAAGCCGACGCGACCCTGCGCTCGATCCCCGTCATTGCACTCACCGCCCATGCCATGGCCAATGACCGCGAGAAGGCGCTGGAGGCGGGATGCGACGATTACGACACGAAGCCGATCGAGCTCCCGCGCCTGCTCGCCAAAATGGAGGTCCTGCTGCGGCCTCACCTCATGGAGCACGCATGAGCACCGCTCCCGTGTCCGTCGCCGGCGTGGAGCCCACGGCCACGCTGTCGGCCTCGACGCAACTGCTGCACGACCTGCGCAGTCCGCTGAACCAGATCATCGGCTACTCGGAGATGCTCAGTGAAGACGCGCAGGCGCAGGAGCGCTACGAGGTGGTGACGGACCTCGGCCGGATCGGTGCGGCCGGCCGCCGCGTCCTGGCCCTGCTCGAGGAGAACTTCTCCGTCGAGACGGAGCGGGCCACGCCGCATGCCGTGGACGACGAGACCGCGGCCGAGGGAAGCGTCCTGCCGGAGGCGAACGCCGCGCCGGGACGGTTGCTCGTCGTCGACGACAACGCTGCCAACCGCGACGTCCTCTCGCGCCGCCTCACGCGGCAGGGGCACGACGTCACGACCGCTGCCAGCGGAGCCGCCACGCTGCGGCTCATGCGCGAGACGGCGTTCGACGCGGTGCTGCTCGACATCATGATGCCGGACATGGACGGCTACGAGGTGCTCGGCCACATCAAGGCCGACGAGCGGCTGCGGCACATCCCGGTGATCGTGGTGTCGGCACTCAGCGAGGTGGAGTCGGTGGTGCGCTGCATCGACGCCGGCGCCGAGGACTATCTGACCAAGCCGTTCAATCCCGTGCTGCTGCGGGCGCGCATCGGCGCCTCGCTGGAGAAGAAGCGCGGCCGCGACCGCGAGACCGCGCTGTACGAACAACTGCAGCAGAACTACAAACGGCTGCAGGAGCTCGAGAAGATGCGCGACGACATGCGCAACATGATCGTGCACGACCTCCGGACGCCACTCACGGCTTTGATCGTCGGCATGGAGATGGTCGGCAGCCAGGGTCTCAACGACTCGCAGCAGGCGATGATGAGCATCGCCACGGGCGGCGGCAAGACGCTCCTGGGCATGATCAACGACCTGCTGGACATCGAGAAGATGGAGTCCGGCGCGACGCAGCTCCGCTACGAGCCGCTGTCGCCCTCGGAGCTGGTGGACGGCGCCGTCAATCAGGTTGCCGCACTCGCGGAAGCGGAGGAGACGACGCTGGTCGCCGACGTTCCCGCCGAGGTGTTGCCCTTTCCGGGCGACGCGAACAAGCTGACCCGCACGCTCGTCAATCTCATTGCGAACGCGATCCGCTTCACGAAGAGCGGCACGGTGACGATCGCGGTGACCCAGCAGCCGGAGCACATCCGCTTCGCCGTTCGCGACACCGGCGACGGCATCCCGGCGGAGGCGTTCGAACGGATCTTCGAAAAGTTCGCCCAGGTCGACGCGCGCAGCAAGGTCGGGACGGGCCTCGGCCTCGCCTTCTGCAAGCTCGCCGTCGAAGCGCATGGCGGCACGATCACCGTCGAGAGCTCGCCCGGTGCCGGCAGCACGTTCTCCTTCACGATCCCCACGCGGGCGGAGGCTTCGCTCGGATAGACTTGAGGAATGTCCGACGAGCTTGCGCCCACTGGCGTTGCCGGCCTCGATGAAATCCTGCGCGGCGGCCTCCCGTCGCACCAGATGTACCTGATCCAGGGAGATCCGGGCGCGGGAAAAACCACCCTCGCATTTCAGTTCCTCCTCGAAGGCGTCCGTCGTGGCGAGAAGGCTTTGTACGTGACGCTGTCCTCGTCGGCGGGCGATCTGGCGCGCGTCGCGCGTACGCACGGCTGGGACATTTCCGCCGTCGACATTTACGAGCAGTTCCGCACCGCCGCCTCGGCCGAGACGACGGTCTTCCGCCCGGCGGAAGTCGAGCTGGCCAGAACGGTCCAGGCCATCCTCGCCGCAATCGAAGAACGGCAGCCCGATCGCGTCGTCATCGACTCCCTCGGCGAGATCCGGCTGCTGGCGGAGAGCGCGCTGCGCTACCGCAAGCAGCTCCTGACGCTCAAGGAGTTTTTCCGCGAGCGGCAGATCACCGGCCTCGTGCTCGACGACCGCAACGCCTCGTCTCGTGAGGCAGAGGTGCAGGGGTTGGCCGAGGGCGTCATCCGCCTGGCCGTCTCCGCGCCGATGTACGGCAATACGAGGCGCAGCCTGGAAGTGATCAAGATGCGTGGAGTCGCGTTCCGCGGCGGCTGCCACGACTTCGCCATCGAGAAAGGCGGCCTCGTCGTCTTCCCGCGCCTCAGCGCCGGTCAGCATCTCGTGAACCGCGAAGAAGGGGTGATTGCGAGCGGGATCGCCGAGATCGACTCTCTCGTCGGCGGCGGCCTCGAGCGCGGCTCGGCGACCATGATCATGGGCCCTGCAGGCGTCGGCAAGTCGTCACTGGCGATGCAGTTCGCCGTCTCCGCCGCCGCCGGCGGCGATCGGGTGTCGTTCTTCATCTTCGAAGAGCACCAGACCGTTTTTCTCAAACGCGCCGCTTCCCTCGGCTTCGACCTCGTCCCTGCCATCGAGGCGGGTCATCTCTCGGTCCAGCAGATCGATCCGGCCGAGATGTCGGCTGGCGAATTCGCATACGCGGTGCGGACGTCCGTCGAGACGCACGGCAGCTCGATGATCATCATCGACAGCCTGAACGGCTACTTCAACGCCATGCCGGAAGAGCACTTCCTGACGCTGCATCTGCACGAGCTGCTCAGCTATCTGACCGACGCCGCCGTGACGACGATCGTCATCGTCTCGCAGCACGGAGCGCTCGGACAGGTGTCCTCCCCGGTCGACGTCAGCTATCTCGCGGACGCGGTGGTCCTGTTGCGGTACTACGAAACCCGCGGCGCGTTCGGACGGGCCATCTCGATGCTCAAGAAGCGCACGAGCGCACACGAACAGACCGTGCGCGAGTTTCGCCTCACCTCCCACGGTGTGAGCGTGGGTCCGGTGCTGGAGGAGTTCCGCGGCATCCTCTCGGGCATGCAATCAGCCGATGCCCCGCCCCCAAAGTCCGAACCGCAGCGCTGACGTCCGTCACGCCTCGCGCAACGGAAGGGTGACGACGAACTCGGCGCCCTTGCCGCGCCCTTCGCTCAGAGCGTGGATGGTCCCGCCGTGGTTCTCGACGAGATGCCGGACGATGGCCAGCCCGAGGCCCAACCCCTGGTGTGCCTTCCCGCCGGAACCTTCTTCCTGTCGATAGCGTTCGAACACGTGCGGCAGCAGTTCGGGTGAGATGCCCTCGCCGGTGTCGCGGATGCGGAGCACGGCAGCGGCGCCTTCGCGCGCGAGGGTGACGTGCACCGAGCCGCCGCGCGGCGTGAACTTGATGGCGTTCGAGAGAATGTTCCAGCCGACCTGCTGGAGCCGCGCGTCGTCGGCGTACACGAACATCGGCTCCTCCGCGATCGTCGCCGCGAGATGAATGCCCTGCATCTCCGCGGCCGAACGGAAGGTCGCCACGACGTTCGTCACGACCGGCGCCAGAGGGATCACGGCCGGCTCGATCATGATCTTGCCGGCGAGGATGCGCGAGACGTCCATGAGATCTTCGATGATGTGCGCCTGCACTTTCGCGCTGGTCTCGATCATCGAAAGCGCGTCCGTGATTTCGGCGGGACTGAGATCGCCCAGCTTCAGCATCTGAATCCAGCCGCGGATGGCGGTCATCGGCGATCGCAGCTCGTGGGCGAGCATGGCCAGAAACTCGTCCTTGGCACGGTCCGCTTCGCGATGCACGCGGGCAATGGAGACGGCGGAGGACGCCAGCTCGTCGAGGAGCCGCTTCACCTCGTATTGCCGGCGCCGGCTGCGCAACGCCGACTCGATGGCGCTGACGAACGTGGTGATTCCGAGCGGCCGCTCGAGGATCAGCAACTGGGCACTGTTGCCGAGAAGCTCGGCGACGCGAGGCTCTTCGTCCTCGGCACTTCCGCCGAGGAGCACGACCGGCATCTCCGACCACGCCTCCTGCGCGTCGAGCAGCTTGCGCAGTGACGTGCAGCAGTCCGCCTCGTTGAGCGCCTCGGTCGCGATGAGCAAGGCACCGGCGCCCCTCTCCCACTCGCGCGCGAGCGCCGGAAGATCGTCGAGCGGCACCACCTCGCGGCCTTCCCGCTCAAGCACTTCCGCAATCAACGCGGCATCGTCGCCGCTCGGGGCACGCACGAGAACGCGCTCGCTGAGCGCCCGCCCCGCCTGTCTGCGCTCTACGGTTGCCGTTACCCGTACGCTCACCGTCCAGCGGTCCTGCCTGTTTCGGGCCAGACTGACACTCAGTCGCGTTCCGCGGCCGCGGGCACGATGCCGAGGAGGGTGCGCGCCGTCGCGTCCGCGCGCGCGAGGTCGGCGGCGACCAGCTCGATCGAAAGATCACGCGCTTTTTCCATGAGGTCGTAGTCGCGCAGGATGTGGCCCATGCGGAAGCGGAGGGCGCCCGATTGGCGGGTGCCGAGGAACTCGCCGGGGCCGCGGATCTGGAGGTCCTGTTCGGCGACTTCGAAGCCGTCTTTCGATTTTTCGAAGAGCATCAGGCGCTGCTTCGTTTCGGGGGAGACTTTTTCCTCGCGAAGCAGCACGCAATACGATTTGCGCTCGCCGCGGCCGACGCGTCCGCGGAGCTGGTGCAGTTGGGAGAGGCCGAAACGATCGGCGTCGACGATGAGCATCATCGACGCGTTCGGAACGTCGATGCCAACCTCGATCACGGTCGTGGCGACGAGAATGTCGATCTCGCCGCGCTTGAACTGCTGCATCGTCTCTTCCTTCTCGGCCGCCTTCATGCGTCCATGCATCATGGCCACGCGGCGATTCGGGAAGCGCTCTTTCATCGACTCGAATCCCTGCGACAGCGGCTTGAGGTTGAGCTTCTCCGACTCCTCGATGATCGGATAGACGATGTAGACCTGCGCGCCGGTGGCGACTTCTTTGTCGATGAAGTCGTAGACGCGATCGGCTTCGGAGGAGGAGCGCACGACGGTCTTGATGCGTTGCCGTCCCGGCGGCAGCTCGTCGATGACCGAGAGCTCGAGATCACCGTAGATGGCCAAGGCGAGCGAGCGCGGGATGGGTGTCGCGGTCATCACCAGGATGTCCGGCAGCTCCCCTTTGGCGAAAAGTTTCTGACGCTGTTCGACGCCGAAGCGATGCTGCTCGTCGACGATCGCCAGCCCGAGGGACTGGAACTGGATCTTGTCTTCGAGGAGGGCGTGCGTGCCGACGACGAGCTGGATGTAGCCGTCGCGCAGTCCGGCGATGAGGGTGCGTCTCTCCCCTGCCGCCATCGAGCCCGTGGCCCTGGCCATCACCAGTGACTGGTCAACTAGTTGACGAATCCTTTGAAAGTGCTGCTCGACGAGGATCTCGGTCGGTGCGAGCAAGGCGACCTGGTAGCCGTTGCGGATCATGATGATCGCGGCGATGAGCGCGACGATGGTCTTGCCGCTCCCCACGTCACCCTGCAGCAACCGGTACATCGGCGCCTCGGAACGAAGGTCGTCGGCGATCTCGCGTAGCACACGTTTCTGTGCACCCGTCAATTTGAACGGGAGGATGCGTTTGACCTCGTCGCGCACCGCATCGTCGATGGTGATGACCCGCGACTTCTTCTTCGTCTCCTCGGATGCCCGCCGCACGCGCAGCGCGAGCTGGAACGTGAAGAACTCCTGAAGGATCACGCGCACGTGCGCGGGTGAGCGTCCGGCCAGAAAGCGTTCGTCGAGCTCCGGCGGCTGATGCAGCGCGCGCAGCGCGGTCTGCAGATCGACGACGCCGAGCTTCCGGCGCAGATCGTCCGGCAGCCGATCTTCGAGCTCAGGGAGTGTGTCGAGGGCGCCGGCGATGATCTTCCGCAGCGCCTTCGGCGGGATGTTGCCGACCTTCGAGTAGATCGGGACGATCGCGCCCTCCTCTTCCTCGTTGCCTTCGAACTTTTCCCAGTCGGGGCTCTCGATGGTGACGGTGCGATAGCCGGTGGAGCGCGGCGCACCGAAGACGGCCAGCCGATCGCCCTGCTTGATCTGATCGGCGAGCCAGGCCTGCTTGAACCAGATCAGCTTCACGGAGCCCGTGCCGTCGTCGAGGACGGCCTCGAAAAGGCGCATGCGTTTGACGGGCGACACGCGCGCGACGGCGGAGACGATGCGGCCGCGGAGCAGGACCGGGATGTCGAGCGAGCGTCCGAGGTCGGCGATGCGGGTGGGGTGGCGGCGGTCTTCGTAGCGGAGCGGGAAGAAGAAGAGGAGATCGCGAACGGTCTCGAGCCCGGCGTTGCGCAGCACTTCCGCGCGGCCGGGGCCGATGCCCTTGACGAACTGGAGCTGGGTGTCGGGCGTGACGGCCACGCGCCTAGTCGAACACGGCCTTCATCGAGATGAGGCCGATCTTCACCAGGTCGCCGTTGTGCAGCGTCACGGGCACGCCGGTGGGGATGCGCTGGTCGTTGACGTACGTGCCGTTGACCGTGCCCACCTCTTCGAGGACGTGGTAGTCGGTGCCGGTCTTGATGATCTTGGCGTGACGGCGGGAGACGGAGCGGTTGTTGTCGACCGGCGTCAGATCGACGTCCGGGAGGATGCCGGTGACGGGGTCGGCGCGGCCGATCGTCGTCTCGTCGCCGTTGCTGAAGAAGAACGCCGTGCCGGTGGCGACGTCGACGAGGCGATGGCGTGTGGCCCTGTCCGCGGGCGCGATGACGGTGGCGTCGAGGGCGACGTGATCGACGTCCACCTCGCGGCCGACGAGTTTCTCGAGCAGCTCGTTCGCTTCGCGCAGGCGCTTCGAATATTTGCGGATGATGCGCACCGCCACTTCGGGGTTCTTGCGCAGCATCTCGTCGAAGCGCGAACCGTTGATGGCCACGACCTTCACGTCCGACGTCGCGATGGCGTCCGCCGATCGCGGGAGTGCTTCGAGGAGTGCCATCTCGCCGAAGAAGTCGCCCTTCTCGAGACGCGACAGGAGGTGTGACTCGCCGGCGATGTGCTTGATGATCTCGACGACACCGTCCTGGATGATGAACATCTCGGTGCCGAGGTCGCCCTGGGCGAAGATCTTGTCGCCGGCGGAAAACGAGAGTTGGGAGTCCTTGACCGGATCTTTCGACCCGCCGCCGGTCGTCTTGAAGACGGCCTTCATCCCTCTTCCAACCTCTTCGCTCATGTGATGACCGCTGGCTCGATGACCGTGAACGTGTGATCGGCGGTATTCAGTCGAACCCTTCTGCCGATCGGCATCATCAGGTTGTTTCCGTGATGCCCGAACGGGAGGTTGTATACGACGGGGATTCGCAAAGGGCCGAAGAACTCGTGCAAAAAGTCCATCAAATCCGCACGGTTTCCGCAGTCCTTCAAGGCGCCAATGACCACAGCTCGGACGCGGTGCATTCTGCCAGACAGCCATAAGTGGGTCAACATACGGTCGATGCGATACACCGGCTCGTCGACGTCTTCCCAGAACCAGATTCCGCCGTCGATCCAGTAGTCGTACGGCGTGCCGACGAGCGCCGCGGTGAGCGCGAGACAGCCGCCGAAGAGCGTCCCTTCGGCCTCCCCTTCGAACAGCACGTCGTCCTGCGAAAAGCGACGCGTGAGCGGTGCCTCTCCGCGCAGCATGGCCCAGAACCAATCCTCGATGTCGTCGCTCAGTCCATTGCGAAAATCGAGGTTGACCATCGGCCCGTGAAAGCTGGCCAGGTTCGCGTTCACCGCCAGTGCCTGATGAATGGCCGTGATGTCGCTGAACCCGATCAGCGGCCGCGGATTCTCCGCCAGTGCCGCGTAATCGATCCGATCGAGAATGCGCATCGCACCGTAGCCACCGCGCGCAAACAGAAACGCGTCGAACCGCGGATCCCGCAGAAACCGATTCACTTCGGCCACGCGCTCGTCGTCGGACCCGGCCAGGTACCCGCGGTAACGCGTATCGATGTTGTCCGCGATCGTGACCGTGTGCCCCCGCGCCTCGATCGCCCGCGCCCCTTCGACGATGCGCTCCCGCTCTGAAGGCCCGGACGCGGCGAGGATCGCAAAGTGAGCGGAGGCCGGAATGGCGCGAGGGCGATTCAGCATGCGCGCGCATGGTAAACGAGACGGGGAGCTGGAGAGCGGTAAAGCTGTAGAGTGGTAAAGCTGTAAAGCGATAGAGGGGATTGGCGCCCTTCCATGGTCGGCGTAAGAACGAGCCAGAGGGACTCTCGGCCCTCCCTCTATAGCTGGGGGTGGGGCGGCGGAAGCCCGGGCGGGCGGCCCGGGGGAAGCTTGAAAGCCGTGAGCGAAACGCGCGTGCGGCGAAGCCGCAAAGCGCGTGGAGCGAACCTGTAAGCCGAATCCAGTCCCTCTTGCGAGGTGAGGATCATTCATCTGCCGCGCGCGTTACCGCGGCGGTCGAGCAACCTACCCGGACACTCGAACGGACACGGGCGGGTCCATTGCGTCCCTATTTGGTCTTGCTCCGCAGGGGGTTTGCCGTGCCGTCGACACTCACGTGCGACGCGGTGCGCTCTTACCGCACCGTTTCACCCTTACCTCACCGCTCTTGCGAACGATGATCGGCGGTTTGTTTTCTGTTGCACTTTCCGTCGCGTCACCGCGCCTGGCCGTTAGCCAGCCTGCTGCCCGTAGGAGTTCGGACTTTCCTCGACACCGAAGTGCCGCGATCCTCCGGTTCGCTCCACGCACCGCAGCATAACCTGCTGCCGACACATAAAATTCTTTCAGCTAAATGATTGCTGATTAAATGATTTAGTAAGAATGTCGGCACGCCGACATCAAAATTTCAGCCGGTTTTTCGGATCGGAAAAGTACGCGTCCCAGTCGCCGCCGGTGCTCTCTTCCCCACTCCCTGCCGCTTCGAGATCGCGCAGGAACGCGTGCGGTGCGACGACCTCCACATGCCTCCGCTGCACGCGCGCGGCCAGTCCGCGATCGGATGTGACCACGCTCCAGCCGCGGCCGTTCGCCGCGCGATTCGCGATCACGTCATCGGCGGAAGAGCTGCCGCTGAACGCCACCTGCACCGCACCGAGATGCCGGGCGAAACTCGGCGGCTCCGGGCCGTCGAAGACGCACGTGACGCGCGTCTTCTTCGCCCTCGCAAATCCCGCGAGCAGGCGCACGAGCTCGCGCTTGGCAGCCTCACTGTGGCGATCCGCTTTCATCGCCCCGAGGAGGTTACTGCCGTCGACGAGCCACGGCATGACACGCCTTACTGCTGCACGATCGCCTTGACCGCCGAGCTCTTGTCGCGAATCGCCGCCGGCACCTTCGCCAGCGCCTGCTGCGCCTCCGCCTGCGTGCTGTAGCGGCCGTAGAAGACGCGATAGCAGTTGCGCTCGCCGAGGCGCTGCGGGACGAACCAGACGTTGTCCCCGCCGGCGCGCATCGCCTTCTCGAGGTTCGACGGATCGCACAGGATCTGGATCTGGACCGTGAAGTTGCCGCTCTTGTTGGCGGCGAACTCCTCGGCCATCGCGTCGAAACGATCGCGGCCGTTGCGCGGCGTGACCACGGGAAGAGCAGCCGTCGCCGGCGCGGCCGCAGGCGGCCTGATGACGGCGGGCGCGGGAGCCGGTACGGACGCGACGACAGGCGGCGCCGCGGGCGCGACGGTGACGGTCGCAGGCGGCGCGACGGTGGTCGTGGCGGAAGGTGCCACGGTCGTCGTCGCGGCGGTGGACGTGGGCGCCGCTTCGGCAATCGTCTCCGTCGCCGTCACGGGTGCCGCCGGACGCGGCGTGATCACCGGACGCGGGCGCTGCGCGACGACAGGCGCCTCGGGCTCCTGCCGCCCCTGCCACCAGAGGAATCCGTAGTAGCCGCCGGCGGCGAGGATGGCGATCAGCATCAGCGCGATCAGGAGGCCATAGCGACGACCTTCCTTGCGCCGCTTCGGCTCGTGGTGCGGACGCGCGGCCACCGAGGGGGCGGCCGTGACGGGCGGCGGCAGCGAAGCGCGCCGTGCTGTCTCGATCTGGGCCTCGTCGAACCCCCACTGCTCCTCGGCCGGTTCGGCAGGAGGCTCGATGGACGAGGGAATCGGGATGGCCATCGGCTCGCGCGGCGGCGTGTCCCACGCCGGCATCGGCGCCGGGGCGGCCGGCTCCGATGCCGGAAGCTCTTCGTCCGGCTCATCCCAAGCCGAGGGAGCGACCGTCGTCGTCGTCGGCACCGACGGCTCGTCGAACGTCATCGCCGGGATCTCCAGCGTCGGACCGCTGGCGGTCACGCTGACGTCGTCGTCGAGATCGAACTGCGGCGCTGCCTGCTCGATCACGGGCGTCACCGCCGGTTCGCTCCACATATCCGCCGCATCGGCGACGCCGGCGGTGGCAAAGTCGTCGAGCGAAAACTGAGGTGTTTCCTGAGCTTTTGCGGCGCGCGTCAGGATGCCGAGCGTGGCCAGTGCGTCGAGCAGTTTGTAGACGTTGAACGTGTCGCGTCCGGAGGCGGTCGCGATCTCGGTCGCATTCTTTTCGCCGTCGATCTCGTTGGCGATCGCCTCGGCGTCGTCATTGAGCCCGAGCTTGCGCCACACGTCGCCGAAGTCCGGAGCCTTCGCGAACACCGCGTTGCCGCCGTCGAGCGCACGCTCGAAGCGCGCGCGGTCCTGCTCCGTGACGATCAGCTCGACGAGCACCTGCGGCAGCGGGAACAGCGTCCCCTCGTCGCGCTTCGGGAGGTAGTCCGCCACGATCGTGAACGAGCCGGAAGTCCAGGCGACGATGGAGCGGATCACGCCGACGACCTGCACGCGCCGCGACCACGTCAGCTCTTTGCGGGTGATGAATCCGAGGTTGAGCAGCGCGTCGCCGAGGGTCTCGTTTTCCTTCCGCTTGGCGAGGGCCTGCTTCACGTGCTCGCGCGAGACCTTCCCCGCGCGCATGAGGATCTCGTCGATGCTGTCCGAGCGGTCGTTCGTGCTCGCCGACAGGATGTCGCCGCTCTTGAAGTAGACGATCTTGATGATCCCGTCGTGCTCGAACCGGATCGCGCCGGTGAACTGCTCGCGCCACAGCTCCACGAGCCGCGCAATCAAGTTGATCTGACTGATTTCGCCTTCCAGCATGTAAACCCCGCCCCTTTTCACGACTTCGGTGGTGGAACCGGCGCGGATTATCGCATGCGGATGAGGAGCGATTGAGCTGATGCGAGGGAATGAGCGATTGAGCTACTGAGCTGTTGAGCTACTGAGCCGTTGAGCGATTGAGCCGTTGAGCGACGCAGAGCCCTGATGGCTCAACAGCTCAACGGCTCAACAGCTCCTACTCGTGCAGTTCGTCGTACAGCGTCTGCCCCACCTTCCGCCCCAGCACGTTCATCAGATCCTGTGCGCTGGCCTGCTTGATCGCGCTCACGCTGCCGAAGCGTTCGATGAGGAGGCGTTTGCGGCTCTTGCCGATGCCGGGAAGGTCGTCCAGCTCGCTGTGCAGCGTGCGTTTGCGACGGCGGCGGCGATGCGAGGAGACGGCGAAGCGGTGCGTTTCGTCGCGCACCATCTGCAGGACCTGCAACGCGGGATCGCGTTTGTCGAGACGAATCGGCTCGTCGCGGTCCGGGATGTAGATCTCTTCCTCGCGCTTCGCCAGGCCGGCGATGGGGATCTCCTCGATGCCGAGCTTGTTCAGCGCCGCGAGTGCCGCATTGAGCTGGCCGCGGCCGCCGTCGATGAGGATGAGGTCCGGCAGCGGTTTGCTCTCCTCGAGCAATCTCCGATACCGCCGATCCACCGCCTCGGCCATGGAGCGGAAGTCGTCCGCGCCGATGACGGTCTTGATGTTGAAGATGCGGTACTGGTTCTTGTCGAACTTGCCGCGATCGAGGACGACCATCCCGGCGACGGAGTCCGTCCCCTGGATGTTCGAGATGTCGAACGACTCGATCTTCTGGATCTCACGATCCGCGAACCCGACGATCGCGCCGAGGCGCTGGGCGGCGATCTGCAGGCGATCCTGCGTCGACTTGCGGAAACGCGACTCGTGCGCGAGGCGCGCGTTGCGCGTTGCGAGCTCGAGGCGGTCCACGCCGCGCCCGCGCTGCGGCACGCGCACCTGCACCTTGTGGTTCGCCTGCTGCGCGAGCCACTCCTCGAGCAGCGTCTCGTCCTCGACGTCGAACGGGATCAGCACGTCACGTGGGATGAAGAGGTTGTCCTGGTAGTAACGCTGAAGGATCTCGCTGAGAAAATGGCCGGGCTGGTACTCCTCGACCTTTTCCCAGAACAGCTCGCGCCGGTCGACGACGTTGCCGCCGCGGATGACGAAGAGCTGCACGGCGACGTCGCTCCCCTCCTCGAACAGACCCCAGACGTCCATGTCCTCGTCTTCATCGGCGGAGGCGATCTGCTGCTCGGCCTGGATGCGCTCGACGGTGCGAATGAGATCGCGATAGTACGTCGCGACCTCGTAGTTCTCCTCCTCGGCCGCGCGATACATTCGCTCACTCAGCCGCGTCTGCAGCTCCTTCGTCTTCCCGCCGAGGAACAGGACGACGTCGTCGGACATCTCGCGGTACTCGTCCTTCGTGGTCAGGCCGACCACGCACGGACCGAGACACTGGTGCATGTCGTAGTAGAGGCAGGGACGCGTGAGCGCGTTCTTCCCATCGACGATGTCGAGATCGCAACTGCGCAGCTTGAACTGATCCGCGACGAGCTTGAGGATGCGGCGCGCGGTGCCGGCGAAGAAGGGACCGAAGAAGAGGTCGCCCTTCCTGCGCTCCATCCGCCGCGTGAACACCACGCGCGGGAAGTCCTCGGACATCGTGACTTTGAGGTAGGGGTAGCTCTTGTCGTCGCGAAGGAGGATGTTGTAGCGCGGCTGGTGCGCCTTGATGAGGTTGTTCTCGAGGAGGATGGCCTCGAGCTCATTGTTCGTGGCGACGAAGTCGATGCCGTCGATCTCGTTGATGAGCGTCATCGTCTTCGTGTCGCGGGCACCGCGGCCGACGATGTACGAGGTGACGCGGTTCCGCAGGTTCCGCGCCTTGCCGACGTAGATCACCTCTCCCTCGGCGTTCTTGTGCAGATACACGCCGGGGCGTTCGGGGATCTCCTTGAGGCGTGCTTTCAGTCGTTCGAGGCGCGGAGACATCGGGAAGAGGGAGAACAACGGCGTCCACGCACGCATTGCGGAACGGCGGCTGTCTCGCCGGCGTCTCGCCTGTGCGTCACGGGCGGCGCGACGACGCCGGGGCAGCCGGCGGAACGCCGGCGTTTCGAACCGCCCACCAAGCCGCGTCCTGGATCGCGCGTGCATCCTCGGGCGTCAGCCGCTGCTCACGCAACGCGTCGTCGTAGACCTCACCGCGTACGGCGAGATGGGCAAAATCGTGCGGTGCGATCTCGATCTTGCCTGCGGCGAGCGCGTGCGTGGCAATCAGAGCGAGCGCAAGAAGGAAGCTGCCGCGTGGCGGAAGGGATCGGTCCATTCGTGACCTCCGTCAAACACGCATCGCGTGACCCGTGTCTTCGACTCCAGAAAGCTCAAGTCATCGTTGAACTTTTCTTCGGTATACCACTCGTCACTGGTGCCGCGTGCGAGGAGAACCGGTGGCAGGATCAGCCGCTCGTCCGCTCGGATCTCGGGCGGGATGTCACCGCCGAGAAGGATGAGTCCGGCGGCGGGACCGGCGTACGCGGCGGCGCGCGCGGCCATCGCCGCACCCTGTGAGAAGCCGATGAAGACGAGCGTCCGCGGCTTCGGCAGCGTGCCCAGGACCTTGTGCACGTAGGCCACGTTGTCCGCGATCGCCAGCTCGCGGTCGAGGCTGGTCATCCAGCTCGCCACCACCTGCCCCGCGCGCGTGTAGAACGGATGCAGCGCCTGCACGGCCGCGAGCGACCAGGTCTCGATTCCCTCGATCTTCTGCAGCTCCGCCAGGTGCGATTCCGCCACCTCGGCGTACCCATGGAAACCGACCAGGAGTTTTTCGGCGCCGCGGGCCTCGTGCAGAAAGCGCCCGTGGACAGAGGTTTCGATCGTATGCGTGCTCATTCAGTGGACTGACTCGTCAACATGTTGACGAGTCAGTGAGGCGACATTGTACGTGACGCATGGGCTCGCAGGCGTCCCGGCAGCATTAGCGTGCTACGATGCGTGCCGGTCCACCCTCAAATAAATTCACGACCCGGAGTCCGCATGAGCCGCATCGCGCTGCCGCTTTTCCTCCTCCTTTCTCTATCTCTGTTCGCGGCCGAGCCGTGGGAGGGTGAGCCGTTCACGGGCGACCCGAAAGCGATCCTCGCGGCGGCCGAACAACTCCGCCCCGCGGACGCCGAGGAAGGCGTGCTCGTGCTGCTCGACGAGACGCGCGTCAAGTTCGACGAGAGCGGACGCTCCACCCGCGTCGAGCGACTCCTCTATCGCGTGATCGAAGAAAGCGCGGTCGAAGGGTGGTCGTCGATCGAAACCGGCTGGTCGCCCTGGTATCACGAGCGCCCGCAGGTCGACGCGCGCGTGATCGCGAAGGACGGCAGCATCCACCGCCTCGATCAGAAATCGTTCGGCACCGCCGACGCCAGCGACTCGCCGGACATGTTCAGCGACACGCGCGTGCTCCGCGGTCCGCTCCCCGCGGTCGCGCCCGGCTCGGTCATCGAACAGACCATTACTTACATCGACAAGAACCCGCTCAACTCGATCTTCGGCGGCGCGGGTGTCAGCGAGCGCCACCAGTTCGGACGCTGGGTCGAGTCGCGCCAGTCGCGTCTCGTCATCGAGTGGCCGGCGACGCTGCCGCTCAAGCTCCTCAATCGCACGAAGCCCGCGATCGAGCCGAAACGCACCGAGGAGAACGGCGTCACCCGCGTCGTGTTCGAGAACGGCATCATGCCGGGGCTCGAATACTCGGAGTGGAACCTCCCCTCCGATCAGACCGTGCGCTCGTACGTCGCGTGGTCGACGGGACAGTCGTGGCAGGACGTGGCGAAGCGTTACGCGATCATCGTCGACGAGAAGATCGGCGACGGCTCCGCGGTCGAGCGCCTCACGCGCGCGGCAGTCGGCAACGCGAAAGACAAACGCGAGATCGCGGCGCGCCTCCTCGCGGCGGTGGAACGCGACATCCGTTACGCGGGCGTCGAGTTCGGCGAAGGCTCGATCGTGCCGCGTACGCCGTCCGAGACGCTGAAGAACAAATACGGCGACTGCAAGGACAAGGCGACGCTGCTCGTGGCCATGCTGCGCAAGGCCGGCATCCCTGCGCACGTTGCGCTGCTGCGCTCCGGCCAGGGATACGACGTCGAGTCGGACCTCCCCGGCTTCGGCTATTTCGATCACGTCATCGTCGTGACCGACGGTCCCGATCCGATCTGGATCGACCCGACCGACGAGTTCGCGCGCGCGGGCGAGCTGCCGGATTCCGATCAGGATCGTCTCGCGCTGATCGCCCATCCCGACACGACCTCGCTCACGCGCACGCCCGTTTCCGACTCGAAGCGGAACCGGCTCATCGAGCTCCGCGAGTTCAAGCTCGCCGAGGACGGCAAAGCCACGATCGCCGAAATCTCGGATTACACGGGTAGCGACGAGCGCAACATGCGCCGCTACTACACCGAGACGGCGCAGAAGCAGATCACGCAGGGCATGGAGTCGTACGCGAACGACGCGTACCTCGCCACCGGCACGCCGAAGTTCACGGTCGGCGACACCCGCGACCTCACGAAACCGTTTCGCATCCGCATCGACATGACCGAGGCCGGCCGCGGCGTGACCGCGAATGGCGAAGCGGCGGTCGGCGTCTTCCTGTCGCGCATGATCGGCGACCTGCCGGCGGACCTGCGCACGCCGGATGACGAAGACGCGAAGGAGCCGCGCAAGCCGCGCGTGCATGATTACGTCTTCACCAAACCGTACTCGCTCGAGCTGCACTACAAGATCGAGCCGCCGCCGGGCTACGTCGTCCGCACGATGCCGGAGAACGAGACGGTGAAGCTCGGCACGGCGACGCTCGCGAAGCAGTACACGCTGCGCGACGACGGCGTGCTCCTCGCCGACTACACGTTCGACTCCGGTCCGCGCCGCATCACGGCCGCGCAGTACGAGGAGCTCCGCGCCGCCGCCTCGAAGCTCGCGGGCGAGAACGCGATGCTCATCTACTTCGACTCGGTCGCGAAGAAGCATCTCGACGCGGGCGAAGTCGGCAAAGCGGTCGCGGAGTATCGCCGCCTGGCCGCGCTGCATCCGAAGGAAGCGCTGCATCACGCCGACGTCGCCCGTGCTCTGCTCGCCGGCGGCATGGGTGAAGCCGCGCGCCGCGCCGCGCGCAAAGCGATCGAGGTCGAGCCGAAATCCCCCGAAGGTCACGAGATCCTCGGGCTCATCCTCACCACCGACCTCCTCGGCCGCGACTTCCGTCCCGGCTTCGATCTCGAAGGCTCGATCGCCGCGTTCCGCAAGGCGAAGGAGCTCGCGCCGCAGGACGTCGCCATCCGCGGCCAGCTCGGCATCGTGCTGCAGCACAACAAAGAAGGGGTGCGCTACGGCGCGGGCACTCATTTCGATGACGCGATCGCCGAGTACCTCGCGGTCAAGAAAGAGATCGAGGACCGCAACGACGACGTGATCGATCGCGAGCTGATGGTCCTCTACATGTACAGCCAGCGCTGGGACGATCTGAAGAAGCTCCTCGCCGAGACGAAGGAAACGGAGCGCAAGCACTTCTACACGTTGATTGCCGCCGCCGCGACCGGCGGTCCCGAAGCGGCGGTGAAAGCATCCGCCGCGATCGAGCCGGCAAAACGGCGCGAGGCGCAGTCGACCGCCGGCAGCGTCCTCGCCATGCTGCGCATGTACCCCGCGGCGGCCGCACTGATGAGCGAAGCCGCGCAGGGCGCACCGAACGCCGCGCAGATGCGCGCGCAGGCCGACCTGTATCGCAAGACGATCCGCTACGAAGACCGTAAGTTCGACGCAAACGATCCCGGCACGGTGCTCTATCGCCTCCTCGGCGAGTTCCTGCGCACGGGCGACGAAGACGTCATCGAACGCTACCTCACCTCCGAGGCGCGTACGGTGTTCGACGACGAGACCTCCCGCACGAGCCTCGCCGACAAGGATCTACGCGAGATGAAGCGCCGCGTCGGCATGCTCGCGTTCTCCGCCGACATGGCTCTGGCCAGCATCGAGACGGACGTCGACGGCGACGATGCCACCGGCTATCGCGTGCGCGCGCGCAACTTCGGCGACAGCGAGCTGGCGCTCTACGTCGCGCGCGAAAACGGCGAGCTGCGCATGGCGGGGGACCACGATACGCCGGCGGCGCTGGCGCTGCAGGCGCTGCGATTCGCGGAGAAGGACAACCTCGCCGCCGCGCGCAAGTGGCTCGACTGGGCGCGCGATCACGTGGCGCCGGGCTTCACGGACGACGCGCTGATGTCCGTGCCGTTCGCGTCGGTCTGGACGCAGGGCAAGCAGGGCACGCTCGAGGAAGTACGTCTCGCCGCGGCCATCCTGCTGCCGCGCTCGAGACGCTCCGCGGAGATCGCGTTGCCGATCCTCACGGCCGCACGCGCTGCCGCTTCTCCGGAAGTGCAGTTGCGCATCGACCAGGCGCTCCTCCGCGCGTATACGCTCACGGAGAAGTGGCCGGAGCTGCTCGCGACGGCGGATCGCCTCGCGGAAAAGTACCCCGAGTCCGACTCCGCGTTCGCGCAGGGCGTGCTCGCGCTCGAGAAATTGAAGCGCGGCGACGACATCCGCACGCGTGCGCAGGCGCGGCTCGAAAAGCTCTCCGAGAATCGCGCCGCGTTGCATGCGCGCGCGCAGCTCGCGCTCGACCGTCGCGAGTACACCGATGCGTTCGCGCACTACACGCGCCTGCTGCAGCGCTCGCGGCCGTCCGCGGGTGACTACAACCAGCACGCGTGGACCGCCATCTTCGCGAATGCCGATCTGGAAAAAGCCATCGAGAACGCCCGGCAGGCCACGGAGATCGAGTCGACCTATCCGTCGCTGAACACGCTCGCGGTCCTTTACGCGGAACAGGGCAAGTCGGCCGAGGCGCGCGACACACTGCTGCAGAGCCTCGAGGCGCACGCGACGGACGACGTCGAAAGCGCGGACTGGTATGTCGTCGGACGCATCGCCGAGAACTACGGCATCCGCGACGTCGCGCTCGAGGCGTACAGGAAAATTGCGGACGACAGCGAGCGCGGCGCCTCGGTGTACGAGCTCGCGCAGAAGCGGCTCGCGAAATTGCAATAATGCCCGTGGTGCATCTGATCGTCGTCGTCCCCTGCTACAACGAGGAACGGCGCCTTCCGGTCGACGCGTTTCGCGCGTTCGCTCCCGAAGGCGTCCGCCTCGAGTTCCTCTTCGTCAACGATGGTTCCAGCGACGGCACGCTGCGGCTCCTCGAGTCGCTGCATGCCGAGGATCCGTCGCGCTATTCGGTGCTCCATCTCGAGCGCAACAGCGGCAAGGCCGAGGCCGTGCGTCGCGGAATCCTCGTGGCGCTGGAGCGGCACCCCGACCTCGTCGGATTCTGGGACGCCGATCTCGCGACACCGCTCGCCGAGATCCGTGCGTTCCTCGACGTGTTTGCCGTGCGTCCCGAGATCGAGATGATCATGGCCGCGCGCGTGCGGCTCCTCGGACGCTCGATCAGCCGCAATCCCGGCCGCCATTACTTCGGCCGCGTCGGCGCGACGCTGATCTCGTCGTCCCTCGGGCTCGCGGTGTACGACACCCAATGCGGCGCCAAGCTGTTCCGCGCGAGCGTGCCGATCCGTGAGCTGTTCGGCGAGCCGTTCCTCTCGCGCTGGATCTTCGACGTCGAGATCATCGCGCGGCTCGTGCGGCAGCGCGGACGCGATTCGGCAGCACGGGCGATCTACGAGCTGCCCATCAAGACGTGGCACGACGTGCAGGGCTCGAAGGTGAAATCGAGCGACTTCGGCCGCGCGCTGCGCGATCTCTGGAAGATCCATCGCGCTTACAATCGCCGCAAATGACGAACGTCCTCACACACGTCACCGACCAATCGCTTTCGACGCTCGCCCAGGGGCTGATCGGCTCCGAGGTTTTGAAGATCGCGAGCGAAGTGCGGGCGCTCATGGCGAGCGGCCGCGCGGTTGCGAACCTCACCGTCGGCGACTTCTCGCCGTCGGAGTTCCGCATCCCTCCCCTGCTCGAATCGCTGATCGCGGAGAACCTCCAGGCGGGACACACGAACTATCCCCCCTCGGACGGCACGCTGGAGCTGCGCAAGACCGTCGTCGATTTCTATCGCGAAGAGCTCGGGCTCACGTATCCGGTCGAAGCGACGCTCATCGCGGGCGGCTCGCGGCCGATCATTCACGCCGCGTATCAGGCGGTCGTCGACCGCGGCGACAAGGTCATCTATCCGACGCCGTCGTGGAACAACAACCACTACACGTATCTGTGCGGCGGTGAGCCGATCGAGCTGGTGGTCGGCGCCGAGACGAACTTCATGCCGACGGCGGAGATGATCCGCCCGCACGTGCGCGAGGCGCGGCTGATCGCGGTCTGCACGCCTCTCAATCCGACCGGCACCGTGATGGCGAAAGAGGAAGTGGCGAAGATCGCGCGGCTGGTGGTCGAAGAGAACGAGCGGCGCGCGTCGACCGGCGAGCGTCCGCTGTTCATCCTGTGGGATCAGGTGTACTGGATGCTCACGTTCGGCGGCTATCAACATTACGCGCCGCCGCAGCTCGTGCCGGAAGCGGCCGCGTACACGATCTTCGTCGACGGGATCTCGAAAGCGCTCGCGGCGACGGGATTACGCGTGGGCTGGACGGTTGCGCCGCCGGCCGTGACCGCGCGCATGCGCGACATCATCGGCCACATCGGCGCGTGGGCTCCGAAAGCGGAGCAGCTCGCGGTGGCGTCGTTCCTCCGGCAGAAGGACGAGATCACCGCGTATCACGAGCAGATGATCCGCGAGCTGCGCCTGCGGCTCGACGCGCTGTACGACGGCATTCAGGCGATGCGCCGCGACGGCTTTCCGGTCGACGCGATCGCGCCGCAGGGGGCGATCTATCTCTCCGCGCAATTCGACCTCATCGACCGCTTCGGCACGAACGAAGCGATCCGCCAGTTCCTGCTGGAGAAGGCAGGCTTCGCGGTGGTGCCGTTCCAGGCGTTCGGCCTCAAACGCGAGGATGGCTGGTTCCGCCTGAGCGCGGGCGCGGTGAGCGTGCAGGACTGCATCGACGGCCTGGCCCGCGTCCGCGCCGCACTGTAACGGAGCCCGTCCGGCTGGCTCGCCGGCGTCCTCCACGGCGCTCCGTCGCGGTGCGAAACGAGCGCAGCCGATCAGACGAAGATGCGCGCTTCTTTCAGCTCCCGCAGCTTGTCGCGGATCTCCGCCGCGCGCTCGAAGTCGAGGTTCTTCGCCGCGTCCTTCATCTCCTTCGACAGACGGCTGATCGCTTTGTCGATGTCCTCGTCGCCCGCGATGTCGAGCCGCGACTTCTGTCCCGGCAGCGGCACGTCGAGGTAATCGAGGTTGGCCATGCGCACGAGATCCGAGTCGATCGATTTGATGATCGTCGCGGGCTCGATGCCGTGCTCCTCGTTGTACTTCTGCTGCACGGCGCGGCGCCGGGTGGTCTCGTCGATGGCGTAGCGCAGCGAGTCCGTGATCTTGTCCGCGTAGAGAATGGCGACGCCGTTGACGTTGCGCGCGGCGCGGCCGATGGTCTGCACGAGCGAGGTCTGCGAGCGCAGGAATCCTTCCTTGTCCGCGTCGAGAATCGCCACCGCGGAGCACTCCGGCACGTCGAGTCCTTCGCGCAGGAGGTTGATGCCGATGAGCACGTCGAACGTGCCGAGGCGGAAGTCGCGCAGCACCGCGATGCGCTCCATCGTCTCCACGTCCGAATGGAGGTAGTTCACCTTGATCCCCAGCTCCATCAGGTACCGCGTCAGATCCTCGGCCATCCTCTTGGTGAGGGTCGTGACCATGACGCGCTCGCTCCGCGACGTGCGCTCGCGAATCACGCCGATCAGATCGTCGACCTGACCTTTCACGGGACGGATGATCAGCTCCGGATCGAGGAGGCCCGTCGGACGGATGACCTGCTCGACGAACAAGCCTCCCGTCTTTTCCAGTTCGTACGGCCCGGGCGTCGCGGAGACGTAGAGGATCTGATCGAGCTTCCCTTCGAATTCGTCGAACGAGAGTGGACGGTTGTCGATCGCGCTGGGGAGACGGAACCCGTAATCGACGAGCGTCACTTTGCGGGCGCGGTCGCCGCCCCACATCGCCCGGACCTGCGGCACGGTCTGATGCGATTCGTCGACGACGAGCAGAAAGTCCTTCGGGAAGTAATCGATGAGTGTGGGAGGCGGCTGTCCCGGTGAACGTCCGCTGAGGTGGCGCGAATAGTTCTCGATGCCGTTGCAGTAGCCGAGCTCCGCGATCATCTCGAGATCGAACATCGTGCGCTGCGAGAGGCGCTGCGCTTCGAGCAAGCGATCGTTCGCGCGCAGTTCCGTGACGCGCTCGTCCAGCTCGACGCGGATGTTCTCCATCGCGTGCATGAGGCGCTCGCGCGGCGTGACGTAGTGCGTTCGCGGATAGATGGCCAGGCGGTCGTAATCGCGTCCCGACGTTTTGCCGGTGACGGGATCGATGCGCGTCATCTTGTCGATCTCGTCGCCGAAGAACTCGACGCGCACGGCGTCGTCTTCGTAAGCAGGCCAGATCTCGAGGACGTCGCCGCGCACGCGGAAGTTGCCGCGCGCGAGGTCGTACGGCGTGCGCTCGTACTGCATCTCCGTCAGCTTGCGGAGATATTCGGTCATCGGCCTTTCCGCCCCGCGCTCGAAGAAGAGGAGCATGCCGTAGTACAGCTCGGGGTCGCCGATGCCGTAGATGCACGACACGGAAGCGACGATGATCACGTCGCGGCGCTCGAACAACGCCTTCGTCGCCGCGAGCCGCAGCTTGTCGATCTCGTCGTTCTTCGTCATCTCCTTTTCGATGTACAGATCGTTCTGCGGGATGTAAGCCTCGGGCTGGTAGTAGTCGTAATAGGAGACGAAGTACTCGACGCGGTTCTCGGGGAAGAAGTTCTTGAACTCCTGGTAGAGCTGCGCGGCGAGGATCTTGTTGTGGCTGAGGACGAGCGTCGGGCGATTGATCGACTCGATCACCTTCGCGACCGTGAAGGTCTTGCCCGAGCCGGTGACGCCGAGGAGGACCTGATGCTTCTGTCCCGCCCCGAGGCCGTCGACGAGCTGGCGGATCGCCTCGGGCTGATCGCCCTGCGGCGTGAAGGGGGAAATGAGGTTGAATCGCGACATCGTCGCTTCGATGATATCGCCGCTACCGTCACCCTGAGCCGCGCAGACGGCGAAGGGGCTTGGCGGCGCGAGTCGTTCCGACGGGCGAAGGTCGTGTGTTTAGAGATCCTTCGGCGTCCGCGCGCCGCCGGATGGCGAGAGCCAGCCTACGACCGCTTCTTCGCTTCCTCTACCAGCGGTAGCATCAGCGCGTCCGCTTCCTTCGGCTCGTCGAAGACGAGCCCGATCAGGACGACGGTGAAGACGTATCTCCCCTGCCGCACCACGAGAAGGTTGCCCGACGACTCGTTGTTGTGGCGGAAGACGCCCGCGTAGTTGGCATCGCCGACGGTGAGGAGTGCCGGCGTGTCGATGAGCTGCGCGCCGCGGGCGAGCTTGACCCCCGCCTTCGTCGCGAATTGCTGCATCTTGAAGGCCTGGATCGCGCTCAGCGCGTTTCCGTGCACCATCGTGGTGGTCGACGTGACCAGGCGCGTCTCGGCGTTCGGGTCCTTGCTCGTGTTGTACTCGTAATTGATGTTGCGGCTGCCGTCGAACTGGCCGATCGCCGTGAGCTCTTCCGCGGCCGGATTGGGCGTCGGTCCACCGAACTCCTGCAAAGCCTCGGCGGTGACGACGAGGCGGCGGTCATCGCCTCTCGGAGGCGGAGGTTGCATGACGTTGCGGAACATCGTCCACACGAGGAAGCCGAACACGCCCATGCCGGCGAGCAGGGAAACGCCCGCGAGGATGAAGATCGTCCGACGCTGCGACGAGGTCATTTGGCTTTCGCGGTCTTGTTGATCATGCGGGCGCTCTGTTCGAGCGTCCGCACTTCCTCGGCCGTGACTTTGCGATCCGCGCTCGCGTTCGAGATGCCCTGCAGGAACGGCTGCATGGCCGGCAGTCCGACGCGTCCGCCGCGCAGGTTTTCGCGGAGGCGCAGCGCTTCGTCTTCGAAGGCCTTGCGCTGTTCCGCGGTGACGTCACTCGTGTACTGCTTGCGCATTTCGCCGAGCGACATGCCGATGGCGAAGTCGACGAAGTTCGTGAAACCCCCGCTGGACATCAGGGCGCCGCCCACGAAGATGAGCAGCAGCACGACCGCCGAGGCGAGGCCGCAGCCGTAGGAAACACCTCGCGGCAGGACCGGAGCGGGGGTCGCGGATGAGTAATAGTCGGCTGGCCAGACGAAGCGGCGGCCGCTGTCGGTTTGAGGCACCGTCATCGCGCCGAAAGGGTATCATGTGCCCCGATGCCTGCACTGTCGAACGTAACGGTCCTGATCCTCGATGACAACCCCCTCGTACTCAAGCTCGGCCGCGCCCTGCTCGAGCGCGAAGGCTGCACGGTGCTGACCGCATCGAGCTGGATCGAGTTCAATCACGTCCTGGCCAGCAACACGCCCGACATCATCTTTCTCGACGTGAACCTGCCGAGCATCAAAGGCAATCGTCTGTCCGAAGTGCTCAAGTCGCAGTCGAACAAGAAAGACATCCCCATCGTCCTGATCTCGGACCTCCCGGAGCGCTCGCTCGAAGAGATGTTCCCGAGCTCGGGCGCGAACGCGTGGATGCGGAAACCGCTGACGCGCGACAAGATCGTGGACATGATCACGCGCTACGTGCCGACCGCGCAGTAGCATGCGCGCTGCGCGCGCGTCGTCGGTTCGTCGGTTTTCCCCCGTCACGACACCCGTTGCTGCACGCCACGCGTCTGCGCGCCGCGGCTCCGCCGCCGCGTGAAGCAACGGGTGTGCGGGCGGGCGGAAAACCGCCAACCAGCAACCTGCCGCTCAGCGCCCCGACGTATCGGTCGCCGGCGCCGGTGACTCCGCGCTCTCCCCGCTTTGCGCGCTCGCGTCGTTCGCGGGCTGCGTCGGCTCGCCTTCCTTCGCCTGGTACATCGGCCGCTGCAGGTAGTACGGCAGCTTGGCGACGTTCACGCTCGCGCCGCTGCAGTCCTTGTCCGGCTCCTGTCCCGCCACGAACGCGTTCATCACGACACGCGCGCACGGACCCGTTCCCCGACGTCCGCTCGTGAGGTCCATCGGCACGATCACCACACCCGGCGGCGCCTCGAAATCGGGCTTGGCCACGCGCAGCTTCTTCTCTTCGAGCTGCTTGAAGATGTCGATCCAGATCGGCAGCGAGACGTCGGCGCCGGTCGCACCGCCGCCGAGGGATTTCGACGGATCGTCGAACCCGTTCCACACGCCGACCGTGTACTCCGGCGAGAAGCCGATGTACCACGCGTCGGTGTAGCCGTTCGTCGTGCCGGTCTTCCCCGCCAGCGGATCCGCCAGCGTGTGCGCGGCGTACGCCGTACCGCGATCGATGACGCCCTTCATCATGTACGCGATCTCGAACGCCACCTGCGGCGAAGTCGCCTCCGACAGCTCCGGCAACCGCTCTTCGAGCACGCGCTCGGTCTGGTCCGCGATCTTTTTGATGTAACGCGGTTTCGTATACACGCCGTTGTTGACGAACACGTTGTACGCGGCCGTCATCTCCAGCGGCGACACGCCCGCGGCACCCAGGGACAGCGACGGATATTTCGGCAGGTCCGCCGTAATGCCGCAGCGGCGCGCGAAATCGACCACGCGATCGCCGCCCGTCATCATGTACGTCTTCACCGCCGGCACGTTGATCGACAATTCGAGCGCGCGCTGGATCGTGACGATGCCCGCGTACTTGCCGTAGTAATTCTTCGGCGCGTAAATCTGGTCGCCGACCGGAATCGCAATCGGCGCGTCGAACAACGTGTCCGCGGGAGTGAGTCCCTTCTCGAACGCCGCACCGTAAACGAGCGGCTTGAACGACGAACCGGTCTGCCGCCGCGACTGCACGGCGCGATTGAACTTCGAGTACGCAAAGTCATAGCCGCCGACGAGCGCACGGATCTCCCCCGTTTTCACGTCCAGCACGACCACGGCACCCTGCACGTTCGGCATCTGGTCGAGTGTCCACTTGTGCGCCTTCGTCTTCGCATCCTCGGCCATGAGGACGTGGATCATGTCGCCGCGCTTGAGCACCCCGTCGAGCGTCTTCTTCCGCGTCCATGCCCATGCGTCCGGCGCGAGCTCGATGCGCTCGCGATGCATGCGCACGACGAGGCGATCCTTCAGAACATCGAGGACGACCGCGGGATAGAGCTTCTCGAGCTGCGCCGGCTCGTTGCTCCACGCCGGATCGCGATACGTCTCCGGATCGAGTCCCTCCGCGACGAGATTGCGCGTCGGACGGCGGAATCCGCGACGCTTGTCGAACTTGCGCAGGCCACGCTGCAATGCGCCTTCGGCGATCTGCTGGATCTGCAGATCGAGGGTCGAATAGACCTTCAATCCGCTGTTGTAGAGCTCCTCGGCGCCGAATTTTTCGTTGTTCTCGATGTACTGGCGGATCTCTTCCGCGAAATACGCACCGACGCGCGGCGCCGCCTCTTTGTACGTGCCGAGCGTGATCGGTGCGCCGACGGCCTGCGTGTACTGCTGCCGCGAGATGAACTTCTCTTTGAGCATGCGGCTCAGCACGTAATCACGGCGCATCTTGGCGCGATCGGGATGGGTGAGCGGGCTGTAATACATCGGCGAGCGGATCAACGCCGCGATCACCGCCGCCTCGGGCAGACTCAATTCTTTCGCATGCTTGCCGAAAAACAGGCGCGACGCCGCTTCGACGCCATAGGCGCCGTGTCCGAGGTAAACCTGATTGGCGTAGAGCTCGAAGATCTGGTCTTTGGTGAAGTCCTTCTCGATCTGCACGGCGAGGAAGACTTCGTTGATCTTCCGTCGGAAGCTTTTCTCCGGCGTGAGGAAAACCTGCTTGGCGAGCTGCTGCGTGAGCGTCGACGCGCCCTGCGCCTTGCGGCGCTCGATGACGTTCTTCATCGCCGCGCGCAGGATGCCTTTCGGATCGACGCCGCCGTGGCGGTAGAACTCGGAGTCCTCCGTGGCGATGATGGCCTGCACGAGCAGCGGCGACATGTCGCGCTTCGGCACGACGATGCGTTTCTGGATCGAATACTCCGCGAACGGCACGCCGTTGCGGTCGTAGATGCGCGTGATGATGGCCGGCTGGTAATCCGCGAGCCTCGCCACCGCCGGCACCCGGACCGCGTGCGCGAACAGAAATCCCGCCGGAATGCCGAGGACCGCCGCGACGAGAAGAATGAGCAGACGACGCCTGCGGCGCGACGGCGGAGCCTGCGGGGTGAGGTGGTGGTCGGTCACGGAGTAAGTTAACCACTGGTGAGGGGCGGTGTCATCCCCCGGATGTTGCTGGTTGCTGGTCGCTGGTTGCTCGTAACGCAGCGCTTGGAGGCCATGCCGAGCCTCACAACCAACCAGTAACCAGCAACAACTTGTAGAATCCCCCTCAGTAACCATGTCCGCATCCCCCATGTCCCCACCCAAACAAGACTGGTCGCGCCTGGTTGGCGATTCGATGAAGCAGAATGGTGCGTGGCACACGTACGCGAAGCTGCTCGAGGCGCGCCGTGTCTATCCCGATGACCTTTCCCTCCGCGGCTACGTCGAGATCGTCCGCAATTCCATCGTCCGCGAGTTCCTTGGACATCCCCGCGGCCAGCAGGCCGTCCCGAAAATGAGCGCCGACTTTCTTTCGAATTTCGACCGCTTCAACCTCAACGCGCAGGAAGGCTATCTGGTCTCCCTGATCGACGGCCGGATGGACGTGCAGAAGCTGATCATTCTGAGTCCCTTCGATCCATTCACCACGATCTTCATCCTGGCCAAGCTCCAGCACGAGCGCGCCATCACGGTGCCTTGACATGTCCTTCGCACTCTCGCTTCTCGATCATCTCGCCTCCTCGATCGCTGTCGTCAGCGAGATGGGAGCGATCCGCTACCGCAACCGCGCGTTCGACCAGGCATTCGGCAGCGACGCCGAACAGTGGCTCGCGGACGCGGCGCGCGCCGTCGCCGGCGAGGCCGGCTGGCTGCAGGGCTTTTTCCTCGACCGCGAAGACCAGCGCACGATCGACGTAGAGATCGAAGGACGCATCTACCGCATCGACCGCATCATGCGCGTCGCGCACGACGAGGGCGAAGGCGTCGCGCTCGCGTTCGAGGACGTCACGCAGCAGCGCGAGGCCGAGCAGTCGAAGTCCGACTTCACCGCGCAGATCGTGCACGACCTGCGCGGACCGCTCTCCGGCATCCAGGGCACGCTCGAATTCGTGCTCTCGCAGGAAGGCAACAAGCTCGACTCGCTGTACGCGGACCTGCTGCAGGAGGCGTATCGCGAGTCCGAGCGCATGATGTCGCTCATCAACGAGCTCCTCGACTTTTCGAAGATCCAGTCGGGCAATTTCGTCGTGGAGAAAGAACCGGTGCGCGTCGCGGGTGTGCTCAAGCGCGCCGTGCGCAGTCTGCAGTCGGTGGCCGCGCGCGACGAGATCTTCCTCCTCAGCGCGCACGGACGCGACGTGCCGCAGATCATCGGCAGCGTCGAGAAGCTCACGCAGGCCGTCATCAACCTGATCTCGAACTCGCTGAAGTTCACGCCGAAGAAAGGGCTGATCTCCGTCGGCGCGCAGATCGTCCGCAATGGCGACGTGCCGGACGCGATCGTCGTCACGGTGACGGATACCGGGATGGGCATTCGCGCCGAGGAGCTGGACGCGATCTTCGAAAAGTACAAGCAGAGCAAGAACAAGTCGCTGCGCGGCGGCGGCGGTACCGGGCTCGGCCTGTACATCGTCAAGCAGGTCGTCGAGGCACACGGGGGCGAAGTCAGCGTGGCGTCGATCGAAGGCGTCGGGACGAGCATGGTCCTGCGCCTGCCGGTGAAGCGGGCCGCGTAACCACCACCCTCTCAGCGATTTCTCCGTCCGCCGCGGCTGACACGCACCTTGCACACGTCTGTGGGCGTGGGGAACGCGGAGAAGACGTCGCTGCTGGTCGTCGACGACGACACGGCGATCCGGAAACTGCTCGAGCGGATTGCGCAGCGCGCCGGCTTCGCCGTCGACACCGCGCGCGACGGCGCCGAGGCGCTCGAGCTGCTGCGCCAGAAACCGTACGCGATCGCCATCGTCGATCTGATGATGCCGCGCGTCTCCGGCTACGAGCTCGTGCAGCAGATCAGCACCATCACTCCCCGCCCGGTGGTCATCGTGGCGACCGCGATGACGAACGGCGACCACGCGACGCTCGACGACTCCATGGTCCGCCGCGTCATCCGCAAGCCGTTCGACGTGAACGCGGTGGCGCAGGCGCTGGTCGATACGGCGAGACGGATCGCCGAGGAACGCAGAGAGGCGGCCAACGAGGGCGGCGTCACCCAGGACGAACCGCTGCGCATCGTGCATCCGGAAGAATGACGGTTCCATGTACCATCGTCACTCATGAAACGGTTCAATTGGCGTCTCTGGAGCGGGCTGCTCCTGACCGTGGTCGCGTTTCTCAGCTACTTTCTCTTCTTCGCGATGTATGCGGTCACACGCGATGTGCCGTGGGTGTCGTATGCGCTGCTGCTCATCGCGGCGGTGCTGCTGGTCACAGGCTGGCGCCGCGCCCCACGGAAGATCGTGCCCTCGATCGTCCTGCTCCTCGGGTTCATCGTCATCGGCGCATTCACGTTCCTGACGACGGTTTTTTCGAAGAACCTCCCCGGCTCGCTCAATGCGCCGGCCATCGGACAGAAGGCGCCGGACTTTGCACTGCGCGATACGACGGGACGCACCGTGGCCCTTTCGAGTCTCCTCAATGAATCGAATGGCGTGCTGCTGATCTTCTATCGCGGCTACTGGTGACCGTTCTGCAACTCCGAGTTACGGAGTATCCAGCAGCATCTCCCCGAATTCGAACGCCGCGGCATTCGTCCGGTTGCGATCAGCGTCGATTCACCGGAAATCTCGCGCGACCTCGCCCGCAAAGCAGGCTACACCTTCCCCATTCTCTCGGATCCCCATGCGGCCGTCAGTGCCCGATACGACCTCCTGCACAAAGGCGCGGGCATCAACGGCGCCGACATCGCCCGTCCCGCCGAATTCCTCATCGACCGCACCGGCACCGTGCGCTGGCGCAACATCACCGAGGATTACCGCGTTCGGGTGCGGCCGGAGGAAATTCTGGAGAAGGCGGTCAGGTAAGTATCGCCGTACAGGCACGGCAGCGCCGCGCCGCCTCCGGGATCATCTCCAGGCATTCCGGACATTTCTTCATTGGCTCCGCCACGGGCGCCGGCACCGGGCGCACGAAGATCTTCACAATGAAAAATACGACGAGGGAGATGAGCAGGAAATCGATGACGGTGCCGAGGAAGTGGCCATAGAGAATGGCGCTGTTGTCGGTCAGCGGCAGCTTCGCGTCGCGCCAGTTGCCGCCGGGGAGCACCAGACCGATGACGGGCATGAGGATGTCGGCACCGAGCGCGGACACGACATTTCCGACTGCCGCTCCGATGATCACGCCGATCGCCAGCGCGAGCGCGTTCGTCTTGGTGAGGAATCCGCGGAACTCAGCGAGCATGGTTGCCTCCGCGGCAATGGTACCGCGCCGAAAGCGCTTACTTTGCGATGACGTCCATCGTACGGAATCCCGTCAATCGCGACACTTCGTCCAGCACGCCCACGGCGATGCGCACCGGTCCCGGCGCCACCTGAATGACGGTCTGGTAGCGATAGACGGTCTGCGCGCGCTCGCGATATTGCTCGGACGTGATCTCGATTTTCTGCTCCTGCCGTCCGCCGGTCCCGAAGTCATACCGCTCACCGGCAGCGGCGAAATGGAAGCTGAACGAGGCCGCGTACTTGTTGCGGCCGGCCGGGAGGAACGTCATCCGGTCCAGCGGGATCATCACGTCGACGGGAACGCGGTAGAAACCGTGATCGCGAATCGGTTTGCCCGCGGTCGCCTGGACCGCGAGCTCATTGACCGTTCGCGGATACAGGAGACTGGCCACGACGAGGTCCGCCATCTCCCCTTCCACCGTTTTCTCGAAGACGTCGGTGCGTGTGCGCACAATGAGGTCCGGACGATTGCGCACCTTCACCTCGACGCGCCGTGCAGTCCCTTCTTTTCCCTGCGCGCGATACGCGAGCGAGTAATACGCGCTCAGGTCAGTCGCCACCTGCTGCAGCGTGTCGTCGATGAACGGCGTACCGCGGAACCAGCGTCCGCCCGTTTTCTCCGTGAGCGACGCGAGCGTCGTCGCGCTGCCGCGCGCGCGTTCGTCGTAACGCTCCGACACCGTCACGTGGGGCTCGATCGCGTAGATGGTCACGCCGTTCGACGCTGCCAGCCGCGCGACCTCGTCGATCTGCTTGCTGAGGTCGAAAATCACGACATTGAAGCCGCTCGGCGGCTGTCCTTCTTTGCCTTCAATGCCACCCGGAAGCGCACGATCGAGCAGATCGTAGGCATCACTGCCGGGTGTGGCGGTGAGCGCCGACGTCACGAGGACGACGACCTTCTTCCCCTCGACGCCGGCCATCGACGCGACGAGCGCGCGGAGCTGGCCGAGGCGCTGTTCGACGCGCCGCCGCACCCGTTCGGCGTACGAGCGCCGTGCCCACTCCCCTTGCAGCGCCGAGTCCGCACCGTCGTCCACACCCAGGTCCTGATCGAGCGCCCGCAGCTCTTCCTCGGGTGCCGCGGTCAGGCGCAGCCGCATCGTGTTGACGGCACGCGTGAGCGCGGATTCGAGGGCACCGCGGTCGGAGGTCGGTTCCTGCAGGATGCGCTGTTTGCCGATGGGGCGGATGACGGTCGCGACGTCGCCCTCGCGCAGGCCGCGAACGAAGGTGAGTGTGTTCTCGAGCAGCGTGGTGCGTGCGTTGAGCGGGATGGAGACGTCGTCGATGAAGAAGGCGTAGCGGCGCGGGGGCGGTGGCGAGGACGCCGGCGCATCAGCCCCGGCCGTCGTCGTCGATGGCGGCGGCGCGCCCGAAGCGTACGCGGTGAAGTTGGTAATCGGCTGGACGCGCCCGTCTTCATGAACCACGAAATCGTCTTTGGTGAGGCCGAGCACGGGCTGGCCCGCCTTGTCGGTCACGACGACGTCGAGATTGTGCAGGCGGACTTCGAACGTTTCGATGTACGGCTGCTGTGCCGACGCAATGGCGGCCACGCACAATGCGATCGCGGCCGCGGTCAGCCTCATTTCGCGTCGACCTCGATCGTGCGGAATCCACTGAGGCGCGAGACCTCGTCCAGAACGCCCACCGCAATGCGCGTGTGTCCCGGTGCGATCTGGATGTTCGTTCTGTAGCGATAGACCGTCTGTCCGGCGTCGCGATACTGTTCGGGCGTGATCTCGATTTTCTGTTCCTGACTGCCGCCCGAGCCGAAATCCCGCTTCTCGCCCGATGCCGCGAAATGAAAGCTGAACGACGCGGCGTAATTGCCGTTCGCGGCCGGCAGGAAGGCGAGCTTCTGCAGCGGGATCGACACCTCGACCGGCACTTTGAAAAAGCCGCGATCGCGGATCGGTTTTCCGGCGGACGTCCGAATGCCGAGCTCATTGACGGGACGCGGATAGAGCAGAGTCGCCACGACGAGGTCCGCCATCTCGCGTGACGTCGATTTCTCCAGGACGTCCGCACGCGTGCGCACCAGCAACTCCGGCCGGTTGCGCACTTTCACTTCGACCCGGCGCGGACGATCGTCCGTGCCGGTCGCGCGGTATGCGAGCGAGTAATAGACGCTGAGGTCCGTCGTCACCTGGCGGAACGTATCGTCGATGGCGGGCAGGCCGCGGAACCAGCGGCCGCCGGTTTTCTCCGTCAATGCGGTGAGCGTGATGGCGCTGCCGCGCAACATTTCGTCGAGCGTCGAAGTTCGCGCGATGGACGTACGCGCACTCAGGGTCGGACCCATGTCGGCTTTGGCAGCAATGGTGAGCGGGACGTCCGGCTCGATGGCGTAAATCGTCACGCCATTGGACGCGGCCAGGCGCGCGAGGTCGTCGATCTTTTCGCGAAAATCGGCGGTCGCGCCGGGGCCGATGCCCGGCGGCTGTCCCTCGACCTGATCGAGGCCGCCCGGGATGGCGCGCGACATCGGATCGAACGCCTCGGCGCCCGGCGTCGCCGTGAGCGCCATCGTCGCGAGCACGACGATTTTCTTTCCCTCGACGCCGGCCATCGACGCGACCAGCGCGCGGATCTGTCCCAGACGCTGTTCGACGCGGCGACGAACCATGTCCGCGTACTGGCGGCGGATGAAGTCCGCGTGCTCCTCGGACGTAGCGGAGCGCATTTCCGTCTGCAGGAAACGGAACTCCGCCGTGTGCTGTGCGTCGAACCGCGATTTCGCGCCGGCGATGGCCACGGTGAGCGCGGCTTCGACGGCGGTGCGATCGGAGGTCGGCTCGATGACGACGCGCTGTTCGCCGATGGGGTGGACGACGGTGGCGAGATCGTTCCCGCGCATGGTCCGGACGATGGTCATCGCGTTTTCGAGGAGGAGCTTGCGCGCGCCGGGCTGGAGGGAAAGGTCGTCGATGAAAAAAGCGTAGTGGCGCGGGGGCGGCGACGACGACGCCTCATCGGCCTTTGTAGTGGCCGACGACGTCGACGCACCGGAGGAGTAGGCCGAAAAATTCGTAATGGATTGTTCGACGCCTTCTTCGAGAACGATGAAGTCAGCGCGCGTGAGGCCAGGAACGGGTTGGCCCGACTTGTCCGTCACGACGACGTCGAGATTGTGCAGCCGTACCTCGAAAGTCTCGATGTAAGGCTGCTGACCCGCGGCCGCGATCGCGGCAAGGAGGAACGCAATCGCGGCCGCGGATCTCCTCATTGCGCCATCACCTCGACGGTACGAAACCCCGTGAGCCTGGAGGTCGAGTCGATGACGCCGAGAGCGATACGCATATTGCCGGGGGCCACTTCGATACCCGTCTTGTAGCGGTAATTCACCGAATCGATCTGCTGATACTGCTCGCCGGTGATCTCGATCTGCTGGCTCTGCTGGCCGCCGGATGCGAAATCACTGCGCTGTCCCGCCGCCGCGAAATACAACGTGAAGGTGGCGACGTATTTGTCGCCCTCCCCTGCCGGCATGAAGGCGAGGTTCTTCATCGGGATCACGATGTCGATCGGAATTTCGTAGAAGCCGCGATTCGGTTTCGGCGTGCCGGCTGTCGCGGTCATGCCGAGCTCATTGACGTCGCGCGGATAGAGAAGGCTCGCCACGACGAGGTCTTCCATCTCTTTCGGCGTCGATTTCTCCAGCACCTCGGCGCGTGTCCGGACGCGCAGTTCGGGACGATTGCGCACCTGCACCGCGACGCGCTGCGGTTTGTCTTCCTCCCCCGAAACGCGATACGCGAGCGAGTAATAAAAGCTCAGGTCCTCGGAAACCTGACGGAACGTATCGTCGATGGTGTCGATGCCGCGGAACCAGCGCCCGCCGGTTTTTTCCGTCAACGAGGCGTAGGTCATTTCACTATTATGGAGGAGATCCTTCTGAAAATGGCGCGGCAGTTCGAGCCTGCGGTCATTGCCGAACGACTCATCCTTGCGCTCCGCCGTTTTGATCTCGGCCCGCCCGGCGGTGCCGACGTGCAGCGGGGTGTCCGGCTCGAGCGCGTAAATCGTGACGCCGTTCGCCGCCGCGGTATACGCGATGTCATTGATCTCTTTTTCAAAATCGGCGAGGAGTCCGCCCGGACCTTCGACGCGCTCCGCCGGATCCTCTCCCGGTTCGATCGAGCGCAATTGTTCGATGTAATCCCACGCCTCACTTCCGGGCTTCGTGGTGAGACCCATCGTGACGAGGATGAGCGCCTTGCGTCCCTGGACGCCGGCGAGCGCATTCGCAAGGGCGCGGATCTGGCCGAGGCGGTGCTCGACGCGGCGCTTTGCCGCATCGGCGTATGCGCGCTTGGCGAATTTGATCTCGTTGGGGACGTTCGCCGTCGCAAGCGCCCGCTGCAGCTCGCGCAGCTCGCGCGTCTGGCCGTATTCGCCGGGCAGGCTCTCGTCGATGGCCTTCTTCAATGCGCGCTCGATGGCGGCGCGGTCGCCGGTGAATTCCTGGACGACCTTTTCCGTGAGCGTGGGACGGACGACGGTGGCGAGGTCGCCTTCGCGCATGGTCTGCACGAGTTGCGCTACGTTCGTGTACAGACGCTCGCGCGCGGCTTTCTGGACGCCCAGCTCGTCGATGAAAAACACGTAGCGGCGCGGGGGCGGCGGTGTGGACGCCGCCGCGTCAGCCCCTGCCGCCGGCGACGTTGCGCTCACGACGGACGTGCGTGAATCGTAAGTGGCGAAGTTGCTGATTTCTTTGACGACGCCGTTTTCGGTGACGATGAAATCGCCTTTCGTCAGACCGCGGACCGGGTTGCCCTCGCCGTCGGTCACGACGACGTCGAGATTGTGCAGGCGGACTTCGAAGGACTCGATATAGGGCTGTTGCGCGGACAGGGGGAGAACCACCAGGAGCAGGAGCACCAGGGCTCTTCTCATCGTGTAGTCACCGTCACCGTCTGGAGAGAAGCCTGTTTCGTGCTCGTGTCGACGACCCCGAGTGCGATCTTGATATTGCCTTTCGGCACACTGATGGTCGATTGGTAGCGATAGCGCCCGCGATTGCGATGCGCGTACTGTGCGGCCGAGAGCTCGACGATCTGCTCCTGCTGTCCATAAGAGAGCAGCTCTTTATCGTCACGCGCCGCCGCGTAATGCACGTTGACGACGGCACGATAGGTCCCGTCCTGGGCCTGGGTGAACGACAGCTGCTCGACGGGGATGACGATCTCGAGCGGGATCCCGAACTGTTTCCCCTGCTTCTCCGGCTTGTCCGTCTTGACGATCATCTGCAGCGAGTCTTCGTGGTGCGGATAAAGGAGGCCGGCGAGCACGCGATCGGCCATGTCCCGCGCCTCCGGCTGGTCGATGACCTCGGTGCGCGTGCGCACGACGAGCTCCGGCCGGTTGCGCACTTTCACCTTGATCTTGCGCAGTTTTCCTTCTTCGCCCTGCGGCCGGTATGCGATCGAATAATAGGTGCGCAGATCGTCCGACATCTGGCGGAACACGTCGTCGATGGCGCCGACGCCACGGAACCATTTGCCGCCGGTTTTTTCCGTCAAGGACGTGAGCGTCTGTCCCTCGTAGAAGAGGAGGTGATTGAGCATTTCCGGCGGGAGGCTGTACGCGGTGTTCGTACGCCCGCCGAGCTGGGTACTGCCGGTCGTGCCGCCGTCGGCGCCGCGGCTGAAGTCGACGATGAGCGGCACTTCGGGCTCGAGGGCGTAGATCGTGATGCCATCCGCGGCGGCCGCGCGCGCCATGGCGTCGATCTGCGAGCGCACGTCGCCGTACTCCTGCCGGTCCATGCCGGTCCAGCGCGCTTCCGGCAACTGGATCTCGATGGACGCGGTCAGCGCGGCCATGAGCGCTCCCGGACCACCCTGCTCGGCCAGCGCCTCGTTGTTGAGCTGGCGGCTGTCGCGCGCCTCGCGGCTGCCCGGTGCCTCGTTGAGCTTCAGCTCTTCCTCGAAGCTGTACGCCGCGCGCCCGGGCTGCGCGCTGAGGCCGCTGGTGAGGAGCACGAACACCTTCCTGCCGCTTTCGCGTCCGAGGCTCGCCAGAAGGGCGCGGATCTGACCGAGGCGGTGGGTGACGCGGGCCGTCTCGCGCTCGGCGAAATTGCGTTTCGCGTTGGCGACCTCATTGGGATTGGTCGACGTTTCGAGCTCGCGGCGGAACATACGGAACTCCGCGTAGGCCGGCGACGTGATGCTGATCTTGCAGTCGTCGATCGCTTTTTCGAGGCTCTTCCGGACCGCTTCCACGTCGCCCGTGTAGTCCTGCACGATGCGCGTCGCGCCGGTGGGACGGACGACCGTCGCGATGTCGCCGGGCTTCATCTGCGCGACGATCTCGGCCGCGTGCTTCTTCAGCGTCTTGCGCGCCGGCGCGTGGACCGCCATCTCGTCGATGAAGAAGAGAAAGCGCCGCGGCGGCGGCGGCTCCGCGCTGCCCGCGGGCGCACCAATCGTCGTCGCGAAATCCGCGGACACGGTCGCGTCGCTGTCGTAGAACGCGAAATTCGTGATCGCCTGCTCGACGCCGTCTTCAATGACGACGAAGTCATCCTTCGTCAGTCCGCGCACGGCTTTGCCGCCGCGGTCGTTGACGACGACGTCGAGGTTGCGGATGCGCACGTCCATGCGCTCGCCGTAGGTCTGAGACTGCTGTTGTTGTTGGGAGAACGACGCCAGGGGCAGGAAGAGAACGAGCACGACTGCTGTCCGTCGCCACATTTCTCACCTCCGATCAACGGCCTTGTTGCGGCCGGCATGCCCGGAAATTCGGGCCGAAAACGTGAATTTTGTCACCTTGGAGCGACAGACGTGTGCGGGTTAGAGGACGGCCGCGATGCCGTAAGCGATCTCGTCCTCGGTCACGTCCGCAACGACGACACACTCGCCTACGCGCTTCGGGAAAACCATCACGCGCGCGCTGCCGGTGTTCTTCTTGTCGTGCTCGGTCGCGGCGAGCACGTCGCTGCGATCGAGAGGAGGCGGAACCTCCGGCTCGTACGCGCGAATCGCACGCTCGATGCGCGCCGCTTCTGCTTTCGCAAGCAGACCGCGACGCACGGCGATCGCGTTCGCGCCGATCATCCCCCACGCGACCGCTTCGCCGTGCGTGATGCCTTCGTAATGCAACGCGGCCTCGATGCCGTGCGCGATGGTGTGGCCGTAGTTGAGGAGGCGGCGCACGTCCGATTCCTTTTCGTCGGCGCCGACGATGTCCGCTTTGACTTTGATCGCCTTGCGGACCATCGCGTCCATCACGTCGTGGACCGCCGGCGCGGCGTCCGCGTTCCGCGGAAACAAACCCCGTTCGAACATCTCGAAGAGGGACGCGTCGCCGATGATGCCGCCTTTGAGCGCTTCGTACATCCCGCTGAGCCGCTCGCGCGGCGGCAGCGTGTCGAGTACGGACGTGTCGGCGATCACGGCGCGCGGCGGATAGAAGCTGCCGATGAGGTTCTTTCCCTTCGCATGATTGACGGCGAGCTTGCCGCCGATCGAGCTGTCGACCTGTGCGAGGAGCGTCGTCGGCACGTGCACGAGATCGATGCCGCGCAGGAAGATCGAGGCCGCGAATCCCGCCGTGTCGCCGATCATCCCACCGCCCATCACGATCGCCGTCGCGTCGCGCTTCGCGTTGTGCTCGAGCAGTTGCGTGACGATGTCGTGCGCCGTTTCGAGCGTCTTGTATTTCTCCCCTTCGTGCATCAGCAGCACTTCGGCATCGGGATGGATAGTGCCGAAGCGCTCGTGCAGTGCGCGCGAAGTGATGACGAAAACCCTGCCTCGCGGCCGCACCAGCTCGCGTGTTTGCGCGAGGAGGTTGCGGCCGACGAAGACGGGGTAGCTGGCGCTCGCCTGGTGGATGGTCAGGAACGGTTGCATGGCCACGCGGGGCGTCAGGCGTCTAGCTTCCGGGAGGGATCGTCCGGGCGACCAGCCGCGCGAAGCCCGATGCCCAGCTCGACGAGCTGCTTCTCGTCCACCTCACCCGGCGCGGCACTCATCAGGTCCTGTGCGCGTGCGGTCTTCGGGAAGGCGATGACATCGCGCAACGACTCGGCGCGGGCCATGAGCATGGCCATGCGGTCCACGCCGAGGGCGATGCCGCCGTGGGGTGGAGCGCCGTAGCGGAAGGCCTCGATGAGGAAGCCGAACTGACCGCGGGCCTGCTCGTCGCTGATGCCGAGGGCCTTGAACATGGCTTGTTGGGTGTCGGGTTGATTGATGCGGATCGAGCCGCCGCCCAATTCGAGGCCGTTGAGGACGACGTCGTACGCACGGGCCAGCGTCGCGCCCGGATCGGACGCCATCAATTCGACGTGACCCGGTGCGGGCGACGTGAACGGATGATGGCGCGCGAAATAGCGGCCCGACTCTTCATCCCACTCGAAGAGCGGAAAGTCGGTGACCCAGAGGAACTCCCAGCGCTCGGCGGGAATCAGGTTCTCGTCTTTGGCGACCTTGAGCCGCAGCGAGCCGAGGACGTCCCACACGAGCGGCGTTTTTCCGGCGACGATCAGGGCGAGGTCGCCGTCATTTGCTTTGAGCGCCGTGCGCAGCGAATCGAACGCCGCGTCGTCGAGGAACTTCTTGATCGACGAGCCGCGCTGCGCGTCGAACTTGATCCACACGAGCCCGGACGCTTTCAGTTTCTTCGCTTCCTCGGCGAGCTCGTCGATGCGCTTGCGCGACAACGCGGCACCATTCGGCACCACGATCGCGCGCACCGTCTGCGCGGATTTGAACGGCTCGAACGCGATCTGCTGCGCCGCACCGGTGATGTCGATCAGCTCCATTCCGAAGCGCATGTCCGGACGGTCGATGCCGAAGCGGTCCATCGCCTCCTGCCACGTCATGCGCCGGAACGGCGTCTTCACCTCGATGCCGGCGACCGGGAAGATCTCCTCGAAGAGTCCTTCGATCAGCGAATAGATGAACTCTTCGTCGATGAACGAGGCCTCGACGTCGATCTGGGTGAACTCGGGCTGACGATCGCGGCGCAGGTCTTCGTCGCGAAAGCAGCGCGCGATCTGGAAGTAGCGCTCGAGGCCGGCGACCATGCAGAGCTGCTTGAAGATCTGCGGCGACTGCGGCAGCGCGTAGAACTGTCCTTTGTGGACGCGGCTCGGGACGAGATAGTCGCGCGCCCCCTCGGGCGTCGATTTAGTGAGGATGGGCGTCTCCACTTCGATGAATCCGTGGCGGTCGAAGTAGTCGCGCGTTTTGAAGACGAGCTTGTGCCGCAGCATCAGATTGCGCGCGAGCGAGGGGCGGCGCATGTCGAGATAGCGATATTGCAGGCGCAGCTCTTCGGCCGCGTCCGTGTCGTCTTCGATCGGGAACGGCGGCGTGTCGGCGCGATTGAGGATCTCGATCTGCGTGGGCACGACTTCGATGTCGCCGGTCGGCAGCTTCGCGTTCTTCTGCGCGTCCGCCCGCTCGACGACGTTGCCGGTGAGGCGAATGACGTACTCCCCGCGCAGCTCTTTCGCCGCGGCGAGCAACTCATCGGTCGCTCCCCTCTCCCGATCGACGACGACCTGCACGATCCCCGTGCGATCGCGCAGATCGATGAATACGAGCTCCCCGAAATCGCGCTGCTTCTGAACCCAGCCGTGAAGGGAGATGGTTTGACCGACGTGTGATGTGCGTAGTGTTCCGTTCATGCGGGTGTCCCGGCTGTAGAGCTGTAAAGCTTTAGAGCTGTAGAGCCTCAGAGCTCTATGGCTTTATCGCTCTACAGCTTTATAGCTTCTCCAGGTACTTCTCCTTGTAACTCACGTAATTGCGCCACGACTGGTCCAGCCGCGCGAGCTCTTCGTCGGTGAGCGGGCGTTTGACGCGGGCGGGGACGCCGACGACGAGCGTGCGTGGGGGGACGTGCATGCCTTCGGGGACGAGCGCGCCGGCGCCGACGAGGGCGGACTCGCCGACGACCGCGCCGTCGAGGACGCGCGAGCCCATGCCGATGAGGGCGCCGCGATGGATCGTGCAGCCATGCACGATCGCGCCATGGCCGATCGTCACTTCCTCGGCGATCACGGTCGACCAGCGCTCGTGATGCACGTGCACCGTGCAGTTGTCCTGGATGTTCGTGCGCGAGCCGATGCGGATGAAATTCACGTCGCCGCGAATGGTCGTGCCGTACCAGATCGAACAGTCGTTGCCGAGCTCCACGTCGCCGATGATCGCGGCGTTTTCCGCGACGAACACGCGTTCGCCGAAGCGAGGGCTTTTCCCGTCGTAAGGCCGGACGATCATCAGGCGCGGGAGATTAGCACGCGGACGAAGCGCCGGGCTCCTGCGGACCGGTACGCGGACGTCCTCGCCGGCGCTCCGGTATGCTCGCACCGTGACGAGCGACTTCGACACGATCGCCGCCCTCACCGCTCGCGATCAGCTCGGACCGCACGAGGCACCACTGCTGCGCGAGCTGCGCGGCGGCACCGCTCTCGACCTCGGCTGCGGACTCGGCACCGCCGCGCGCATCCTCGCCTCACGCTTCGAACGCGTCGACGCCATCGACCTCTCGCCGGGGATGATCGCCGAGGCCCGCAGACGCACGCGGGCGCGCAACATTCATTACGAGGTCGCGGACCTCTTCGAATGGTTGCAAACCCATGCGTCATACGACTGCATCGTCTCCCTCGCCACCCTGCATCACGTCGATGAGCCACGCGCCCTGCGCAGCATGGCCCATGCGCTGCGTCCCGGCGGACAACTGCTCGTCGTCGATCTGATCGAACGCACCAGCCTCCCTCTCAACGCCGTTGCCTGGATCGCGGCGCGCCTGCGCGAGCTGCGTACCGGCCGCATGACCCGCTCCGAGCGCAAAGCGTGGGAGGAGCACGGCCGCACCGAGCGCTACCGTACCTGGCGCGACGTGCAGGCGCTCGCGGCCACACTCCCCGGCGCGACGGCCAGGCAGCATCTGCTGTGGCGCTACTCCCTCCGCTGGACGAAAGAATTTATCCCTTCGTAACCGCGCGAGAAGTTTCGGGAAATTCGCGGCGTTACCATCGCCGCATGCTCCAGCGCCGGGTTCTCCTCGTCCTCACGTCGTTCGTGTTCCTCGTCGCCGCGCGGCATCGCGCCGTCCAGCATCCCGCGGGATGGCCGCTCACGGAGCCGCCGGCGGACGTCTTCACCTTCTCGAACCCGGCCGCTGTGGCCGTGCGTCACGTCGCGCTCGACCTCACCGTCGACTTCGCTTCGCGCACGCTGCGCGGCAACGCGCGGCTCGACATCGAGAACCTCACCGGCACGAACACGCTCGTCCTCGACACCGACGACCTCACCGTGAGCAGCGTGAAAGTCGACGGCACGACGACCTCCGCCTGGAGCTGGGGCACGAGCACGACCCATGGACGCCCGCTCCACATCACCATCACGCCGACCACCCAATCCGTGACCGTCGATTACGTCACGAGCCCCGGCGCCGAAGGGCTCAACTGGAACACCGCCGCGCAGAGCTTCGGCCGCCAGCAGCCGTACCTCTACTCGCTCAACGAACCGATCGAGGCGCGGAGCTGGATCCCGATCCAGGACACGCCGTCGCACCGCGTCACGTACGAGGCGACGATCCGCGTGCCGAGCAACCTCCTCGCGCTCATGAGCGCGAGCGACAATCCGACCGAGCGCAACGACACCGGCGTCTACACGTTCCACATGCCGTACAAGATCCCGGCGTACCTGATCGCCATCGCGGTCGGCCGCCTCGAGTTCCACGCCTTCGACGAGCGGACCGGCGTCTATGCCGAGCCGGAGCTCATGCCCGCCGCCGAGTGGGACCTGCGCTACCTCCCGGACATGGTCGACGCCGCCGAGCGCGTCGCCGGCACGTTCCCCTTCGAGCGCCACGACGTCCTGCTCATGCCGCCGACCTTCGTCGCGGGCGGCATGGAGCATCCGATGCTGAACTTCGTCGAGCCGACGCGCGTCGCCACCGGCAACTTCCTGCCGCAGACGAACCCCAGCACCCTCATCGCGCACGAGCTCGCGCACTCGTGGGCCGGCGACTCCGCGACGCTCGGCAGCTGGGACGACGTCTGGATCAACGAGGGCATCACGTCGTATCTCACGTGGCGCATCATGGAAGAGCTGATGGGACCGGAGCGCGCGGAAGTCGGCTGGCACCTCGACCGCGCGAGCTACAGCGCGTCGGCCGGTCAGTCGACGTCGCCGTCGACGATCCTCCACCGCGCCACGCCGCAGCCGTTCGCGGGATTCAACAGCACCGGCTACACGAAGGGCGCGCTGTTCATGAAGACGCTCGAGGACACGATCGGCCGCGCCACGTTCGACGTGTTCCTGCGCCGCTACTTCCAGATCTTCGCGTACCGCTGGGTCGATCACCTGCAGTTCCTGGCATTGCTCGACGAGATCGCGCTCGACGCGCGGCCGGACGTCAAAGAGCAACTGCGCCTGAGCCAGTGGCTGTACGAGCCGGGACTGCCGTCGAACGTCACCGCACCGACGTCGTCCGCGGTCATGAACCGTGTCTTCGAGCGCGTTGCGCGGTACGACACGGGCACGCCGATCGCGCAGCTCGACCCCGCGTCGTGGACCGAGGTGGAGATCGAGCTGTTTCTGCAGGGCCTCGACCTCAGCGCGAACCTCGCCGAGATCGACGCCGCCCTCGGCCTGAGCGCCCGCAACCTGCCGCCGCTGCCGTGGCTCGGCCTCTCGATCGCCACAAACTACGAGCCGGGAATGGCGGGCGTCGAGCGCACGCTCATGGCCGGAGGTCCGAACGGCGTCATCGTATCGCTCTACAACGCGCTGATGGCGCAAGGGCTGGGGGATCGCGCCCGGCAGATCTTCGCCATCGCACGCGATCGCTATCACGAGGCGGTGGAACAGACGGTGGCGGCGAGGCTCGGCGTGAACAACGCCAAGGCCGCGCTTCGCAACGCCGCGTGACGTGACTGCGGAACGCCGGCGCTCCATGTACCGAGGTCGCTCGCGTGACATTCGTCAGATGACACGTGCGCGCCTCTCGCCTAAATTGCTCGCATGCAAGCCATCCCGTTTCGCGTGCGCGGGCGTGAGGTGTCGCGCGTGGAAGCGTTCAGCGACGTCGTCTTCGGCTTCGCGCTGACGCTGATCGTCGTCTCGCTCGAAGTCCCTGAAGACTACGACGCGCTCATGGCCACGCTGCGCGGCTTCCCCGCGTTCGCCATCTGCTTCGCGATGCTCACGTGGATCTGGTACGTGCACCACACGTTCTTCCGCCGCTACGCGCTGACCGACGAGATCACGATCGCCATCAACACCGTGCTGCTCTTCATCGTGCTGCTGTACATCTATCCGCTGAAGTTCATGTTCTCGATCGTCACGGGGCAGATCGCCGGCGCGAGAGCCAACGCCGGCACGCTCTTCGTCGTCTACGGCCTCGGGTTCGCCGGCATCTTCGCGCTCTTCGTCCTGATGTACGTGCACGCGTTGCGCAAGCGCGAAGAGCTCGAGCTGAACGAGCTGGAGATCCACGACACGTACACGATGATCATCATGTACGGGGCGTATGTCGCGATCGGTTGCGCATCGGCGTTCGTCGGAGCGATGGCGACGTCGCGCACGATGATGAACTGGGCCGGCTGGATCTACTTCGCCATCGGTCCCGTGTCCGCGGCCATCGGTTTCTGGCGCGGCTCGCTGCGCCAGAAACGGCAGCTCGCGATGACGGCGCTGCCTACCTGATCGCCCTCCGTTTGCCCGTCCCGCCTTCTCCCGTGCGATACACGACGCGCTCGACGAGCTCCTGATCGCGCCGTACCGAAACGACTTGCGCGAGCGTGCCGACGGCGGTCGCATCGAACCAGCCGCTGTCGGTCGGGAACGCGGTCAGCTCGTTCGCGGAACCGTCGTCCGCGATGCGCTGGTGCAACACCGTCGTGCCGTTGCGCCAGTAGACGTCAGCGCCGCCATCGGGCAGCGCGACGAGATCCGCGAGTGCGTCCGGCGAACCGAGCGTCGCGAGGACATGCAGCGCCTCGCCGTCGAATCGCGCGACGCGTGTGGCGTTGTCTTCCTGCCACGCGAGCAGGTTCTTCTCCGCACGCAGGAACCTCGCGGCGCCGCGATGAATCACCAGCGCTTCGGTCTCCACCGCGACACCGGACGGCGCGATGTGCTGCGCGTAGATCGCGTCGTCGTCGCGCGAATAGACGACGTAGTTCGTGCCGTCCCACGCGGCGACGGCACCGCGTCCGCGGATCTGCACCGTGCCGGGTCCCCGCACCACTTGCGCGACGTTGCTGCCGGAGTCCGTGGCCCACACCACGAGTGCCGTCCCCGCGCCCGCCGCCGTCGACACCACGGTGCGCGCGGACTGCGGCGGCGTCTTCGTCTCCGGCCAGAAGTCGAACGCCTCGAGCTGCCGCGTGAAGCGCTGCCAGTAGAGCTGCCGCGCCGACTCGTTGTGCCACAGGAGCCAGAACGCGCCGCCGTCGAAGACGACGTCGACGAACACCGGCACGCCGTCACCCACTGCCGTCTTCGCCGTCCCACCGTTGTAGTGAAGGCGAATCTCACTCGTGTCGCCGTACTGTTCGAGCCATGCCACGGCGAGTCTGCCGTCGACCGATTCCGCGGCGGGACGGCGTTGCGCATGCGGCGCGCGTCCGACCGTGATCGCGGACGCGATCGGCATCCCCGAGGCCAGCGATACGGCGTCGAAGAAGCCGAGGCGGGCGTGACGCTCGTCCTCGATCCAGAAGATCGCGCCGTTGCCGTTCTCCTGGACCGCGATCGCCATCTCGCCGTCGGCAATTCCAAAACGCGAAGACGGCGAGCCGATCGGGGTGCCGTCCGCGGCGAGCCGCAGCGCCGTCGCGTCACCGTTGCCGTGGCGATACGTCAGCAGCCACTCGTCGCCGCGCCACGCGAGCCGCGGCTGGTCCGATCCGAGGAACGGGCCCGAAGCCGGACGTCCGACGATCGTCTGCGCGTCGCCGACCGGTGTGTTCTGCGCGCTGATGACGCGCGAGCGCAACTCCCCGGCGCGGTCGTACACGACGAGGTAATGCTCGCCATTGCTCGCAATCGCGATGTGGAAATTGCCGCCCGCCTCGGGGATCAGCGTCGCCGGGCCGAACGCGCCGGTCGCGCTGAGCGGAATCGTGTAGCCGGTGCCGGAGCCTTCGACCAGCGCCGCGGCGATCAGGTAATCACCGTTCAGCGACGCCACGTCAAAGTCCCAGAAGCCCTTGCCGCTCGCGAGCACCTGCCGCGAGATCACGTTGAGGTCGTGGTCGATCAGCAGGCCGACGAAGTCATTACCGACTCCCGCGACGATGGCCACCGTGTCGCCGTTCGTCGCGAGCCGGAACGGATATCCGCGTTCGTTCGAGAGACGGCGCGGCTCGCCGATGATTCCTTCGCGGCTCACCGTCGCGGCCAGGATGCCCTCCCCCGGAAAGCGGTCGGACCAGACCACGATGTACGTGCGCCCCGTCCAGATCACCGCGGGCGACAGGCCTGGCGCGATGAAGAGATCGGTGGGAGTCAGTCCCGCGCCGAAGACGCCCCCGCGCGTGTCTTCCCACACCGCGAGATACGCGGTGCCGTCCGTCGCGAGCGACGCGCTCGATTTCGTCGAGCTCGGGTCGTCGTATTCGACCGCCGTCAGCGGAACCTCGGGACCGAAGCGCATCGGTGCCCCGATGGCGCCGGACGCGCACAGCAACAGCACGACGAAGATACGTTTCATCAGCGCACCGCCCTTCTGCGAATCGTTGACTGCCGCACGAACAAACGGGTGACGCCGTCCGCCTCGCCGTCGACGGCCGTGTGCACGACCACCGGCAGCGTGCCGATCGCGGTGGCGACGAGCTCCGTCTCCGTGCCGGTCACCCGGAACGACGTGCTCGACTGGCGATCGCCCGTCGACTGCAGCGACGCGGATAAACGCTCCGACAACAGCGTGACCGTGTATGCGCCGATCCGCCACGACCAGTAGAGGTCCACTTCGCCGTGGTCGAGCGGCGCGAGGTCAAGGAGGCGCAGCGACGCAAGACGCGGCAGCGGGATCGTGGCGGGTTGCAGCGGCGTGGTGCCGGCGTAGCGCGCGATCTTCATGCTCGGCTGGACGTCGCCCAGCTCGGTCCACGCGAGCACGATGCCCTGCGGCGGCGACGGCTTCGCGAGCAGCGTCGACGAATAGTCGTCCGCCTTGTTCCACAACTCGATCGGAATCGCTTCGACCGGATCGCCCGTCGTCGTGAAGTGCCGCGCGTAAATCCACGCCGGGTGCGGGATCGGCGGATCGCCGAACGCGAGTCCGTGATACCGCCACGCGACGAAGAAGCGCGAGCCGTCCCACACCGCGACGGCCGCCTCGTCTTCGCCCGTGGTGACGCCGGAGACTTCGACGTTCGTGTCCGAACCGTCGGGACGGATCACCTTCGCCACGAGATCCGGGGCGCGGCCCGGCGGCTCCGGGTTGTAGCGCGTGCGCCAGACTACGATCAGCGCGCCGCCGCCCGCGGCCGCGGCCTGCGCTTCATCGGCAGCCGGCGGCGCAAAGTACGGACGCGCGGCTTCGTCGAGTGGCGCGAGTTGCGCGGTGTAGCGGCGAAAGCGCACGACGCCGTTGCCGTACCACGTCACCCACAGTGCGGAGCCGTCGTAGTCGAGGTCGAGCCAGTCGGCATCGGTATTCGTCGCGACGACGAGCGGCGTTTCGCCGATGCGGCCGAGGCGGATGTCGGTGCCGTCGCGGGAACGCTCGACCCACGCCATGACCGCGGTCGTGCCGACGCGCTGCATCGCGGGGTGAACCTGTTCTTTCGGGAGGTACGCCGGTGAGAACGTCTTATGGAACGTGAGGGACCTGCTGTCGAAGAGACCGACGCGCACGGAGTCGTTCGCATCGATCCAGATCACCGCGCCGCTGCCGTCGCCGCGGATGGCCATGTCGGGTTCGTCGGAGTACCGAAGCGTGGAGAGCGCGGGACTCGCGGCTCCGACGGTCATGCCGTTCGCGTCCACGCGCACGAGATGCAGTTGTGCCGGACGGTCCCAGCCGCCGCTCGCGTACGCGAGGAGGTACTCGCTTCCGCGCCATGCGAGCGCGGGCGAGTGGAGGGCGCGGTCGGGCAGCGCCTGGTCGACGTCCGCTGCCACGATCGTGTGCGGCGAGGACGTCGTTTCATCGCGCGCCAGGAACTGGCCTCCGATGTCGCTGCGCGAGCGCCACGCCGCGAGCCAGTCCGTGCCGTCGCTCGCGAGTGCCACGTCGAGAAGACCGCCCGAGGCCGGCAGCGCGCGCGGCTCGAGCAGATCTCCCTCCGCGTCGATGCGCTGCGTCACGACGGCGCGGAGGTTCTGCTCCTCGACGACGAGGATCATGTACTCCGCGCCCGCGCTCGCGACGGCGACGCCGCTTCCGAGGCTGGACATCTTCGTCGCCACGCGATGCTCGCGGATGACGTTGAGCTCGCGGTCGAGCAGAAACGCCTGTTGCGCCGACGTCACGACGAGCACCGTGTCGCCGTTCGACGCGACCTGCGTCGCCCCTTCCGAGCCTGGGATGGCAATGCTGGTGATGCGGTCGCCTTCGATCGCCGCGACCTGCACCGCGTCGGCACCCGTCCAGACGGCGACGTACGCGCGTCCGTTCCACACTACGCTCGGCGCGCTGCCGTCGCCGAAGAGGTAGGTCGCGCCGGCGATCGTGCCGCCGGCGGCGATGCGCGCGCCGTAGATCGCGCTGCGCGTCTGCTCCTCACCCAGGTCGACCCAGACGGCAAAGTAGCCGTCGCCGTTCGTGGCGATGCCGGCCGCCTGATGGACACTGGCGGGCGCACCGAATGCGTCAGGAGTGGAGACGCGGACCGCCGTCCCGATCGGAGGCGTCGCGGCGAGAACGGACAGGGTGAGACAGACCGAGAGGAGCGCCGGGGGGAGCAAACGCATGCGAACAGCCTCCGCGAGGCAATATGCTGTATCAGCATAGACGTGTCAAGAGCTCGATTACCCCTCGGCTGGAATGGCGTGTCCCTCCGCGCCCGCCCTTTCGTACGTCAGGAACGAGAACGGATGCTCGTTCTTCTCATCCGCGTCGCAATGCTCCGAATCCGTGAGCCGCCATTCGGTCACGTCGTCGAAGTCGGGAAAGAACGTGTCGCCCTCGACGTCCGCATGCACCCGCGTGAGGTACATGCGGTCGGCGCGGTGCATCGACTGCGCATAGATCTCCGCGCCTCCCGCGATGAACGCCTCGGCGTCATTCGCCGCGGCCGCCACGCGAATCGCCTCCTCCAGCGAATGCACCACCGTCACACCCTCGGGTGCATATCCCTCGCGGCGCGTGATCACGACGTTGATCCGTCCCGGCAGCGGCTTGCCGACCGACTCGTACGTCTTGCGACCCATGAGCAGGTGATGTCCCATCGTCAGCGCCTTGAAGCGCTTGAGGTCCGTCGACAGGCGCCAGGGGACGTCGTTGTTCCGCCCGATGACGTTGTTCGTCGAGAGCGCGGCGATCATCGAAAGTTTCATACGGCGATCGGCGCCTTGATCGCCGGATGCGGATCGTAGTTCTCGAGAGTGAAATCGCTGAATCTGAACTCGAAGATCGAGCGCACGTCGGGATTGACGCGCATCGACGGCAGCGGACGCGGTTCGCGCGTGAGCTGCTCGCGCGCCTGCTCGAGATGGTTCGAATAGAGATGCGCGTCGCCGAGGGTGTGGATGAACTCTCCGGGCTGCAGGTTGCAGACCTGCGCGACCATCATCGTCAGCAGCGCGTACGAGGCGATGTTGAACGGCACGCCGAGGAACACATCCGCGCTGCGCTGGTACATCTGGCAGGAGAGACGCCCGTCCGCGACGTAGAACTGGAAGAGCGCGTGACACGGCTGCAGCGCCATCTTGTCCAGGTCCCCGACGTTCCACGCGCTGACGACCAGGCGCCGTGAATTCGGATTGCGGCGGATCTCGTCGATGACCTGCGTGATCTGATCGATGTGCCGCCCGTCCGCGGTGGGCCAGGAGCGCCATTGATAGCCGTACACGGGACCGAGCTCGCCGTTCGCATCCGCCCACTCGTCCCAGATCGTGACTTTGTTCTCGTTGAGGAAGCGGACATTCGTGTCGCCCGCGAGGAACCACAGCAGCTCGTAGATGATCGAGCGCAGATGCAGCTTCTTCGTCGTCAGCAGCGGAAAGCCGGCGCCGAGGTCGAAGCGCATCTGATGCCCGAACACGCTGAGCGTGCCCGTGCCCGTGCGGTCGCCTTTCGGCGTCCCGTGCTCGAGGATGTGGCGGACGAGATCGAGGTACGGCTGCATGGCGGCGATTGTAAAGCGTTGCCGGTTCCTGGTTGCTCGTGAGTCGGGCTTTGTGATCTGCCCAGCCATCACGAGCAACCAGCAACCATCAACGTTGCTACACTGCGCGCGCTCATGGAGTACCGCAACCACACCCTCCACATCGGGGGCCTCTCCGCCCTCACGCTCGCTGAAGAGTTCGGCACACCGCTTTACGTCTACGACGCCGCGGTGATCCGCCGGCAGATCGAGAACATCCGCACCGCGTTCGCCGGACTGCCGCTGCGGGCGTTTTATGCGATGAAAGCAAATGGCAACCTCTCCATCCTCCGCCTGGTGCAGTCGCACGGGCTGGGATGTGACGCCGTTTCGCCCGGCGAGATCTACCTGGCCCTGCGCGCCGGCTTCGATCCCGAGTCGATCTGGTTCACGTGCTCGAACGTGTCCGACGACGACCTCCGCGCGATCCCCGACGCGCGCATCGTCATCAACGTGAACTCGATGACGGAGATCGACCGCTGCCTCGCGCTCGGCCTGCCGAACCCGATCGCGTTGCGCGTCAATCCCGACGTCGGTGCCGGACATCACGCCGACGTCATCACCGCCGGCGACAGCGTCAAGTTCGGGATCGACCTCGCCGAAGTCGACACGGCGCGCATGCTCATCGAGGACAGCGGACGCAAGGTCGTGGGCATCCACTCCCACATCGGCTCGGGCGTCGACACCCCCGCCCCGCTCCTCTCCGCCGCAAAGTCGCTCCTCGAGCTGTCCCTCGGCTTCAAGAACCTCAAATGGATCAACTTCGGCGGCGGCATGGCCACGCCGTACAAGCCCGGCGAGCCGGAGTTCCCGATCGCCGATTACGGTGCGCAACTGACCGAGCTCGCCGCGGCCTTCCTGCGTGCGCGCGATCTCACCGCCATCCTCGAGCCGGGACGCTACATCGTCGCGCAGTCAGGCACGCTGCTCGCGCGCGTGACCGCGAAACGCGTCAGCGCGGGAGTCGAATGGATCGGCGTCGACACCGGCTTCAATCACCTCGTGCGCCCGTCGAAATACGGTGCGTACCACCACATCCTCAACGCCAGCCACGGCGCGGCCGGGTCGCTGCGCGAAACATGGGACGCGTCGCTCGAGCGCAACGAGCTCGTCGTCGCCGGCAATCTGTGCGAGTCCGGCGACGTCTTCACGCGCACCGAAGGCCGCGTCACCACGCGCTCCCTCGAGCGCACGCGCATCGGCGACCTCGTGGCCTTCTGCGACGCCGGCGCCTACGGCTTCTCCATGGCCTCGCACTACAACGCGCGCCTCCTCCCGCCGGAGGTGATGGTCGACGACGGCAACGTGCGTGTCATCCGCGAACGGCAGTCGCTCGACGATCTGGTCCGGGGGATGGAGTGAGCGAGAGGCAGAGCGACAGAGTCCCCCAGTGGCGGAGCCCGCGCCGCACCGCGCTGCACCTCTGCCAATCTGCGACCCTGCTCCTTGCCATTCTTTTTACCAATTGCATTCCCACTAGTTCTCCCACCCCGATCCCCACGAAAGCTCCCACCATGCTTGACCTGAAGATTACCAATGGCCGTGTCATCGACGGCAGCGGCTCGCCCTGGTTCCGCGGCGACGTCGGGATTCGCGGCAACGAGATCGTCGCCGTCGGCGATCTGCGCGACGTCGAAGCGGCGTCCACGATCGACGCCGGGAATCGCGTCGTCGCGCCCGGCTTCATCGACCTCCTGAGCTGGGCGCAAAGCGGCGTCATCGGCGATCCGCACCTCGAAGCGCACGTGCGCCAGGGCATCACCACGGCCATTGCCGGCGAGGGCCACTCGCCCGCTCCCCGCCTCGCCTCCCGCGTCACCAGGAACGAGCCCTGGCTCACCCTCGGCGATTTCCTCGACGCCGTCGACCGTCAGGGCTCGACCATCAACTTCGCGCTCCTCGTCGGCGCGTCGAATCCGCGCGAGATGGTCATCGGCGACGTGAACCGCGTCCCCACCGCCGCCGAGATGCGCGAGATGGAAGCGATCGTCGACCAGGCCATGCGCGACGGCGCCATCGGCCTCTCGACGTCCCTCATCTACGTGCCGGCGATGTACTCGACGACCGACGAGATCGCGAATCTCGCACGCGTCGCGGCGAAGCACGGCGGGATGTACTTTTCGCACATCCGCGACGAAGGCAACCGCATCGACGAAGCACTCGACGAAGCCTTCAGGATCGGACGCGCGGCGAACATCCCCGTCAACGTGTGGCACCTCAAGATCGGCGGCCGTCCGAACTGGGGAAAGATGCCCGCCATCATCGACCGCATCGCCGCCGAGCGCGAGAAAGGCCTCGACGTCTCCGCGAACGTCTATCCGTACGCCGCCTCCTCGACCGGCCTGAGCACCCTCGCCCCCGACTGGGCGATGGAAGGCGGCTACGACGACTTCCGCAAACGCCTCACCGAGCCCGAATCGCGCGCGAAGATCGCCGAAGCGCTGCGCGGGCAGGTCGAGCGCCGCGGTCCCCGCGGCATCTACGTCGCGCAGGTCTTCAACCCCGCGCAGAAGCAGTACGAGAAGAAGTTCATCGAAGAGATCGCGTCATCGATGACGGCGACGCCCGAGGAAGCGCTGATGACGCTCTTCGGCGCGAACGAGCTCTCCCCGCGCGTCATCTACTTTTCGATGAATGAAGACGACGTGCGCCACGCGCTGAAAACGCCCTGGGTCTCCGTCTGCACCGACGCCGGCAACCCCTCGGCCAGCGTGCGCGCCGAAAACACCTCCGTGCATCCCCGCGCGTACGGCACCTTCCCCCGCGTCCTCGGCCACTACTCCCGCGACGAAAAACTCTTCTCCCTCGAAGAAGCCGTCCGCAAGATCACCTCGCAAGCCGCGCTCCGCGCCCACATCTTCGACCGCGGCCTGCTCCGCCCCGGCATGAAAGCCGACGTCGTGATCTTCGACCCCGAAACCATCCGCGACGTCTCCACGTTCGAAGACCCCCACCACTACTCCGAAGGCATCACCGACGTGGTCGTGAACGGTGTCGCCGTCCTGCGCGGAGGCAAGATGACGGGAGCGCTTTCGGGGAAGACGATTCGCGGGAAGGGACATAGGAGGTGAGGCTGAATGCAGAAGGCAGAATGCAGAATGGTGAATTGAGAACCCGTCCGCCCCGTCCCTTTTCACAATTCATCGTTCTGCATTCTGCATTCTGCATTCGGCTTCCCAGGAAAGGCGCCTCCCCCAATGACCGATCACTCCACCCCCGCCCTCCCCGTCTCCCCTTTCTTCATTCATCGTTCTGCATTCTGCATTCTGCATTCGGCTTCCTAGAAAGGCGGCTCCCTCGATGACCGATCACTCCACGGCCAAACTCATTCGTACCGTAGGGTTCTGGGGCCTCGTGGCCATGTGCATCAACGCCGTCATCGGTTCCGGCGTCTTCCTCCTACCCCACGAGTCCTACACCCTCCTCGGTCCCTTCTCGCTCTGGGCGCCGGTGTTGTTTGCGATTCCGGTGTTCATCCTCGTGCTCAATTTCGCCGAGGCGGCGCGGCACTTCGAAGAGCCGGGGGGTGCGTACCTGTACGCGCGCACGGCCATGGGCGACTTCATCGGCTTCGAGACCGGCTTCATGAACTGGATCGCGCGTGTGACGTCGCTCGCGTCGCTGTCGAACGGCTTCGTGCTCGCGCTCGCGCTGCTCTTTCCGAGCCTCTCGAACACCGGCCCGCGCGCGGTCGTCATCTTCGCCACCATTCTCTTCCTCGCCGCCATCCACTTCCTCGGCGTGCGCTACGGCGCGGCCTCGATCTACGTCTTCACGCTCGGCAAGCTCGTACCGCTGATCGGCTTCATCATCGTCGCGCTCGCGGTATGGAAGACGAACCCGATTCCCGGCTCGTTCGCGCTGCCGGGCCCCGACACGAAATGGGTCGACGCCGCGCTCTTCATGCTCTTCGCCTACGCCGGCTTCGAGAACCTCGGCGTCCCCGCGGGTGAGTTCAAGAACCCACGCCGTGATCTCCCGCTCGCCTTGCTGATCGGCATCCTCGCCATCGCCGCGATCTACGCCCTCGTGCAGCTCGGCGCGATGTCCGCGCTGCCCGATCTCTCCCAGAGCAAGACGCCGATCGCGTCCGCCGCGGCGGAGCTCATCGGACCGATCGGCGCCGTCATCGTCACCATCGGCGCGCTCCTTTCGATGGCGGGCACGAACTCCGGCACCATGCTCGAAGGCTCGCGCATGCTCTACGCGCTCTCGCTCGATCGCCGCATGGGCCCGATCTCGTTCGTGCACCCGCGCTTCCGCACGCCGAGCTACGCCATTGCCATCCATGCATCGGTCGCACTGGCCCTCGCCCTTGGCGGCTCGTTCCGCCAACTCGCGTTGCTGTCGGCCGTGGCACGACTGGCGACCTATCTCTCCACCTGCATTGCCGTCCCGCTGCTGCGCAAGAGGGAAAACCGCTTGCGCCTCTCCGGCATGATCATCCCCGCCCTCGGCATCCTCGTCTCCCTCGCGTTCGTGGCGAGTCTCGACCGCTGGAAACTCCTCGCCGGCGCGATCGGCCTCACCACCGGCGCAATCGTCTACTTCCTCTCGCGGCCGCGTGCGCTAAACTGAGCGGGAGAGAGGGAAGGAGGTCCGTATGTCCGTCCGAATAGCAGCCACGCTCCTGGCGGCGCTCTGCCTCGCATCGTGTCGCACGGCAGTCGAGCACGCGAAGGTCCGCGAGCTCGCAGCGGTCGCGAAGGACTGGTGCCTCACCATCCGCGCGAGCCAGGTGCTCCCGGTGTATCCGCTGACCGAGGATCTGCAGGTGGGGGACATGTTCCTCGTGTCCTCGCCGCTCGAAGAGGAAGTGCACGACCTCGAGAAAGACGGCTTCCTGCCGCTCGACAACGTCATCGCGCGCCTGCAGCCCGTAGGCTGGCAGCAGTTCTACAACGGCGCGTACCAGGTGACCGCGGACAGCGTACTGCCGAAGCAGTGGCAGTTCCCGCAGCCACCGCCGACGCAGGCGCCGTACACCGCGTGGGCGACCGCGCCGGGCGCCGCGTTTCCGTCGTACACATTCCAGGTGAAGAAGGGCGCGGGCGCGATGCTCGCCATCCCCATCCAGGCCGTGCCGGTCGGTCTCAGTCTCCTCGGCGCGTCCGACGCGAGCGGCACCGTGAACATCAGCAGCGCGTCGACGTACGGATTGCCCGTGACCGTGCTCTCGCCGCAGGTCGACGAGTGGGCGCGGGCCAATCGCGACTTTCTGAAGCAGTACCCGCCGCGCGTCGAGAAGGATCAGCTCGAACAGCACTACGTGCGCATCGTCTATCGCGTGTACGTTGCGGGCGGCGTCACCGTGTCGCTCATCAACAACGACTCCGCGGGCGCGCGCGCCGATGCCGGTGCTTCGAAGCCGGTCGCGCTGTTCGATGCAGGAGGCGCAACGGAGTCCGTGAATGCCGCGGGCAACTACACCTCTGTGCTGTCGAGCCTTTCGCAGAGTGTGGCTTCGAAGACGCCCGGGGCGAGCCTCACACTCTCCTCCGCATCGTCGAACAGCGTGGCCATGAACGAGACCTTCCCTCGCCCGCTCGTCATCGGCTACCTCGCCTTCGATCGCGCCATCAACGAAGGCGGCATCCTCGGTCCGCCGATTCCGACGCACGCGCGCGTCACGAACAAGCGCCTGGCGGAAAGCACCGCGGTCTACGGCAGCGACGCGAACGCGGACCGCATCCGCGCGTGGCTGAGTGTGAACGCCGCGAACCGCAAGACGCTGCAGGACTGGCTCGCGCCGCGTGTGCCGGACGTCACCGTCCCGCTGTTCCTCAATGGTGAGCAGTACGCACAGCTTCGCGCGAGCGCCGTCAGCGCGCTCGGGATTCAGTGAGGATGCGATGAACGAATCGGTGACGAGAGTCCCCGCGGACAAGGTCGGCCGGGTGGTGCAGGATTTCGTGGATGACGGCGCGAGAACCGTCGTCGTCACACGTGACGACGACGGCACCTTCACGGTTTCACGCGACGACTAGAACATCCACACGCAGATCGCCACCGCCGCGATCGCGGCCACGACGTCCCCGATCAGCGCGGCCGGCACCGCGTGACGCGTGCGCTTCACGCTCACCGCGCCGAAGTACACGGCGATGACGAAGAACGTCGTCTCCGAGCTGCCGTACATCGTCGCGGCCATGCGGGCGAGCAGCGAATCTGGCCCGTGGGTCTTGATGAGGTCCGTCGTGTACGCGAGCGACCCGCTGCCGGTCAGCGTGCGCAGGATCCCGAGCGGCAGCATCTCCGGCGGGAAGCCCGTGTACACGAGCAGCGGGCGCAGTGCGTCCAGCATGAGGTCCATCGCGCCCGAGCCGCGGAACATCCCGATCGCGACGAGGATGCCGACGAGGAACGGAATGATCTGCACCGCCACGCCGAAGCCTTCCTTCGCGCCGTCGATGAAGACGTCGTACACCTTGACCTTTTTGATGATGCCGATGAGCGGGATGCCGACCAGCAGCACCGGCACGGCCCAGATCGAGATCTGTTCGAGAATCTCGCGCATCACTCGCCCTCCGGATAGAAGCGCTGCAGCACCTTCGCCGAAAGCACCGCGGCCACCGTGCCGACGAACGTGGCCACGAGCGCCGTCGAGATGATCGCCGTCGGATTCGCCGCGCCCGCGGCCGCGAGCACGCCGAGCATCGTCGACGGGATGAGCTGCACGCCCGAGGTGTTGAGGGTCATGAACGTGACCATCGGATTCGAGGCCGTGTCCTTCCTCGGGTTGAGCGACTGCAGCTCTTCCATCGCCTTGATGCCGAGCGGCGTCGCGGCGTTGTTGAGCCCGAGCATGTTCGCCGCGATCGACATCACGATCGCACCGTTCGCGGGATGATCCGCGGGCACTTCGGGGAAAAGGAAACGCAGCGCGGGACGCAGCAGGCGGCCGAGGAGCGTGACGAGACCCGCGGCTTCGGCCACGCGCATGATGCCGAGCCAGAGCGTCATGATGCCGACCAGACCGATCGCGATCTCGACGGCAGTCGTCGCGGAGTCGACGGCGCCCTTCGTCACCGCTTCCGCCGTCCCGTTGAACGCCGCCACGACGAGCGCGATGGCCATGAGGCCGAACCAGATGTAATTCAGCATGCGCGGGATGGTGCCACAACCACGCGTCAGGCTGAGCCGCGAAGACGACACGCCTCTCCCGACGCACGACATTCGAGCCCCTTCCCGTCTTCGCGGCGTCTTCGCGGCTTCAGCGTGACGGGGCCCACCCTTCGACGTTAGTGTTACGTCCGGTGATTCGTCGCACCGCCTTCGTAGTCCTCCTCGTAACGCTCTCCGCGTGCGCGCCGGTGCGCGACGTTCCGCGACTCTCGGACTGGGAGAGCGCGCGCAGCGGCAGCGACGTGCTCCTGCGCGCGGCACTGCCGCCCGGCTCCACCTATCTCGTTTTCCGCGCGTACGCGGGCGAGCTCGCGGTCTCCGTCGACGGCCGCAACGTCTACGCGTTCTACGATCCGTTCGCGAACGGACGGTTGAAGGTGCATGTCGTACCGATCGCGCACGGAAAGCGCATCGAGATCCGTATCCTCCACGCGCCGCGCTCCATGCTCCTCGGCGGCGTCGCCTATCTCGCCACGCCTTCGACGCTTCCGTACGCGCTCGACCACGCCACGTTCGATCCGCTGCGCTCCGATCTCGACGACATCGTCCTCGGCATCATCCTCATCGTCGCCGGCGCCATCGGCTGGCTCGCGTCGTCCGTGCGTCGCCGCGGCGACGCACCGGCGTTGAAATGGTTCGGCGTCTTCACCATCCTCTACGGCGTCCGCCTCCTCGTCGGCTCCTACCTCCCCTCCCTCCTCGGCATCCCGCTTCGCTTCTGCGATTACGCGGAGGTGTTCATCACGTACGTGATCCCGATCCCGGGGTGGCTGCTGCCGATCCGGCTCATCGGCAACGGATGGAAGTCGACGCTGCGCCTGCAGGTCATCGTCTTCGCGGTTTTTGCGCCGATCGCCATCGTCAGCGATCTCGTCACGCGCACGCCGGGCTCACTCGAGAGCGTGAACAACGTGCTCGTGATCCTCGGCGGCATCAATATCCTCGCGAACCTCGTGACGGCCCCGCAGCGCCGCGAGCTCGAGGTGCGCCTCCTCCTCGCGGCCTCGGTCGTGTTCCTCGTCTTCGCGCTGAACAACAACCTCACGTCGCTCGGCCTCGTGCCGTGGCATTTCCGCGAAGAATCGCTCGGCTTCGTGATCTTCGTCGCGGCCCTCGGATTCGCGGCCACGCGCAGCTTCGTGCGCGGAGAGCGCGAGCGCCTCGCCATCGATAACGAACTGCAGACCGCACGCGAGATCCAGCGCTCGATCCTTCCCTCGACCATGCCCATGGTTCCAGGCCTCACGTTCCACGCGAGCTACGATCCCGCCTCCTCGGTCGCCGGCGATCTGTACGACTTTCGCACCGATGACAGGGGTGCCGCGGTCATCGTCGCGGACGTTGCGGGGCACGGAGTCCCCGCGGCACTGATCGCGTCGATGGTGAAGATCGCCATCGCTTCGCAGCCGACGCTCACGCGCGATCCCGCCGCGCTGCTCACCGCGCTCAACGACACGCTGCGCCGCGAAGTGCGCCGCGCCTTCGTCACCGCGACCGCGCTCTGGTTCGACGTCGTGCGGCAACGGGTGTTCGTGTGCAACGCCGGCCATCCTTCGCCGCTGCTCCAGCGCAACGGCGAGTTCGCGGAGCTGGGCGTCCACGGCGTGCTCCTCGGCCGCTTCGCCAACGTGCACTACACGGCGACGGAGATCGAGCTGCAGTCCGGCGATCGCATCGTCGCCTTCACGGACGGCATTCTCGAAGCGCGCAACGCACGCGGAGAAGAATTCGGCGAAGCACGGCTGCGCGACGTTCTGCGCAGGCGCGAAGACGTGCTCGCGGCCGTGCATCGCTGGCGCGAACGCAACGACGACGCGGACGATCTCACGATCGTGACGATCGACGTCGCTTAGAGCCTCTTCGTCTCGAAAAAGAACACGTCCACACCGCCCGTCGCGAACTTCGCCAGATCCGCGGCGGCGGCCTGTCCCTCCGGCGACGCGAGTGCCGCCTGCAGCGCTTCCATCGACTCGAACGACAGCACGCCGGCGTGATGATACGGCGACTCGCCGTCGAGGAGGTTCACGCCTCCGACGCTGGCCTCGGCGCCGCGGAGGCCGGGCATCTTCGCCGCGATGGGCACATGCGTCTCGTAGTAATACTGATCGAACGCCGCGGGATCCGCGGGCTTGCGATAAAGCGCGACAACTTTGGCAGCCATGACTCTCCTTACGATGGACGGATGAGTTCGGATTCTACGCGCGGGCGTGCTAGAACGCCGAGCGATGCGTCGAGCCCTGGTTGCCCTCCTTTTTCTCGCCGGCTGTGGAAAGCCGCCCGAAACACCCGTCGCGGCGCGCCCGTCGATCCTCCTCGTGACGCTCGACACGACCCGCGCCGACGCGATGGGCGCGCACACTCCCGCGTTCGCGGCGCTCGCGGCACGCGGCACGCGCTTCACGAACGCTTACGCGACGGTGCCGCAAACGCTGCCGTCTCACGCGTCGATGATGACCGGTCTCTATCCGGCCGGACACGGCGTGCACGAGAACGCGCGCTTTGTGAGCGAATCGCATCCGCTGCTCGCCGAGAAACTGAAAGCCGCGGGCTACGGCACGGCGGCATTCGTTTCCGCATTTGCGGTGGCCAGGCGCTTCGGACTCGGACGCGGCTTCGACGTCTACGACGAAGACTTTGGCGCCGGACACGCGGAGCGCGACGCGAAAGCAACCACCGATCGCGCACTCGCCCATCTGCAAAGCGCCTCGGGGCCGACGTTCCTCTGGGTTCATTACTACGACCCGCACTACCCGTACCTGCACGGCGGGTACGCGGGCGAAGTGGCGTTCATGGACGCGCAGCTCGGACGGCTCGTCGAGGCCTTCGAGCAGCGCGCGCCGGGGCCGCACGCCGTCCTCGTCGTCGCCGATCACGGAGAAGGCCTCGGCGATCACGGCGAGGAGCAGCACGGGAACCTGCTCTATCAATCGACCATGCACGTACCGATGATCGCCGTCGGTCCGGGTATCACGCCAGGCGTGAACGCGACACCGGTCAGCACGCGCCGCGTCTTTCACACGATCACACGCTGGGCGGGACTCGAAGTGACGAACGACGCCGAGCCGGTGATCATGGGCGAGGCCATGAAGCCGTTCCTCGACTACGGCTGGCAGCCGCAGGTCATGGCCGTCGAAGGGAATCGCAAGACCATCCTCGCCGGACGCCCGGAAACGTACGACGTCGCGAACGATCCGAAAGAAACGCGCGAGCTCACCGACATCTCACGCGGCGTGCGTACGGCATTGCGCGACTATCCGCTCCCCTCACCGCAGGCTCCTTCCGTCGAGAACCTCGACGAGGAGGGGCGCAGGAAGCTCGCGTCCCTCGGCTACGTGTCCTCCTCCGTGAAGCCCGTCGTGCGCGCGGATGCGCCGCGTCCCGCGGACATGGTCGAGCTCTTTCCCATTCTCGATCGCGCCGCCGCGCTGTTCGTCGCGGAGCAGTACGCCGAGGCCGTGCCGCTGCTCGAAGAGATCCTCGGCGCCGACCCGACCAATCTCGACGCCGCGTTGCGTCTCGCCACAGCGCTTTCCTCGCTCGGGCGCAACGACGCGGCGATGAACGCATTCCGCCGCGCGGAATCGATCGCGCCCGACAACGCCGACGTGCGCACGTACCTCGCGCTGCATCTTGCAAAGGGTGATGAGTGGCAACGCGCGCTGCCGATGCTCGAGCGCATCGTCGCGGAGACGCCGAACAAGGTGCCTGCACTCGAAGCACTGGCGTTGCTGCGCGAGCGTCAGGGACGGCCGGAAGAGGCGATCGACATTCGGCGGAAGCTGCATGCTCTGCGCACGCCGAGCGCGGCGGAGCTGGTCGCGACGGGCACGCTGGCGATGCAGGTCGGACAGACGCCGCTCGCCATCGAATCGTTCGAAAAAGCGCGCGTGATGCAGGGCGCCGCGTTTCGTCACGATCTGGAACTGGGCGTGGTGCTGCTTGCCGCGGGACGTTTGCACGAGGCACGTGAGGCCCTGGACCGCGTGCCCGAAGCGCATCCCGCGTACGCGATGGCGCTCTTCAAGCGCGCGCAGGTGAGCGTGCTGCTGCGCGAGCCGGATGCCCCGTCACGCATCGCCGCCGCGAAAGCGAACGCGGACGAAGTGACGCGCGAGCTCATCGCGCGCGAGCGCCTGTTCCAGTAGCGGAGCGGCGCCGTCCTGAAACAAAAAGAGAGGGCGCGCCATCGCGCGCCCTCCCCCGTTCAAACTCTGAAACTCGAAACTCTAGAACTGCACGCGCGCCATGATCTGGTAACGGCGCGGGGCGTAGAACGACTGCGCATACGGCGCGACGATCGCGTAGTTGTTGCGATCGAAGCTCGCGGTCGGGGCGATGCCGAGCTGCGTACGCAGCGCCGCGTCGCCGATCGACGTCGGGATCGGGACGGTCTCGCCCGTGTACAGCGATCCGCTCACGGGCGTGCCCGCGACCTGCCGGATCGTCAGCGTACCGACGCGCGTCTCGTAGTTGTAGCCCGTCTGCTTGTCGTACACGTTGAAGACGTCCGCGATCACCTGCAGCGTGGCGCGGCGCCACGAGAAGACGTTCTGCGTGTACTTCAGGTCGAGCTGATGATGCGCGGGAGAACGGCGGCGACCCGCCGGTTCCGCGTAACGGTTCGTGTCGCTCGTGGAGCCGGTGAGCGGGCGGTACGGCAGCACGCTCTCGAGCTGGTACGGCTGGCCCGACTGATACACGCCGAACGCGCCGACGGTGGCACGCCACGGCAGGTCGTAGCCCGTGTTGATCTTGAACACGTTGCGGCGGTCGCCGCGCAGGTCGCCGTACTTGAAGTCCCAGATCTGGCGGCCCGCGCCGTCACCCATGTTCGACGAGCCGATGAAGATCGACGTGTCGTTGGCGGTGCTGAACGACGTGTTGTCCTGGTCGAAGTTGCCGTAGTAGTGGCTCCAGGTGTACGAGCCGTTCACGTACGCGCGGCTGCCGCGCCACGACGACTCCATCGTCGCCTCGTAGTACTTCGTGAAGGCGCCGTCGAGGTTCGCGATGACGTAGGTCGAGCCGCTGCCGATCGCGCCGCGGATCGTGTTCGGTCCGCACGACGCCAGGGTGCCGTTGCAGAGATCCGGCACGTAGTCGCCGCGCTCGAATCCGGGAGGCGCGCTGAAGGCGGTGCGCGCGTTGTTGTTCGTGTCTTCGAGGAAGTCCGTGCCTTTGCGATAGCGGCCGTAGAGACGCGTCGACCACGATCCCGTGATCTGCTGAGCGGTGCCGATCATGATCTCGTTGACCATCGGGTGCTCGATGTCGTCCTGCCACCACTTGCCGGAGGACGCCGCATTGGGCGCGGAGCCGATGAGCTGTCCCTGCGCGTTGAAGTAGACGTTGAGCTGCGCGACCAGGTTGCGGTCCCACGAAGCGGCGCGCGCATCGGAGTTCGCGGCGGGCGCGTAACGGCCGTAGCTCGCGTAAACCGTGTCCGAGCCGTTGTAGGCCCACGTCGCGCCGAGGCGCGGCTGGATCAGCTCTCCGAAGCCGAAGGTGTGCATCTTGTACTTCGTACCGGGCGACGAGGAGAAGCCGGCGTAGTTGTCGGCTTCCGCGAGACCCTGCCCGTACAGCGTGTCCTGGCTGAGGAGCACGCCGATGTTGAACGACCAGTCGTTCCAGCGGAGGACGTCGTTCAGCTCGATGTTCTGGACTTCGAACTCGGAGTGAATCGTCGGCACGTCCCGCGCGCCCTGCTGCGAAACCTGCGCGACGAAGAACGCCGGAGTGGCCGTGCCGCAGGCGTTGGCCGGGCACGTGCCCGTCACACCGACGCCGGCCGGGATGGTGATCAGGCCCCAGCCGTTCGATGACTGGAAGCGATCTTCGGAGTCGGTATAGCGCTGATAGCCGACATGGAGATCGTGAGTCATGTCACCGATGTTGAGCGTGTGGTTGTAGCCGATCTGTCCGCCCCTGCGGAAGAAACTGTCGTCGTCCTGCGCGTAGAGGCCGTAGCCGACGGTGCCGCCGCCCGTGCGCTGACCCGGCGTGCACGAGAGACCGCGCTGCGCCGCGTCCGGCGGGCAGATGTAACCGTAGCGCTCGATGTACGGCGCCACGAACGCGTTCTGCGCGACATTGCCCGACGCGAGCGTCGGAACGCTGAAGCGCCCGATCGTGCTGAGGTTTGCGAGATCGAGCTGGAATCCCGGGGTAAAGGAGACCTGCGTGTCGGCCAGGAACTCCGAGCTGCCGATGCCGGGGTTGCGATAGTCCGTCAGCTTGAGTGTCGCGTAGCTGTTCGGATTGATGATCCACGAGGTCTCGAACGTGCCGATCTGCAGTTCGTTGTCGTAGCGCGTACCGGTCGTGCCGGCACGGAACGTATCGAAGGTGTCGCCCGCGGACTCGACGTCGTGCGAATCGCGATAGCTCGCGTTGATCAGCAGCGACTGCAGCGGCGTCGCCGTGAGCTTGATGAACCATTCGTCGCGCTCGCGGTTGTACGCCGGGAGCGGTCCGTAGAGGTTCTCCTGGTTCTCGCGCTCCGAGGTGGGCCGGTAGTACGAGCCGTAGAAGTAGAGACGGTCCGGAAGAACCGGTCCGCCGAGGTTGCCGGTGAGCCACTGGCGCTCCTCGTCGTAGATCAGGCTCTGCGTGCCTTCCTGATCGGCGACGAACGAAGGATCCATCAACTGATAGCTGACCTCACCGAAGAACTCGTTCGTCCCCGATTTGCTGACCGAGTCGATGAGGAAGCCGGCCGCGCGGTTGAAGTCGACCGCGACCGCGCCACCCTTCGTGACGGTGACCTGGGCAACGTCGCGCGTGTTCGGCTCGACGTTCAGCACGCCGAACAGCGGCATCGTCACGTTGACGCCGTCGAACATGTACACGTTGTCCTGACCGCTGGCGCCGGCGCTGGGGCCGCGGACCTCGTCCTGCGTGTACATCACGCCGGGGATGAGCTTCTGGAGGTCGCGGTAGTCCTGCGTCAGCGGCAGGGTCTCGAGCTCGCGCTCGGAGAGCGTGCTCTGGAGCTCGGTCGACTGGCGGTCGACCAGCGAAGCCTCGGCCGTGACGGTGATGGTCTCCGCCACACCGGCCATGCCGAGCTGGACGTTCACCTCGGCGTTCTGGTTGAGCAGAACGCCGACGCTGCGCGTGACGTCCTGCAGTCCGGCGAGGCTGTACGAGATCGTGTACGTGCCCGGCTGGAGCTGCGGAAGGCGATACTCGCCCGTTTCATCGGTGAGCGTGACGCGTGGCTGGGGAAGAACGCTCGACCGGGCCTCGACGGTGACGCCGGGAAGGGCGGCCCCGTCCGTGGCCGTGACGCGGCCGCTGACGGATCCGGTCTGCTGTGCGTATGCGGCCGTGGCCGCGATACAGAGGATGGAAAGAATGAGAAGCGAGCGTGCGAAGCGCTTTGCTGCCAAAGAAGCCTCCTCCTGTTTACGTGGAACGCGACTACTGCGAGTGGTGGCGATAGTACCGACTTTCGCGCTGGCGGGTGTCCGTTTTTCCGTCTGTCAGTCGCGCAAAGGCCATTCGAGCTCGCCGAGGAACCGTTCGTCCTCGCGCCAGCCCTCGTGCACGGAGACGTGCAGGTCGAGAAAGATCTTCGTGCCGAGGATCGCTTCGAGCTCCTGCCGCGCCTCGGTGCCGACGCGCTTGATCATCGAGCCCTGCTTCCCGACCACGATCCCCTTCTGCGAGTCGCGCTCGACGTAGATCGTGGCCCAGATACTGATCATCCCCGATTCTTCGTCTTCCTCGTACCGCTCGACGTTGACGGCGGTCGTGTACGGAAGCTCCTCGGCGAGATGGTGCAGCAGCTTCTCACGGACCAGCTCCGCGGCGAAGAAGCGCTCCGGCTGTGTCGTGAAGTCCTCGGTCGGATAGATCGGATCGCCTTCCTCGACGGCGCCGAAGAAGAGGTCGAGCAGCCGGTCGATGTTCTCCCCTTTCGACGCGGAGATCGGCACGAGCTCGTCGAAGAGCCCGAGGTCGTTGTAGCGCGCCATCAGAGGCAGGACTTTTTCTTTTTTGAGCAGATCGATCTTGTTGAGCAGCACGAACCGCTTCGCTTCCGGATTCTGCTCCTTCTCCTGCTGCAGGAGCTCGATGACGTACTGATCGCCTTTTCCGAAATCCTGCGTCGCGTCGATGATCAGCGCGATGACGTCCGCCTCGCTGAGCGCCGAGCGCACGTGATCCATCATGCGCACGTTCAGCCGATGCAGCGGCTTGTGCACCCCCGGCGTATCGAGAAACGCGAGCTGCCCCCGCTCGTCATTGAGGATCCCGACGATCCGATTGCGCGTCGTCTGCGGCTTGTCCGAAACGATCGACACCTTCTGCCCGAGCAGCCGGTTGAGCAGGGTGGACTTGCCGGCGTTGGGACGGCCGACGAGCGCGACGACACCAAACTTCGTGATGGGTTCGCTCATGCGTTGCCGCGGATTGAGGATGAAGGATTGAGGATTGAGGATGGCCGCACTCGCCCAATCCTCAATCCTTAATCCTCAATTCTCAATCCCTCTCCTCCTCCTCATCCTCCGGGTTCCAGTTCGGGTCCTTGCGCACTTTCACCCGGTAAATCCGCCGCCGGTCCGCCCGTTCCACCTCGAACAGCCAGCCGTTTTTCGTCACGATCGTCCCGACCGCGGGGACGCGTCCGAGTGTCGTGAAAATGAGGCCGGCGACGGTTTCATAGTCGTCGCCGGAGAGGCGGGCGTCGAGTTCTCCTTCGAGCGATTCGACTCGAAGGAGGCCGCTGACGAGCCAGGTGCCGTCGCCGATTTCGACGATCGTCGCTTCCTCGTCCTCGTGTTCGTCGGCGATGTCGCCCACGATCTCTTCGATGATGTCCTCGGTCGTGATGATGCCGGCGGTGCCGCCGTATTCGTCGACCACGATCGCGATCTGCAGGTGCTCGCTCTGGAACTCGCGCAGGAGCTCGGATACCTTCTTCGTCTCCGACACGAAATACGGCGGACGCGCGAACGCCGCGACGCTGCGCTGCTCGTTGCGCAGAATCGCGTCGAGCAGGTCCTTCACGTGCACGATGCCGGTGATCTGGTCGATGCTCTGCTCGTAGATCGGGATGCGCGCGTATTTCGATTCACTGAACAGCTTCGCCAGTTCCGCGAGCGGCCGGCGCGCGTCGAACGCGTGGACGTCGATCCGCGGCGTCATGATCTCGTGGGCGAGACGGTCGCCGAAATCGACGATCGACTGCAGCAGCTTCCCTTCCGACGCCTCGATGATCCCCTCTTCCTCGCCGACGTCGATGTACGCCTGCACTTCCTCGTCGGTGACTTCCTCTTCCTCGCCGCCGGCATCTTTGTCGAGACGCTTGAGGAGGCGGCGCAGCGGGTAGAGCACCGGCCAGAACAGGTAGTACATCGTGCGCGAGAACGGCAGCAGCGCACGCAGGATCACCTCGCCCGTGTCCTCGGGCACGAGCGCGAGAATGAACTTCCAGAGCAGGACGACCAGCGTCCAGATGATGACGCTGGTGAGGACGGCGCCGCCGATGCCCTTCTCGTCGAAGATCATCGTCGTGACGCCGGCGCCGATCACGAGCGAGACCTGCACGAACGCGCCGCTGACGAGCTGGAAATCTTCGACGTCGAAATACGTCCAGCGCCCGCTCCCCTCCTCGGCGTCGGTGCTCAGGCGGCGCATGCGCACGGGGCTGAGCTGCAACGCGAACGAGCGGAGGGCGTCGAAGATGAGGTAGATGACGCCGCAGACGATGGCGATCAACACCCAGTGGATGTGCAGGTGCGGGACGCTACTTCCCATGAAAGTCGCGCGGATTCTAGCTCAGCAGCATCGCCAGCAGGGCCGCGATCAGAGTCGCCTTCATCAACCCCTCGGCGCGTTTGTGGAGAACGTTGAACGCGCGCCGGTGAGGGTCGGAGTCGGGCGTCACAGGCGTGAGATGCACGCGGCGCGCCTCCAGAGCCCGCTCGAGGTACGCGATCTCGTAGACGACGGCCGCGGCCATCACGAATAGCGCCCCCCAGCGGACGCTGATCCAGACCGTGGAGCCACGCTCCCACAGCGCGAACTTGATCGCGGCGGCGAGGATGGCGACGACGATCGCACCAACGCGGATTCGCGCGAAACGCCGCAGCGTCGGACCGAAGATCGCGCCGGCGTCCGGCCTCGGCAGCCCGCGAAAGAGCGCGGGCGCCACGAGGGCGCCGAGGACGATCGTCCCGCCGACCCAGAGCGCGAGGGCGAGGTGATAGGCGAGATTCACGAAGAGGTGCAGCCAGTTGGGCATTTTCGTGAGGCGAAGAGTAATCTAACTGCTCATGAACGCCCTCGTGCTTCTGCTCGCGCTGACCTCGACGCTCGTCCTCCGGACGGGCGAGAAGATCGTGGCCGAAGGAACGCCGCGCGAAGAGAACGGCGTAATCACCTTCCGCTCGGCCGGCGTGCTGTACTCGATGCCGGCCGTGGAGGTCGTGCGCATCGACAAGAACGACACCCGCGACGGCGACGGAAAACCGGTGCGCCGGCTGCGCGTCTCGCCGGAAGAGCGGAAGCGCATCATCGACGAGCTGGAAAAGAATCACAGCGGCGCGCCCGCGGGCACGCTGCCGCCCGTCGCGAAAGTGCCGGCGGCGCCGCGGCCGAATCCAGGCGACGAACAGCGCTGGAGACAGCAGGCGCGCGATCACGAGGAAGGGATCCGCCGCGCGCAGGAAGAGCTCGCGCTGCTCGAACGGCGCGAGGAAGAGCTGCGCACCGAGATCCACAGCTTCATCGCCCTCGGCTTCAAGCCGCACCAGTTCACGTATCAGACGGCGCGCCTCGAGTTCACGCGGGAGATGCTCCCTCGCGCGCGACTGGAAGTGCAGCGCGCGGAGCGCGCGTACGACCAGTTCCGTGAAGACGCGAGACGCCAGGGAGTGCTTCCCGGCTGGTTGCGCTGACGCGCGTTACGGCTGCGGCCCGAACGTCTCCGCGATTGCGGTCGAAGCGTCCGCGTTGATCGACTCGAGCGCCTTGCGCGCGCGGTCGAGGAACGGATCGAATCCCGCGATCATCACCAGCGCGCCTTTGATCGCGCTCCGATTGCGCTCGACGAGCGTCTCGATCGTTCCGCTCTCGTGCACGATCTGTCCGGACCGCGCCAACGGATCGAAGTCGCCGGCGTAGAGGATGTAGCGCTGATCGGGTTCGTACAGGACCATGATCTTGCGCGGATCTTTGATGGCGATGAGATGCAGGACGATGCTGCGGATCGGTGCGATGCCGACGTCCCCCGCGAGCAGGACGACATCGCGCGGATCGTTGTCCGGCAGCACGAAATCGCCGAACGGTCCGTCCACGCTCACTTCGGCGCCCGCTTCGAGATTGCGCAGCGCCTCCCCACCCTTCCCCGGCCCGAGCCGCACGCACAACTGCACGGCCTCGGGGCGCTGCGGCGCGGACGCGATCGTGTACGCGCGCGACATGCCTTCGGGAAAGCGGAAGCTCACCCATTGTCCCGGCGCGAAATGAAAAGCGCCTTCGAAGGAAACGGTGACCTGGAGGACGTTCGGAGCGAGCGACTGGATCTCGGTGACGATCGCGCGATTTCGCATCAGCGTGGATTGTACTGGTTGTCGGTTGTCCGTGATCGGTTGTCTGTGCCTTCACGCGACGACGCACAGACAACGACAACCGCGATCGGACACCACGCGCGGCGCCGTCAGAACCACATGCCGGACTTCGCGAGCTTCGCAATCTTCTTCAGGATGCGATCTTTGCGGAAGCCGCGCAGGTAGTCGACGAAGAGCGTGCCCTGGAGGTGGTCGATCTCGTGGCACATCGCACGGGCCATGAGGCCTTCGCCCCACATCTCGCGCTGCTCGCCGTTGCGGTCGAGGTAGCGCAGACGCACGCGTTCGGGACGCGTGACCACTTCGACGAAATCAGGGATGGAGAGGCAGCCTTCCTCTTCCGTGACCTCCCCCACCGTCTCCACGATCTCGGGGTTGATGAAGACGTGGCACTCACCGGGGCGCTTGCCGACGGAGAGGTCGATGATCATGAGCTGCTTCGACACGCCGACCTGATTTGCGGCCAGGCCGACGCCAGGTGCGGCGTACATCGTCTCGATCATGTCCTCGATCAGCTGGTGCAGCGATGCGTCGATGGTGTCGATGCGTTGCGTCGGCTGGCGAAGGACGTCGTCCCCGTATTTGCGGATGGGCAGAATCATCGTTTTTTCAGGCTCTCGATCATCGCCTCGACGGTGTGCATCGCCCGCTTCTTGTAAAAGTCGTCGAGCACGGTGCGGATCCCGGGATGTTTCGCGAGGACACCGTCGAGCTTCTCTTTGTCGAGACGCAACAGCTCGGTGCGCTGCGAGGCGGTGATCGTCGCCGTGCGAGGCTTGCCGCTCAAAACGCTGACTTCCCCGAAAAAATCCCCTTCCCCGAGGCGGGCCAGATAGACGGAACCGCCACCCGCGGGACCGGCGGCACGGGTGAAGACTTTCACTTCACCGGACGCGATGAGATACATGGAAGTGCCGGGATCGCCTTCGCTGAGGACGACGCTTCCCTCGTCGTGCGTCTCGAGCTCCATCTCGCGCACGATGGCCTCGCGCTCGACGTCGTTCAGCACCTCGAAGAGAGGACTCTTCGGCACCGGACGGGAGAACAGCGGCTCGCTCTTGCCCGCCGCGTCGCCCGCTTTCTGCGGAAGCTGCGCGCTGAGCTTCTCCGCCTTCTTGCGGACGGCGATGGCCTGCACGGTGAGACCGTTGTCCTCGTAGTACTTGGCCGTCGCCTCGTACTGCGCGACCGCCTCGTCGACCATCCCCGCGCCCGACAGCGCGTCCGCATACTGCAGACGGATACGTGGATTCGAAGGGTACTTTTCATGCTCACGCTTGAGCAGCGGAACCGCGCGCGCATACTCACGCCGCGCAAGCAGTGACGCTCCGCTTTCGGTTTCTTCTGGCATACGGAGGGGGATTGTAGTCGCAGAGGGATGGGGTAGAGCTTTAGAGTTGGAGAGGTTTGGGACGTAGAGCTGTAGAGTTGTAAAGCTGTAGAGCTGTAGAGGGAACCGAGGCCCGCGCACCGGACTCCCCGCTACAGCTTTACAACTCTACAGCTTTATAGCTCTACACCTTTACCGCTCAGCCGGCTCTAAAACCTGATCCGCTGCATCTCCGCCTTCGCCGACGATGCCGTGCTCGAGTATGGATAGCGGTCGATGACCTGCTGGAGGGTCTGGCGGGCGAGGGCGAGATCGCCGGTGCGGGCGTGGGTCATGGCGAGTTTGAAGAGGGCGTCGGGGGCTTTGTTCTGGTCCGAATAGTCGCGGATGACGCGGTTGTAGTAGCGCATCGCGTTCGGGAAATCGCCGGCCGCAAAGTAGGTCTCGCCGATCCAGAACAGGGCATTGTCGGCGAGGTCGCCGTGCTCGTCGCCTTCGAACACTTCCTCGAACGCGCGTCGCGCGTCGGCGTGACGGCCGCGGCCGAAGAGCATGATGGCCTGGCGGTAATCGTCGGCGAGCTTGGCGCCGACGAGCGCGCGCTGAGGCACACCGGGCTCCGCGGGGACGGTCGCGATGGCCGGGGTTCGCGCTGCAGGCACCTGGGATTCGACGACGGCCGGCCGTGCGACGCCCGACGCCGCGGGTGCCGCTGCCGCAGGCACCGGCACCGAAGCAACCGGCGCCCCCTCCTCCACCCGCGCCAGCCGGTGGTTCAGCACGTCGATGCGCTCGAGCAGCTCGGTGAGCTGGGTCTGCAGCACGTCGACGCGCGGATCCGGGGCAGCGGCCTGCGGGACGACGATCGGCGGTTCCGGGGCGTCGTCCACCGTCGTCGTGCAGGCGACGGTCGTCAGGAGGAGAGCAGCGGCGAGTTTCTTCATGCCTTGATGTCGCTCAATTTGCGCTTCGCGTCGTCGGCGTAATCGCTCTGCGGGAACTCGGAGACGACGCGCTCGTAGTAGAGCCGCGCCTCACCCGCGCGCCCGAGGTGCGTGAGCACGTTGCCGAGGTCGTAGAAAGCGCCGGCGCGGTCGGTGTACTGCGGATACTTGTCGACGAGAAAGTTCAGGCGCTGCATCGCGGCGGGCCAGCTTCCGCGCTTCATGTAGAAGCGCGCGACGATGTGCTCGTGCCGCGCCAGACGGTCCAGCGTGTCGTTGCGGCGCGCTTCCGCCTCGCCACGCAGAGGGCTCTTCGGATGCATGCGCAGCATGTCGTCGAACTTCTCGAGCGCCTCGCGCGTCTTCGCCTGATCGCGGTCCGGCTTCTCCATCTGCTTGAACGAGCACATGGCGATGCGCAGCATCGCGTAGTCCGCCTGCTCGCTCGTCGGATAGCGGTTGATGAAGTCGCGGTACTTGTACTGCGCCTCGACGAGGTTCACCGGATCGCCCTGCTCGTAGTACGTGTCGGCGACGCGCAGCAGGCTGCGGCGGCCGAGCGGGTCGTTCGGGTAAGTCTCGTAGACGTGTGAATAGAAGGTGCGCGCGCGCTGCCAGCGGCGGTCTTCGAAGTGCGACTCCGCACGCTCGAAGAGCTGCTCTTTCGAGAGCTTGAGCATCTCCGGGTCGACGACCGGACGGTAGACGCGCGGACCGCGATTGCAAGCCGCGACCAGAAACAGCGTCGCCAGCATCAAAACGATATGTCTGAGCTTCAAGAGTGAACCCCCAATCAAACCTTCATCGTGCTAACAGCACTTCGGATCGACTCCATTGCAGCCGGGCGATCCTCCTGTCCGAATACCGCCGAGCCCGCAACCAGAATCGAGGCCCCCGCTCCCACGACCACCGGCGCCGTCCTGGCGTCGATGCCGCCGTCGACCTCGATCTCCACACGAAGACCCCTCTCGCGAATGAGTCCGGAGATGTGACGGATCTTCGGCACCACAGGTTCTATGAACTTCTGCCCGCCGAAGCCGGGATTGACGGTCATCACCAGAATGTAATCGCAGAACTCGAGCGCCGTCGTCAGCGTTTCCGCGCTCGTGGCCGGGTTGACGGCGATGCCCGCCTTCGCCCCGCCGTCGCGGATCAGTTGCAGCGCGCGCTGCAGATGCGGCTCGGCCTCGATGTGGATCGAGATCATGTCCGCCCCCGCGTCGAGGAACGCCGGGATGTACTTCTGCGGCTCGCTGATCATGAGATGGCAGTCGAACGGCAGCTTCGTCTTCTTCCGCAACGCCTTGATCACCGGAGGGCCGATGGTGATGTTCGGCACGAAGTGGCCGTCCATCACGTCGAGGTGGAGGAGGTCGGCACGCTCGATCGTCGCGAGCTCGGATTCGAGCCGCGAAAAGTCGGCGGAGAGGAGGCTTGGTGCGATCTTGATCATCTTGTCGGTTGCCGGTTGCCGGTTGTCGGTCCCGCCGCGCGAAAATCGCAGACGACCGACAACGGAGAACCGAGAACTATTGCGTCGTGGTCGTCGTGACCGGCGCCGGCACCTGCACTCCCGCTCCCGCCGTCCCCGTCTCCACGAACCCCACTTCCTCCTGCCGCGACACGACCACCGAGATCGCATCTCGCGTGCTCACGGGCGCGCCACGGAGGGGATACTGGCGGATGATTATGCCATCCGCGATTCCGGGATAGGCCTCGTACTTTACGGTGGCGACGTTGAGGCCTCGCGCTTCCAGCGACGGGCGCACCTGCTCGAGCGGGCGGTCGATGAGGTCCGGCATCACGTACTCAGGCCCCTCGGGTGGGACGGCCACGAGCAGCGACACGCCGGTCTGCGGCGCGACGACGGTGCCTTTCGGCGGATCGGCGGCGAGGATGCCTCCTCCGCTCGTCGGAACGTAGCTCAGATTCCCGAGCTTCAGATTCTGCTGCCCGAGGCGGAGCATGCCGGTGCCGGGTGTGACGCCGGCGAAATCAGGGACGCGCAGGACGAGCGGTCCCGCGCTCAATTCGACGCTGATGCGCGAGCCGCGCTTGATGAAGCTCGTCGCGCCGGGCGTGCGGTTCTGCCAGACGATGTGTCCGACCGGAACGCGATCCGAATTGCGCGTCCCTTCCTTCACCTCGAGCTCGACGCCGAGATCCTGCGTGACGCGGCGGGCGTCGGCGATGGTGCGGCCGATGAGGTTCGGCGTCGGCAGCGAGCGCCCTTTGACGAAGAACGTGAACGAAAAGTAAGTGCTGCTGCCGAAGATGATCAGCAGCAGCGCGCCGAAGAAAACGTTGTTGAGGCAGCCGCGCTTCATCGCTGGTTCAGTGTATCGCGCACGCAGACGCGGGATCTCCGGTGCGGCGCGTCAAAGACATCGCGGCTGAGCGGATCGCGCGGCAGGTGTCGAGAGGTCCCTCGTCATTCCTCGGAATGAAGTGCGGCATCATCGCTGATCGGCCCGCTCGCTCTCCCGCTCGATCTGCCGTTCCTGATCGGCCCGATACTCCGCCTCGTCGTACTTGCGGTCGTTCGTCTTCACGATGTACAGCGGGATCAGCGCCTCGCGCCATACGTCCTCGACGCGCTCGGCGTAGACGAACGTGAGCTGCTGGCGGATGTCCTCCGGCACTTCCTGCACGTCCTTGCGGTTCCCTTCCGGCAACACGACCGTCTTCACGTTCGCGCGATGCGCGGCCATCACCTTTTCCTTGATGCCGCCGACCGAGAGCACCTTGCCGCGCAGCGTGATCTCGCCCGTCATCGCCACATCGTGACGCACCGGGCGCTCCCCCATCACCGACGCGATGCACGTGGCGATGGCCACGCCGGCGGACGGCCCGTCTTTCGGAATCGCGCCGGCCGGGAAATGAATGTGGATGTCGTGCTCGCTGAACTTGCGGTCTTCGATCTCGAGGTCGTGCGCCTTCGAGCGCACGTACGAATACGCGGCCTGTACCGACTCGCGCATCACGTCGCCGAGCTGGCCTGTGACGGTCGTCCGCCCGCTGCCCGGCATGCGCGTCGCCTCGATGAACATGATCTCGCCGCCGAACTGCGTCCAGGCCAGCCCCGTCGTCACGCCGATCTCCGGGTGGCGTTCCGCGAACTCGTGCTCGAACTTCGGCAGGCCGAGGTACGACTCGACGTCTTCTTTCGCGACCTTGAAGTTCGCGGGCTCGGTGCCCGCGTCCGCACTCGCCACCTTGCGCGCGATCTTGCGCAGCACGGTCGCGAGGTTGCGCTCGAGATTGCGCACGCCCGCTTCGGCCGTGTAGTCGCGGGTGACGAGCAGGATCGCTTCGTCGTCCATCGCCACCTGCTCGGGGCCTAAGCCGTGATTCTCGAGCAGCTCGGGCACGAGATGCTTCGTGGCGATGGCCAGTTTCTCGTTCTCCGTGTAGCCGGAGAGGCGAATCACTTCCATGCGATCGCGCAGCGGGCCGGGGATCATGTCCAGCACGTTCGCCGTGCAGATGAAGAGCGTGTGCGAGAGGTCGTACGGGATCTCGATGTAGCGATCGACGAAGGCGTGGTTCTGCTTCGGATCGAGCACTTCGAGGAGCGCCGAGGCGGGGTCGCCGCGGAAGTCTTTCCCGATCTTGTCGATCTCGTCGATCATGATCAACGGGTTGTTCACGCCCGCCTGGATGTAGCTGTTGATGAGCTTTCCGGGCATCGCGCCGATGTAGGTCTTGCGATGGCCGCGGATCTCCGACTCGTCCGTCACACCGCCGACGGCCATGCGGATGAACTTGCGCCCGAGGGCTTCCGCGATCGCGGCGCCCAGCGAGGTCTTCCCGACGCCGGGAGGTCCGGTCAGGCAGAGGATCGGTCCCTTCAGGTCGCCTTTGAGTTTCAGGACGGCGAGGAACTCGAGGATGCGCTCCTTCACCTTCTCCAGGCCGTGATGGCGTTTGTCGAGGATCTCCTCCGCCAGCGCCAGGTCCAGCCGATCTTCGGTGGCCGCCGTCCACGGCATCTGCAGGATCGTGTCGAGATGACCTTTGATCACCGCATAGTCCGAGGAGGACGGCGAGAGCTGTCCGAGCCGCGTGACCTCGCGGCGGAGCACCGCCTTGTGGTCTTCGAGCAGCGGTAAAGCCTCGATGCGGTCGCGATACGTGTCCGCCTCGCGCTCCGCTGGATTTCCCTCGCCGAGCTCGTCCTGAATGATGCGCAACTGCTCGCGGAGATAGTTCTCGCGCTCGCGGCGATCGATGTTCGTCTGGATCTGCCGCTGCAGCTCGCGGTCGACGGTGGCGCGGCCGAGGTCGCGGGAGATGTATTCGTTGAGAAGCTCGATGCGCTCGATCGGATTGACCGTCTCGAGCAGGAGCTGCTTCTCCTCGAGCGGAAAGTTCACGAATCCCGAGAGGAGATCCGCAAACGTATCCGGGCCCTCGGCGATGTTCATCTGCAGGATGTTCAGCAGCTCTTTCGAGTACTTCGAGTCGCTGTCGACCAGCTTCTCGAACAACGACATCGCGCGGTTCATGAGCTGCTCGGTCTTGACGTTCTTCGGGATCGGCTTCGGCGCGACCTCGCGCAGCTTCGCCTCGAAGTACGGCTCGTTCTGCAGCATCTGCACGAGCTCGACACGCTGGCGGCCCTGCAGAAACAACTGGTAACGATCCGCCGAGAGCGGCAGGCGCTGGACGATCGCCGCCAGTACGCCGATCGGCGCCAGATCCTCGGGGCGAGGATTCTCCTTGTCACCCGACTTCTGGCAGAACGCGGCGATCAGATTCTGGTCGTCCGGGAGACTCTTGAGGAGGCGTACGTTCCGGTCGATGCCGACCTGGAGCGAGAGCACGCCGCCCGGAAAGAGCACGGACGACACGAGCGGGATGATGGGCAGACGGCTCGGGACATCGAGCTCCACCCAGTCCTGCGACGGCTGGTTGTGGCTGGGCTTGGGACTGCGCGACGACTGTGCCATGCGTTCGGGCCGGGCGCATTGTATGAAGAAAAGCGCACCGATGCTCAAGGAACAAGTGCGCTGCCATGAGTGATTTCGGCACGCAACTTGTTGTACAAAGCGTTCCAATGACTGAGTCGGTCACGGCCGAGACATTCGCGGACCCGACGTTGAAGCGTGCCGATCTGCACTGTCACAGCCGCTTCTCCGTCTTCAAGTACTTCCGCCGCGCGAACACCCGCGACTGCTACAACGCCCCGGAAGACGTCTACCGGATGGCGAAAGAGCGCGGGATGTCGTACGTCACGCTGACCGATCACGACTCCATCGACGGCGCGCTCTACCTCCTCAACAAGCACCCCGACATGACGGACTTTTTCATCGGGGAAGAGGTGGAGACGTACTTTCCGGAGACCAGCCAGCGCATCCACATCGGCGTGTGGGGGCTGAACGAGGAGCAGCACCGCGAGATCCAGCGGCTGCGCCCGAACATCCGCGAGCTCATCCCCTACATGAAGTCGCAGAACCTCATCTTCGGGATCAACCACCTCTTCCAGAACTACCGGATGAAGAACGTGGCCGCGCGCTACATCGCCGAGCTGATCGAGATGTTCTCGATCTTCGAGGTGGTGAACGGCGCCATGGCCTCGTTCCACAACAAGATGGTCCAGCAGCTCGTCGAGCACGTAAAGCACGAGCACGGCAAACCGATCTCGATGGTCGGCGGCTCGGACGCGCACACGTTGAAACACGTGGCCAAAGTGCACACCGTATCGAAGGGTGAGACCGTCCAGGAGTTCCTCGAGAACATCCGCAACGGCAACTGCTTCGCCTGGGGCTCGGAGATGCGCTTCCGCGAGCTCGTCGCGGACATCTATCTGCTCACGATCGCCTACCAGTCGGAGATGGCCACCGACCTCCGCTCCCCCGGCTACTCGGCGATGGACAAAACCATCCAGCTCGCCGGCCGCCTCGCCTCCATTCCCACCGCCATCTCCGGCATCCCCGCGGCCATCACCTCGCTGAATTACCTCAAGCAGATCGTCGTGACGAAGGGGCTGTCGTACCGCTTCGCGAAGCTGGTCGAGGAGATCCGTCCGGGGCTGGTGGGCGGCGGGCAGTAGTCGCGCGCTACCGGCGCCGATTTGCCGGCGGTCGCCGGAAGCCGATCCTCCCGCACGTCGCGTCGTAGAGATAGTCGGCCGTCTGCAGAAACTGGCGACCCGTATTGACGAAGACCTGCGCCCCCGGCTCCGGTAGGGAGCTCGTCGCACGAACGTGAAGCTGGGAGGGCGTCACGCCGGCCGGCGAGAACCGCGACGGCGTGCTCACCGAGTACTCCATCACCGGCGACGCGGCATTCGGCCACGTGACCCGCACCGACACCGGCGCGCGCACGCTCGTGCATGCGCGCGTGGGCGGCTTCGCCAGTGGCCGCGGGCAGCTCCAGAGGTCGACCGGTAGCGAAAGCGGAGGCTCGAACGCCGGCGCGGCGGCTGTCGCGTACGACACGAACATCTTGTCCACTCCCGTGTCGATGAGGATGTTGCCGCATACCGGCTTGCCTGGCTCGGCGACGCCACCGCCGGTGATCGCCACGCAGCCACTCGCCTGCCGCCACTCGTACGGCGCCGCGATCCGCGTCAGCGGCAGGAGCTCGAAGCCCTCGAGATCCCGCTCCGTGATGCCGAGCCGCACGCCCTGACCGGTCACGATGTAGCCGCGCTGCATCGTGCCGTCGAGCATCGGCTGCGCGTTCAGAAACGGATTGACCTGCCACGTGCCCATCGACGGGCCGCGATTGAAGCCGACGCCCATCATGCCGAGCTCGCAGACCGCAACCGTCGCGTGATCGGGCGCATCACCGCACGCGTTCGGCACCGGCGGAAGAGCGAGACACGCGGGCTCGGGCGTGGTGCCGTCCGGGAGCGCCTGACACATCCGCCGCACCGACAGCACCGGGACACGCGGGATGATGACGGGCTTCGCACCAGCCACTTTCACGGACGTCCATACCCACGTCCCGACCGGAACGTTGCCGCTGCTGTTGTACGCGATGTGATCCGGCGCGAGCTGAAACTGCTCGAGCTCTTTCGCGGACAGCGGCACGGGCGTGCCGCCGATGTGCATATAGCCGATCACGAGGCCGGTCGAGCCGGTGTCGATCTGCACCATCCGCCGCGGGCCGCCGCCGACGTGCACGCCCTCGAGGCCATATCCTGCTCCCTGGACCGGCAGCGGGACGCTCGTCCTGCCTGCACTGCACGGCTCCTGCGCGCACATGGCGCCGGCGGTTAGCGCGATCCAGAGAGTGATCCCGAACAGACGCATGTCGCCTCCCGGTCAAAGCACGGTGTGTGAAGGCGACGATATTACCTGACTTCCATCCTTGTGTATCGACGTTCGTGGTACGGGTAGGGATTTCCGTCCCTCCTGACACTCCTCCCGCTGAAGGCCTTCGGAAACGACGAACGGGAAGTGCCGTGCACTTCCGGAAAGGGAGGTCTCATGCCCAGGGTCAAGGATCTCGGAATCAACGTCATCCCCGAGACCATGCGGCCGCCGGAGATCGGCGGCGGCGGCGGGTGTGGCTGTACCAATTTCACCAACTGTATCGGCTGTACGAAGGACCTCACGTTCTGCGCCTGTACGAATCTGAGTCTGTGCGAGGGCTGCACGCGGGTCACCAATCCGTGCATCGGCTGCACACAGAACCCCACGATCGTCGACTGCGCGAACCCGAGCGTCTGCGGCTGCACGCGGGTCACGAACCCGTGCATCGGCTGCACCGACAGCCCTACTGTCTGCGCCTGCACGAATCTCAGTCTGTGCAACGGCTGTACGCACTTCACGAACCCGTGCATCGGCTGCACCGACAGCCCCACCGTCTGCGCCTGCACGAATCTCAGTCTGTGCAATGGCTGCACGCGCCACACGAATCCGTGCATCGGCACCACACAGCTCCCCTGCGGCTGCAGCGCGCTCGGATCGCAGTGCACCGCCGGGACGCACACCATCACCATCACCCCGACGACGCCGCAGATCTTCCAGAGCGGCGGTCTCACCCGCGAGCACATCGCGGCGTTGCGCGACCAGCTCCGCCAGTCGCTCTCCGCGCTCGACGAGGCCGAAAAGAACATCGGTCCGCAGACCGTTGAAGCGATCGACCAACGCGAGCAGGAGATCAAGGCCGAGCTCGAGCAGCTCAGCGCGCGCCGCGCGGAGCTCGGGAAGAAGAAGTCCTGATCCACGACCGGGAGGAGGCGAGATGGTCGAGCTGTCAGAAGTCTGCTTTCGTTCGAGCCCGCTCATCGAGCTCAAGACGCTGGCCGAGCTGCCGCCCGAACAGCAGGAGCCGTTCCGCGACCTCGAGCGCGACGCCGATTTCCACGGCCTGCTCGTCCCTCGCCTCCCTTCCGCCGTCAACATCAAGTCCGTGGGACGCGAGACCGCGGCGCTCTTTCGCGGTCTCGCGTCGCCGTCGCGCATCGACCCGGCTTTGCTCGAGAACAGCGAAGTCCGTGAGGACCTGATCGACCTCGTGCTCGACGGGATCTTCGAAGTCGAATCGAGCGGCGCCTTCGTCTCCGGCGCCGATGCGTTCCCCATCCTCTGCACCTTGCCGCACGCCACCGCGGCCGCGACCGCGGTGGCGCGACTCTCACGCGAGGCGCTGCTGTACGCGCAGGATCTCGAGACCGACGTGCCGCAGATCCTCACGAGCGCCGTCTACTTCTACAACCGCATTCCGATCTCACGTTTCTGGAGATCGCGCTTTCCGGACCGCGATGCCGTCTCCGCGTACCTCGGCATCGATCGCGGATCGCTGCGCACGCTGCTCGATCAGCACTGGCATCCCGCCCCCGTGGAGAAATCGAACGGGTGGCTGACGTGGTACTCGCGCACGCCGCGCCAGCACTCCGGCGGCGACGTCACCTTCAAGCTGTACGTCAGCCCGCGGCCCGAGCACGTCCGCGACGCGTTCGAAGGCGTCGTGCGCGCGCTCGCGTCGTTCCCCGGATCGCAGATGAAAATCGGTCAGGACGCGGCCGGCCTGCTGCGCTCCGACAAACTCGTCGCCTACTTTTACAGCCGCGAGGAGCTCGACGAAGCCGCGCAGGCCGTGCAACGCGAGCTGGCCGGATGTCCCGCGCAGGGCGTCCCCTTCACGGCCGGCGTCGACGCGGATGGCCTGCTGTCGTGGGGCGTCGATCCTCCCGACTCCTCGCGTGCGCTGCGCTGGCTCGGACGCGAAAGCTGGCGCCTCTGGCTCGCGCAGAAAATCGGCAGCGCACTCGCCGTAGCCAGGCAGGCGCGCGGTACCACCGTCGAGCCGTGGCTTTTCGCCGTCGAGCGCGTGCGCCGCCTCGGCGTGGACGTCGATTCCTGGACCCCCACCGCATCGCTCTGGAGCGCCTCGTGAACATCACTGAATCATTCGTGCTCAAGAACGACGTCGTACTCATTCCGTGCGCGGAGCTCCGCGACGACGTCCGCAATCGCATCACCTACGAAGAGGGCGACTTCACAGTCTCGCGCACGCACGGCCGCATGGCCTCGCAGGTCATCGACAGCGAGACCGCGGCGCTGCTCAAGCTGTTCGCGACCCCGCGCACGATCGTCGACGCGGTGCTCGAGAACAGCCGGATGCTGCAGAAGGATCCGGAGAGCTGGCTCGAAGAGCTCGTCCCGTACCTCGGCACGTTTCTGCAGAACCGCGTGCTCGTTCCGGCCGGCGCGGACGAGGAGCAGACGATCGAGCCGCTGCTCACCGGCGGCGCGCGCTTCGCCGACTGGGAGGTCGTGCAATGCGTCAGCCTCGTCGAGGACAGCGAGATCCATCGCCTGCGGAACGGCTCCGCCGAGGCGGCGCTCAAGATCGCGCGCGGCACGATGCCGTTCGAGGGTTCGCTGTGGGGAAACGAGGCGATGATCCTGCAGCAGCTCGACGGCGCGCTGGGTCCGCGTCTCCTCGGCCACGGCACGCACGAAGGGCGGCCGTATCTCATTCTCGACTGGATCGACGGCGTCGAGTGCGGTGTGGCCGCCGCGCAGCGCCGTCATGACCGGGCGGCGACGATCGAGCTGTGCGCCGCGATCGCCGCGGCATACGCGAAGCTGCACGCGCGCAACGTCATCCACTCCGACGTCCATCCGCGCAATGTCCTCGTCCGCGCCGACGGCTCGATCGAGCTGCTCGATTTCGGACTTTCACGCCACGCGGACGAGCCGGTACGCATCGGCCGTGGTGGTATGTACTACTTCTACGAGCCGGAGTTTCTCGCCGGCCTGCGCACGCATCGCACCGTGCCGTCGTCGTTCGCCGGCGAGCAGTACGCGCTCGCGGCACTGTTGTACCTGCTCGTCTCGGGCAGTCACTATCTCGATTTCAAATTCGACCGCGACGAGATGGCGCGGCAGGCCGAGCACGATGAGCCGCTGCCGTTCGCCGCGCGCGGCGTCCCTCCGTGGCCCGAGGTTGAAGAGATCCTGCTTCGCGCGCTGGAGAAAGATCCGTCGAAGCGCTTTCCGACCGTCGGCGAGATGGCGTCGCGGCTCGCGGCAGCGAGCGATGGGGCGCGCGCCGAGGCGCTCAGCGCGCCGCTCGGGGAAGAGGCGGCGCGCCTGCTCGATCACCTCGTGGAAGACTTCTCGCGCGGCGGCGCGATGTACACCGAGCGCTACCCGATCGCACCGACAGCGTCGATCAATTACGGCGCTGCCGGTGCGGCCGCCGGTCTGTTGCGCATCGCATCCGTCCGCGGCGACGCCGCGTTGCTGGCGGTGGCCGATGTGTGGAAGAGCCGCGCCCTCGCGCTGATCGGCACCGGCGACGAGGCCTGGTACAACGAGGCGGCCGATCTTCCGAAGGAGACGCTCGGCAACGTCACGCCATACCACACCGAAGCCGGCGCGTGGGCGGCCGCGGCGATGATCGCCCACGCACGCGGCGATCTCAACGGACACGGGGCCGCGCTGACCGCGTTCCTGCGCGCGTCGAATCGCGACTGTGCGAATCTCGATCTCACGCTCGGCCGCTCCGGCACGCTGCTCGCCTCCTCGATGCTCCTCGACCTCGGCACTGATTTCGGCGATCTCACCGCGGAGCTGCGCCGCTTCGGCAACCGCATCGTGCAATCGATCTGGACGGAGCTCGACGCGATGCCGCCGATCGCACAAGGGACGCAGGAAAAGTATCTCGGCATCGCCCACGGCTGGAGCGGATTCCTCTACGCCACGCTGCGCTGGTGCGCGGCCTCCGGCGCTCCGCTCCCGTTGTCGCTCGCAACGCGCGCACGAGAGCTCGCCGCTCTTGGCGTTGCGCAAGGACGTGGCATGCGTTGGCCACGGCAGGCCGGCGGACACGCGCACGACGTCATGTCCGGCTGGTGCAATGGCGCGGCGGGACACGTTTTCCTCTGGACGCTCGCCCATCGCCTGCTCGGCGATTCCGAATATCGGGAGCTCGCGGAGCTCGCGGCCTGGAGCAGTTGGGACGAGCCGCGCTACACAGCCGATCTCTGCTGCGGCACGGCCGGCCGTGCGTATGCGCTGCTCAACCTCTACAAACACACCGGCGCGACGGAGTGGCTCAGCCGCGCACGCCAGCTCGCAAACCACGCTGCTGCCGCGGCCGTCACGACGTCGCAGCGCAAGAACGCTTTATGGAAGGGCGAGCTCGGCGTCGCCGTCCTCATCGCCGATCTCTCCGCACCGGAGCACGCGGCGATGCCGTTTTTCGAGGCATGAGCGCGCGGGCGATCGCGCAGTTCCTCCCCGGTGAGGTGTGGCTCCGGGTGTGGCTCCCCACCCTTGCGTGGCACATCGGCACCGAATCCGCGTATGGTGCGAACCATGGCCACAAAAGACGAAGGACAGGATTTCTCCTGTCCTTCGGTAACGCGCGACGGGCGGGTTGCCCGATTACAGCGCGGTGACGTTCGACGCCTGCAGGCCTTTGGGGCCCTGGGTCACGTCGAACTCGACGAAAGCACCCTCCGCGAGAGAGCGGAAGCCGCCGGCCTGAATGGCGGAGAAGTGAACGAACACGTCCTCGCCGTCCTGGGCGGTGATGAAGCCGAAGCCTTTCGCGTCGTTGAACCACTTGACGTTGCCGGATTTCCTCATTGTGAATCTCCTTTCTGTGCTGCCTTCGGAGATCAAACTGAGTTCAACCGACGACCTGGCAAATCACTTGTTACCGAGGCCAACCTGAACCAGGGTGGTCGAATTCCGCGGCGGAAAAATAAAGCAAATGAAAGACATGGATGAACTGCTCGCCGGCGTGTATTCCGCAACCATTGCGGAAATCGCGGTGCTCGTGCGCGAGGTGCGCGTACGCATCGGGATCCTTCCCACACCGGTGACCGTGCGCATTTACTACGACGCGCGCGAGGCGGAACCGTACAGCTTCGAGCTCTCGGCAGTGATGAGGACCGCGCCCGCGCGCGAGGCACACGCGCGAGAGCCGCTCGCGCGCACGGAAGGGGACGCTCTCCGCCAGGCCGTGCGCATGCTCACTCAGGATTACGAAGATGCCGTGCGGCAGGGACAGATGCCGGACGACGGTTGGCTCGTTCCCGTACCCGGGACTTTCCGGTGACGATTCCCCGTTAGGTTCAGTAGCACCGAGGAATTCTCCTCCATCACAGTCCGGCAGAACTAAGTCCGCCACACTGTGTCCTCCACTCTTAGAAATCGAGGAGACTCCATGCGCGCTACCGCTACCCCCAAGATTCGCGAACAGAAGAAAATCGCCGTCACCGAGGTCAACGTGCGCAAAGCCGGCACCCGCCTCCTCTCCTCCAGCCTCGTCTCCACCGAGATTGCCTACGTCCAGCGCATCCTCGGCGCACAGGCCACCCAGGACGCGCTCGACGCGAAAGTCCTCGCCGTGCGCTCCATGCCGTGGGCCAGCATCGTCATCCCCGACTAGGATGACGCATGCGCGTGCATGCGGCCGTCCCCATGTCTGCCCCGCCCCGGCGTTTCCGCGCTCGATGCGGCGGAGCGAAGCGTCTGTAGCGTCTCCCGGTTTCCTCCGCAGACGCAATCGCTCCGCTTCTGGCAGCGTCACCGGCAACCGCCCGGCACAATGAAGAGCGTACGTCCGCGATAGCATTCGTCGCGCGCAGGCAAGGTCCTCGCTTATCTCGCTCCCAATGCGGATCGTGATGAAAGTCTCACTGGCGACGGCGGCTTTTGCCGTGCTGCACAGTGTCCTGGCGAGCTCCCGGGTGAAAGACGCCGTGGCCGCCCGGTTCGCATGCGGACGCCGCATCCATCGGGTGCTGTACAACGGCCAGGCGGTCCTCACGTTCGGTGCACTCGTGTGGGCCATCGGCCGTCAGCCCAAACGCACGATCTATCACGTGACCGGCGCCGGCGCCGCCGTCATGCGGCTGCTGCAGACATCCGGAATCGGATTCGCCGCCGCGGCGGCACGTGCGACCGGCGTCATGACCCTTGCGGGACTCGACACGACCACACCAGTGCCCGCCGCGCAGGGGCCGGAAGCCGGCGAGGACGGAGCGTTGCGCATACGAGGACCGTTCCGCATCGTTCGCCACCCGCTCAATCTCGCGCCGCTCGCGCCCTTCTGGTTTACCCCGCACATGACCACGCGCCGCCTCGCGTTCAACATCGTGGCCACGGCGTACCTCGTGATCGGTTCCGTGCACGAGGAACAGCGCCTCCTCCGGCAATACGGCGAGGCCTACGCCAGATATCAGCGTGAGGGGGTTCCGTTCTTTCTCCCGTCGATTCGACTTCGCTAGCTCCGCGCGATCGCCACGACGGACGCCACACAAAAGGCGCGGCCGAACACTCCGCCGGCCAGAACCAGGCTCCGCGGAACGGCGAATTGCTCCGGGTCGCGCTCCTGCGTTGAAAGCAGCATTCCCTATGTCGTCTCCGCGAAATACGTCCGATACCACTCGCGCTCATGATGATCGACGGCAGCGCTGTCGATCGCATGTTGATGGTCGAGTTTCCGGAGGATCGTGTGAAGCGTCCGGTCGTCCCGCTGACTCACGACCTTATACCCGTTGCGCATCAGGAGCGCTGCGCAGACGCCGGCGCCGCGTTGATACTTCTGATTCGCCCTTACGCCGTCGTAGATGACCTGCGAGCCGCACGCTGCACTAATGTCCATGAGCAACGCCAGATGAACGGAGTTCTGCCGCGCCCGCAGCAACATCTCGTTTGCCGCGCGGATCATCCTGTCGGTCCAGTCGCTTCCACTCTCCGTCAAGACTCTTGCACGCCCATCCAGTACGTCGAACCCGGTCCCGCCGTGGATGTTGCAGAGCTCCCGAGGGGTCCCGAACTGCGAATCCTCCGGGCAGAATGAAGTGACACAGACATTCGGCCGGGCGAAGATCCGCCGTGGCAATTCGTATTCACCGTAGGACGTCCCGTCATAGCCGCAGAGCAGGCCGGCCACACAGCCACTGACCAGAATGCGCATGGGCGATTCGGCGGTGAACTCCGGCCACGCTTCGATGTCGGCGATCGACGGCAGGTGCTGCGGACTGATTGCGGCACGATCGGAAGCCATGGCGAAATCCTACCATTGCACAGACCGCCGGATCAGCTCGGGCAACTCACGCATTCATCCAGCGCGCCACATCCATCGAATATTTGTCCTTTCGCACGTGCCATACGTCTGCCGGCGAACACGCAATGAACCATCGTCGCCTTGCCGATTGATATGCGTTTTTCGATGACGGCTTCACCCGCGCAGCCAATCAAGACACTCTTGCGTCCCAGATTTACCTCCATCACTATTGGTGTTAGTGTCCGCACGGGGATTTCACCGATGCAAGCTGCCGACACGAACCTCGAGGATCTTTACGACGCCCACTTTCCGGCGCTCGTCGACTTTGCGGTCCACAACAGCGTTCCGCTCGACGAAGCCGAGGAACTGGCGCATGAAGTTCTCCTCTCCTCCCTCATCCATCGCGGACGGATATCGAACCTGAACGCGTGGCTTACGGGGGCCCTCACCTCCGCGATCCGCCACAAAGAGGAAGCGTGACATGGCGGTACGCCGTTTCCCGATGAACACCCTTCGCGCTCAGGAGTTCTACGCTACTGTGCGTCGGCTCGCTGCCGAGCGCGCGGTTGCCCCTGTCGCCGTGGAACAGCTTCTCCGCACCACCCCGCGTGCGGCATGGCCCACGCTCGACCGGCATCCCGATCTTCTCAATGTCGGCGCGCTCGAACACCTCGGCGCCCTGCTGACCGCCCAGATGACCCGCGATCCGGTTCAGGCGCTCGAGATCGCGGAGCTGGCGCTATCAGTGGCGAAAGCACTTCCCGCGGAAAGCTACCCGCCAGTCATCATGGCTCAGACACGAGCCACCGCATGGAAAGATCGCGGAAAAATCCGCTCCTTCCTTGCCCGCCATTCGGAGGCTCTGGAAGACTTTGCGCAAGCAGAACGCGAGGTCAACGGATTCGCCGTCAGCCAGCACGAGCGGGCCATCATCCATCTCAATGTCGCGATCACGTTCACCGAGACGGACCGCTTCAATGAAGCCTGCGAACTACTCGCTGCCTGCAAGCAGACGTTCAAAGACCACGGTGACACCCATTTGTTCGTCCTCGCCGCGTTCTATGAGGGTGTCGTCTTGCAGCGCCTCCGCAATTTCCGCGAAGCGCGGGAGACCTACCTGCTCCTCATCGTTTCGTACACGGAAATCCCAAAAGCGACTCTTGCCGCACTCCATCAGGCGATCGGCCTTTGCTCGATTCACTTGAACGACTTCGACATCGCCGAAAACAACCTGAACGAAGCGATCCGCATCCACGAGGAGCTCGGCCAGCCGGTGGACGCCGTGCGACCGCATCACGGCAAGGGCACGCTGTGCCTCCGCCGCGGAGACTTTCTCGGCGCACTCGCGATTTTTCGCACCGTCCGCCACCAGTACCTCAAGCATTCCCTTGCGGAAGAAGCGGGCCTGTGCGGTCTGCAGATGGTCGAAGTCCTTCTTGCGCTGCAACGCAACGAACAAGCCGAATCACTCGCCAGGACCATCATGAGCGAGTTCCTCGCCGCCTCTCTGAATGCGCGCGCAATTACAGCATTGGGCTACCTCACCGAGGCGATCGCAAGCGAGCGTGCATCCCCGCGTTTCGCAAATGAGGTCCACGATTATGTCCTCTCGCTCCGGTGCGAACCGGAGCGAGATTTTGCGGAACCACCGCCTATGGCGCCTATGGGCGCGGGCTGATGAGCGCGTCGCCCAGGCTTCGAATGATCGTCTTCACCTTCCGGACGATCTTCGACCCCGGGGACTCCCTGATCCCACGAACCTCGGCAGCGGAGAGCGTGGAAACGACGAATAGAGAGAGCACGGCCACACCAAGAGCACGACGCATTGCATGTCCTCCTCTGTCCGGCCCTGTCGGGCGGACGCGTGAAATTTGAGGGGGGCGCCCTCTTACCCTGGAGAGTGACGGATATCGCGGTTTTCACCCCGCGGACCGGCGTGAATTATGTCCAGATTGACGCGTATGCGTTGCACATCGATCGAGAGGAATCGCCGTGGATCAATTTCCAGTGCCGGAGCGCTGACTGCGGTAGCTGGCTCACGTGTTGGACAAATCGGAACGGCAACCGCGCCGGCGGCCGAGGTTCCGCACCACATCGCGCCATCCCGAGGATGACCGTGCGGCACCTTCTCCGAACGGCGATCGCACCGTTTCTTTACCTCGCGCTGTCCAGCTCTGCGCAAACGGCCGGAGTGCTGTGCGTCGACGCGTCGCCGTGTATCGACGCCAACGCTTCGCCGGCGTTCATCGAGCCTGCCGACCGGGTGCGAACGTTCCGCTGGATCCGTCCGTCGGGCCAGATCGTGCTCGGAATCATTCCACCGCGTTCCGATCGCGCCAGCGCTACGCAGCCCGTGCGCCTTCGTCTCATTTCTACCGACTCATCGCGCTGGCCCGCGCCCGTAAACCTCACGATTCGCCGCGGGGAAAGTGTCTGGCGCGTTCCCCTGAGCGCGGCGCAGGCGAAAGAGCCGATCGTCCTGCGACTCGACCCCGGCTCTTATTCACTGCGGACGGAAAGCGCTCGTCATCGGCTGGCGAACACCGATTTCACGGTCGTGAACGCACCGGTCGATCGAGCCGTAAAGCTGTACCCGCGCCCCCACATGACCGCTCATGTCACCACGAAAAAGGGCGACCCGGTTCCCGGGGCCACCGCCGCGCTGCCATCGGGCGAAGTTCTGGCCGTGGCCGACGGCACCGGGCGGCTTGCGTTCGATCTCGATCCGGAACAGTGGCCGGACGCGGTTGCGATCACTGCAGCCGGATTCGGCACGGCAACCGTCTCGATCCCGCGTGCTCGCGTCGACGCGGATCTGCTCGAAATTGCATTACATGCGGGATCAACCATCGACGTCGCGCTCGAGCGCACGGGCATTGACGTGCCGGTCAAGCTGGAACTGTACAAAAGACGCTATGACGTTCGGGACGAAGCCCCTCTGGCGACGAGATCGCTCAATGGCGCCGAATCCACGGCATCGTTCGACGGCGTTGCATCCGGTGCTTACGTGCTCGTGGCGCGTGGGCCCCAATCCCATCAGCGATACGGCATCAAATTCACAATTGCCGCCGGTGAAGCGAAAAAGGTCGTTGTTCCATTGCGGGCAAGGACTCTCAGCGTTCAGACGCTGTACGGTGAGGGCCCGCTCGAGGACGCCCGTGTCGAGTTGTTCAGTCTGGAGGGTCTGTGGCGGGAGGCGTTCCGCGGTGACGAGGACGGGAGGGTGCGCCTGGAGTTGTGGCAACTCGGTTCGTTGTCCGCGACTGTCGCTGCCGAGCCGACCCTGACCGTCCCTTTTCGTGAGGCACGCACGTTCAATGCAGAAGACGACGCGGAGTGGACGATTCGCGTGTCGACGCGCGAAATCCATGGACGGATCGTCGACGCGTCGTCAGGTGCGGGCGTGAAGGAAGCGAACGTGGCGCTCCAGGTCAGAGGCCAGTATTCGTATAGCGCGGTCCTGCGGAGCGACACAGCAGGACGATTTCGATTCACCAGTGCCGTTCCCGGGGATCACACGGTGTCTGCCGCTGCCGATGGCTACCAGCACGACAGTGTCCGGTACCAATTTCTGGAAAGCGAGCAGACGCACGAGCTGACCCTGGAACTTGCACCCGCCGCCGTCGCGCAACTGATCGTGCGCGATAGCGCCGGCCAGGCGGTCGCAGGCGCAACAGTGCTCGATTTTGCCGGCCACACGCTCACCGGAGAGCGACAGACAGGGCCTGACGGCGAGCTCGCAATTCCCCTTCCTCCGGGCGAGTCGCGCAATGTCTACGTCGTCCCGCGCGACGGCTCGTTTGCCATCGGCACGGTGCGCGCCGGCAGGAACACGATCACCGTACCGCACGCAGCCTCGATGATCGTCGTGACGTCGCGAACGACGGCGCAGCAACCAATTCCTGACGTCTGGGTAGTGCTGCGCTACAACGGCATCGTCGTACCTTTCGAGGTGCAGCAGGCGCTGGCACGTCAGCAGGGCGCGATCCCGGTTTCGGGCGCCGACGGACGCATCGTATTGCGGCAGATGCCGCTCGGTGCGTATGAGATGTGGCCTGCCGGATCGGCCGGCGAAGTCCGCGCCGCCCTGGCAGGTCTTGGACCTGACGCGCCGGTGAAGATCGTCGCACGTCCCGGCTTGAACGAAGCGGTCCTGCAGTTCGCACCCACGAAGTAGGTAGGTCGGGCGGACGATTGCGGTCGCACGTGCGCCCACGTACGCGCGCGGCATGTTCAACCGAACAAGCGCGCGGTCTCCGCTCTCTCACGCCGGCGCTTGCCCGGCCCGTCGCCTGTCGTGAAACTTCCCTGTAGCCCGCCCGTAGACGAGGTGTCTCGCCGACACGACTGGCTGTGAGGGTTCCTTGAGATCATCCACAATCACCGGCATCGCCTTCCTTCTCCTCGCCTCCTGCACACAGGCGCCCGACCGGCAACCTTCGACGAAGCCGGCGCTCGAACTGTCGGAGTTTGCGCAGACCATCGACTCACTGCGGATCGCCGCGCAGATTCCGGGGCTGTCGGTCGCAGTGGTCAGAGACGGTGAGGTCATCTTCGCCCGCGGATTCGGATATGCCGATCTGGAGCGGCGGATTCCCGCGACGCCCGAGACGCCCTACGACATCGCCTCGGTCACCAAGCCGATCTCCGCGGTCGTCGCATTTCGCCTCGTCGAGGAAGGGCGGCTCGATCTGGACCGTCCAATCGCCGATTACAGTGAATGGGCAGCGTTCTGCAGTGAATTCCGCGAGCAGCCAACACTCTTTGCCAAAGGCCTGACCTGCGATCCGCCGGTCCATACATTACGCCACCTACTGACACATACCGCGACCGGTCAGCCGGGGGCACGATTCACCTACAATCCAGTGCTGTTCTCGTGGGCCTCCCGCCCCATCATGCAAGCCACGGGCTCTTCGTTCTCTGATCTCGTGGCGCATTACGTCTTCCGTGCCGCGGGGATGACGCACTCCGCACGCAGGCACCGCGACCTGCCATTACGGACGGATCTGGCCGAAACAATCGCGCTCCCATACCACGTGGACAGCACGGGCGCCGTTGTACGTTCACCCAGGCCGTCGCCGCAGGGAGACGGCGCCGCGGGAGGAATCGTTTCTACAGTGCTCGACCTCGCCCGGTTCGATGCCGCACTCGAGCGAGGCACGCTCCTCTCGCCTCCTTCGTACGACGCCATGATGAGGCCCATGCGCTCGCCTGCCGGGGAATCGCTGGCCTATAGCGTTGGCTGGTTCGCGCAGCAGTACGAAGGTCACGAGATCCGCTGGCATTCCGGGTGGTGGGATGACGCGTACTCAGCGCTGTACCTCAAGGTCCCCGACGAGGATCTGACGTTCATCGTCCTCGCCAACAGCGAAGGCATCTGGTGGGATAACCCGCTCGATTCGGCGCAGGTGCAACAATCGGCCTTTGCTCAAGCCTTCTTCCGCGCGTTTCTGTAATGTGTCTCGCCGGCATGCGCATGCCGGCGTTACTTCCGTCCTCTCAACGTACGGAGCCGCCGTTCCAACTGATCCGCGTACAGTGACGCAGGTTCGAGCGTGTCACCTGAACGTCCGTCATCGACGCCATCGGTGCGTGGTGCCCCTTCCACCCAATCGGGCTGGATCGTGCCGTTGACATCGGTCACGCCGGTTTCGACGTCGTGGACCATGGTGGGTGTCACCTGGACGACGCGAGCCGGGCCGCGGGTACCAATCACATACCCATGTCCCCACTGCCTGGAATTGACGATGAACGGTCTGTCCCGCTGGTAAGCCACGCCATGGGTGTTCCACAGGACGGATCGCGACGTCGTGATGCCGTGCGACGGCTTCCCTCCCCAGGGACGAACCGCGGCGCTGATCGAATCCTGATCGAGCGTCATGTTATCGATCAGGTTCGCCGCCGACAGCCACATGTGAAAATCGGTCGCCAAGCGGGCGGTGTTCGAGGTGCAACGCCAGATGACATTCCCAGTGACACCCATGCCTTTGTGGGAGAACGCGTGGCGAGAGTTGTTCGCGATACTGTTCACGAACAGGCTGTCGCTTCCTTCGAGCACATAGGCGTACCCGTTGCCGCCCTCGCCGCGATACTGGGGATTGGAAATGACGCAGTCGGCCACGGTGATTCCGCGCGAGAACGGTGTGCGGATGCCGTAGGACAAAACGTGGTAGTTCCCGGCCGGATTCGAAGAGTTCGTCGTTGTATTGCCAGGTTGATAGGTTTCAACGCGCCGCACCCAGCAGTTCGCCGCATGCTCCATTACGATCAGACTCGAACCATGCACCTCATGAGCGCCGGTGCCGGGCTTTTCGTAATCGTGGTCATCCCAGCCCGCCTTTGTGTTTTCGAGCATCGCCATCCTGAGGTTCTCGATCCCCACTTCCTGGATGGGAGGAGGAATCTTGTAAAGGCGGGCTTGGTCGCGGATTTTCAGCGGGTAGCGCGTAGGGATGTCGATCGAGATGGTCCGCGCCACCGCATTGACGGCAGTGATCTGCCGGCAAAACCTCGGGCCTCGCGGGTCATCGGGTTTCCAGCCGTATCGTTCCGTCAGCATTCCGTGTTCGCGAATGAACGCCTCCGTCGTCGAAGCGCCCACGACGATCCAATCGCCCACCTGGAAATGAGCCGTCTGTTCGACGGGCAGGACACTGGTGGGTAAAAGGAGGTCTTCGCGAAGTTTGACGCTGGTCTGACCGGCGTCATCGGACCAGGTGCCTCCCGCCGGCGGATACACCCTGACTACCTGCTTGCTACGCATTTGCGCCGAGGTGTTGAGGAGCCTCGAAACGAGTTTTCCGCCTTCGACCGTTCCGCGCAGCACCACGCCCGAATGCCTGATCCACAGTGCGGAATCGGCGGATGCGGAGGGAGGCTGGATCCGATACTCACCGCGGGGCACCGTGACGATGCCGCCGCCAGCCTTTCCAGCGGCGTCAATCGCGTTTTGAATGGCCGCCGTGTCGTCGAGCTGATCGTCCGGCTTCGCACCAAAACGCGTAATGTCGTAGACCTTGCCGGGAGGGTTCGCCGGGATCGGTTTCTCGCCACGGTGATACCCAGCGTAAGAAAAGTCGTGCAGCATCCGGCGCTGCTCCGCCGGCACCTCGGCGCCATCGATCGTGAAGCCGGGAGTCCAATTCTTCGGGTAGAGCGCACTCCGCCAGCTCTTCGCAGCGGACGTCTGCTTTTTCTCGGCTTGCGCCGTTTCAGACGCATGCACGCCGCCGTCTTGCGGGTCCGCCCCCGCGCGGCTACAACCACTCGATAGCGCGAGGAGGAAGAACAGCGCGGCGGCGATCCGAGTCCTCATCGACGACTGTTCGAGGTGTACGCCCGCGATGCACCGTCGCCACATTCCACGTGCACCGCGCACGTCAGAAGCGGCGACTGTAGCCGACGCCGATGAACCAGTCGGGATATTGGTCGCCCGTCACGTCCACGCCGGCGGAGAGATCCAACTGCGTGTCCGGCCGCACGACCCAGGCAAAACCGCCGTCGATGATCATGGACGTGTCGCCGTCGGCGATGCGCGATTCGAAATCGATGAAAGCGCCGAGGGGGCCGAGGGGGTGTTCGAGCGATGCGGCGAAGACCGCGGTCGCCTCACCGCCTTCGACGAAATGGACACCGACGTTCGGGGTGAGGGAGAAATCGTTGGCGAGGGCGATGTCGCTGACGAGGCGCGCTTCGGTCTCGAACTCCGACGTGCGCAGAATGCCGCCGCCGGAGGGCGGCTGGACGTTGGCGATGATGGACAGCGGAACGTCGCCGTCGCGGAAGCGCCATTTGAAGCCGAGCGCGACCGGGGCGATGTCGTTGTCGTCCTCGGAGATGCCGAAGGTGTCACTCTCGAGACGCAGCTCGATGCGATCGGTCAGACCGTAGCGCAGCAGAAGCGGGATTGTCAGTAATTCCTCATCCCCCTCCCGAGTGACACCTGCTTCGAGTTGCGCCACTCCCCTTCCCACCGTCACTGAACCGTCGGCGAGACCGGGGCGGTCGGCGACGATCTCCGATTCCTGGGAGAAGGCCGGCGAGGCCGCGAGCGTCAAAAAAAGGGCAGCAATGAATGTCCTCATCCATGAATCATAGCCGCAGGTGAGAACTGACCATTTTCAAACGCAGGATTTCTGTTACTGTGAGCGCCGGTCCAATTTTTGAGAGAGGTCCAAGTGAAAACGTTCACGCTTCGCCAGCGGCTTCGCTACGCGTTCGACAATACTTTGTCCCGAGGTACCCCAGCGCTCATCGCGTGGCTGGCGATCGTCACGATCGTCTTCCTGGCTGCGGCGTCCATCATCCTTTCCATCCTCGGCGCAGCACCGCCGGCGGAAGGCGGCGCCAAGCTCTCGTTCCCGGCGCTCATGTGGCACAACCTCATGCGCACCCTCGACGCCGGCACGATGGGCGGCGACACGGGCCCCGTCCCCTATCTCCTGATGATGCTCGTCGTGACCCTCGGCGGCGTGTTCATCGTCGGCACGCTCATCGGTCTCATCTCGAACGGCGTCGGCAACCAGATCGAGGAGCTCCGCAAGGGCCGCTCGCTCGTCGCCGAGACGGACCACATCGTCATCCTCGGCTGGAACGACCGCATCTTCGCGATCGTCGGCGAGCTGATCCTCGGCAACGAGCATCGCAAGCGCAACGTCATCGTGGTGATGGCGGATCGCGATAAGGTGTCGATGGACGACGAAGTGCGCGAGCGCATCCCGGACACGAAGTCCACGCGCATCGTCTGCCGCCGCGGCAATCCGATCGACCTGGGCGACCTGAAGATCGTCAACTTCAACGCGGCGCGCGCCATCGTCGTGCTCTCGCCGGACGGTGACGATCCCGACGCGGAAGTGATCAAGACCATCCTCGCCGTGACGAACCATCCGGAACGGCGCGAAGAGAAGTTCCACATCGTCGCGGAGATCCGCGAGCGCAAGAACATGGAGCCCGCGCGTCTGGTCGGCCGCGACGAAGCGCAGCTCATCGAGACCGGCGAAACGATCGCGCGCGTGGTCGCGCAGACGTGCCGACAGACCGGTCTCTCGACGGTGTACACGGAACTGCTCGATTACGGCGGCGACGAGATTTACTTCAAACGCGACGCCGCGCTCGACAACCTCTCGTTCGCCGACGCGCTCTTCGCGTTCGAGTCGTCGACGCTCATCGGCGTGAAGACCGCGGACGGCATCGTGCAGCTCAACCCGCCGATGGACCGCCGCTTCGCCGCGGGTGACCAGGCAATCGTCATCGCCGCCGACGCCGCGACCATCCAGGTCACGAAGCAGAATCCGACACTCGACACCTCGCTGATGGTGGCGAAGCGCGAATCGACGCCGGTTCCTGAAAAAACGCTGCTCCTCGGCTGGAGCTCGCGTGCACCGATCATCATTCGCGAGCTCGACAACTACGTCGCACCGGGATCGCTGATCACGGTGGTCGGGGACTCGGCGAGCATCGGGGACGACATCGACGCGCTGCGTCCGATGCTGTCGCGGCAGGAGCTCGACTTCCGCCGCGGCGATTCGTCCGACCGCACCACGATCGAGAGCGTGAACCCCGAACAGTACGAGCACATCATCGTGCTCTGCTACGCCGACGACCTGCCGGTGCAGAAGGCGGACGCGAAGACGCTCGTCACGCTGCTGCATCTGCGCGACATCGAGGCGAAGGCGGGCACGAACCGCTACTCGATCGTCAGCGAGATGCTCGACGTGCGCAACCGCGAGCTGGCCGAGGTGACGCAGGCGGACGACTTCATCGTCAGCGAGAACCTGACCAGTCTCCTCGTCGCGCAGGTGACCGAGAATCGCGATCTTCGCGCCGTATTCGACGACGTGTTCGATTCGGACGGCTCGGAGATCTATCTGCGTCCCGTCTCTGATTACGTCGTGACCGGCAAGCCGATGTCGTACTGGCATCTGGTCGAAGCGGCGCGGCGCCGCGGCGAGGTCGCCCTCGGCTATCGCCTCGCCAGCGAGAACGGTCACGGCGTGCGCGTGAATCCGCCGAAGAGCACGAACGTCACGTTCGGCGCGGAAGACCGCGTGATCGTCGTAGCGGAGGATTGAGTCCCATTGTTTCCGAGATCTGCCCCGGCGCCCGTGCCGCGACAGGTGAATTATCCATACACAGGAGAAGAGAAAAGATGAAAGCCAGAATGTTTGTCGTTGCTGCCGCCCTGCTCGTGAGCGTCACCGCGTTCGCCGACGAGTACAAGTTCAAGGTCACGAATAACACGGACACGAAGATCACGAAGATCCTCGTCTCCGAGGACGGCGAGGAGTACGGCTTCTTCAACATCGGCAGCGGCATCCAGCCGGGCAAGACGGTCACGCTCGTGTGGGACCAGTCGACCAATGGTGAGAGCTGCGAGCAGTACTTCAAGGCCGTCTTCGCGAACGGCGAAGAGTCCGAGGCGCAGCAGTTCGACTTCTGCGAAGAAGAAGTCGCCCTCGAGTTCGAGTAAGACTCCATCCGGGTGCGGGCGTCCTGCCCGCACCCACCTTCATCATGCGCATTGCGACGGCTGCCCTCCTCCTCACCTTCTCCGCAACTGCCCTGAGTGCCGACTCCCACCGCGCGAAGGTGGCGCAGACTCCCGATTTTCTGCAGACGGACCGTGAAGCCGGCTTCGCCAAAGGCGGCTCGCAGTTCTGCGCGCCGACGGCGGTGTCGAATTCGCTGATGTGGCTCGCGGCAAACGGGTATGACGATCTGCGGCCCGAGGGAAATACGAAGCGCGCGCAGATCGCCATGATCCGTACCCTGTCCGGCCGCAACTACATGAACACGTCTCCGACGAGAGGGACGGACGTCGAACAGGTGCTGGCAGGCGTCGAGACGTACGTCACGGAGAACGGATACACGATCGAAGAGCTCTCGTTCGAAGGGTGGCGTCCGGTGCCCGAGGAGTATCACTACAGCGAGCATCCGGACCTCGACGACGTCAAAGCGTCGATCGCGGATGAGCAGAGCGCGGTGTGGCTGAACGTCGGCTGGTACACGTACGACGAGGACACCGGCGACTATCGCCGCAGCGGTGGGCATTGGGTGACGGTGGTCGGCTATGTCGATGACGACCTGCTGATTCACGACCCGCAGCCAGGTGCAGGCAGCAGCCTCCGGACGCAGAGAATCTCGTTCGAGGAGATCACCGAAGGGCGGCTCACGGGCGGGTATCCAAACCTGCCGCGCTCCGCGGAGGGGTACTACGAGGTGGGCGGCGAGATGGTCACGGGAAGCAAGACGTGCATTCTCGACGGGGTGGTGTTTTTGAAGCTGGAGTAGCGGCGCGAAGGCGACGCCGCGTCAGGCGCCGCGAACGGCAGCGCTCCGCAGTGCGCCGAACAGCTCCACGAGCTGCGCCGGCTGATAGTTCGCGTTGAGGCCCGAAGGGTTTGGCAGAACCCACACCTTCGTCTCCCCGATCGTTTCCGGCTGCAATCCCATCTTCGCTTTCGGCCGCTCGAACGCCGTGCGGTATGCGCCGATGCCGACGATCGCCAGAAACCGCGGTTTGTAGCGCTTCACTTTGCGCGCGAGGAGCTTCCCGCCTTCGCGAAGCTCGTCGGCCGTCAGCTCGTCCGCGGCAGCGGTCGCACGCGCGACGACGTTCGTGATGCCGAGGCCGAGCTCGAGCAACTCGTGCTGTTCGGAGGGATGGAAGAGCCGCGGCGTGAATCCCGCGCGATGCAGGGTCGGCCAGAAGCGGTTGCCGGGGCGTCCGAAGTGCTGCTGCACGGCGGCGGTGTAGAGGCCGGGATTGATGCCGCAGAAGAGAACGTCGAGATGCGGTGCGATGACGTCTGGAAGTGTCTTGTTTTGCGCCGCGAGGAGCTCCTCGCGTGTGGGACGCTTCAGAAGTTCACCGCGAGGCCGCCGATGTACTTCTTCGAGTGGCCCTCGCCTGCCGTCAGCGCGTCGACGAGATACGGCGAGTTCGCGGCGCGCGCGAGCTCGAGGCCGAGGAGCAGCTTGATGTCGACGGGCAGATAGAGCGACTGGGCCATGCGCAGATGCAGGCGCTCGCTCTGGTAGTCCTCTTCGGTCAGCTCACCCGGCTGCTGGATCTCGCGGTAGGACACCGCCAGCGACGTGCGCGTCGGCGAGAACGTCGACTGCAGATCGCCGGAGATGTAGACCTTCTCCCGCTCGCCGAGGGCCGGATGCCGCTGTGTGGCCGTCCCGGCGGCGGTCGAGACGTCGATGGCGAGATACTGTCCGAACTGGCGGCGATACGCGATGCGGAGATCGCGACGCACATCACCCGATTCGACGTACAGGCCATCCCAGAACTGATTCGCTTCGTCGGCGAAAACGACGCGCAGCGGATCGTCGATCGCGGAGATCGTGGCGATCGCGGAGAAGCGATTCGCCTCGTCCTTCCCACTCACGAACCCGAACGTATACGCATACCGCGGCAGCACCCGTGTGTCCTCGGAGAGGAAGACGAGGCTGGGATTGGCGATGCGGCTCGGATCGCGGTCGACGACTTTGTAGAGCATCGAGCCGACGATGGACGTGTTCTCCGTCAGCTTCCACTCCGCACCCGTGCGCGGTGCCCACTCCTGCCCGTCGACGCCGATGCGGCTGGCCATGCCGTAATGCAGCACGAACGACGGCACGAGATGCAGTGAGCCGTTCGCGGAGACGTCGGCGATGCGCAACGCGTTGTCATGCGTGGCGACGCTTTCCTGCGTCACGCGGATGGCGATGCCGAGGTCGTTGCGGCGCGTCTGCAACACGGGGACGCTGCCGGCGACTTCGATCAGGTTCGATTCATTGGCGGCCGTGCCGCGGAACAGGTTGTCCTGCGCGAAGTAGCGCACCTGCACGTGGGCATCGCCCTGCTGCCACTCGAAATTGTGCGCGCGGACGTCGGCCTGACGCGCCGTCTCCTCGCCGGTGGCGTAGACGAACGAGCTCTTGGTCGACGCGACGCGGTACGACTGCGTCGGCGAGGAGCGCAGCTCCATCGACATGACGCTCGACTCCGCGACCGGCGATCCACCGAAGCGAATCTCGTCGTTCGGATCCTCGAATCGCTGGAGGTTGCCGCGGATGCCGACTTGCCACGTCTCGCCGATCCGGCCCTGCACGCCGAGGGCGGTCTGGGCGTAGGCGGGATTGGCGGGCTGGTTGGTGACGCCGGTCAGCGAGAGCATCTCGCCGCGGAAGCGCGGGATCTCGTACGAAGCCAGCTCGACCGGCGCCATCGCGAACTCGAGCTCGCGCAGGACGTCCGGAGGGAGGGAAGCACGCAGCTCCCAGATTTCCTGATTGGCGTTTTTCCGCTTGACCGCCTTTTCGGCTTCGAGGCGGAGGACGAGGCGATGACTGTCGCGTGTGGGAACGACCGTGGTGATGGCGGGGGCGAAGCCCTGCTTCACCGCGATCACTTTATAGATGCCGGAGCGGAGATTCGGCAGCTTGAACGTGCCGTCGCCGTTGGTCCAGGCCTGGACGGTGGCGAGGTCCTGGAGATTGAGGGCGATGACGAGCGCGTGCGAGACGGGACGCGCGGCGTTGGTGACGGTGCCGAGGACCTGCAGGGCGCCGGTGAGCGGCGCCTCGGCGGCGCGGGAAGGCGCAGCAGCCGCGAGGAGGATTACTGCAGTTGCAATTGCTTGGATCCGGCGCATGTACCTCCTCCCTTCGGTGTCGTACAGAAAACCTGTAATGGGAACGCCGCGCCCCGCCACTTCACATTCCCTCTCCGGCGACGCGCCGGTCGGAATGCCATGCGGATGTTACACCCGCTTTCGGGACGAGCAACAGGACGTGACGGAAACGACACTCACTCGCGGACCCGGTGCACCCGAAGCAGGTTCGTCTTTGCCCGCTGGTAGATCGGCGACCCCATCAGGATGACGAGGCGGTCTCCGGGGCGGACGATGTCCTTGGCCAGGAGGTAATCGTCCACGCGATCGACGATCTGTTCGTGAAAATCGCCGGTATCTTTGAGGACGAACGGCTGGACGCCCCACAGCAGGTTCATCCGCCGCGCCACCCAGCTCGACGGCGTCAGCGCGATGATCGGGACCTCGGGGCGGAACTTCGACATCAGCCGGGCCGCGAAACCGGTCTGGGTGAAGACGACGATGTACTTGGCCTGGAGCTGTTCGGCGGCATAGTTCGCGGCGCCGGCGAGGGCGTCGGTGAACTCGTCGGTCTCCGCGCTCTTGCGGAACGGCTCGCGCTCCCATGGCGTCGCGACATGCTGGCGGTTCGCCTCGGCCGCGAAAACGATGCGGGCCATCATCTGCACCGCTTCGACCGGGTATTTGCCGGACGCGGTCTCGGCGGAGAGCATGACCGCGTCGGAGCCGTCGAGGATCGCGTTCGCGACGTCCGACGCTTCGGCGCGCGTGGGACGCGAGTTCGTGGTCATCGACTCGAGCATCTGCGTCGCGGTGATGGCGAACCTCCCCCACCGGCTCGCCCGTGCGAGGATCTTCTTCTGGATGATGGGGACGGCCTCGGGCGGCAGCTCTACGCCGAGGTCGCCGCGGGCGACCATCACGCCGTCGGAGACTTCGAGGATCTCGTCGAGGTTGTCGATGGCCTGCGGCTTTTCCAGCTTCGCGATGACATGCACGTCGTCACCGCCCGCTTCGTGGAGGAGCTCGCGCAGGTCGACGATGTCGCTCTTGCGACGCACGAACGACGCGGCGATGTAGTCGAGCTGCTGCGCGACGGCGAAGCGCACGTCGAGCTTGTCCTTGTCGGTGATGGCAGGGATGGTGAGCTCGGAGTCGGGGAAGTTCATCCCCTTCTTCGAGGAGATCGGCCCGCCGTGGATGACGCGCGTCGAGACGCGTTTGTCGTCGACGGACGTGACGACGAGCTCCACGAGTCCGTCATTGATGAGGATGCGCTGCCCGATCTGGACTTCGTCCGGAAGCGGTGTGAATGGCGTCGAGACTTCGCGGGCGTTGCCGACGCGGGGCTCGGTCCAGATGACGAAGGGCTGCCCCGACTCGAGGTACTGCACGCCCTCGACCTCGCCGATGCGGAGCTTCGGCCCCTGGATGTCCGCAACGATGGGCACGTAGCGGCCGAGCTCCGTGGCCACGTCGCGAATGATGCGAACGGACCTGGCGTGGTCCTCGTGCTTGCCGTGCGAGAAGTTGAGACGAAACGCGTCGACGCCGGACGTGAGGAGACGGTAGATCATCTCCTCGCTGGAGGAGGCGGGGCCGAGGGTGGCGAGGATTTTGGTGCGGCGCATGAGAGGGCGCGGAGTGTATCAGCGCCTCCCGTGAGAGGAGCTATAGAGCTGTAGAGCTATCAAGCTGTAGAGGGGGCAGTGCTCAGGAGTTGCCACCGTCTCCTCTAGAACTCTACAGCTCTACAGCCGGGCTTCCTTTCACCGCGCCGCCAAGGCCGGTTGCAGCGTGCGTCCGAGCACCTGCGCGATCGCATCCACCTGCCGCACGACTTCCTCGAACGCTTCCGGCAGGAGCGCCTGCGGGCCGTCGCTCAGCGCCTCTTCCGGTTTGTGGTGAACTTCGATGAGCACACCGTCCGCACCGGCGGCGATCGAGGCACGCGACATCGGCAGGACTTTGTTGCGCTTGCCGGTGCCGTGGCTCGGGTCGACGAGGATCGGGAGGTGGCTGATGCGCTTGACCGCGGGGACGACGGAGAGGTCGAGCGTGTTGCGCGTGTGGTCGGCGAACGTGCGTACGCCGCGCTCGCAGAGGATCACGTTGTAGTTCCCCTCGTTCATGATGTACTCGGCCGAGAGGAAGAGCTCTTCGAGCGTCGCGGCCATGCCGCGCTTGAGCAGCACCGGCTTGCGGGCGCGGCCCGCACTCTTGAGCAGCGCAAAGTTCTGCATGTTGCGCGCGCCGATCTGGATGCAGTCCGCGTACTGCTCCACGAGCTGCACGGATTCATGATCGATGGCCTCGGTCACGATCGGCAGGTCGAACTCCTCGCGCACGCGGGCGAGGATCTCGAGCGCTTTTTCGCCGAGGCCCTGGAACGAGTACGGCGAGGTGCGCGGCTTGTACGCGCCGCCGCGGAAGAGCTGGCCGCCGGCGCGCTTGATGCGCTCGGCGATGGTGCGGGTCTGGTCGAGCGACTCGACGGCGCACGGTCCGCCGACGACGACCACTCCCCTGCCGCCGACGTCGACGCCGCCGACGCTGATGACCGAGTCGTCGGGCTTGGCTTCACGGCCGACGAGCTTGTACGCGTGCGAGACGGGGATGACTTCCTTGACGCCGGGAAAGTTCTCGAGGATCTGCAGATCGGCCTTGCCACCCTGTCCGGTGACGCCGATGGCTGTGCGGAAGGCGCCGGGGATCGGGTGGGCACGGAAGCCCGCGCGTTCGATCTGGCGAACGACGGCTTCGACGTGCTCCGGCCGCGCGCCGGCCTCCATGACGATGAGCATCGATTTCTCCTGTGGACCGCCGCCGTGGGCGCCGCGGAATCGCGGCAATCGCGCACGGCGTTGTGCGGTGCGTCAGTATAATCGAGCACCTCAGGCGGCAGATTCCGGAGACAACCATGAAGAAAGCGCTGACCATCCTTGCTCTCGCGACGCTCTGCGCCGCCCCGTCGTTCGCCGCGTACATCGTCGTGCTCAAGGACGGCACCAAGTACGCCGCCAAGCAGAAGTGGACGGTCGTCAACGGCAAGGCCATCGTGCAACTCGAGAACGGTCAGTCGCTGCAGCTCGATCCGGCGCTGATCGACGTCGCCAGGTCGGAGCAGATGACGAAGGTCGGCATGGCCAACGCCAACATCCTCGACCTCAACGCGAACCTCCCGAAGGCCCAGCCGAAAGCGCAGCCCTCCCTCGGCTCGCAGATCAAGCTCCGCCAGCGCCCGCAGCAGGGCACGCAGCCCGCCACTCCCGCGGTCTCGCAGTCCGCGCCGCCGCCGATCGCGAACGGCACGGGGACCATGTCCGCACAGGTCATCGACAAATTCCAGCGCGCGTACGAAAACGTGGGCATCTTCGAGCACAAGGTCGTGGGCACCAGCGCGCGCGGCATCCGCGCCGAGCTGACGGTCGATACCGAGGAGCGCGTGTTCAACGCGATCTCGGCGACTTCGTTCCTGATGGTGCGCAACGCGGGCGTCGAAGGCGCGCAGATCGAGATGGTCGAGCTGTTCATGAAGACGACCACCGGTGGCGCCGCGGGACGTTTTCAGATGTCGCGCGAGGACGCGGAAGCGCTCGACAAACGTACGATCCTGCAGCAGGACTACTTCATCAGGAAGGTCATTTATTGAGGACCTGCGCTCGAACGCGGCCCATGCGGCGTTCGGGAAACTGATCGAGCGACGCGGTCTGCTGCTCTCCGTGGGTGGCGGGCCGCGACGCATCCATCCCCGCCTCACCAATCTCAACATCGTCTGCGCACGCGGCGTCGATCTCATCGGCACGGCGTATTCGCTGCCGTTCGCGGATGGCACCGTCTCCGGCATCCACTGCGAGGCCGTGCTCGAGCATCTCGAGTTTCCCGAGGATGCGGTGCGGGAGATGTTTCGCGTGCTGCAGCCCGGCGGGATCGTCTTCGCCGCGACGCCGTTCCTGCAGCCGTATCACGCCTATCCCGACCACTACCAGAACTTCACGCTGCGCGGTCACACGCGGCTCTTCGAGCGCGCCGGATTTTCGGTCATCGACGCGGGGACGTGCGTCGGCCCGACGTTCGCGCTGGTGGATCTCGCGGCGAACTACGCGCGCGAGTTCGTTCCGGGCCGGATCCCGGCTCGTGTGCTGGAGCGAGCCATCCGCTTCGCGGGCAACGTGCTGCGCCTGCCCGATCTCGCGCTGCGCCATCACCGCGACTCGTCGAAGCTGGCGTCGAGCACGTTCGTGCTCGCCGGGAAGAGATGAGCGTCCTCATATGCCTCAACGGCTCAACAGCTCAACAGCTCAGTGGCTCAACAGCTCCCCCTCACAGCCCGCCTTCACTTCACCACCTCCACCCCCACCCCCCTCCCGAACACCATCGCATACCGGAAGTTGTGCACCTCCGGCGTCGTCACCTCGGTCTCGCCCGGTGCGAAGACCACCGGCCGCAGGTTCCACTCCATCAGCCCGAGCTCGTTCTCGGCGAACGCGAAACGCACGTTCACCGCGCGGCTGGTGATGTGTTCCGAGGTGGTGGACAGGCGGATGCGGCCCTCCGTGAAGCCGAAATCGAATGCCGTCGCACGCGCCTGCGCCGCCACCGCCACCGCCACGCCCCCCTGCGTGCTGATCCGCGGAAGGATCCCCATGCGCTCGAACGACGCGCGCGCCGGCATCACCGCGACCGCCGGCTCGCGTAACGCCTGCCGCTGCACGGTCAGGTAATTCCAGCGCCCGATCGGCGGCTCGCCGATGATCACCGGCCGCTCCGACCGCACGTTCGCCACGTCGTAATGCAGCAGCGTCGGATCCCACTCGCGATAGATCTTCCAGCGCGAATCCGTGACCACCCAGTTCGCCGTCTCCGGCGCGATGTCGATCGCCGCGATGAGGCCACCCACGCCGCGCGGCGAGCGCACCGCGATCACGACGCGATTCGTCCCCGTCTTCACCAGCGGCGAGATGTCGTAAAAATCGAGCGCCCGCTCCTCACCCACCTGCCGGCCGGCGATCTCGCGGCCGTTCACGTACACCGTGTATTCCGGGTCGCCGAGGACTTTGAGGTGCGTGAAGATCCGATTCTCCGGCAGCTCGAATTCGCGCGCGGCGAAGAACGCCACCGGCTGGTTGTCGCTCATCCGATGCTGCGCCCAGATCCACTGCGCGTTCCCCGTGATGTCGAAGAACTTCTGCGAGTACGTCCGCTCCAGCAGCGCGAAGGCGGCCGTGAACACGAACACGAACGCCAGCACGATCGTGAGGCGCTTCATCAGATCGCGGTCCGGCGCGTTGATAGAATCCGCGACCGTCATGCAGAGCGTGATTGTAATTCCTGCGCGCTGGGCCTCCACGCGCTTCCCCGGCAAGCCGCTCGCGCCGATCGCCGGCGTGTCGCTGATCCAGCGCGTGTACGAGCGCGCCACGAAGTCGCAGCGCGCCGCGGCGGTCTACGTCGCCACCGACGACCAGCGCATCTTCGAGCACGTCCTCGCCTTCGGCGGCAACGTCGTGCGCCCGGAGGGGGATTTCGCGACCGGCACGGATCGCATCGCCGCCGCAATGCCGCTCATCGGCGAGGCGTTCGACGTCGTCGTCAACGTGCAGGGCGACGAGCCGCTGATCGACATCGGCGAAGTCGACCGATGCATCGCCCGCGTCGACCGCGCGGACATCGCCACGCTCGCCTGTCCTCTCGAAACGGAGGAGGAGTTCCTCGCCCGCGACGTCGTGAAAGTCGTGGTCGGCGAGGACGGCAACGCCCTCTTCTTCTCGCGCGCACCGATCGGCTCGCGGGACGTCGCCCTCCGCCACATCGGCGTCTACGCCTACCGCCGCGAGGCCATCGAGCGCTTCGTCTCCCTTCCGCAATCGCCGCTCGAACGGGCGGAATCGCTCGAACAGTTGCGGGCGCTCCATCACGGCTTTAAAATCGCCGTGTCACAAACACCGAAGCCGCACCTGGGCGTCGATCGTCCAGAGGATGTGGCCCGCGTCGAGAGCGAACTTGCGAAACTGCACTGACTTCGAGGGCCGTCGTTCGTGAGCGTCAAGCTCACCAGACACCCATCTCTCCCGGCGTACCACCTCTCTCCCTCTCACCCGGCACCAAAGCTGATCCCGTCATAGGAGAACTGCGCGCATGAGCACGAAATACATTTTCATTACCGGTGGTGTGGTTTCCGGCCTCGGAAAAGGGATCGCCGCGGCATCCATCGGCGCACTGCTCGAGGCGCGCGGCTTCAAGGTCACGCTGCAGAAGTTCGATCCCTACATCAACGTCGACCCCGGAACCATGTCGCCGTTCCAGCACGGCGAGGTCTTCGTCACCGACGACGGCGCCGAGACCGATCTCGACATGGGCCACTACGAGCGCTTCACGTCGATGCGCGGCTCGCGCAAGAACAACTACACGACGGGCCGCATCTACCTGCGCGTCATCGAGAAGGAACGCCGCGGCGATTACCTCGGCAAAACCGTGCAGGTCATCCCGCACATCACCGACGAGATCAAGAAGTGCATCAAGGAAATCAGCGAAGGCGTGGACGTCGTCATCGTCGAGATCGGCGGCACGGTCGGCGACATCGAGTCGCTCCCCTTCCTCGAAGCGATCCGCCAGTTCCGCCTCGAAGCAGGCCGCGGCAACGCGCTGAACGTGCACGTCACGCTCATCCCGTACATCAAGGCCTCCGATGAACTGAAGACGAAGCCCACGCAGCACTCGGTGCAGACGCTGCGGCAGATCGGTATCCAGCCGGACATCCTCCTCTGCCGTTCCGAGCGCACGATCCCGGACGACATGCGCAAGAAGATCGGTCTCTTCTGCAACGTGGAAGAGGACTCGGTCGTGCCGGCGTACGACGTCGACTACATCTATCAGGTGCCGCTGGCGTTCTCGCGCGAGAACCTCGACGAGATCCTGCTCGACAAACTGCACCTGCCGCACGAGGAGATCGGCTCGCTGGCGAAGTGGGAAGAGATCGTGCGGAAGATGCGGCACCCCGAGGATGAGGTGCGCATCGGATTCGTCGGCAAATATGTCGACTTTGGCGATTCGTACAAGTCGCTCAACGAAGCACTCGTGCACGGCGGTATCGCCAACGGCGTGAAGGTGCGCATCGTCTACATCGATTCGGAGTCGCTCGAGGAAGAGGGGTACCACGGCGATCTCTCGACCGTGGACGGGATCCTCGTCGGTCCCGGCTTCGGCGCGCGCGGTGTGGAAGGGAAACTGCGCGCGATCCGCTTCGCACGCGAGAAGCGCATCCCGTACTTTGGAATCTGCCTCGGCATGCAATGCGCGACGATCGAGTTTGCGCGTAACGTCGCGGGGATGGTCGGCGCCAATTCGACGGAGTTCGACGACGAGGCGCCGTACAAGGTCATCTACAAATTGCGCGACCTCATCGGCGTCGATGCATTGGGCGGCACGATGCGCCTCGGCAAGTATCCGTGCTCGCTGAAGGAAGGCTCGCACGCGCGTGAGGCGTATGGTGTGGAGCTCGTCGAAGAGCGCCACCGCCATCGATATGAAGTGAATCCGGAGTACGTGCGCCAGCTCGAAGAGCGCGGCTTCCGCGTGACCGGCGCCTCGCCGGACGGTAAGTTCGTGGAGATCATCGAGCTCGAAGGCCACCCATGGTTCGTCGGCTGCCAGTTCCATCCCGAGTACAAATCGCGCCCGAGCCAGCCGCACCCGCTGTTCCGCTCGTTCGTCGCGGCCGCACGGGCGTTCAGGAATTCGAACAAGACGACGGTGCAGATGCCTCAGCCGGCGGAGGCGGAGGTCTGACGCCTGGATCCAGATGCCGACGTACTCGTGGTCGTGGAGGATGTTGCTGGCGACGGCGGATTGTGCAGCCCACCGCTGGTGTCCCAGTCACTGGCGGGATTGGCATAGTCGTCCTCTTCATTGGCGACGGTGATGCCGTCCGCTTGCCGCTCTCGGCAATCGTGGGCCGTACAATGCGCCGCCATGGCAGAACGCCTGACGGGCGTCATCGAGCGCGTGCAGCATTACGCCGAAGCGACCGGTTTCTGCGTTGCGCAGTTGCGCGAAAGCGGCGGCTCGCTCATCACGATCGTCGCGGTCTGTCCACCGCTCGAGCCGGGCGATGAGATCGAAGTCGCGGGACAGCACAACGTCGACCGCCGTTACGGCCCGCAATTCCGTGCGGAACACGTCGCGCCGCTGCTGCCGGTCACGCGCGCGGCCATTGCGCGCTATCTCTCCTCCGGAAGGGTGCGCGGCGTGGGGCCGGCGCTCGCGAAGCGGCTCGTGGCAAAGTTCGGCGACGAGCTGATCGCGGTGCTCGACAACACTCCCGAACAACTACTGGAGGTACCGGGCATCGGACGAGCGAAGCTCGCCACCATTCGCGAGGGATGGAGCGAGAAGCGCGACGTATGGCGGCTCGCGGCGCTGCTCGCCGAGCACGGCATCGGCACCGCGCGTGCGGCGCGCATCCAGAAGCAGTACGGTGGTAATGCCCTGGCGGTCGTGCGGCAGAACCCGTTCCGCCTCGCGCAGGAGGTCAACGGCATCGGCTTCCGCGTCGCCGACGCGATCGCGGGCTCGGTCGGCATCGAGCGCGACTCCCCCTACCGCATCCGCGCCGGCCTCCACCATCTCCTCGGCGAGGCTCGCGGCCAGGGCCATTGCGGCGTGCCCCGCGACACACTCCTCGATGACGCCATGAAGCTCCTCGGCTGCGACCGCGCCCTCGCCGCCAGCGCGCTCGAGGAGCTCGTGCGCGAACGCGCGCTCGTCGCCGATACGGACGTCATCTACTCGCGCCGGCTGTACGAAGCCGAGACGCAGATCGCGCAACTGCTCGCTGCGCTTGCCGATGCCGAGGCCCCATTCGGTGAGGAAGAGATGGAGACGCTGATCGACGAGGTCGAGTCGGACTTTGTGCTGCCCGACGAAAAGCGCGCCGCGATCCGCCTCGCGCTGACGAATCCCGTCTGCGTCATCACCGGAGGCCCCGGCGTCGGCAAGACCACGGTCGTGAACGCGATCCTGCAGATCGCCGCGAAGGGAGAGCTCGACGTGGCGCTCGCCGCGCCGACCGGACGCGCCGCGAAACGGCTCACGCAGCAGACCGGCCATGCCGCGAAGACGCTGCACCGCCTGCTGGAGTGGAGTCCGGAGGCCGACGGCTTCACGCGCGGCGAGGACAGGCCGCTCGAATGCGATCTGCTCGTCGTGGACGAGGTGTCGATGTGTGACGTGATCCTGTTCGAGTCGCTCCTGCGCGCCATCGAGCCCGGCACGTCGCTGCTCATCGTCGGCGACGCCGATCAATTGCCGTCGATCGGACCGGGACAGGTGCTGCAGGACATCATCGACTCCGGCGCGGTGCCGGTGGCTTCCCTCAAGACGGTCTATCGCCAGGGCAGTGGCAGCAGCATCATCGCGAACGCGCACCGCATCAACGCCGGCCAGCTCCCCGACCTGTCGAACGCGGAGGGAAGCGATTTCTTTTTCTTCAGCGCGCGGACGGCCGAGGGGGCGCGGGACCGGGTGGTGGACGTCGTGGTGAATCGCATTCCGACCCGGTTCGGACTCGATCCGCTGCGCGACGTGCAGGTGCTCGCGCCGGTGCGCCGCGGACCGGCCGGCGTCGACGAACTGAACGCGCTGCTGCAGGCGAAGCTCAATCCGCTGCGCCCCGCAGCGGGACGCTCGTTCGCGCGTGGCGACAAGCTGATGCAGACGGTCAACAACTACGACAAAGAAGTCTTCAACGGCGACATCGGCGTCGTGCGCGAGATCAGCGCCGACGGCGACACGGTGGTCATGGATTTCGATCGCGCGCTGATCGAGTATCACGGCACGGACATCGACCAGCTCCGGCTCGCGTACGCCACGACCGTGCACAAAGCGCAGGGCAGTGAATTTCCGGCGGTCGTCATCCCGCTGGTGAGCGCGCACGGCGTCATGCTGCAGCGCAACCTGCTGTACACGGCCGTTACGCGAGGCTCGCGTTACGTCATCCTCGTCGGCGATCGCGACGCGATCTCGCGCGCGGTGCACAACGCAAAGGCCTCGCGACGCTGGACGCGGCTCGAGGAGTGCCTGCGCTCAGCGAAATAGCGTCCGCGCGAGAATTTCGAGGTCGAGCCTCACACTCCAGCGGTTCACGTATTCGCGATCGAGCTTCGACGCATCGCCATCGCAGACGCGCCACAGGCCGGTGAGGCCGGGTTTCACCGAGAAGCGGCGCCGGTGCGTGTCCTCGCACTCTTCGACCGCCAGCGGCCGCGGACCCACGAGGCTCATCGTCCCTTCGAGGACGTTGAAGAGTTGCGGAAGCGACGCGAAGCGGCCGCGGAACGTGTAGCGCGCGAACTCGGTGCCGCGGAAGCCGATGCTGCGGCGGACGACGACGGCGTCGCGGCGCAGGAGCACGACGACGAGCATCAGCGGCGCCGCGGCCGAAAGAACGGCGAGCGCGCCAACCACGTCGAGCATCCGTTTGACGAATGCCGCGGCGGGCTGCCGCGCCCGCAGGTCGTACCAGTAGGTGTTGTCGAATGTGGAGTCGACGGCGGCGAGGGTCTCGACTCCTGCTTCCGTCACGCGAACGCCAAGGGAGCTGTCTGGTCTCATAGGGCACACCTCGGCCGGGTACGCCGGCTGGGATGTGCCCTTCTTCAGCACGTGGCGTGCCGATCTGTGTCAGTACTCGTGAATGCCGATGTCGTACGCCGTCCCGCGGCCCGCGCGCGTGACGCCGAACGCGTCCTTCGTCACCGACGTGGTGGTGCCGGTGTCTCGCAGCGGTGAAGTCGAGAGCAGCATGTAGTCCTCGCGATCGCCGCCGCCCGCGTCGACGAGCTTCGGATCCTGCAGGACGTCGTTGCTGCCCTGGATGATCGTCTGCGCGTCGCCGCCGCCGTACCAGTTGTTGTACTGGTACGTGATGCCGACGGTCGCGCTCGAGGCGTATGGCTTCCCATACTTCTGGTAGAAGATGTTGTTCGCCACGAGCACGTTCGAGTGCACGTGCGATCCATCCTCGGCGTCCTTGATCCAGATGAGCGCGTACGTCGTGTTGTAGAAGACGTTGTGGGCAACGACGGTGTCGTGCAGCCCGCCGCCATCCTCGGAATCGCGATAGTAGAAGCCGGACTCGCAGCGCGTGACGACGTTGTTCGAGATCGTCAGCTCGTCGAGCGGATTCGGGACGTCGTACTCCTCGTTCGCGGTGGCGATGCCCGCGGCGGGCGCGCCGTCGCGGTAGTAGGTCGAGTTTGCGCAGGAGATGAAGTTCTTGTCGACGACGGTGCCCTGCGCGTTGTCGAGGTAGACGTTGGCGGTCCAGTTGTCCCAGACCTTGTTGCCGGAGATGAGGCCGTTGTCGCTGAGGATGTAGTCGATGCCTTCGCCCCAGTTTTCATAGACGTAGTTGTCGACGATCTTCACGTCCGTCGCGCGCAGAGCGGAGATGCCCTGCGCCCAGTCCTGCGCGGCGCCGTTCAGGTTCGAGAGCACGCAGTGATAGACGCTGTTCTCCGCGATGGTGACGTTGTTCGTCGTGCCGAACGCGCTCGCGCTCGCCGTGGCGGCGTAGATGCCGTTGCTCGTGCAGTCGTGCACTTGGTTGTCGCGGATCTCGACGTGATGCGAGTCGCGCACGTAGATGCCCATGGCGCCGTTCTTCACCTCGAAGTTCTCGAAGAGGATGTAGGAGGAGCGGGCGATGCCCACGGCCGCGCTCGCACTTTTGCCGGCGGCGTCGATGACCGGCAGCGTGGTGCCGTAACCCGCGAAACGGATGATGCTGCCGGATTGTCCGGCCTTGTCGGCGATGTAGACGGCTTCGTTGTACGTGCCGCTGGCGACGTAAACGGTGTCGCCCGCGGCCACGCGATCGACGGCCTCGCCGATCGTGAGCAGCGGCGCCGATTGCGTCCCGTTGTTCGCGTCGTTGCCATTCGTGGCGACGTAATAGGTGGCCGCCGCGGCGTTCATTGCCGTCGCGGCGAGAAGGAGGGTGAGAATGATTCGCATGCAGTAGTCTCCGGAAGCGGAATTTGACGCTCCAAATAACTGCACGTGATGCGCCTACTCGGTTCGGAATCCAATGACATAATCCGCCGCGCAATGACGAAGACCATTCAGATCACGCCGGACATTGCGTTCGGCGGCACTCACGCTCCCCTGTTCATCGCCGGGCCGTGTGTCATCGAGGGGCTCGAGCACGCGCTGAAGATGGCGCGCACGCTCGTGAAGCTGCGCGATGCGTTGGGAATCCAGCTCGTCTACAAATCCTCCTTTGACAAAGCCAATCGCTCGTCCATCGAGTCGTTTCGCGGGCCCGGCGTCGACAAAGGAATGGAAGTGCTGAAGACGGTGAAGGAGGAGACGGGACTTCCGCTCCTCACGGACGTGCACGAGCCGTGGCAGGCGGAGCCGGTCGCGGAGGTCGTGGACATCCTGCAGATCCCGGCGTTCCTCTGCCGCCAGACCGACCTCGTCGCCGCGTGCGCACGCACCGGCAAAGCGGTCGGCGTGAAGAAAGGGCAGTTTCTCTCGCCCGAGGAGACGAAGAACATTCTCGAAAAAGGAACCGAAGTCGGGAACGAGAAAGTGTTCATCACCGAGCGCGGGAGCTCGTTCGGGTACCAGAACCTCGTCGTCGACATGCGGGCGTTCCCGATCGTGCGCGGCTTCGGCGCACCCGTGGTGTACGACATCACACACTCGATGCAGAAGCCGGGCGGCGAAGGGAAGCAGACCGGCGGCACACCGCAGTTCGCGCGGCCGCTCGCGCGCGCTGCCGCGGCCGCGGGCGCGGACGGGTTCTTCATGGAAGTGCATGACAACCCTGCCGAGGCACTTTCGGATCGGACGACGCAAATCCGGCCGGACGCGGCACGGCAGATCATCGAGGACGTGCTGAAGATTCGCGCCACGCTGGAACCGATTTAGGTCATCGGTCGTCTGTGGCCGGCCGTCTGTGACGTTCGTCCGGACGGCGCGTCACAGAGAACGGACAACCGGGTACCGACAAACGCATGACGAAGTTCCGCACGATCCTCGCCGTCCTCATCGCCCTCTTCGCGATCCTCACGCTGCTCGACCGCTTCGCGCTCGTCGAGCTGCTCATCCGCCGCACCGCCGTTCCGCTCCTGCTCGCGGGCGCGATCGCGCTGGCGATGCTGCCGTGCGGCGCATTGCTGCGGCGGGCGAAGCATGTCGACGTCCCGCTCGATCTGCTGATCGGCTATCCGATCTTCGGCACGCTGCTCTTTCTGATCGGCGTCGTGAAAGTCAGCGCGTGGACGCTCGTGCCGCTGCTCGTGATCGGCGCGATCGGCGGCATCGGACTGCTGCTCAAACGCTACAGCGACGATGCGCACGCGCCGCTGCCGTTCCCGCCGCTCGACTGGAGCGCGTTCGCCATCCTGGTGGTTCTCGCGTGCGCGTTCGTGGAGGCGCAGGCGCCGCCGGCGTCGCCCGGCGAGCTGGTGGATCACCTGGCCGTGCCGCACACGTGGGCACTCGAAGGCCGCGCCATCGAACTGCCGCTCCACTCGCACTCCTACTTTCCGCTCGGCATCGCGTCCGTCGATCTCCTCCCCCTCACGCTCCTCGGCGCGATGGGCGGCGGCATCGCCTCGCAGTTTCTGCACATGTTCGCGGCCATCGCGGTGACGATGCTGCTCGCGCGGCGCACGCAGTCGTGGCTGGCCACCGCGGCCATCGTGACGACACCCGCGCTGGCGATCACCGCGGGCTGGTCGCTCGTCGACTGGCCGCTGGCCGGACACTTTGCCGCGCTCTATCTCGCGCTCGAAGACGGCGATCGCGACACCGCCTCCTCCGCCACGGCCGCGGGTCTGCTGACCAGCTACACGTTCGCGCCGTTCGCCGTCATCGCCTGGGTCTTGAAGCGACGCATGCCGAAGTGGCAGGTCGTCCTCGGCATCATCTTCTTCGCGCGCAACCTCATCCTCACCGGCAATCCGGTCGCCCCGTTCTTCGGCAGCGACGCGCCCGCGGTTGCGCACTATCGCGAGCTCGCCCTCGCGGACTACATCTTCGAAGGCTCGTTCCTCGACGAAGCGATCGGCGCGTCGATCCTCACCCTGCCCGCGTTTGCCACCGGTGCCGTGGCGCTGGCGAGTATCGCCATTGCGATCGCGCTGTTCCTGCTCGCGCCATCGGCACGCATCCTCGTGCCATTTCTCCTTGCGCCGGCGATCAGCGGCGCGCCTGCACTGAAGCGCCGCACGATGGCGATCTTCATCGGGATCGCCGTGGTGCTGCAGACGTTCCTCGTGGTCTGGTACACGGGACGCGGCGGCACGTTCTCGCTGCTCGCGGGGACGAGCGAAGCAGACTATCTGCGCAAGCAGCGTCCGTCGTACTCCGCGATCGAATGGCTGAACGTCGTCCTTCCGCCGAGCGCACGCGTGCTCGTCGTCGGCGAGTCGGAAACGTACTGGCTCGCCCGTCCGGCGCGCGGCGGCGGGAACTTCGACGGACCGCGCATGTCGCGCTATCTCGAAGTTCCCACGCCGGAAGCACTGCACGCGCGGCTGCGCGAGGACGGCATCACGCACGTGGCGCTGCTCACCACGCCGCCGGCGACGAACGACGTGCGCAAAACAGAAGAGCGGCAGACGACGTTGTCGCCTGCCGCCCAGAGGATGCTCGCTCAGTTGCTCGATCGCTACGCGTCGAACATGACCACGCGCGGCACCACGGTGCTGTTCACCTTACGCTAGCACCGCCGCTTCGATGCCGGCCGCCGCGCGCAACGCCTCGGCCTTGTCCGTCGCTTCCCACGTGAAGTTCTCCTCGTTGCGGCCGAAGTGGCCGTACGCGGCGGTCTTCTTGAAGATGGGGCGGCGGAGCTGGAGGGACTCGATGATGCCGCGTGGCGTCATCTGGAAGTGCTCGCGCACGAGCTCGACCAGCTTCGCCTGCTCGACCTTGCCCGAGCCGAAGGTGTCGACGTAGATCGAGACCGGGTCGGCGACGCCGATCGCGTACGCGAGCTGCACTTCGCACTCGTCCGCGATGCCGGCGGCGACGAGGTTCTTGGCGATGTAGCGGGCCATGTAGCACGCCGAGCGGTCGACCTTTGTGGGGTCCTTGCCCGAGAACGCGCCGCCGCCGTGACGGCCACGGCCGCCGTAGGTGTCGACGATGATCTTGCGGCCGGTCAGGCCGGTGTCGCCCTGCGGACCGCCGATGACGAACTTGCCCGTTGGGTTGATGTGGAACTTGGTGTCCTTGTCGAGGAGCTCGCCCGGGACGACCGGCTTGATCACCTTCTCGATGATCGCGTCGGTGAGGTCGCGGTGGCTGACGTTCGGGGAGTGCTGGGTGGAGATGACGATCGCGGAGGCGCGCACGGGACGCTTGCCGTCGTACTCGATCGTGACCTGCGACTTGCCGTCCGGGCGGAGGAAATCGAGCTCGTTCGACTTGCGCACCTCGGTGAGACGGCGCGTGAGCTTGTGCGCGAGCATGATCGGCAGCGGCATGAGCTCGGGAGTCTCGCGAACGGCGAATCCGAACATGAGGCCCTGGTCGCCCGCGCCGCCGGTGTCGACGCCCTGCGCGATGTCGGGGGACTGCGGGTCGATCGAGGAGATGACCGCGCAGGTCTCGCTGTCGAAACCGTACTTGGCGCGGGTGTAGCCGATCTCGCGGATGGTGTTGCGCACGATCGACGGGAAATCGACGTAGGTCTTGGTGGTGATCTCGCCGGAGATCATGGCCAGACCGGTCGTCACGAGCGTCTCGCACGCAACGCGGCCCAGCGGATCCTCGGCCAGCACGGCATCGAGAATCGCGTCGGAGATCTGGTCAGCGATCTTGTCGGGATGGCCTTCGGTCACCGACTCCGACGTAAAAAGAGTCCTGTAATTCGCCATGGTTGATTGCGCTCCTTGAGGACAGCAGAAGAATCCGCGAAGAGTAGCACACGCGCGCGACGCGCGCGTGTGGGAACCATGGACGCGTGCACGCGCGCCTACGGGGAAACCGTCGCGGCTGCAAGCGCGACGGAGGCGTCGACTTTGTGCGAAAGGGAGAGCGCCGGCGCTCCGGCGCGATGGCTCCCCGTCCCACCCGGCGCGTGCGTTGCACAGCTCGCCCTGACGTGCTCAAGACGCGCAACTTCGGCGCTTACCGCGACCTTCTCGTTCTCTTCACCAGGTACGGGCGTAAAGACTTCAAACTCTCCGTGGCACCCGAGGAGTTTCTCGCGGCGGAAACGGCCGAGACCGAGGTCGAGCCGGACGTCAAAGCGCGTGCGGATGCGTTCGCCAACGCCCTCAAACAGATGGGGCCGACGTACGTCAAGTTCGGCCAACTGCTCTCCACGCGGCCGGACGTCGTCCCGCCCGAATACATCAATGCCCTCGAGTCCCTCCAGGACGACCTCGAGCCGTTCTCGTTTGCCGACGTCGAGCGCATCGTCGAGGAAGAGCTCGGCGTACGCATCTCCAAAGCCTTCGAGAGCTTCGAGTCCACGCCCCTCGCCGCCGCCTCCCTCGGACAGGTGCATCGCGCGGTTCTGCGGGACGGCCGCGAAGTCGTGGTCAAAGTGCAGCGGCCGAACGTCGGCGAGCAGGTGCGTCGCGATCTCGAGGTTTTCACCGACATCGCCTACGAGATCGAGAAGCACACCGAGCTCGGTCGCAAGATGAACCTCGTCGCCGCCATCGAGCAGGCGCGGATCGTCATGTACAGCGAGCTCAATTACCTGCAGGAGGCGCGCAACACCCAGAGCCTGCGCCAGAACCTCGCCGCGTTCCCGCAGATTTACATCCCCGAGGTCGTCGACGACTACACGTCGCCTCGCGTCCTGACGACGGAGCTGGTCAAAGGGAAAAAAATTTCGAAGCTCACGCCGCTCGCGCTCATCGAAGGCGATTACGCCGATCTCGCGGGCGTGCTCACGCAGGCGTATCTCAAACAGATCTGCGTCGACGGCGTGTGGCACAGCGATCCCCATCCCGGCAACGTCTTCATCCGGGAAATCGACGGAAACCCGCAGCTCGTCCTCCTCGACTTCGGCATGGTCAGCCGCATCAGCCAGGAGTTCCAGGACGAGGTCATCAAGCTCCTCCTCGCCATCTCCTCGAACCGCGGTGGCGAAGTGGCCGACGCGTGTGTGCGGATGTGTGAGGCACAGGAGCGCTTCGAGTCGGTCAAGTTCACGCGCGAGATCTCCACGCTCGTCGCCGCCGTGCACGACGCCAGCGCGAAGGACATCAATACCGGTCAGCTCATCTTCACCGTCATCGGCATCGCCAACAACAACGAGCTGAAAGCGCCGGCCGAGCTGACGATGCTCGCCAAGACGCTGCTGCATCTCGACGCGATCACGAAGAAGCTCGATCCCGATTACGACCCGCAACGCGTCATTCGCGACTACGCCGAGCAGCTCATGACGCAGAAGCTCGCGCAGAAATTCAATCCGCGCAACTTCTACCCGGCCCTCCTCGACCTCAACCAGCTCGTGCTCGATCTGCCGCACCGCGTCCGCGAGATCGTCGACCTCACCGCGGGCGGACGCCTCTCGTTCGCGATCAAGCTTTCGCAGGCTGAAGAGTTCCTTGCCGGCATCCACAAAGTCGCGAATCGCATCACCATTGGCGTGGTGATCGCGGCGCTGCTCATATCGTCGTCGATGATGATGCGCGTCCCCACGCGCTTCACGATCTTCGGCTACCCCGGCCTGGCGGTCCTCGGATACCTGCTCGCCAGCGCGGCCGCCTTCTACCTGATCATCTCGACGATCATTCGCGACCGGAGAGATCAGGAGAAGGCGAAGTTCAAAGGGCGCTGACTACTTCATCTCGGTCAGGTCGAGGTCGTTGAGACCCTTGCTGTCCGCGATCTGCCGTTCCTTGCTCTCGAAGATGTAGACCTCGGTGCCGACAGCGGCTTCTTTCCAGAGCACCGAGAGCATGTCGTTCGGCAGGCGGATGCAGCCGTGCGAGACGCGGCGGCCGATCGACTTCGGGTCGTTCGTGCCGTGAATCATCACGCGGTCGCCGAGGTCGAGGGCGTACTTGCCCATCGTCCCCTTTTCCTTGCGCAGCGGCGAGTCGGGCGGCGGGACTTTCTTCCCTTCCTCGATGAACGCCCAATCGGGCTTCGTCCAGACCGGATCCTTGATCTTCCGCACGACCTGATGCTTGCCGCGCGGCGTGCGGAACCACCACACGCGGCGGCCCTTGCGCAGGACCTTGTCCGAGCCGGTGGCCGCGGCGGAGCTGCGGACCAGTTGTCCGTCGCGGAACAGGTACGCGCGATTGGTGGAAACGTCGATGGTGATGACGGTGCCGGTGCGGGAGGCCTCGGCGGGAAGTCCTTCGACGCCGGTGGTTTCCTGAGCGGTTGCGGTCATCGCCGCGGCGCTGACGAGCGCCGCGAGGAGCAGGTTTCTCATGGACGAATAACTATTGCGAACGCGAGGCCAGCAATGCCAAATAACGTTCATTGCCCCGCACGGACGCGTAGTCGTCGTCGGCCTGCAGCATCGCCACGTTGCGAAAGCCGGTGGCAAAGGCCTGTTCGAGGGCGTCGAGAGCGCGCTTCGCATCACCCGCGCGGGCGAACGCCGCGCCGAGGTTGTACCAGCCGCTCCAGCGGTCGGGATGGATCTCCGTGGCCAGACCGAGGACCGCGGAGGCGAGGAGATACTCGCGGCGGTCGAAGAGCTGGCGGATGAGATAGCGGTTCGTCTGCCCGTAGACCTGATCGAGCAGGCGTCGCGCGGCTTTGCCTTCGGGACCCTCTTTCTTCGCGCGGCGCTGCAGGTCGGGGATGCGGAACTGCCGTCCCACGACCGCGGCCGTCGGCACCGCCTCACGCAGATTCGCCATGAGGTACGGCATGCGCGCGACGACGTCGCTCATGTAGCGCTCTTCGAAGTCGTCCCACTTCGCCTGTTCGGCAAGCGCTTGGCGGATCCGCGGATCGCGTTCGAGTCTCCGCACGATGCCGTCGTCGCCGCCGAACGTGCGCAGGATGGCGCGATGACGCTGCAGACCCTCGACCGTATCGCCGAGGGCATTCGCTTTCGCGCGATCTTCCGCGTGCGCCTTGGCGAGGAAGGCTTCGTCCGTTGCGCGCCGCCCTTCTTTCATGGCGATCACTTCCATCCACTGGATCGCCTCGCGCGCGAGCTCCGGCGAGATCCACTGGTGGATGCCGTCGAACTCCTGGAAGCGATGCGGAGTTTTCGTCCTGTCGAGCAACGCGTCGATCTCGCGCATCTCGCGATTGTTGAAATCGAGGTCGCCTGCAAATCCGTAATGCGCAAAGTTGAACTTCGCCGGCGGCAGTTGCGGGACGATCCGGCCGCCGACGCCGATCACTCCCGCAAATGCACCGGTGTTCATGCCCACGCCGTACGCGACGAGCGCGGTTCCGGAAAAACCGGTTGCGTAGATGCGACGCGGATCATGCGCCCAGCGGCCGAGCTCCGGCAGCAGCGCGCGCAGGGCTTTCTCGTTCGGCTCGATGGGGCCGTCGCTCTCGGTGCCGTTCGAGCTGATGAGGATCCAGCCGTGTTCCTCGGCCGCGGCGCGAAAGATCTCCGCGGCCATGGTGCCGCGCCGGCGCGGATCGAAAATGAGGAGCAGCGCGTGCTTCTGGTCGACGCTGTAGCTGGTCGGGAGATAGAGCGTGTACGTCTGCGACGCGTCCTCGCGCGTGACCACGTTCTCGATCAGCTTGCCGCGTTCGAACTCGGCGGCGCCGAGGGACGTGGCGAAGAGGAGCATTGCGGCGAGACGGCGCATGGAGCGCACTGTACGCGCGCCGCGACGTTCACCGCGCGCTTGTCACGCGATTGTCGCCATCTGTTCGCTCATTTGCGCACGGCCCGCCGATAGAGGCCGAAGAGCGGCTCGTAGCCGGTGGATTCCGAACACCAGACGGTCGCCCGCAACGGCATGGATCCACCACCCCGCGTACGCCTTGTTCGCCGAACTGAACCTGCAACTGTCCGCATTGAGCTGCCACTCGGCCGTCTGACCGCAGAGCAGATCCTGAAACACGCACGACTGCGGCAGCGCGGGAGTGTCGTCCTCGGAGCAGTAGACGTGCAGCACGTAGTCGCCGCCGGCAAAGAGATCGTCCGCGCTGACGAGGATCGTCCACGTGCCGGTACTGCTCAATTGATAGGTGATCGTGGCGCCGCCCGCGCCTCCGTAGACGATCGGCGGCTCGGCCACATCCGCCAGCGGCGACAGCAACGCGATCAGCGGTTTCGTATACGACGCGCTCAGCGGACGCACCATCACTTCGATCACCTGACCGGCGCGGCCCGAGAAGGTGTAGCGATCCATGCGCTCGCCGCTCGACAGCAGGCAATCGCCCGTCTCGAGCGTGCCGAACGTCTCCGTATCGCACGCGGAGACCTGCCGTGTGGTGCAACTCCCCGCGAGCGTGCGCAGCTCGTCTTTGGTGAGACCGGAAGCCACCGGCGCAATGAGAACGAAGAGGAGTGCCGCCGCCACGTTTTTCATCGTGCCCTCGGTGGGGGCAAAGCGGATGCCTGCCGCCTGACCAACGTTGCGGTAGTGAAACGTTCGTGACCGGCACTCCTTCTGTTGGGGAAAGACATGGCCACTGACATTCGCTTCACCGGAGCCGTCGACCGCCGCTTCGCCTGGCTGGGCAATGACGCCGAAGGCAACATCGATCTCGAGCCGGCGCTGGTTTCGTTCATCAACACCGCCACGTCCTCGGTCGCCGTGAGCTCGATGACGTTCTCCCTCCTCGGCGTAGGCGACGCGCTCGCGAACGCCGCGAACCTCGGCCGCACGGTGCGCATCGTCGGCAATGCCGGTCATCGCTTCAACCAAGGCTACTTCCGCTCGCAGCGCGGACCGGTGCAGATCACGGACAACAACCTCCCCTCGCTCTTCGTGCGCATCAGCTTCCAGCAGGAAGCGGCGCCGCCGGTGCCGGGATTCGAAGTCGACACCGGTCTGCCGTTCGGGCCGCGTCCGAACGGGATGTCGTACGGATGGGAAACGGACCAGTCCAGCGCCATCGGCCCCCACGGCGCGCCCGCGACCTTCACCACTCCCCTCCTCGGCCAGTGCTACGCGCGGCGGAACAACCAGCAGCACACATGGTCGATCGCGCTGCCGCCCGGCTTCTACTACGTCGTCGTGGTGACGGGCGAGGCGAACTTCAATAGCAAGTCGTTCGTGCGGGCGCAGGGACAGACCATCTTCACGTTCAAAGACGGGACCGGGCTGCACTACTCCGAGCACACCGACTGCGCGGCGGGTGAGTTCAAATGCTCGATCGCGGACGGCGGCAGCGATCCCGATTCCGGCGAGCCGCAGGGACGGCGCCTCGACGTCATGTCGGGAACGCTTGCGCTCCTCGTCGGCAAGCCGGGCCAGCCGAGCTTCTCGAGCCTCGACTACATCGAGATTTATCGCGCGAGCTCCACACACCCCCTCGGCGATCCGAATCTCGACCGCACACTCGTGCAGGAGCGCCAGCTCCATCACACGAAATTCATCCTCCTCGATGCGGAGACGCCCACGCCGCGGCTATGGACCGGCTCGCACAATCTCACGCCGATCGACGTGATGAATCCACGTTCCGAGGACTTTGTGACCACGGACGAGACGGCGATCTGTACCGCGTTCCTGCAGGAGTTCAATCGCTGGTGGGGCGCGTCCGGCTCGCTCCCCAATCCCGCCAATTCGTTCCACGGCCGCTTCAAAACGCCCGCGATTGCGCCGAGCGGCACGATGCCGGGCACGCTCATCCCGGCCACGAACGACCCGTGGCGCGTCTGCTTCTCGCCCACGGCGGCAGGCCTCGACATGTACCAGATCGCGGCCGATCACCTCAGCGCCGCGACGAAGGACATCCTCTTTCTGATGGAGCAGCTCACCGACAGCGGCGAGTTCGGCGGACTGCACGGCACCACGTTCCTGATGAACAACGAGCTCGATCCGCAGGTCAGCAGCGGTCTGCGGATGATCGGCCTCTTCGGCAACGGCGATCCGACGGACTCGATCTTCACGCGCTACGCCGGCGAGCCGAATGCGGCCGTCGCGCAGTCGACGACGACGCACGACAAGATCGTCCTCATCGACACCTTCCGCGACACGCGGCAGAGCAAGATGGGGCGGATGCTCTGCGGCTCGATGAACTGGTCGCAGGGCGCGTTTCACGTCAACGACGAGCAGACGCTCCTGCTGCACGATCCGGCGCTCGCGAACAAGGCGCTGCAACGCGCGATGGCCGCGTACACCGGCGCGGGGCTCGTGCCGGTCGAGCCGGCCGACATCGTCATCGTCGTCGATCGCAGCTTCTCGATGATGCAGAACCTCCCCGGCGGCATGACGCGCATGCAGGCCGCGAAGACGGCGGCCGACACGTTCCTCGACATGGTCACGGCGGACAGCACGCATCGCGTCGCGCTCGTGCGGTTCGGCTCGACTGTGGAGCCGTTTGCGCCGGTGGAGACGCTGGTGCCGTACACGAACGCGAGGCGAACGACGCTGCACAGTCGCGTGAGCGCCACGAACGCAACGCTGCCCATCGGCAATTCGACGTGCTACGGCTTGCCGTTGCTGGAAGCACAGAATCTGCTCACGAGCGTGGGCAGTCCGCATCCGCGGCGCGTGATCGTCTTCCTCACTGACGGCGAGGAGAACACGCCGCCGAATGCGGATGGCATCTACCAGCCGCTCGCCGACAACACGGGCGTCGAGATTCACACGACCGCGTTCGGGCCATTCGATCCGTTCAACACGACCGGCGCGAACTCCGTCCTCAACGACATGGCCGTCTACAGCGGAGGGACGTTCGCGCAGATCGACGTCGATCCGGTGCATCTGCAGAAACGCTTCGCCGAGGTGGCGCGCGATGCGATGGGGATGGTGGTGGTGATGGATCCGACGTTCGACGTGTCGGGACGCGCGGCGGTGAAAGTCCCGGTGCCGCTGGACATGGACGAAGGCATCGTGCAGTTCTGCGCGTTCTGGGGCGACGGCGAAGGACGCGTCGCGGCAACGGTACGGACCCCGTGGGGCGAGATCCTCAATCCGAAGCAGACCGGCGTCACGCATCTCACTGGACGCGGGCGCGACATCTGGCGCGTCGACGTCGCCCGCATCGCGAAACGCGCACAGCGCCGCGCCGCCGGCACGTGGACGGTGCTGCTGCGCGCCATGGATCCGCGCGGCCCGGCAGTGCGTACGGACGTCGCGGTGTACGCGAGCCGCGGCGCGGGCGCGGACCTGCGCGTCGAGATCGAACGCGACCGCGAAGGCGTGCGCATCCTCGCGCGCATGCTCGACGGGCAGCGGGTTGCCGCGGGTGTGAAGCTCGACGCGGTGGTTCTGCCGCCGCTCACGTCGAAACGCCGCAAGGCGCGCAGCGTGCGGCTCACGCGCGTGAAGAGCAAGGATCCGCGGTGGGAGGGCGTGGTGGAAGCGCGTTTACCGCTCGGCGACGAAGGCGTGCACACGCTGCACGTCGTGGCGACCGGAAAGACCGGCCGCGGCGAGTTCCGGCGCGAACAGACGATCACATGGACCCAGCAGCCCGACCCGCCTCGCGAGCCGCGCAAGCCGGAGCCGGAACCATTGCCCCCGCGCACATCCCGAGAGGACTCGAACCTCCGGCGGAAAGGTTAGCTTAGGAAAGCTGGCTGGGCTCTGCCGATTACCGGCAGCCTCGCAGTCCTTCGACACGCGGATCTGGCGCGTGCCTGCACCACTACGTGGCTCAGGCTGGGCAAACACGAGAGGACCGAGAGGTCGCGCAGGTGGGAATCGACGAAACAGCGAGTCGTCGGCGGTACCAGTACGTGAGCCTGTTCGTAAGGGAACAAAGGCTCGACCGGTGCAGGACTCCGCGAAGATCCGGAGCTCAAAGGCTGGCGTTACGCATTGCTGCGCAAATCCAGAGACGACGACCATCGGGAACTCGACTTCGCTGCTTTTCTGCTGCGGTCCGGCACTGCGAAGACAGCTCGAGCGTTCCATCTCCGGCTGGCCTTCCGAGCGGTGCACGCATACCGTGGGACTGCAACATGTCGGCGGCGCGACGCTCACCGCGTGCGCAGTGCTACTTCCAAGAACTCCAACAACGACGGTGCCACGCATTCGATGCCATCGATGTTGAGTTCATCCTCGCGAACTGCGCTGTGTGGTATCCGGTACACCATCGACGGCTGAGCTTCTGCTCGAATGAAGTACGGATCACCCGTCCCTACCAGACACACACCGATTGGTATGTACTGGTGTCGAGCGGCGGCGATTCCCGGGTACGCATTTGTTGCTTCGTCGATAATTCCGTCTGCCGAAAGCCACTGCATCTCTACGCCAAGACCTGACATGTCGTCAGTGTCTTCGATACTGAAGCTACAGCTCGCAAGCGGATACTTTTCCATCAGGTCTAACAACCAAATTGGCGTCCAGGGGATCGCGCTGGTGAGTGAAGACAGTTCGTCACGCGACGTTTTGACTCCAGGAAGTACCAGCAGTTTAGCGATCAAGATCTCATCCAAAGTATTGCCCTCCGCGCATCACGCAACGCTCCGTCACTTGACGACATCACGCGTAAATCGTCCACGATCCCATTCGCGCTTCCAGTAATCCTTTACTGCCTGGTACCACGCCTTCCGGTCGATCTGTGACGGCGATTGTCCAGTGTTCTCATGATTCGGTCCGAAGTTGCCTTTGCCACGATGATCTGAGCGTGTCATTTCCATTAGCGGACTATCCGGCATCTGGCCCTCATGATGAATTTCGATCGGGTGTCCGTCGGTGCCTGTCGGTGCGTTTCCTCGTTTGTCAGGCGGAGTGATACTGTCGTCCGGCAAACGCGTGATTCTAGAATCATCGATTACATAGGGGTCTTGAACGCTGAGGTGCGTAGGGATTACAACGGGCCGCGCGTACTCGAAGTTTGTTAACGTCTATACCGCATATTCCGACTCGCCTGCCGCGTTGCTTGTGCACCAGCGACAACAGTCTCACGCGCGGCATATCTCGCAGCGGGTGGCCCGAATGTACGCAGCAGCCACCAAACAAATGTGGGCACCCGGCCATCTGGATCCGAAACACTGATGGGATTGTTCAGAACATACGAATACCTCTTCCAGGTCTGGGGTCTGCTAATGTCTGCACTCTCCCACATCGGATCGACCGATAAGAACCGCCCCCATTCCGTCCCGTAATACCGCGCGTGCATGTAGTCAAGGGTCGGGGTGTCGCGTTCGTGGCCGGTGTATTTGAGGAGCTCGCGGTCCTGGGCCGGCGACGTTTGCTCGATGCCGAAGGGGTAGTACTGATGCACCGCGATCTGGGCACCGGTGTGGTTGGTGATCAGGCGCGGGGTG
>DASPHZ010000084.1:0-231093 GCA_035629395.1 Thermoanaerobaculia bacterium
GACGGGCGCTATTCCCAAGGCAACTCTCGCACCGGCCAGCGCTTCACGCATTTCGTTCATGTGTATCGCCTTCGGAGCCTGATCCGAGAGATTGGCATCCGTCCAGGTGCTCGCCGCGCCGGTCGTTCACGTTGACATCACATCGCCCTTCGCGAACGAGTTGAGGATCAATCAGCGCGTTACTCTAATTCCGGACTAGTTCAGCAGACGCTGGTCGCGCAGCCAGTCGAAGATGTGCTGCGCGACGAGCGACATGCGATGGCGATCCGCGTACGTGAGCCACGCGATCTCTTCGATCTCCGCGGCGGGACGCAGCTCGCCGCTGTAGTCGCCGCGGTAGCAGGTCATGCGCACCATCACGCCTTCGGGCTGGCCGTGGGCCTGCGCTTCGAAGACGCCGAGGTGGTCTTTGAGTGCGATCGTCACGCTCAGTTCTTCGCGGATCTCGCGGATCAGCGCCTGTTCGTCGGACTCGCCGGCTTCGCGTTTGCCGCCCGGAAGGAAGAACGTGTCTTTGTTGCGCGAGCGCGCGCACAGCACGCGGCCGTTTTCGACGTGGATCCAGGCGAGCTTGTCGATCACGCCAGCGCCGCTCCATGTTCGCGCAGCAGCTCGCGCAGGACTGAGCGATGGCAGTGCTCCTCATCCGCGCAATAGCAGCCGACGGAAAAGTTCGTTTGTTGCGAGAGCGCGGCGAGCGTCGCGAGCAGGCGCGCGTTGTCGGGCGTCGCCATTTCGCCGCGGTATTTTTTGACGAAGGACGCCCACTCCTTCGCCGTCTTCACCTGCAGCGCCTTCGCGACCAGCTCCGCGCTCGGTGCGAGTTGCGGCAGCCAGACGTCGTACCAGTTCTCCGCCGCGATGTTCTCTTTGCGCACGCCGCGCGGCGGACGGCGCACGGTACCGAGGCGGAGACCTTCGTCCGCTTCGCGATCGGAGCCGAGGCGGAGTACGCGAATGCTCATGGATGGCAGTTTATCCCGCGCCCCGGCGCGGGATCTCCTCGTGCACCGACGAGCAGCATGCAACAGGCGATGAACGCGACGGAGATCCCCCGCCTGCGCGCGCGTAAAATCGAAGCATGCCCAAATCGGCGCACGCACAGTTCAACGCGCGGCTGCTCTTTTCGATCCCCTTCTGGGCCGTCGGCCTCTGGATGGCGCTCCGGCAGCGCGCGGAGTTCACGCTCGGCGGTGATCCCGATTCGCCGGTGCGGCGCGACTGGACTCCGGTCGACGCCAGCGGCCTCGACGCAATCGCCATCGGCTGCGCGTTCATCGCCGTCGGCATCGTCAATTTGGCGATCGGCATCCGCGGCGACAGGCGCATTCCGGTGTTCTGGATCGGCGTCGTGCTGCTCGCGGCGACCGCGGTTTACGCGATCGCGCAGATCTTCATCTGATCGCGTAGACGCGCAACTGATACGCGGCGAGCCAGATCGCGGCGAACAGCATCAGCACGATGACGGCGCCGCTGCGGCGCGTCCACACTTCGACGAGTGCCGGCGCGATGGCGAACAGCGCGAGGATGAGCGGCGTCGCCAGCAGCGTGTCGTAGAGATACGGATGCAGCGCGACGGCCTGACTGAAGATCGCCGCGTAGAGCAGATAGCCGCCGAGGAGCGACACGAGCGCGAGAAACGCGGCGCGCGGCGCGCGGCGCGCGATGTAGGCGGCGATGGCGAGAATCGCGGCGATCGTGCCGGCGAGGAAGAGCGCGGGCCAGCGATAGAGCTGCACGTTTCCGTGGCCACGCACCGCGTCGCGCGCCTGATGGGCGATGTCGCGGTGATCGCGATAGAACTGCGTGTCGCCGTCGAGCCCCGTGCGGTACATCATCGACGAGCCGGTGAGCTTCGCGTCGAGCGTGCCCGCATACGCCACCTGCACGCCGTACACACCGATCGCCGCGGCCCACGGTACGAGCAATCCGGCGAGCACGCGCCGTTCTTCGCGCAGAAGCAGCGAAGCGAGCGCGTAAGCGGCGAGAAAGAACGTCCCGAAGACGGGCTCGAGGTACACCACGGTAAACGCCGCGAGCCGCGATTCACGCAGCAGGAAAATCGCCGCGAAGAGCAGCGCGTAAGCCTGCGGCGACAGCTCCGAAACGAGTGCGAGATTTTCGGGAAACGTGAACTGCACGCCCTGCACCGCCGCGCCGAGGACGAAGGCGTGCAGACGGCCGGCGTCGCATCGGCGCGCGATGCGATACGCGAGGAGCGCGAGCGCGGTCGCGAGAAGCATCGCCACGAGCATGTTGTGCACGTGCAGCGGAACGCCGGCGCTCACGGCCAGAAATGCCGTGACGAGATACCCGCCCGTCGTCCAGCGATAGATGGTCTGCTCGTCGATGAACATCATCCCGGCGGAAGCGAAATAGCCGTGCTGCACCCAATGCGCGATGGCCGTTTGCGCGCGTTCGGAAACGACGGGATGGCGATGCACCGTTTTCCACGCGTAGAGCAACAGACAGAGGCCGAGGCAGAGATACAGAGCGAACAGAGTGAGCGTCTGCTCGCGGCGGAGCAGGCGCAGTGGCCAGGACTCGCGCTGCACCGGCAAGCGAGCGCCGTTCCGCTCGATCGACGTCACCACGCCGAGGACGCGCGTTCGCGCAATCGGCGCATCGGGCGCGGGAGTGTTGTCGCCGCGTGTGACCACCTCATCGCCGGAAAGCGAGATCACGCGATGCGCCGTCAGCCCGCGATCCGCGAGCATCAGCACGACGTCGCCGACGCGATACTCCGACGACGGCTCCACGTGCAGCACGTCCTCCTCGCGAATGACCGGATGCATGCTGTCGCCGTGGACGCGGAACTCCACGGCGTGCCCGCGCGCCAGCAGGTCCGCGATCACGTCCGCAGCTTTGATGGCGCTCATCGCGTCTCGCGCAGGATGAGATCGACGACGTTGCGATTGCGGGTGAAGTGCAGCTCGCGCACGGGAACCGCGGCGGCGATGCGTCCGAGGAAGGCGAGCGTGAAATCGAGCGCGCCGGCGTCGTAGAACAGCGGGAACGAACAGCGGAACAACCGCGCCACCGCCTCGCCGGGCGTCAATACGCGCAGTTCATTGTGCGGCGACTGCACGAGCAGGTAGATGCCGGCCAGCGGCGCGCGCGTGGCCTCCGACAACTCCGCCTCCCCATGCCACGGCGTGCCGTACATGTACATCGCGCCGTCTTCTTCGCGGATGATCACGCGGTCGTCGCTGACGATGCAGGCCGCGCTCTCGCCCCACAATCGCGCGGTCGTCGTTTTCCCCGCCCCGGAAACCCCGGCGAAGAGATGCCCTCTCCCCTCTTTGTCGATGATGCCGCACGAGTGCAGCTCGACGCCGCGGCCGCGGCCGAGGAGGTTGGCGACGATGACTTCGTCGAGGGGGTATTCGAGAGGATGCAGATGCGTCACGTCGTCGCGCATGGCGATCGTGCCGCGCGTGAACGCCGCGTCGAACGTCGCGATCTTGTAAGGCTTCTCGCCGAATTCGGGCGAGAGGCACTCGATGCGATACGTGCCGTCGTGCCGCAGCATGCGCCACACCGCGTGCGAGTCGAAGACGACGTCACCGCCCGTGGGAAAGGAGGCGGCGGTCGTGACGTGCAGATCGAGATCGGGATCGGCGGGTGGAACGAGGAAGCGCTGCGCCGGACCGTCCCAGTCGCAGCGGACACGATCGCTGTCGCAACGAATCGCGATCGTGATCCCGCCGATGCGGAGGAAAGAATCCACTACGACCCGGGGGTCTGGCAGGAGCCGACGCCGCGGCAGCCGAAGCCGCTCGGGCCGGACGACGCGTTCGTCTTGCAGAACCCGAGGACTGCCTCCTCGGCGCGCAGCGGAAAGCGTGTCACGACGGGCTTTTCGTACTGCTTCTTGCGCGTGGCGTTGTCGTCTTTCTTCATGTTCGTCCTTTCCCCTAACGGACCGCGCACGATCCGCATGACCCCGTTCCACATCCCGCGGAAGCGGTCTGCGGCGCGGCCGCCATGGCCTCGGCGACGAGATCGCGCGAGTGCCGTGAGTGTACCTTCTCGACCATCTCTTCGATCGCGTGGCGATCGCTGCCGCCGACGCAGTACTCGCAATCTCCGTGCGAGGGCACGTCCACGCCGAACACTTCGGCGCGAAGATGCGCGGTACGGCAGAGGAAGTCGACCGGCATTTCGGCGTCGCCGGCCTCGAGCTCCGATGTCGCGGCGCACGAGCCGCACATCGCGCGCAGCGCGCAATTCGTGCACTTCGTCTCGCGCGACACCGGCCGCTGCCGCACGTCGAGCAGGAACTTCTCCCACCCTTCGCGCACCGACCCTTCGCGGATGTTGTAGTTGTCCTTGTGCGAGAGCACGCAGATCGTCATGTTGCCGTACGGATCGAGCGCGAACGTGTTGATCCCGCCGCCGCACTCGTAGACCTGGCGCACCCCGTCGGACGGCGCGACCGGCGCGCAATCCTCGGCGAGACGGCGCCACTCGGATACGCGCTCGGGATCGTCGAGGTCGAAGCCGACGATGTCCGGCGGCGACAGCCGCACGGCGAGAGGACTCGACGAGCAGTCGATGCGCGGATTGATCATCGGGTCGAACTTGAACTCGACGCCCAGTTCCTCGGCGAACTGCTTCATCGCCTTCACTTCGTGCTTGTTGATCGTCAGCGCGACCGTCTTGAGCTTGAGCGGCAATTTGCGCTCGAGCAGCAGACGAATGCCGCGCAGGCATTTCTCGAACGAGCCGGGGATGCCGGTCAGCGACTCGTACGTCGCCTTCGTGCGGCCGTAGAGCGTGATCTCGATGTCGAACGGCGGGTATTCGGCGAGAAAGTCGGCAATGCGCTCGGTGACGAGCGTGCCGTTGGTGAAGAGCGTGACGAGGAAGCCCTGCTCCTTCGCGTACTTGTAGATCTCGAGAAAGTCCGCGCGGGCGAAGATCTCGCCGCCGCTGTAGCAGACCCACAGGCAGCCGAGCTCCGCGAGCTGATCGATGACCCGCTTGTGCTCTTCCGTGGTGAGCTCGCGGTGGCGTGCGCCGGCGTCCGCCATCGGCAGATTGTTGTAGCAGTGCGCGCATTCGAGCGGACAGCGGTTCGTCATCTCGATGGTGACGTTCGCGGGAACGCGCATCGGATTCACGTACTGGTGAACGATGCGGCTGAACTCGGTATAGGACTGCGTCTCGATCATGACTGTGGTTGCACCAGCGATGTTTCTGCCAAGTCCGTCAGGAGCTCGGCAACGTCAGCCATTGCTGTATCGCGATCGACGTCAAATTCACCGCAGAGCTCGCTCACGATGGCGTCAATGTCGCGCGATCCGTCGAGCAGCGCCCAGATCCGCGCCGCGACCGGGGAGAGGGTGTAAACGAAGTCCAGATTGCCGACGTTCTGGCGGATGGGGACGAGGATGGATTCGTGGCCGACCTGACGTGCGACGACGTCCGAGGAACGACGGTAGACACAGTTTCCAGGAACTGACGTTTTCTTCATGCAGGACCGGACGGATGATGCCATAGATGCGCGATAGGATGGCAGTGAGATTGCTTCAGTCCGCCGATGGAGGGTTCGGTTGTCCGCAGAGGCTGGTAAGAAAAAGATTCTCGTCGTCGACGACGACGATTCGATTCGCATGATGGTGGAGCGCGTGCTCCGCCGCGAGCAATTCGAAGTGGAAAGCGCGCGCGATGGCTACGAGGCCATCCAGAAGCTCGAGCGGAGCGACTACGCGACGATCCTGCTCGACCTCATGATGCCGCGTGTCGACGGACACGGTGTGCTGCGTTTCCTCGAGACCAGCCACCCCGATCCGGGCCAGCGCGTGATCGTGATGACCGCCAACCTGCAGGGCGCGTCGGAGACGGCACACGCAAAACCGGTCTTCCGCGTGCTGCCGAAGCCGTTCGACATCCGGCAACTGATCTCGCACGTCAAGGAGTGCGTGAGCGCTTAACGCTTCGCCGACCTTCGTCGGCACTTGGACGCCGAAGCTTCGAACGATCGCCGGCGCTCCGCCCTCACCCGTTCGCCCACCTTCCGAGCCGACCAGACGTCGGCGAACTGTCTGGCCGGAGGCGGCGCTCCGAAGCACCTTCGGCAGGCCGCTTGCTATCTCAGAAAGTCAGATGTCTGCTCTCACAACACTTGTCGTCGTCGTTCTCGCGCTGGCCGTGGCGCTCGCCCTCGGCCTCGCCCTCGCCTATGTCCCGATGCGCCTGCTGGTCGGCCAGATCGCGCGCAACGTCACGCAGATGATCCAGCGGCAGAGGGACCGCCGCCGTGTCGAGCGCGGCACGCCCGACCGGCGGAACCTCTGATTACAGCGCTTTCTCGATCGCCTGCACGACTTCCTTGTCGTTCGGCATGATGATGCTGAACCGCTTCCAGACGATCCTGCCTTCGCGGTCGAGCAGCACCGTCGACGGCAGCACGCTCGTCTGGAGCATGTTCGCAATCTTTCCCTCGGCATCGATGACCACGGGATACGTCATCTTGCGATCGTCGGCGAATGACTTCACGGCCTCGGCGGCAATGTCGTCGACGCTCACGCCGATCACTTCGAAGCCCTGATCCTTGTAGCGATCGTGCAGCGCCTGCAGCTCGGGGATCTCCTCGCGGCAGGGACCGCACCAGGTCGCCCACACGTTCAGCATCAGGACCTTGTCGCGCTTGCTGGCGAGATCGAACTTCGAGCCGTCGAGATGCATCGCCTCGTACGCGGGGAACTGCGCACCGACGTCGAGTCCGCTCACCTGCTCCGGCGTTTCGGGCGCGCGCGTCTCGGCCGCCTTCTTTTCCGCGGCCGGGGCCGCGGGTTTCTCCGCGCGGTTGCACGCGGCGCCGATCAGCAGCAGGAGCACCAAAGCAAAAACCCCGCGACGCGCGCGGGGTTTCTGAATGCCTGTGAAAGAGGCATTACTTGGCATCTTCGGTCTTGCCCTTCTTGATGACCTCGGGCTCGGCCGTCGCACCTTCCGCCGCGGCGTCGGCCTCGGCCTTGGCGTGCGTCACGCCGACGACCACACGCTCCGGATCGTCGAGAACGCGAACGCCCTCGGGGAGCTTGAGGTCTTTGATACGGAAGTAGTCGTGTCCGCCGAGGGGCGTGACGTCGACGTCGATGGAATCAGGGATCGCGCCCGGGAGGCACTCGAGGTGCAGCTCGCGGACCTGGAAGTCGAGGAGACCGCCTTCCTTGACGCCCGCGGCAGTGCCGGTGACGTGCACGGGAACCGTGACCTTGACCTTCTCGTCCATCGCCACGCGGACGAAGTCGATGTGCTTCATCTTGCGCGAGATCGGATCGATCGTCACTTCCTTGATCATCGCGTGGCGCTGCTGATCGCTGCCCTGCATCTTGAGCAGGAACACCGAGCGAATGCCATGCTCGCTCTTCTGAATGAGCTCGGAGACCGCCTTGCGATCGACCGTGATTGCCACCGGCTCGCGGTGACCCCCGTAAACGACGGCGGGAACCTTCCCGTCGCGACGGAGCTTCTTCGCCACTTCCTTGCCGGTCTGTTCGCGGCGACTGACTTCCAACGTGACCTCAGCCATGATGCTGACTCCTTTGACTAGTTAGCGAAACGAGCTAAATGGCGGGAGAGCGGGGGTTATTCCCGGGGAAGCTGTAGAGCTGTAGAGCTTTAGAGCTGGAGAGGGGGCCCGGGGGGCGGTTGAGCGGTTGAGCTGTTGAGCTGTTGAGCGCAGAGGGCGGCTCGCCGAGCTCTCGGCGGCTTCCCTCTACAGCTCTACCGCTTTACCGCTCTACAGCTTTACAGCTCTACCGCTCTACCGCGCCGCTACATCTCAAACAAGCTCGACACCGAATCCTCCCGATGAATCCTCTTGATCGCTTCCGCCAGGAGGCTGGCGATCGAGAGGCTCTTGAGTTTCGGGCACTCGGCCGTTTTGTCCTCGGTGGGCATGCTGTTGGTGGTGATGACGGCATCCAGCGAGGAGGTGTTGATGCGTCCGATCGCGGGGCCGGACAGGACCGCGTGCGTGCACGCCGCGGAGATCGACTTTGCCCCCTGCTCGCGCAGCGCCTGTACGGAGTGAATGAGCGTCCCGGCCGTATCGATGATGTCGTCGACGATGAAGACGTTCCGCCCTTCGACCTCGCCGATGATGTTCATCACCTCGGTCTGGTTCTTCGCGAAGCGCCGCTTGTCGATGATGGCCAGCGACGCGCCGAGGCGTTTCGCGTAGGCGCGGGCGCGCTCCACACCGCCGGCGTCGGGCGAGACGATGGTCAGGTCTTCCATCTCCAGCGTCTTCAGGTGTCCGACGATGACCGGCGCGGCGAAGAGGTGATCGACGGGAATGTTGAAGAAGCCCTGGATCTGCGCGGCGTGCAAGTCGAGTGTGAGCACGCGGTCCGCTCCCGCGGCGCTGATCAGATCCGCCGCGAGCTTCGCCGTGATCGGCACGCGCGGTTTGTCTTTGCGGTCCTGCCTCGCGTAGCCGTAGTACGGAATCACGGCCGTGACGCGTTTCGCGGAAGACCGCTTGAACGCGTCGAGCATGATCAGCAGCTCCATCAGGTGATCGTTCACCGACGGAGGGCAGGTGGGCTGGATGATGAAGACGTCGGCGCCACGCACGTTCTCGTCGATCTGCACGTAGTGCTCGCCGTCCGAGAAGCTGTAGAGCGTCACGTGACCCGGCGGCGTTTCCAGATGGGTGCAGATCTCTTCGGCGAGTGCGGGATGCGAGCGTCCGGAGAAGACTTTGAGTTCGCGCGACAAGCGGCGTGGATTATATCCATGAGGCATGCGGTGTGGAGCCGTCGATAATGAAGCGATGACGCCGCTGCTGCAGGCGATGCTGGACGCCGTTCCCGATCCGATGTGGATCGTCGACCGGGCCCTGTCCGTCACCTCGCGCAACGCCCCTTACGAGAAGATCGCCAAGGCCTACGACGCGTCGCTGCGCGACCTCGCCTCGCGCGTGCTCGCCGGCCGCAGCGTGAGCTCGGAGATCCGCGTCGACGAGCGCCGCTACTTCGTCACCGGCACCCCCGCACCCGAGTGCGCGATCTTCACCGCGCGCGAGATCGTCGACGTCGCCCGCGGGGAGCGCGAAGACTCCGTCGAGCTCGTCGTCACGCGCATCTTCGACATCGACAAGCCGCTCGAGGAAACGCTCGACGACGTCCTCGCCTTTCTGTGCGAATCCGACGGCTGGGACTGCGGCGTAATCTGGCTCGTCGACGCGGGCGGGACGGCATTGCAACCAACCACGATCTGGACGCGGGCCGGCGTCGACGCGGCAAAGTTCCGCACGCGCATCTCCGAGCTCCGCTTCGCGCGCGGACGGGGCGTCCCCGGCCGCGCGTGGGCGCGCGACGAAGTGATCTGGGTGGCGGACCTCTTCGACGAATCAGGACTGCTGCGCGCCGACACCGCCGCGCGCGCGGGCCTGCACGGCGCGGCCGCGGTGCCGCTGCACGACTCCGAAAAAATCGTCGGCGTGCTCGAGATGCTGACGCGCGCGGTGCGGCCGATCAGCGACCAGCGCCGCCGCGCGCTCGCCCGCGCCGGCCGTGCCCTCGGACGTCTCATCGTGCGCCGCCAGATGCAGCAGCTCATCGAGCGCAAGGGGCAGGAGTGGAGCATCACCTTCGACGCCATCGAGCTGCCGATCTTCATCACGCATCCCGACGGCGCGATCGCCCGCGTCAATCGCGCGGCGCGCGATCTCGCAGGGTCGACCTTCACCGACGTCCTCGGCCGCAACATCGCCCTCACCGATCACGAGCCGTGGCGCACGCTCGCCGACATCGTCAGCGCCGTGCGCGACAGCCACACGCCGTGCACCGCGCAGATCGCGGACGGCCAGCGCCACTGGGACGTGAACGCGAGCTGGACGCAATCCGCGGACGCCGACGAGCGCATCATCGTCGTGATGCGCAACGTCACCGATCTCGTGCAGTTGCAGGAGTCGGTGCGCCGCGGCGAACAACTCGCCGCCCTCGGCGAGCTCGTCGCCGGCGTCGCCCACGAGGTGCGCAATCCGATCTTCGGCATGGGCCTCACCGTCGACGCGCTGCAGACCATGCTCCCCGACACGCCCGAGTTCAACGAGCTCGCGGGCGTCCTGCGCACATGGCTCGATCGCCTCAATCGTCTGATGGAGAATCTCCTCGAGTACGGCAAGAGCTGGTCGCTCGAATTGAGGGAAGGGCGTCTCGACGAAGTCATGCAGGGCGCGGCGGACGGCTGGAGACAACTCGCCGAGCAGCGCAGCGTGAGCATCGACGTGGCCGTCGATCCGAATCTCGTTCTGCTGCTGGACGCGCCGCGGTTGACGCAGGCCTTCGAGAACCTCGTCACGAACGCGGTGCAGCATTCGCGTCCCGAGCAGCGCGTGAGCATCACCGCGCGCAGGACGCAGGACGGCTGGATCGAGTGCTGCGTGCGCGACGAAGGTGCCGGGTTCAACGCTTTCGACCTGCCGCGTGTCTTCCAGCCGTTCTTCACCCGCCGCCGCGGAGGAACCGGCCTCGGCCTCTCGATCGTGCAGCGCATTGTGGATGAGCACGGCGGCACGATCGCTGCAGGGAATGCCGAAACCGGCGGAGCGGTCGTCACCATGCGCTTCCCCGCCTATGCGAGGTCCTGATGTTGTCCGAACGAGCGGAGCGGAGCGCGCACATTCTGATCGTCGATGACGAAGAGCTCATCGTCGTCGCCATGCGCCGCTATTTCGAAGGGATGGGGCACACGGTCGATGCGGCGCACGAGCTCGAGGAAGCGCAGGCGCTCCTCACCCACCGCCGTTACGACCTCGTCATCGCCGACCTGCGCCTGACCGGCATCGGCGGCGTGGAAGGGTTGCAGATCGTCTCCGACGTGCACCAGCGCCATGCCGACACGCGCGTCATTCTTCTCAGCGCGTACGGCACGCCGGAGATCGAGCGCGAGTCCTACAACCGCGGCGCCGACGCGTTCCTCCACAAGCCGAAGGCGATGATGGAGATCGCGAGCGTGGCGATGAACTTACTGGATCAGCGTTGATCGAGAGCGCGCTCAACCGCATCCTGCAGCCGGGCGGCATCACGCCCGTCTACCAGCCCGTGTTCCGCGTCGACGGCGACTCGCTCACGGTCGACGCGGTCGAATGTCTCGCGCGCGGGCCGAAAGGGTCGAACTTCGAGTCGGCGAGCGTGCTGTTCGAATACGTGCGGCTGAAACGCGAGGAGTCGCTCGTCGATCGCGCGTGCATCGTCGCCGCGCTGCGCGGCGCCTCGCAGTTTCCGGCGAACATCCGCCTCGCGCTGAACGTACACGCGTCGACACTCGGCCGCGATCACGGCTTCATCGATTTCCTGACGAACACCGCCAACGCCACCGGCATCACGCTCGAACGGCTGACCATCGACGTCGTCGAGCACGCGCCGCCGTGGGACGGCATGAGCTTCCTCGCCGCGATCGAGCAACTGCGCGAGCTCGGCCTCCGCATCGCGCTCGACGACGTAGGCCTCGGGCAGTCGAACTTCAAGATGCTGCTAGACGTCGAGCCCGATTACCTGAAAGTCGATCGCTACTTCGTCGACGGTTGCGCGAACGACGCCCGCCGCCGCGCGGTCATCGTCGCGCTGCGCGACCTCGGCTCGCAGTTCGAGGCGGAGATCGTCGCCGAGGGGGTGACGGGGGACGCCGATTCACGGGCGCTGCAGGAGCTTGGCGTGACGCTGATGCAGGGCTTTCACTTCGGCGAGCCGGTGACGGCGGAAGCCTTCTCCGGGGCGACGACCCATCTGCCTCTCCCCTCGCGTTTGGCCTGATACAACGCCTCGTCCGCGCGCTGCTTGATCGATTCCGGCGAGTCGTCGTTGCGCAGGACCGCGATCCCCGAGGATGCGCTGAACTTGCGCTCCGCGTCGTTCCAGCGGAACGGCGTCGAGGCGAGCCGCTGATAGATGGACTGCACGACTTCCACGGCCCCGTCCACGGGCGTCGCGGGGAACAGTACCGCGAACTCGTCGCCGCCGATGCGCGCGAACACGTCGTCGGGACGCAGTGCCGTGCGCACGAGCGTCGTGAACTCCATCAGCGCCGCGTCGCCGGCCGCGTGTCCGAGCTCGTCGTTGATCGGCTTGAAGTAATCGAGATCGAGCAGCGCCACCGTGCCGCCGCCGCGCCCGTCATGATTGTTCAGATGCTCGAGCAGCACCGACTCGAAGTGCCGCGAGTTGTAGATGCCGGTCAGCGCGTCGTGCGTCGCCAGACGGCGCAGCTCTTCTTCGTCGGTGACGTTGCGCAGCGTGAGAATGGTCGACGTCTCGGCCTCGCCGGCAAAGCGGAACGGCACCGCGCTCGCGTCGTACGGCTGGGAGCTGATGGCGATGCGCCGCTCGTCGGTGCGCTCGCGCCACCAGCGATCCTCCAGCCCTTCCTGACGCAGAAGCGGAGCGACCTCCATCCCGAAGTACAGATTGCCGAACAGCTCCTCCGCCGCACGGTTCGCGTACAACAGCTTCTGCTGCGCGCTCGCGATCACCACCGCGTCCGGCACCGCGTCGAAGGCGGCCTTGAGGTAATGCTGCTCGGTCACGTCTTCGAGGATGAGATACGCGTACGACACGCCCTCGTGCTCGAGCGAATGACAGCGCACGTTCGCCACGCGCGGATGCCCGTCCGCGAAATACACCGCGTACCAGACCGTGCCGGAGCCGCGCGAGAGGATCTGCTCGATGCGCTCCGGCTGCGTGAACTGCACGAGGTCGAAGAGGCCGCGATCGGCGTACGAGCTGCCGCTGAGGAACTGACGGCGAAACGTGTCGCTGCCGTCGACCACCATCCGCGACGCGCGATCGACGAGAATCCCCGGCAGCGGCGAAGCACGCAGGACGGCCCGAAAGAGATCCTCGGCGCGGCGTTTCGCGCGACGATCGTCCGCCTGCTGCAGCTCGCGATCGAGCGCGGCGGCGAGACGCGTCAGGCGATGCTTGAGCAGATAGTCGCTCGCGCCCCCTTTCATCAGCTCGACCGCGGTCTCTTCGCCGACGGCACCCGACACGACGATGAACGGCACGTCCACGCCCGCAAACCGCACCAGGTCCAGCGCCTCGGGCGCGCTGAACCGCGGGAGGTGGTAGTCGCTGATGATGACGTCCCACTCCCCTTCCCGCAGCGCGTCTTCAAAGTCCTCGCGGGTCTCCACGCGCTTCACCTGCGAATCGAACCCGCCGCGACGCAGCTCGAGCAGCAGATGCGCGGCGTCAAGGTCGGAATCCTCCACGAGCAGCAGCCGGATGCGGCGGCTCACGCAACGCTCCCGGGCGCCGGCGTCCGCGCAGCCGGCGGCGAGTCCCGCCGCCGCGTCCTCATACCCGCTCCGCCGTCGTGAAGTAAATCGTTGCCCCCTTGCCCACTTCACCCTCCGCCCACGCGCGTCCGCCGTGGCGCTCGATGATCTTCTGCACCGTAGCGAGGCCGATGCCGGTTCCCTCGAACTCGCGCGACGAATGCAGCCGCTGGAACGGACGGAACATCTTCGCCGCGTGCGACGGATCGAAGCCCGCGCCGTTGTCGCGCACGTAGTACGTGCCGTCGTTCGCGCCGAACTCGATGTGCGCCTCGCTGCGGTTGCGCGTGAATTTCCACGCGTTGCTGATGAGGTTCTCGAGCACCGCGCGCAGCAGCCGCTCGTCGCCGAACGTGCGCACGCCGTTACGGATCTCGAACTTCACCTGCCGGTCCGGATGCGACTGCTGCAGCGAGTCCGCCACCGATCGCGCGATTTGCGACAGATCGACCGGCACGCGTTCCATGTCCGCGCGCGCCAGACGCGACATCTGAAGCATCCCGTCGATGAGCTCGCGCATCTGATGACATCCCTGGCGTACCCAGCTGACGTACTCCTTCGCCGTCTCGTCGAAGAGATGTCCGTAGTCGAGCTCGAGCGCCTGGGTGAATCCGTCGATGCTGCCGAGGGGGGCGCGGAGATCGTGCGAGACCGAATACGCGAACGCCTCGAGCTCTTTGTTCGCCGATTCGAGCTCGAGCGTGCGGCGGCGGATGTCGATGTCGCGCGACTGGATTTGCGAGAGCAGCTCGTTGATCGACGCGGCCATGCGGCCGAGGTCGCCGGAGGCGGGCTCGACGCGGAGCGACCAGGCGCGTTCTCCGGAGGCCTTGTCGAGCACATCGGCCATCGACCGCAGCGGCGCCGCGAGCCTGCGATTCAGAACCGTCGCCGCGAGCAGCCCGAGGACGATCGCGCCCGCCATCCCGGCAGCGCCGGCGATGAGGAGCGAGCGGAGTCGCCGCGCGAGCGGCGCAGGCGTCGTCTCCACGCACACCGTCCCCCCCTCGACACCGCTGCACGTCACCTCGGCCGGGGCGAGCTTCGCGGCCAGACCATAAAATGGAGGGCGCTGCGGCAGCGCGACCGATTCGCGCAAAAGTTTCCCGGCAGCGTCGTACGTTTTGATCGAGGCGACGTTTCTCGCCGGCACCGCCGCGGCCACCGCCTCGCGCGCCTCCGCCTTCGCTTCCTGCACGGCAAAAACGACCGCCACGCCCGTCGCCAGCAACGCAACCGTCACCCCGAGAGCAATCACCACGACGCCGATGGATTTCATGACACGGTTTTTGCAGTCGCGCCTGCAAGAACTTCGCCTCAGGACCCCAAAAGAGAAGATGAACGGACGCCACGCCCTCCTTGGAGCTTTCGTCTGCCTGCTGCTCGCGCGCTGCGAGGGGCAGCCGGATGCCGTTGCCGGAGCGACGCCCAGCGTCGAGATCCGCGGCGCCGTCGCCAACGCGCAGACCGCCACCGCCGTCGCCTCCATCGACGGCCGCATCGTCGAGCTCCGCGTGACCGAAGGGGCACAGGTGAAACAGGGCGACGTCATCGCCACGCTCGCCAACTCCGCGATCGAGCGCGACCTCGCCTTCGCACGCGTGCAGATCGCCTCGATCCAGCAGCGGCTCCGCGACGCCCGCAAGCCGATCGCCACCTCGCTCATCCTCGGCGACGCCGGCGCACGCGAGCGCGCCTCCGCCGAGATCCTGCAGACGCGCGAGGCGCGCCGCGACCGCTATCGCGAGCTTTACAAAACGCACGACGTCACGAAGCAGGAGCTCGAAGACGCGGAGGCGGCGTACGCGTCCGCGCTGCGCGACTGGCTCGTCGAGCGCGAACGCGCGTCGATGAAGGTCGTGCAGACCGACACGAGCGTGCTACAGCTCGAACTGGAAAAAGCAAAGGCGGAGGAGGCGGTAGTGCAGGAGCGCAAAGCGCTGCTCGAAGTGCGCGCGCCGATGAGCGGCACGGTCACGCGCGTCGTTGCCCGTCCCGGCGAGACCCTCTTCCTGCGCGATGCCGTCCTCGAGATCGCGAACACGGCCACCGTCGACGTGCACGGCCAGATCGCGCCGGAGCTCGTGCGCTACGTCCGCCCCGGCATGCCCGTCGACGTGAAAGTCCTCACCGTCCCGCCACGCCGCTTCACCGTGCCCGTGCGCTCGGTCGTCCCGGGCAACGGCGGCGCCATCCTCGTCGTGCCACTCCCGAATCCCGACGGCGTTCTGCAGCAGGGACAGAACGCCACGATCACGGTGAAGTGATGAGGAACCGCGTCTCGGGTTTCGGTTCCTGGTTGTCTGTCAGGAGGAAGTGGTTGTCGGTTGTCGGTTCTCAATTGTCTGCGCCGCATCGCGACACCGCACAGACAACCGACAACCGACAACCGACAACAGCGCTCCTCGCAGCGCTCCTCCTCGCACTCCCCCTGCACGCGGACGTCACGCTCACCTTCCCCGCCGCGCTCGAGCGCGCGCTCCGCATCCGCGCGGCCACCACCACGTTCGACGCGCACGCGCAGACGCTCGAAGCGCTCCCCTTCCGCACGCTCCCGGTCGTGCGCGCGGAGACGGGCTTCAGCACCGCCGAGAACCTCAATCTCCTCACCGACAACATCGGCCGCTTCGACGCGTTCACCGCGCTGGTTTCCGTCGACTACCCACTCTTCGAGCGGGGCGCGGAGGAACGCCGTCTCGCCGCGATCAAAGCGGACGCGCAGATCCTCCGCCGCCGCGCACTCGACGAAGCGGACGACGTCTTCCGCGAAACGATCGAAGCGTTCGCGCAGCTCTACTCCGCGGAACGGCGCATCGAGCTGCTCGCCGAGGGGGCGAAACGCGCCGCCGAGTTGCGCCTGCGTGCGCGCACGATGCTCGAAGCGGGACAGATCTCCAACGTCACCGCAACGGTGTGGCAGGACCAGGCCCTCGCCACCGAATCGCAGCTCGTCGACCTCGAGCTGCAGCGCCTCGAAGCGGAGACACGCCTCAAGCAGCTCACCGGCGACACGACCGGCGAAACGATGCACGCGCAGCTCGACCTCGAAGAGGAAGGGCCGACGCTGAAAGAGATCCGCGTCGACAGGATCATCGATTCCGACGCGGCGGTCGCACGCGCGACGCTGCTCGAACAGCGCAAGCGTCTCGCGCTGCAGGAAGCCATTTCGGCGAAACGCCCGCAGGTGCTGCTCTCCGCGTTCGGCGGCGTCGCCTCCGTACCCACGACCCATACGTCGAATCTCGACGACGGCACGTTCGGCATTTACGGCCTGCGCGTCACGCTCAGCCTGCCGATGTTCGACGCCGCCGCCGCGCGACGACTGGCCGAGGCTCGGCTCGACGTCGAAGACGCGGCGCGCGTGCGCAGCCTCACCGCGGGCGCCACGCGCAATCGCCTCGACCTGCTCTGGCTCTCGATCGCCGCGGCCGAACGCCGCATGACGCTGCTCGAAGAAGCGGTGCGGGTGGCGAAAGAGCGCGAACAGTCGATCGTGCGGCTGGTGATGGCAGGCGTGCGTCCGGAGTCGGAGCTCGTCGACGCCGCCAATGCCGTGGCGCGCCGCGAGAGCGATCTCCTCGCTGTCCGCGTCGACCGGTGGAAGCTGCAGCAGCGCGTCCGCTTCAGCAGCGAGCAGCACGGAGTGCCGGTCCGCACCGCGTCGATGCCATGAGTCTCTCCGTCCTCATGACGACCGAGGGGACTTACCCTTACAGCGCGGGCGGGGTGAGCACCTGGTGCGATGCGTTGCTGCGCAATACCCCCGACGTGCGCTGGACGCTCCTGCCGCTCATGATGAACCCGCACATCGAGCAGAAATTCGATCCGCCGGACAACGTCCGCAGGATTCTCAATGTGCCGCTGTGGGGCATCGAAGAGCCGGCCGAGTTCAGCTCCGACATCCCGTTCGGGCAGCTCTACGACCGCAAACGCCGCACGACGAACGAGGCCATTCGCCGCGAATTCCTCCCCCCTTTTCGCGAATTACTGCGCGTGATCCTCACCGACCAGGGTGATGCACCTGCCTTGGGACGCGTGTTCGTGCAGCTCGAGGATTACTTTCGCACTTACGACTACAACGTCACGTTCAAGGCGAAACCAGTGTGGGAAACGTTCAAACGCGACGTCGAAGCGGTGTCGCACGAACACCCGCCGAGCCTGTTCGATCTAACGGAGTGCCTGCGCTGGCTCTACCACTTTCTGATCGTGCTCAACGTGCGCGTGCCGAAAACCTCGGTCACGCACGCGACCGCGGCGGCGTTCTGCGGGATCCCGTGCATCACGGCCAAAGTGCGCAACGGCACGCCGATGATCCTCACCGAGCACGGCGTCTATCTGCGCGAGCAGTACCTCTTCCTCTCCCGTTTCCGCCGCCTGTTTTTCTGCAAGCAGTTCCTCCTCAATCTGATTACGGCCGTCGTGCGCGCGAACTATCACTTTGCGGACGTCGTCGCGCCCGTTTGTCACTACAACACGCGCTGGGAAGTCGCACACGCGACGCCGCAGCAGAAGATTCGCGTCATCTACAACGGCGTCGATCCGGAGACGTTCGCGCCCTCGCCGAAACTGCACGGCGAGCCGCACATCGTCGCCACCGCGCGCATCGATCCCCTGAAGGACATCGAGACGCTGTTGCGCGTCGCCGCGCGCATGAAATCGACGCATCCGCGCGCGCGCTTCACCGTTTTCGGCGCCGTCGCGGATGAAGCCTACTACCGCCGCTGTCTCGCATTGCGCCGTCACCTCGGCGTCGAGGACACCGTGCAGATCGGCACCGCCACGGACAACGTCGTCGCCGCATACCGCGACGCGGACGTGGTCCTGCTGACGAGCATCTCCGAGGCTTTTCCTTACTCCGTCATCGAGGCGATGTCTTGTGAGAAGGCGGTGGTGGCGAGCGACGTCGGCGGCGTCGGCGAGGCACTGGAAGGCTGCGGCGTGCTCGTCAAACCGCGCGACGACGAACGTTTCGCCGCCGAAGTCGGCAAGCTCCTCGACAACCACCACCAGCGCCTCCGCCTCGGTGCGAAAGCGCGTGCAAGGGTGATGGAAGAGTTCCGCCTCGATCACACGATCGGACGGTATCTCGAGTTGTATCGGAGCCTCGACCGGGCCGAGGGCCAGGGGATGAGGGCCGAGGGATGAGCAGCCCGATCGACACAGAGCGATCCGACCTCACCTCCCGGCCTTCGGCCGTCGGCCCTCAGCCGTTCCAGGATCTCATCGACCTGATCGGCACCCCCAAAGATCAGTGGGAAATCGCGGCCCAGCTCGAAGTGCTCGGCTTGCGCGATGCCGACGCGCGCAGCGATTACGGCGCACGCGATCTCTTCGACCTGGCGCGCCAGATTTACGGCTGGTTCATCGAAGGCCGATTCCGCTCGGAGATCGAGCGCGAGGACCCGGAGCCGCGCGTCTCGCCGATCGTCCGTTTCCTGCGTAATTACGCAACCGGCCTCACCTTCTCATTGCCGATGGCATTGCAGGCCGCGGTGATGCTGACGTGGGGGTATGGCGTATGGGGCGCGATCGACATGGATCTGCGCACCGGTACCGCCATCGCCCTCGGATTCATCGCCAGCTACATCGTCACCGGCGGGTTCATGCAGACCATCGTCCGCCGCGGCCTGTTCTACGTCTACCAGCAGGAAGCGTGGCTCGCGCGATGGACGGCCCTGCGTTCGTGGTCACTGGCGTTACGCGTGGTCCTGGGACTGCTCGTCCCCGCACTGCTGCTCAATGCGCTTTTTCGCGCACTGCCGTGGTCGATCGTCCTGACCGCGGCCGCGTATTACGTCGCGCTGTCGATTCTGTGGCTCAACTGGGCGCTGATTTACCTCGTGCGCAAGACGTGGCTGTTCCTGCTGACGACCGCCGTGGCATTGGCGACCGTGCTGATTGCAGCGAAACTCTTCGGCGCGTCGCCTCCGGCGGCAAATGCCGTGGGCCTCATCGTCGCCGACGTGCTCAGTTTCTCCCTCGCCTTCTATCACCTCAATCGCCTGACGAACGCGCGGAAAGTCGTCAATCCGCCGCGACTGACCATCCTCGTCTACAGCACCTCGCGCTTCTTTTTGTACGGCATGCTGTACAACACCTTCCTCTTCGCGGACCGCATCCTGGCGTGGACCTCCTCCACCGGCCGTGAGGATTTTCCACCGTACGGCTTCTGGCTCAATGTCCGTTACGAACTGGGAATGGACCTCGCCCTGATCGTGGTCATGCTGCTGAGCGGCGTCGTGGAACATGCGACACAGCGCTTCTCCGAACGGCTCATCCCGAATGAGAAGCGCACGCGCAGCGTCGACGCGGCCACGTTCATGACCCTGTCGCGCAAAGAGCATCGCCAGCGCGTGCTGACATTGGCGGGTGCGGCATGCATTGCCGTATTCGTCGCGATCCTGGTGACGATGACCTTACGCGGCGCGACGACCCTCCCGATTTACAACGCGCTCATGGCCACGACCACGATGCGCGTTTTCATCGTGGCCACCATTGCGTATGTGATTTTCATGTTCGCGCTGCAGAACGTGCTCATGCTTCTGACGCTCTCCCGCGTCGAGCTGGTCGCACGCGCCATCGGCATCGCCCTGGCCGTGAACCTCGGCGTCGGATTCATCTGCAGCCGGGCCATTCATTATTCCGCCGCGGCATTCGGCCTGCTGGCCGGCGCCGCCGCACTCGCATTTCTGACCGCTCGCGCGATGCGTCAAGTCCTCAGCGAGCTCGATTACCACTATTACGCGGCGTATTGAGATGTACACCTTTTACGGCATCGACGCGGTCCTGCGCATCACGGCGGCCATCCTGCTGCTGTTCGTTGCCGTGCCCGTGCTCGCGCGTAAGAGGCCGGCCGAGCTCGATCGCATGCAGTGGTTCTGGTGGTGCTTCGCCGCGGGGGTCACGCTGCTGACGGTCACCGGCCAGATCCTCACGCTGCTGAACGTCTTCAATACTGCGACGCTGATCCTGGCGATGGCGGTGCTCGTACTGATGGTGCGCTCGCACGTCACCGGCCGCGCCATGACCACCATCCTGCACGATACCTATCGCGGCATCGTCCTTTTCTCCCTCAATGTGCTCGAAGGGCGCATCAACCTGCGCCGCCGCGTCCGACGCCTCCTCAAACGCGTAGCGACGGCGGCTCCCGGCCGCCGGCTCGGCGCGGTCGCGGCCGCATTCACCTTCATCATTACGGTCGCCGCCGCGGTCCGCCTCTATCGTCCCTTCGTCACCGCCAACCTCGGCTTCTCCGACACCTACGTCCACCTCTATCTCTTCCGTCTCCTCGAACAGGGGCGCCAGGTCGATCCGGCGTGGGGTCCTTATCCGCGCGGGATGCACTTTCTCCTTTACGCCATTCACGAACTGACGAACGTCGATCCGATCCTGCTGATGAATTTCTTCGGCCCCATTGCAGGCGTATTGATGACGCTCGCCGTGGCCGATACCGCGCGCCGCCTGTCCGGCAAACTCGCGGCCGGCGTGATTGCCGGATTGCTCTTTGCGACGATGGTCGGCGGCGCGTCGCAATACTTTCTGTTCGGCGGCAGCATGGCCACGGACCGCGTCCGCGAGGCGCAGGAATTCGTGGCCCTGAAGTACCGCGAGATCCCGCCGACGAATGGCGAATTCGACGTATTGCTGACCGTTTTTCAGAGGCAGACGGCCACGCTGCCGCAGGAACTGGCGCTGGTGTTTTTGTTTCCGGCGGTGATGTTCCTTTTCTTCACGAGCGGGGCGGCGGCGCGGGACGGCGCCGCATCAGCCGGGGGCGCGCCGGCGTTCCGCTGGCATCTCTCGGGATATCTCTTCTGTACGAGCGCCATCGCCGCCATCCATCCCGGGGTAGCCATTCCGCTCGTGATCCTCAGCGGCGTAACCGTACTGGTCACGCGCCGGCACTTCCGCGCCGCACTGACCGCGGGCGCTCTCGGCATCCTCCTCGGCTCGACCTGGATGCTCGGCTATGTCGCCTACCCTCACGTCGGCACCCGCGACGTCGAAACGGCCAGCGGCGCAGGATCGGCGGCGGTGTACTACTTCCCCTTCCTTCGCACCGGCGACACCGCGCGCATCATCACCTACGTGGCCATTACCCCGTTCGTCATCGCCTGCGTGGCCATCGCCGCCGCGTTGCTGCTCCGCAGAAATCGCGCGCTGGCGTGGGCGTCCCTGGCCACCCTCGCCTTCCTGGTGACGCACGTCGCTTCGCGGTTCGGCCTCCCCGAGGTCGTGGAAGTGCGGCGCAACGCCTCGTGGCTGGCGATGGCCGTGGCGATCCTGATCGGCGTCGCGGCGATGCAGATCCCGCGTCGCATGCGCGCCCTCACCGCGGTCATGGTCGCGCTCTGGATGGTCACCGTCCCGCTCTCCGGCGTGCAGAACAAACTCGTGAATTACTCCGGCTACGGCGCCACCGCGTACGCCGTGCTCGAGATCCAGCGCAAACACGAGCCGTTCACCTGGACCCTCGTCACGTACGGGCAGGAGTTCCCGATGGTCCTCGGCCGCGGCTTTCACCTCGCCGCCGTCGACTTCCTCGACCAGTACGACCCCGCGGCGCGCAAGCTCGCCATCCCCACCCCGTACGTCTTCATCGCCGTCGAGAAGAACCCCCATCCGTTCCAGATCAACACGTGGTCGGCGCGCTTCTCGCGCGAAGACATCGAACGGCGGCTGCAGACGTGGTGCTTCCTCTACCAACTCAATCACCGCGACATGCGCGTCTTCCTCGACGACGCCAACGTTCGCGTCTATATGATTGAGCGCGCGTTATGACCTCGACCCGCCTCCTCCTCAAGAAACGTCCCGAAGTACACGTCGCCGCCGTCGTGCCGGCATACAACGTCAGCGCCGAGCTCGGCGAAGTGCTGCGCCAGATGCCGCCGATGGTCAAGACCGTCATCGTCGTCGACGACGCCTCGCGCGACGCCACCGCCGCCGTGGCCGAACGTTACGCGCAACTCGACCCGCGCATCCTCCTCGTGCGCCACGCCACCAATCAGGGCGTCGGCGGCGCGATGATCACCGGATACCAGATGGCGGTCGAATCGGGCGCCGACATCGTCGTCAAAATCGACGGCGACGGGCAGATGCCGCTCTGGCTCCTGCCGCAGCTCGTGCAGCCGCTCGTCGACGGCACGGCCGATTACACGAAAGGCAACCGCTTCCGCGATTTCGCCGCCATTCGCGCCATGCCCTTCATCCGCCGTCTCGGCAACGTCATCCTCAGCTTCTTCTCGAAAGCGGCCACCGGCTACTGGCAGTGCTTCGATCCGACCAACGGCTTCGTCGCCATCCGCGCGGACGTGCTCTCGCAGGTGCCGCTCAAGAAGATCGACCCGTCGTATTTCTTCGAGACGTCGATGCTCAGCCACCTCTACGTCCTCGGCGCCGTGGTCAAGGAAGTCCCGATGCCCGCGCGCTACGCCGGCGAGACGTCCAGCCTCTCCATCACCCGCGTCATCCGCCAGTTTCCGGGACGCCTGCTCTGGTCCCTCGTGCGCCGGCTCACCCTCAAGAACTTCGTCTACGACTTCAACCTCGAGTCGTTCCACCTCGCCTGCGGCGTGCCGCTGCTCCTCGCCGGCATGCTCTACGGCGGCTATCACTGGTGGTGGTACGGAACGCGAAATCTCGCCGCCCCGACCGGGACGGTGGTATTGTCGGCATTATTCATTACCATAGGGATGCAGCTCCTGATTTCCGCCGTGAATCTCGACCTGCAGGCCATCCCACGGGAGCCGATCAACGGCGGCGCCATTCGCGCCACGACTAATGCCGAGTCTGCTGCAAACGACTCCGAGACGTCACGGGCCCGCGTGTAGGCGTATGCGACAATGCCCGCCATGCGCTTCCCGAAATTCACAGTTGCGTTCGCGTTAGTCCTCACGTTTGCCGCGGCAGAGGCCTCCGCCGCCTTGTCGAAGAAGTACTCCGAGTGGCGGAATGGTCCCGTGCAGTGGATCATGACGGTCGACGAGCAGCGGGCCTGGCGAAACCTGAAGACCGACCAGGAAGCCTCCGAGTTCATCGACCTCTTCTGGGCCAAACGCGATCCGAGCCCCGGCTCGCCCGAGAACGGCTTCAAGGACGAGTTCGAAGCGCGCGTGCGCTACTCGGACGAAAAGTACGGTGAGCGGGGACGCAAGGGCTCGATGACCGACCGCGGCCGCGCCTTCATCGTCCTCGGCGCTCCCACCCGCGGCGGCAGCTCGACCGCTTCGGCGGGAAGCCTCAGCAACGCCAGCGGCGGCAGCCCGGAAAACAACACCGGCGCAGGCCGCGCGCTCGGCGCCCGCGAAGTGTGGGAGTGGGACCGCCCCGAAGCGCTGGCCAAGTTCGACATGCCGAAGGTCGAGATCGTTTTCGTGCAGGATCCGATCACGGCCCGTTGGACGCGCGACGTCACCCGTCCCGATTTCGCCGGCGCGGTCGCGGGCGCGACGCGCAAGTCGCTCGTCAGCCCGAATCTGGCCGCCGTCCCCGAATGGGCGGCCAAGGGCGGCCTCGAACAGAAAGTCATCCTCGTGCGCGAGGTGATCTTCCCGGCGGGACAGACCGCGCCCGGAACGCAGACGCGGACGCAGACCGTCACCACCCCCGGCGCGCCCGCTCCGGCGCTGCCGATGGCGCCCCGCGGCGCGTCGCGCTTCATGCTCCTCCGCGAGGTCAACACGATCAATCCGGAGACGAAAGCCGATCCGCTCGCGACACTCACGCCCGTCGGCACGTTCAAGGCCTCGGACGATCTCGGCTGGATCTCGCAGTACTGCACCGGCAGCGACGAGGAGCCGACGCTCCGCTTCTCGCTGCGCATGACCGGCAAGGCCGCGAACGAAGTGATCGACCGCGCCGCGCCGCCGGACGAGATGGTGCCGGACCGCATCAAGTCCGCGCCGGGCTGCTACCTCCTCCGCGGCGCGATTCCGCTCGAGGGGATGAGCCCGGGCAACTACGAGCTCGAAGTGATCATCGAGGACACGGGCGTCTACGGCGACAGCCACACGCTCAAGCAGTCCTTCACGATCGAGTAAGGAACGCCTCGGCGTGACGTGAGAACGCCTCCCACGTCACGCCGAACCTTCGCTCGTAGTAAAGCCGCCCTTCGTGCGGCTTTTTTTTGCAGCGATCGAGATCGGCGACGCGCGTCCATTCTTTTCTCGCGAGCACCAGTCGCACGATCGCCGTCGGCAGCAGTCCGATCCACGTCTTCCGCTGCGACGGATAAAACCGGCACAACGCGACGATCCTCATTCCCTCTGCCGCTCGGATCCTCCGCGGCTCCCACCCGCTTCCCAGCGGCGCCATGGTCTGAAAGAACGGCCCCGGAAGGCGGTAGCCCTGATAGAGCGGCATCTCCCGCGCGACGAGGCCTCGCTTCTTCGCGAACGCCGCGGCGATGAGATGCGAAGCGTCGTGATCCTGATGGCCGCCTTCCCAGGCCAGGCACACCACTTCGTCGACGTCGCGCATTCGCTCCAGTAACGCCAGCGCGCGGTCGAGATGTTCGTGCAACGCGCCGTCCGGAATGCGTTCCTGCGAGCCGAGGAAGTGCATGTCGTGCACTCCCAGCCGGCGCAACACCTGCCGGCTTTCTTCATCGCGTTCCGCGGATCGCGCCGTGCGCCCCTCCCCGTTCGTCAGATACACGACCGACACGTCATGGCCGCGTTGCAGTGCGTACGTGATGCGCGTCGCCACCGCGATCTCGTCGTCCTGATGCGCGAGCACGAACAGCGTGCGCATCAGAGATGATCCGTGTCCGCCCACGTCAGCGCCCACCGCGCGCGCGAGACGCGGATGCGCTCGTCGAACGCGTTCACGAGAAAGCGGAAGCGATGTGGCGACGGAAGAAAGCCGGAGCGCACGAGCGCCGGCATGGCCGGATGCGACAGCGACACGAGCGCCGCCGCGAGACGCACACCTTCGCTGCGGCCGCGCGCGAGCACTTCCGCGAGCAGCACGCGCGCGTCGCGTGTTTTGCCCGGTCGCCAGGCGATGTCGGTGATGGCCAGCGTGTCGTAGCCGCGCAACGTCGTGCGTCGCGAGACGACGTACGCGTCATCGGTGGCGTCGATGCGATACAGCGGGTTGTCGACGAAGCGCCAGCGCACCTGCGCGTCGCTGCGCTGCACGTGCGCGACGCGCGTCAGGAACTCCTCCGCGATCGCGCCGCGCAGTTCCGGCAGCTCGATGGGACGCGCGAACGCACGGCCGACGTTCACTTTCACCAGCACCGGCGCGCGCAGGACCGTGCGCCAGCCGTTCGCTTCCATCGGCGGGAGCACGGCGTCGCGGATCTGGAAGGCGGTGCTCAACGCGACGCTCGTCTTCAATGCATCGCGTGCGAACGCGGCCACGCGATTGAAGATCCCCTGCCGGCGATGGTCGGGATCGGTCATGGCGTCGACCGCGAGCATGCCCTCGTAACTTTCGCCGTCGATGCGCCAAGTCTGCGGCACGAATCCGAGGTGCGCGACCGCCCGCCCACCCTCCTCGGCCACGAACATGCGTCCGTTGCCGAACTCCCACTGCCAGTACGACGGCTCCTGCTTTTCGACGTCCTCGTTCGGAAAGCAGCGCTTGCGCAGCGCGAGAATGGCGTCGCGATCCTGTTGCGTGGCCTCGCGCAATTCGATCATCGCGGAAGCCTCAGGATCACCGCGCTCTGCGGCGGGATGACGATGGCCTTGCCGCGAGGGTTCGTGACGCGCATCGATTTCTTCCCCGCGTTGTAGCCGATGAACCCCTTCTCGTAGAAGCGATACGCGCCGGTCGTGCGCTCGACGCGCTTCTGGCCTTCGCCGAGGTCGAGGAGCAGGAGCTCACTCTCGATCATCTGCGCCACATCCGGCGTGGTCACGACCGGCTCCGCGTCCCACAAGCGCGCGATGGCCACGATCGGTGCGACGTCCGTGCTGTTCACGTAGTTGATGTGCGCGTAACGCACCCGCGGATACTTTTTGCGCACCGGCGCGATGAGGTGGTTCATGAGATACGCGATGCTGTTCCATCGATCGGCGGGGTCGTTCCACGGACGCATGACGAACTTCCCGCCGCGCGGCCGCGTGATCAGGCTCTCCGTCACGTCCCAGTCGGCGTACGGCAGGACGTGGTCCGCCGCGCGATAGCCCTGATTCGTGACGATCAACGAGATCGACTTGCGCAGGTTCGCGAGGAACATGGCAAACGCCTCGTCGTACGAGACCGTTGGATGACGGCGACGATACTCGGCCGCGGCATCGGGATGGACGCTCTCCGCGGTGGTCGTGTCGAAGAAGAGGCCGTCGTAGCCGATGGCTTTGACGCGCCGCGTCAGAAACTCCGCGCGTCCCCGCTGATGCTCGCGCGAGGCGGGGTCGTAGTAGAACGCGTCCGCGTCGTTGGCGCCGAGGTGACCTCGCAGTGGACTCTTGTTCAGGAGCGGCGCCGTGCGATGCCAGGGCGTGGCCAGCGTGGCGTAATACGCGACCGACCACTCGTACAGCGCCAGCTTCGTCCCCTGCTTGTGCAGCGCGTCCACCTGCGCCCGCGGCAACGGATCGTGCGTCACCAGCACGTCGAAACGCCCGTACCACTCCAGCTCGCGCGCCGTCAGCGGCGTCGCATAATGGAACGCAATCCCCCCGCCTTCCGCGGCAACCGAAAGCACCAACGCGACGCTCATCATGAATCCGCGCGGGACCACGCACGCCACGTTCCTGCACGCTTCGCGCCGAGAGGGAACGCCGCGTCCCCGCCGCCGCTGCCCTGTGTTACCGTCCTCTCCGGTCCGCATCCACACGTTCTGAGGGAGGTTCGCCGTGCGTCCACGCCACCGGCTCATCGTCTGCGCCGTGTTCTTTGTGTTGCTCGCCACCAGCATCGCCGCCGCGCCGTGCAAAGGTCTCGCGGAAGCTCCGTTCGCGCTCCCCGGCAGCATCGCGCCCGAGAAGCTCGCCGAGTATGAAGCCGAGATCCTGAAGTGGCTGCAGCGCCGTGCGTACGCAACCGAGCTGCGCTGGTGCGGCGACAAAGGCATCCGCGACACCGGCCCGTGGATCAACGACGTCTACTACGGCACGCACAAAGCCGCGCGCATCTACTACTCCCCGGCGGCCATGCAGTGGCTGATCGACGGCCGCAAGACTCCGATGCCCGACGGCGCGATGATCATCAAGGAAGGCATCCAGGCTCCCGCCGCGCGCTGGGAGGGCAAGACGCCGGCGGTCAACGACTGGACCATCATGATCAAGGACGCCAAGGGCGCCGCCGACGGCTGGTGGTGGGCCGAGCTCTGGACCGGCATGACCTTCGACGACCACCAGTGGCCGTACCAGTATCCGAACGCCGGCTTCGGCATCTACTGCACGCGCTGCCACGCATCGGCGGAAAAAGAATCGACCTTCTCGGCGCTCAACAACATCGAAGGCTTCCCCGGCGACTTCCTCACGTTCCGCGTCGACGACTCCTGGCGCGACGACGGATCGAAGACCGCGCGCCACGCACCCGATCCGAAGCCCGCGCCGCCCGCCCCTCCCGTCGCGCCGAACCCCGCGTTCCTGCAGACTTTCCGCTCCATCCCGCCCGTGGCCGCCGCCGACGTCGTGAAACTGCCGAACGAAACCTGGGACCACGTCCCCTCGACGTCCGGCCACCCGCAGATGTTCATGACCTCCGACCAATGCCAGTCGTGCCACAGCGCCGCCATCACTCCGTTCGGGCCGGCCATGTGGCTCACGAACAAGAGCGGCAAAGGCATCAACGTCTCGCCGTACACGGAATGGCGCTGGTCGCCGATGGGACTGGCCGGACGCGATCCGATCTTCTTCGCCCAGCTCGACAGCGAGCTGTCGTGGATCGACACGCTGCCGGACGCAAAGACGCGCGAATCGCTGAAAGAGTCGGTGATCAACACCTGCTTCCGCTGCCACGGCGTGATGGGGAGGCGGCAGCACGAAATCGATCATCCCGGCCAGCCCTTCCTCCTCGATTACATCCAGCGCACCGGCAGCATGCCCGGCGCAAAGTACGGTGCGCTCGCGCGCGACGGCATCAGTTGCACGTCCTGCCACCACATCCGCCGCGACGTCATTCCGCCGGCGTGGAAAAAGTCGCCGCTCGAGTTCTTCCTCACGAACACGATCACCGGGCAGTTCCAGACCGGACCGGCGGAGGAGCTCTTCGGTCCGTTCAAGGACGACGAGATCGTCACGCTGCCGATGGACAACGCCCTCGGCGTGAAGCCGAAGCACGACGACTACATCAGGAGCTCGCGCATGTGCGGGAGCTGCCACACCATCGATCTCCCCGTGGTCGACAATCCGCCGGCGCCGATCAACGCCGATACGCCGCACTCGATCGAGCAGGCGACGTATCTCGAATGGCTGAACAGCCGCTATCAGAACGAGTTCGGCACGCCGGGCAAATTCGCGCAGAGCTGTCAGGACTGCCACATGCCGCGCGATCTGAAGAACGAGCTGCTCGACGTCGACTCGGGTCCCATCAACACGCGCATCGCCATCGTCGAGGACGATTCGTATCCCGCGGCCGAGCATCGCGCGCCGGTCGACGACATCCGCGTCCGCATGCGCGAGGGGACGTTCAGCCGCCACGAGTTCCTCGGCATGAACGCCTTTCTCCTCGAGATGTTCAACCAGTTCAACGACGTCCTCGGCGTCCGCAAAAGCGATTACATGACCGGCACGTCCGACAACCTGCAGAACACGCAGGCCAATCTGTTCGAGCAGGCGCGCAAACGCACGGCGACGGTCGAGGTGAAGCCGTCGATCAGCGGACGCACGCTCACCGCCGACGTGACCGTCACGAACCTCACCGGCCACCGCCTGCCGAGCGGCGTCGGCTTCCGCCGCGCGTGGATCGAGCTGCTCGTGCTCGAGAACCGCGACAGCCGCGAACGCGTGGTGTGGAGCTCCGGCCGCACGAACAGCGTCGGCGTGATCGTCGACGGCGAAGGGCGCCCGCTGCCGACCGAGTTCTTCGAAAAGAACGCTTACCAGGAACACCACACGCTGATCACCTCCGACGATCAGGTGCAGATCTACGAGGAGCTGTCGAAGGACGCCGAGGGGAACTTCACGACGAGCTTCATCCGTCGCGACGAGGACGTGAAGGACAACCGCCTGCTGCCGATCGGCTGGACGAAGAAAGGCCCCGATCCCTCACTCAACGGCCGCTACCTCAAGGCAACCTATCCGCACGGCAAAGCACACGACGACCCCGATTACGCGGATGGCGAAGGCCACGACCGCGTGCGCTACCGCATCGCATTGCCCGGCGGCGTCGATCCCGCACACGTCAGCGTGCGCGCGACGCTGTACTACCAGAACATCCCGCCGTACTACCTCAACCAGCGCTTCACGATCGGCAAAGGCGACGCCACGCGCCGCCTCTACTACATCGCCTCGAACCTGAATCTGGAGGGCACGCCGATGGCGAACTGGAAGATCGCCATCACCACGGCGCAGCAGAACGCGAAATAGCAGCGGAGCGCCGGCCTTCCCGCGGCGGCGCTCCGCTATCATCCGCCACTCATGCTGAACCGCTGGACCGGCGCCTCTTCCGACCCGATCGAACAGCTCGTGTACCAGTCGCGCCTCGTCGGGATGGAGGAAGACCTCGTCCTCTGGGGCGGCGGGAACAACAGCGTAAAAGCGCGCGCGACGGACCTCCTCGGCCGCGAGCTCGAGGTGATGTACATCAAGTCGAGCGGCAGCGACATGAAGTCGATCGTGCCGAAGCAGTTTCCCGGCGTGCGCCTCGATTACATCGCTCCGCTGCGGCAGCGCGACGAGGACATGAGCGATCAGGAGATGGTCGACTACCTCGCCAAGTGTCTGATCGATCCGGCGAGTGCGCGTCCCTCCATCGAAACGTTGCTGCATGCGTTCCTCCCCGCCCGCGCCGTACTGCACACGCACGCGGACGCCATCCTCGCCCTCACCAATACGAAAGGACGCGAGGAAACGGTCCGCAAAGTCTTCGGCGGGGACGTGATCCTCGTCCCGTACCGGCGTCCCGGATTTCGTTTGAGCCGCGACGTTGCCGATGCCTTCGACCAGCAGCCCGGCGCAAAAGGCCTGATTCTCATGAACCACGGTCTCATCACGTGGGGGGACACCATTCAGGAAGCGTACGAGCGGCACATCGAACTGGTGTCGCGGGCAGAGCGACCCATCGCACGCGCGGAAGCAACCGGAACATTCGATCCCGAGCTCGCCACGAAGATCCGCGGCGCCCTCGGCGGACGCATCCTCGAGCTCGACGACTCGCCGGACACCCTCGCGTTCCTGCAGCGCGAAGACGCCGCGCGCATCACCCGGATCGGCGCGGCCACGCCCGATCACCTCCTCTACACCAAACGCTTTCCGCTCTTCCTGCATCCGGGCGAAGACGTCACTGCCGCCCTGCGTCCGTACGTCGAGCGGTACACGGAGTGGTACCGCGCGCATCCGAGCGAGTTCGCGATGCTCGAGCCGAACCCGCGCATCGTGCTCGTCCCCGGCGTGGGGATGTTCACGGCCGGTAAGGACGCCCGCGCCGCCCGCATCGTGCGCGACATCTATCGCCACACCATGCGCATCGTCACGAACGCGGAAGCCGCGGGGGGATACGAGACGCTCGACGATCACGACGCCTTCCACGCCGAGTACTGGCCGCTCGAGCTGTACAAACTCACGCTCCTCCCGAAGGAAAAAGAGCTGGCCTCGAAAGTCGCGCTGATCACCGGCGCCGCCAGCGGGATCGGCCGCGCGTGTGCCGAGCGCTTCGCCGAAGAAGGCGCGCACGTGGTCGTGACGGACGTCGATCGCCATCTCGCGGAAGAGGTCGCGGAAAGCATCCTCAGGAAACACGGCCTGCGTCGCGCCATCGCATTGCAGCTCGACGTCGCCAGCGAAGAGGACGTCGAACGTGCCTTCGCCGAGGTCCTCCGCGCCTACGGCGGCGTCGACGTCGTCGTGAGCAACGCCGGCATCTCCTCGTTCGGCAGTCTCGACACGCTGCCCGCGAGCGAATGGGACCGCAGCTTCGCCGTCAACGCACGCGGACACTTCCTCGTCGCCCGCGCCGCGATGCGCAGCATGAAGCAGCAAGGCCTCGGCGGCTCGATCGTCTTCAACGCCTCGAAGAACGTCACCGCGCCGGGCAAGGAGTTCGGTGCGTACAGTGTCAGCAAAGCCGCGGAGGCACAGCTCTGCCGCATCGTGGCGCTGGAGGGAGGCGAGTTCGGGATCCGCGCGAACATGCTCAACCCCGACGCCATCTTCGGCGGCTCGCGTTTCTGGAGCGACGAGATGCGCAACATGCGCGCGCAGGCATACGGGATCGACACCGAGCGCCTCCCCGACTTTTACCGCAACAGGACTCTGCTGAAAGTCGAGGTGACAGCCGACGACGTCGCGGAAGCCGCGCTTTTCCTGGCCGGACCGCGGTCGGCAAAGACCACCGGGGCGATGCTGCCCGTCGATGGCGGTGTGAAAGAAGCTTTCCCGCGCTGACGGAAGAGCCGGACGGGGGCACACGCCCTGCAAAGCTGGCCCATCAGCTTCAATGTCTGCCCTCGCCCACCTGGCCTCGCTCGCCGAGCTGTTGCGCGGCGCGCCGTCCGTGCGCGACGCCATGCGCAGCGTCTTCGAGGCGATGCCGCACATCGTGCCGGCGGATGCCTACGCCATCTGGCGTTACGTCGAGCGCGCGCAGGAGTGGCAGGTCATCGCCAGCGCCGGGCTCTCGCGCGAGTACGTCTCGCACACGATTTCCGAGCGTCGCGACGAGTCGGTCCTGCGCGACGGCCCGTTCTTCGTCGAGAACGTCTACGCCTGGCCGCTCGTCGCCGAGCGCCGCGCGTTCTACGAAGAGGAAGGCATCCGCTCCCTCTTCGTAATCCCGCTGCATTTCCGCGGCTCGCCCGCGGGGACGCTCGCCTGCTACCTGCGTGCGCCGCGGCCCATCACCGACGAAGAGCACCAGCTCGCGAGGATCACCGGCGACATCGTCTCGGCCGCCCTGAGCGTCCGCAAATTCGATCGCTTCGCCGAGGCGGCGCGGGTCACGTCGGCGGAGCTCGACCTCCAGCACATCGTGCAGACCGTCACCGACGCCGCGACCGAGCTCACGAACGCCCAGTTCGGCGCGTTCTTCTACAACGTCCTCGACGATCAGGGCGGCTCGTACACGCTCTACACGATCTCCGGCGTGCCGCGCGAAGCGTTCTCGCGCTTCCCGATGCCGCGCAACACGCAGGTGTTCGCGCCGACGTTCGCCGGCACCGCCACCGTCCGCAGCAACGACATCCGCAAAGACCCGCGTTACGCCCGGAACGCGCCGTACCACGGCATGCCGAAAGGGCACCTGCCGGTCGTCAGCTATCTCGCCGTCCCCGTCATCTCGCGCTCCGGCGAAGTCCTTGGCGGTCTCTTCTTCGGTCACGAGGAAGAAGGCGTCTTCACCGAGAACGAAGAGCAGATCGTCGAGGCGCTGGCCGCGCAGGCCGCGGTGGCGATCGACAACGCGCGTCTCTACGAGGCGCTGCAGCGCGAGCGCGGCCGGCTGGCCGTGAGTGAAGCGCGCTACCGCGCGCTCGTCACGGCGGCACCGACGCGGCAGATCATCTGGACGACGTCCCCCGAAGGCCGCGTCACCGACGACATCCCCGCGTGGCGCGACTTCACGGGACAATCCTTCGAAGAGCTGCGCGAACAGTGGACGTCGATCCTCCACCCCGACGATCGCGAGCGCGTGACCATCTCGTGGGAACACGCGATCCGGTCACGGGAACCGTTCGAGCAGCAGTATCGCGTGCGCATGCGCGACGGCTCCTATCGCTGGATGTCCGTCACCGGCGTGCCGGTGCTGCGCGACGACGGCACGGTCGTCGAATGGGTCGGTACTTCCATCGACGTCCACGAGCGCAAGATCGCGGACGACACGCTGCGCTTCCTCGCCACCGCGTCGGACCTCCTCGCCTCCTCGCTCGATTACGAGACCACGCTCCGGACCGTCGCGAACCTCGTCGTGCCGGAGATCGCCGACTGGTGCGCGGTCGACGTCATCGACGACGACGGACAACTGCGGCGGCTCGCGGTCGCGCACGTCGACCCGCGGAAGATCGAGCTCGCGCACGAGTTGCAGCAGCGCTATCCGTCCGATCCCGAGATGGACGTGGTCGCGCGCGTGATCCGCACCGGCCGTGCGGAATGGATGGCCGAGATCCCGCAGGAACTGCTCGACGCGGCCGCGGTCGACGACGAGCATCGCCGCATCCTTCACGAGCTCGGCCTGCTCTCCTTCATCGTCGCGCCGCTGCGCATCCACGATCGCGCGCTCGGCACCATCACATACGTCCTCTCCGACTCGCGCCGCCGCTTCTCCGAATCCGACGTCGCTTTCGCCGAAGAGCTGGGGCGCCGCGCCGCGGTGGCCATCGAAAACTCGCGCCTGTTCGGCGCCGTGCAATCCGCGAATCGCACCAAGGACGAGTTCCTCGCCACGCTGTCCCACGAACTGCGCACGCCGATGACCGCGGTCCTCGGCTGGGCGCGCATGCTCAAGATGGGACTCAGCCCCGCCGAGGCGGAGGAAGCGGTCGACGTCATCGAGCGCAGCGCGTCGATCCAGATGCAGCTCATCGAAGACATCCTCGACATGTCGCGCATCATGGCCGGCAAGATTCGCATCGACACGGTAGCGGTCGATCTCTGCGCGGTGTCGCAGGCCGCGCTCGCGACCGTGCATCCCGCCGCGACCGCGAAACAGATCGAGATCGTCACCGAGTTTCCGGAGCGCGCCCCCGCCGTCCTCGGAGACGAAGGACGTCTGCAGCAGGTCGTCTGGAATCTGCTCACGAATGCCATCAAGTTCACGCCGCGCGGCGGCACGGTGATGCTGCGCGTCGCGGTCGAAGGGGAAGACGTGCGGCTCGACGTGCGCGACTCGGGTGTGGGCATCGATGCCGGATTTCTGCCGCACGTCTTCGAGCCGTTCCGCCAGCAGGACAGCTCGACCACGCGCGCACACGGCGGCATCGGCCTCGGACTGGCCATCGTGCGTCATCTCGTCGAGCTGCACGGCGGACGCATTCGCGCGGAAAGCGGAGGCCCCGGCCGTGGCGCGCGGTTCACGGTCGTCTTGCCGGCACTCGCATCGCGACGCTCGGCGCATGACCACTCCACCGACGACTCGCTCGCTTCCTTGGAAGGCCTGGACATCCTCGTCATCGACGACGAGCCGATGACACGCGACGTCGTCATCGCGGTCCTGCGCCGCAGCGGCGCGCGAGTCGTGGCCGCGGAATCCGCACGCGACGCACACGAGCTGCTCGTGCGCATGCGTCCCGACGCGATCGTGTGCGACATCGCCATGCCGGGCGAAGACGGCTATACCTTCGTGCGTCTGTTGCGCGAGCGCGAGCCGGAGCTCGCGAGAATTCCGGTGATCGCGTTGACCGCGTTCGGGCGGACGGAAGATCGGGAGAAGGCGCTGCGCAGCGGGTTCGACGGGTATCTGAAGAAGCCGGTGGACCCGCGGGTGCTGGCGGAAACGCTGCGCGCCAAAATCGCGGGGTGAGGAGGGGCACTCCCCTCTGTCGGCAACTACATCTTCTCCAGCACCGCGTTCACCACCCGCTTCAGCTCCCGCACCTCGAACGGCTTCTGCATCACCACGCGCACGAATACGGGATCGAGATCCTCCGCTTCCTGCACCGCCGAAAGCACGATCACCGGCACGTTCAACCCGCGCTCGCGCATGAAGTCGATCACGCCGCGGCCGTCGAGGCGCGGCATCAGGAGGTCGAGGACGACCGCGCTGTACTCGCGCTCCGCGAGCATCGCCGTCGCGCGCTGGCCATCCTCGGCGATGTCGGCTTCGACGCCGTCACGCCCGAGCAGTGTGCGGACGATCGCTCGCACCGTTGGGTCGTCGTCCACGATCAGCACGCGCTTCATACTCACCATCGCCTTCAGGATAGCGGAACGAGCGCACCCACTCCGGCACCGCTTCGGCCGCGAGTGGACGCGAGAAGAGATAACCCTGCATCCCGTCACACGCCTGCTCTTCCACGAGCTGGCGATCGGTGCCGTTTTCGATCCCCTCGGCCACGACGTACAGGCCGAGGCTGTGGCCGAGCTGGACGATCGACCGGAAGATCGCCGCGTCGCTCGCCTCGCGTTGCACGTCGCGCAGAAACTCGCGATCGATCTTCAACGTCGTCAGCGGGAAACGCTTCAGATACACGAGTGACGACTGGCCGGTGCCGAAATCGTCGACGGCGATGCCTACGCCGAGGGTGCGCAACTGGTCGAGGACGCTGAGCGTCCATTCGAGATTCTGCAGCGCCGCGCTTTCCGTGATCTCCAGCTCGAGGTCGCAGGGCTCGAGGCCGGCCGCGCGCACCGTGTCGTGCACCTGATGGATGAACTGCGGCTGCGCGACCTGATGCGCGGAGAGGTTCACACCCATGAAGAAATCGTCGAGGCCCGCATCGCGCCACGCGCGCAGTTGCTCGCACGCGGTGCGCATGACCCACTCGCCGATCGGCAACACGAGGCGCGTCTCTTCCGCGAGCGAGATAAAGTCCGCGGGACTCACCTGCCCGTACCCGGGACGATTCCAGCGCACGAGCGCTTCGAGCGAGCGCAGCTTCCGCGTCTTGCGGTCGATGAGCGGCTGATAGACGAGCGTGAACTCGTCGCGATCGACGGCACGATGCAGCGCGAGCTCGAGCTCGAGACGCTCGCTGTAGCGCCGGTTCATCGACGACGCGAAGAGCTGCACGTTGTTGCGGCCCGAATCCTTCGAACGATAGAGCGCGGCGTCCGCGTGCTTGATGAGCGTCACGACGTCGAGACCATCGCTCGGATAAATGGCCACGCCGCAGCTCGCGGTGACGTGCAGCTCGTGTCCGTCGACGATGATCGGCGAGCGCAGCGCCGCGATGAGCTTGCGTCCCACGCTGCCCGCATCCTCCGCCCGTCCCACCTCGGGGAGGATGACCGCGAACTCGTCGCCGCCGAGGCGGGCGATCGTATCGTCGCTGCGGAGGACGTCGCGGAGACGGCGCGCGACCACCTGCAGCAGATGATCGCCTACCGTGTGACCGAGCGTGTCGTTCACGACCTTGAAGCGATCGAGGTCGACGTACATCACGGCCACGCCGGTGCCGCGGCGCCGCCCCTGTTCGAGCGCGTGCTCGAGACGGTCGTGAAAGAGGAAGCGGTTCGGGAGCTCGGTGAGCGTGTCGCGATACGCGAGATGCTGCAGCGTCTCTTCCGCGAGCCGGCGCTCGGTGACGTCGCGATAGTTGATGACGATCGCACGCACCGACGGATTGAAGAGCAGGTTCTTGTACGTCCCCTCGATCCACCGCCATTCGCCGCTCTGATTCTGCAGGCGCAGCTCGCCGGTGAGCTCGATGTCTTCCGCGGAGACGAGCAGGCGCAGGTTCTTGCGCGCGGTCTCGAGGTCGTCGGGATGCACGAGCTCCCCGAAGTTGCGGCCGACCAGTTCGCGTTCGTGATAGCCGAGGACGCGTTGCGTGGACGGGCCGGTGTAGAGGAACGTGCCGCGCGCGTCGATGAGGGCAATCCCCTCGGATGCGTTTTCGACGAGCGCGCGGAAGCGGTCTTCGCTCGACGCGCGTGCTTCCTCCGCCTGCTGGCGCGCCGCTTCGTTCTCCGCGTTCATGATCACCGCGCCGGTGAGATCGGCGACGGCGCGGAGAAACTCGAGCTCGTCCTCCGCGAACGTGCGGTCGGTGTCGCTGTAGACCGTGAGCAGGCCGAATGCGCGATCGCGGCCGGGGATGGGAATGCACACGCCGGCGTCGACGCCGTGCACGTCGCGGAGGTGATCGCGGTTCACGCGCGCGTCGGCGATGACGTTGCGGAAGACGAACGGCTCATGAAGCGTGAGCGTGCAGAGGAGGAGCGGCGTGTGCTCGGGCGCGGCATCGTTGCAGTTGGAGAAAGTGGTGTTGCTGCCGAGGCCGAAACGGAGGTCGAGGTGGTTGTCGGAGGCCTGGACGATGCTGACGTAGGAGGCGCCGAGAGCCCACTCCACGACGGCGCAGGTCTGCCCGACGAGGAGACCTACGTCGACGCGCGCAAGCGCAGCCTGGCCGAGCTCGGCCACAGCCGCCTGCTGACGCGCACGGCGCGCGATCTCCGCCTCGGCAGCGTTGAGCCGCCCGTCGGATGCTGAAAGTGCTGCCAAATTCTCCCTGCCTCGATCGCGCCTGCTGCAATGTGGCGGCCACGTCGGCGGACGCGGGGAGGAGCATCGCCCGATCATCGGCACTCAGCATTTTGCTTGCGAGGCGCAAATGGGCCGTCGCGGGACGCCGGGCGCGAGCGCCCCGCTACACTGGGGCGGATGGCATTCCTCGGCATCGCCCTCCCCGCGCTCGCGGTCGCGCTCGCCTTGCGACGCTGGTTCGCGCCTCTGCCGTGGAGCGTCGTGGCGATTGCGTTCGCCCTCACCGTCGCCTTCGTCCCCGTCTTCCACAAACGCATCCCCGTTCCCGTCGACGAAGTGATGCGCGGCTACCCCTATCGCGGCGTGTTCGGCGCGGTCGAATCGCGCAATCCGCTGACGAACGACACCGTCAAACAGATCCTGCCGTGGATGCAGGTCGCGCGCGAAGAGCTGCGCCACTTCCGCGCGCCACTGTGGAACCGCTACCAGTTCTCCGGCTATCCGCTCCTCGGCAACGGCCAGTCCGCCCCCTTTTCCCCACTGTTTCTCTCCACCCTCTTCGTCCCGCTGCCGCAGCAGCTCGTGGCCATGGCCGGCCTCAAGATCTTCCTCGCCCTCCTCTTCGGCTGGCTCTTCCTGCGCGACGAAGGCATGTCGTCGACGGCCGCGCTATTCGGCAGCGCGATCTTCGCCTTCTCCGTTTTCCAGACCGTCTACCTCTACTACCCGATGACGACCGTGACCGCGCTGCTCCCCGCGGCTGCGTTCGCGTTACGCGGCTGCGTGCGATTCACCGAGCGGCGCTGGATGGTGCTGCTGGCGGTCGTCACGGCCAGCGTGGCCAGCGGCGGACATCCGGAGAGTGCGGTGCACATCGGCATCGCCTGCGCGATCCTGCTGCTGCTCGAATGGCGCAATCCCACGCGCGCGATCGTGGCGGCGCTCTTCGGCGTCGCCCTCTCTGCGCCGGCGTGGGTGCCGGTCGTCGAGCAGGCGCTGCTCAGCGTGCGCGCGATGGCGCTCGCGACGGCGCCGCACGCGGCGATGAATCCGCTCATCGCCTGGACGCTGCTCAATCCCGACGGCTTCGGCAATCCCGCGCGCGGCAACTGGCAGTGGATCTACAACTATTCGATCGTCGCCTCGTCGTATCTCGGACTGCTCACGCTCGCACTGCTGCCGTCCGTGCGCAAACGGCGCGAAGTGCTGCTGCTCGCCATCTGCGTGCTGCTCTTTCTCGTGGCCATGAACTGGACGTTCCTCGGGCGCGCACTCAACGCGATTCCACCGCTCAGCCTCATCGCCCAGGACCGCCTGCGTTTCGTCATCGTCTTCTTCGCCGCGATCATCGCCGCGCGCGTGGTCGAGGGCCCGCGACGCGTGCTGATGTTGCCGGTGCTCGCCGCGGGCGCGTGGCTGCTGTACGCGAAGTGGGGCGTGACACTGGGCTGGGCCTCCGCGGCCGGCGTGCTCGCGGTGCTCGCGTTCCTGCTCACGAACAAACCGTACGTCGCATGCGTCGCCGTCCTCGTCGAGCTCTTTGCGTTCAACGCGGGCTTCAACGCGCTCACGAATCGCGCGTACTACAAACCTTCGCTGCCGATCCTGCAGAGACTGCAGGAGCTCACGAAAGGTGAGCCCGTGCGCATCGCCGGCCACGACTGGACGCTGCTGCCGAATGCGGCGTCCCAGTACGGACTCGAAGACGTGCGCGGCCACGATCCGATGGCGCTCGCGAGCTACGCCCGCTTCTTCGAGACCGTCGCCGCGCACGATCCGTCGAGCGACGTGAAGCGCGTGCAGGATGCCGATCATCCGGCACTGGCGTTTCTCAACGTCCGCTTCCTCATCGCCGATCCCGGCTTCACCGCCTCCCCTCTGTGGATCCAGCGTTACGCAGGTCCGGACGGCAATCTCTACGAACGGAAGGAGTGGCGGAGACGCTTCTTTGCGCCTCGCGGCGACGCGCGCATCGGCGCGATCGCGCAGGAGAGCCCGACGCGTCTGCGCGTCGAGATCGATGCACCGCGCGAGGCATTCATCGCCTCCAGTCAGGTGTTCGCGCCGGGATGGGGCGTCGAAGGCGCGCTCTCCACCGTGCGCCTGCACGACGCCTTCGTGGGCTTCCGCGTCGCGCCGGGACGCCACACCGTCACGCTGCACTACGCACCGCGCTCGTTCTACTGGAGCTGCGTGGTTGCCGCGCTGGCGTTGTACATTGGTGTGCATGCGATTCAAGTTGATCGTCGTCGTCGCGCTTCTGATGCTCGTCGCGTTCGGAGCGGGGTTCATCCCTAACGAGCTCGCGAACCGGCGCCTCACGCGCACGCTGCAGACCGCAACGCTCGACCTCCGTCTCGCCAACCTGCATCGCCAGCTCGGCGTCGCCAGTCACGAGGCGCAGCGCAACAACTTCGCCGTAGCCTCCGACGCCGCACGCGTCTTCTTCGACGGCTGCCGCACCCTCACGCAGGAGTATCCGTTTACCGATCAGCCGCGCACGAAGACGGCCCTCACCGCCTACGGCGCATCCGGCGACCTCGTCCTCGGCCAGCTCGCCAACGGCGATCCGACGGTGAAGGATCGGCTGGCCTCGCTGTACCTGACGATGAACGGCGTGCTCGCGCGCAGGCAATAGCGGCGGGCACAACTACTGCTCTCCACGCTCCGCGTGGACATCCGCTCCATCTCGCCCTGGGCGGCGTTGCGCGTCACCGGCATCGTCTTCGGCGTCCTGATCGTCCTGCGTTTCCTCTGGATCGCGCACGCGATCTTCGTCGTCACCTTCCTCGGCATGCTCCTCGGCCTGGCGATGGCGCGCGGCGTCGACTACCTCGAGCGCCTCCGCATCCCGCGCGGCGCCGGCGCACCGCTCGTGCTGCTGCTCCTCATCGGCGCGCTCGCGGGCCTGTTCGCGCTCATCGGTCCGTCGATCGCCGAGCAATCGCGTCAACTGACGAAGGAACTGCCCAAGGCATTGCAGCAGGTCGAGCAGTGGGTGAACCGCACGCCCGCGAAAGCGCTGGTGCAACAGCCGCCGCAGCAGCAACAGCAGCAAGGGCAGCAGCAGGGACAATCACAACAACAGCAGCAGGGCGGCCTCACCCAGCAACTCGGCAAAGAGCTGCGCAACGCGACGAAGTTCCTCTTCCCGATCGTCTCCTCGATCTTTGGTGCGATCGGCGGACTGGTGATCGTGCTCTTCATCGCCATGTACATCGCCGCGGCTCCGGGCCTCTATCGCGAAGGGATGCTGCACCTCGTTCCGCATCGCCATCGCGCGCGCGCCGGCGAGTGGCTATCGATGCTGCGCGACACGCTGCGCCAGTGGCTCGTTGCGCGCCTCATCGCCATGGTGGTGATCGGCCTCATCACCGGCGGCGCGCTCGCCCTGCTCGACGTCAAAGGCGCGGCCGCCCTCGGCGTGCTCGCCGGCCTGCTCGAGTTCGTTCCGTTCTTCGGTCCGATCGCCAGCGCCATTCCGGCGATCGGCATCGCGCTCGTCGACTCGCCGCAGAAAGCCGTGTACGTGATCATCCTCTATCTCATCCTGCAGCAGCTCGAAGGGAACGTGATCACTCCCCTGCTGCTCGAGAAGCGCCTCGACATCCCGCCGGTGATGACGGTCGTGGCCGTCGCGGCGCTGGGCGTCGTGTTCGGCGTAATCGGGATGCTGATTGCAGAGCCTTTACTCGCCGTGATCCTCGTGACCACGAAGATGCTCTACGTCACCGACGTCGTCGGTGATCAAGTGAAGATTGGAAAGGAAGAGTCGTGACCATGAAGCAGAGAGTCCTCGCCGCCCTTTTGTTGACGTCGCTCGCCGCGTTCGGCTGTCGTGAGGAGGGCGCGGCGACGGATACCGCCGCCACCGGCGACACCACCACGGACACCGCCGCCGCGATCATGACGGATACGGCGACGCATCCCGGCTCGCCGGGCGGTACCGCGCTCGTGCCCGAGGTTGCTGCCGGCACCACCGTGCTCGTCGTGCTCGAGGACAACTCGATCGGCGTGCGCGAGCAGGCCATTCCGCCGGGACCAGCGGTGCTGACCATCGAGAACCGCGGCAGCGAGCTGCACAACCTCTTCGTCGAAGGCGAAGGCATCAGCCGCGCGGCCGACAATCCCGTTCCGGAGAACGGCTCGTCGACGCTCGACGTGACGTTCCGGCCCGGCACGTACACGCTGTACTGCCCGGTCGGCCAGCATCGCACGCGTGGCGAGCAGGTGCAGATCACGATCGCAGCCGCGGGCGGAGAAGCTCCCGCAACGGCGACCAGTGGAACGACCACCACGTCCGCAACGACGACTACGCAGTAATCAGCCGCCGCACGAGCTGCACCGCGAACCACAGCATCAGGATCCCTGTGAGGCCGTTCGTCACGATCTCCCACTTCGGTGTCGCGAAGCGGGCGCCGAGGCGAACGGCCGTGCAGAGGAAAAAGCCCCACGTGGCGGCGCCGATGACGACGCACGCCGCGAGGAGCAGCGACGCGCCGAACGTGAGCGACGTGCCTGCCTGCTGCCCGACGACCGCCAGCCAGAAGGCGATGTTCCACGGGCTCGAAAGGGCGAGGCCGATGCCGAGCAGGTAGCCGCCTTTGCTGCTGTCCAGTGCACTCGCCGGTGCCGCCGGCGTTTCGCCGCTGCGCAGTGCGCGAAAACCGTGTCGCGCGTTGCGGAAGAAGAGGAACGCGAGCGCGAGCAGGAGGATGAGACTGATCGCGCCGAGGCCCGTTTGCACGCCGGGCACGTTGGCGAGTGCTCCGGCGCCGAGGGTCACGGCCAGAGCCCACAGGAAATCGCCGGAACAGGCGCCGAGCCCGAGGGAGTACGCGGGCCAGAATCCGCGCGAGAGCCCGCGGCGGATCATCTCGCTGTTGATCGGACCGGGAGGCCAGGCGACCGACCAGCCGAGGAGAAGACCTTTCGCGATCAGGGGGAGGGCCGCGGCGACACTCACTCCGCGTGCTTCTTCCGCCCGTGCATGACGACCTGGTAGTCGCTGATCTCGTAGCCGCCCATGCGCGTGATGTTGCAGACCTCGACGTCGCCCCACGGGATGTCGTAGATGCGGCCGCTCTCCTCGTCGATGAGGTGATGGTGCCGCTCGACGTTCGGATCGAACACCACCGACTCCGCGTTGAGGTGCAGTTCACGCAACAGCCCCTTCTCCACGAAGAGATGCAGCGTGTTGTAGACCGTCGCGCGCGAGATCATCGGAAAGCGTTCCTTCACGCGCGACCACACCAGCTCCGCCGACGGATGCTCGTCCGTCGCCAGCACGTACTGCGCAACCGCCACGCGATGCGCGGACGGCTGAATCCCCCGCTCCACCAGCAGCTCGACGATGTTCTCCGGCATTGCCGGACTATTGACGCCGATTGATGGCGGAGATGTCAATGTGGTGACGCGTGCGGCCGTCGATCGCGAGCGGGGTCATGATCTCGCCGGGTGACGATCGCGTCAGCCATTGGATCGCCGCGGAAACCGCGTCTCGCTCGCTGCCGCGTTCGAGGGAGTGATGGTGGTGCGCCCAGCAGGATTCGAACCTGCGACCTTTAGCTCCGGAGGCTAACGCTCTATCCAGCTGAGCTATGGGCGCCCGAGTGGAGTGCGGATTCTACTCAACCGGTCGAGTGAACCCAAGATTTCGTTACTTCGAGGCGCGGAAGAGGACGATCAGGACGCCGAGGCCGATCAGGATCAGGATCGTCGGCAGGATGATCGAGCGCGTACGCGCGGGCTCCGTCGCCGGTTCCGGGGCGTCGGGGGGTGGCGTGACGGGTACGGCGGTCGTGGCCGTAGCGGGAGCCGTGTCGAGTGCCGGATCCAACGCCGTGTCGTCGGTGTCGAGAGTGGTCCCGGTCGCGGGATCGCTCGCAACGGCGGGCGCCGGATCGGCGGGATCGGGAGCAGTATCCGCGGGAGCGGGCTTCGGATCTCCCGCGGCCGGCGACGCGACACTCGGCGCCGCCGGCACGGGTACCGCCGCCACGGTAGGAGGCGCCGAGGGATTGGGTGTGCTCGGCGCGGATGTCGTGGCGGCGGGCTTTCGGTTTCGGGTGGGAGTCGTTGTCGTTCCTGCGGAACGCGAGGACGGAGCACGCCGCGGTGAAGCAGCAGCAGTACGGCGAGGTGAAGCAGCAGCAGACGGACGCCGCTGGGTGGTCGTCGTCGAAGGGGTGGTGACTTCGGCACGGGCAGCGCGAGCGGGCGGCGTCGAGACGCGGACGCCCAGCCGATTGAGACGCTCCGCCGCGACGCGCGTCAGAAACTCGCGCGACTCCGCGGCCGGATAGAACTTCTGTCCCGCGCGGTCCGTGAGCATGCTGCGCCGCACCGCCTCCGCGTATCCCGGATACGCCGCCACGGCCGCGTACTCCTGCGAATCCTCACCGAAGAACGGCGACTGATACTGCGCTTCCCACAATCGTCCGGCACCTTCGTAGATGCGGATCAATTCTTCCGCGGCACGACGTTCGCCGCCGGTGGGATATCGCTCGACGAGGAGCCGCGTGCGCACGAGGGCCTCGTCGAACTCCGGACGGTTGTTGCGCGCCAGCGCGTTCTGCACCGATTCCAGTGCCCCGCGCAATTCACCCTGTGGCGGTGCGGCAACGGCGGCGGCGGTGGTCGGTGCGGGCGCGATCTCCTCCGGCAGCGGGAGCTCGCGCGTCTCGACGCGGAGTGCCGGCGTCGGGCTCAGGCCTTCGTCACATTCCGCCGGCGCGGCGCCGCGCGGCTGCTCCGTGCGGATCACGAGTGGACGCAGCGGATCGGACGCGCCGACCAGCATCACGAACACCGCCGCACCGAGCACGAGGAGTCGAACCCACCCTTCGCGCAACATCCATCTCCTTTACTTCGCCAATCTCACCGGGAGCCGACCTCGGCATTGCACGCCGATTGCCAATGCATCAATGCGCTGCCACTTCCTGTGGCAGATGCTTCTTGAAAAGCTTGATCAGATCGTCGACCGCGAGCGGTTTCGCGACGTAGTCGTCGACCTTGAAGTAGTCGAGCGCCTCGTTGCGGTACTTCCGGTCGGTGTAGAGCCCCGTCATGATGATGGCCTTGCTGCGCGCCGTCGCCGGATCCTCTTTCAGGAGGCGGCACATCTCGCGGCCGTCGAGCTTCGGCATGAACGCGTCGGACAGGATCAGGTCCGGGTTGTACTCGCGTGCGAGCGACAGCCCCTCCTGCCCGTTCGCGCCAACCACGAATCCGAAGCCCATGCTCGACACGACCGTACGCACGATGAGCTGCACGTTCTCGTCGTCTTCGACGAGCAGGATCAGCGGCCGCTTCACTTCCAGCGGCAGCGGATTGCTGCGCGCGTTGAGCGCGCGTTTCGAGCCGATCATCTTCCGCTCGAAGAGCGACGGCGGCGCGTCGATCCAGAACCGCTCGCGATACGCAGCCGGCGCCTTGCAGAAGCAGCCGTGGCAGTGCTCGCACACGAGTGTGTTGTCGCGGCCCACGCAACTGCACCACTCTGCACGCGTCGCGTCGAACGTGTCCTGGCAGTTGAAGCAGCAGACGTCGTACTGCTCGCGCTCCGATTTCGCGGGCGTCGCGGCTTTCTTCACCGGCAGCGTCTCGGGGATGCTCATGCCGCCGAGGATGTCGGAGAGCGGCACGTCGTCCGACGGCGTGGGCGGCTCTTCCTCGATGTCCATCTCCTCGATGCCCGCGCGATGCAGCTCGTGCAGATCTTCCTGCGCCGGCAGACCGGTCACCCCTTCGAGATGCTTCTGCAGCAGATTGATGAGGTCCGTGATCGCGACCGGTTTGGCGATGTAGTCGTCGACGTGAAAGCGTTTCACCGCTTCGCTGCGGTATTTCGTGTCGGTGTAGAGGCCGGTCATGACGACCATCTTCATGTCCGCGCCGATCGGCTCCTCTTTGAGGATGCGGCACATCTCGCGTCCGTCGAGCTTCGGCATGAACGCGTCGGAGAGGATCATGTTCGGCTTGTACTCACGCGCGAGCTCGAGGCCGTCCTGCCCGTTCGTCGCCCAGATGAACCCGTAGCCGAGGTTGGCGGCCACTCGCTGGACGATGGCCTGGATCTCTTCATCGTCTTCGACGGTGAGGACGAGCGGACGCATGACCTGATCGGCGGGCGGATTGTCCGGCAGGCCGCCGTTCTGTCTCCGCGCTTCGGCGGACTTGCGCTCGAACAGGCGCGGCGGCGCCTCGACCCAGAATTTCTCCTTGTACGACGGAGGAGCCTTGCAGAAGCACGCCAGGCAGTTCGTGCAGACGAGCGAGCGCTCCTTCGCGAGGCAACTGCACCAGTCGGCGTCGACGGCGTCGAACGGGGCGCGGCAGGAGAAGCAGACGACTTCGTAGTTGTCGCTCGATTTGGAAACGACAACCGGCGTCTCGGAAGACCGCGCCGGAGACTCGACCGGCGAGAGTGGAATCGGCTTCGCCTTCTCGATCGCACGCGGCGGCGCCGGCGCCGCTGCTGCCGCACGCGGTTGCGCTGCGGCCGGTTTTGCGGGCCCGCTGCGCGGGAGGAGCTGCTCCGCGAGCAGATCCTCGGGGGACGTGTGCGCGGTCTGCGCGAGCCGCGCGACTTCGTCGACTTCGTACGGACGGACGACGAATGCGGCGTGACGCAACGGCGGCGCGCTTCCGGCGACGCGTCCGGTGAGGACGATCGGGAGCTGCGAGGTCTTCTCCACCACGGTGCGGTAGATGCGCTCGAACTCGGGATGTTCGACGTCGAGGAAGAGCGCGTTCGGCTTGAAGCGGAACATCTCGTCGACGGCGTCGACCCAGCGCTCGACGACTTCCACTTCGACACCGCGCTGCCGCAGCTTCGGCACGACCGTGTCCGCGGTGGCGCGGCGGCGCTCGATGAGGAGGAGCTTCGGTTTCTGCACCGACGTCGACGCGGTCGGGCGGCGTGCGGGCGCGGGCGGAGCCGCCGGCTGCGGACGGCGGGTCGCGGTCGTGCTGCCGTTCGTCGGCAGGCGTCTGTTCTTGAGGTTCACGACCTTCGTCTGGGGATCGCGTTTGAACCACGACGTGACGGTGTCGAAGATCGAAGTCTTCGGCGCCGGACGGCGCGCCGGTGCAGGCGGTTGTGGTGGCGGAGCGGAGGCGGCAGCGATGCGCGCGGCGTTTTCCTTGTTGAGGCGTTCGCGCTCGGCGGCGAGCGTCTGCTCGGCATGCGCGCGCATGGCCTGACGCTCCGTCTCGAGCTGGCGGCGCAGGTCTTCCTCGGCCGCGCGCCGTTCGGCGTCGAGGCGCTCCTGCATCTCGCGCTGCACGGCTTCGCGCGAGCGCGCGATCTCTTCTTCGGCGCGCAGTTTCGCGGCCTCGGCTTCGGCAGCGAGACGGGCGACTTCTTCGCGCTGCCGCGCGGTCTCCGCCTCCGCCGCCTGACGCGCGGCTTCGGCTTCCGCGGCCACGCGTGCCGCCGCTTCGCGCTCGCGTGCGGCGCGCTCTTCGACCTTGCGGCGCGTTTCCTCGGCCTCGGCGGCCACGCGCGCGGCCTCTTCCTCGGCACGCTTGCGTGCGGCTTCCGCCTCGGCGGCAACGCGGGCGGCCTCATCTTCGGCGCGTTTGCGCGCCTCTTCGGCTTCCGCGGCGACGCGGGCCGCCTGTTCCTCGGCACGTTTGCGCGCGGCTTCCGCCTCGGCGGTGCGACGCGCGGCGTCTTCTTCGGCGCGCTTGCGCGCTTCCGCTTCGGCCTCACGGCGCCGCGATTCCTCGTCGGCGCGTTTGCGGGCCGCTTCGGCCTGGCCGGCTGCGCGGGCGGCTTCTTCCTCGGCGCGCTTGCGAGCCGCTTCCGCGTCCGCGGCCACGCGTGCTGCTTCTTCGCGTTCGCGTGCGGCGTCTTCCTCGGCGCGTCTGCGCGCTTCTTCGGCTTCGTCGGCTACGCGCGCCGCCTCTTCGCGCTCACGCGCGGCAGCTTCCTCGGCGCGACGGCGCGCCTCCTCGGCTTCGGCGGCAACGCGTGCAGCCTCTTCTTCCGCGCGTTTGCGATCGTTTTCGGCTTCGCGAAGCGGCGCCGGCGAGGACGCCTGCCCGCCCTTCTTCTTGCGTTTTTTGTTGCTCGGCTGCGGCGTCGGCAGGTGGACGACTTCCGCGAGCTCGCGGCGCTCGAGCGGCTTCTGCGCGAAGCTCTCGTCCACCTCCGGCACCGTCACCGCGACCGGTACCGTCAACGCCTGCTCGACCGCCATCGGCTGGGCCGTGCGCGTCAGATACGCGACGATGGCGCTCTCGATCACCGCGAGGCCGATCATCGTGGCGATGTGCCTCGTTTCCACGACGTCCGGGAACGCGCCGGCCATCGCGGCGATGGACAGCACGAGCGCCGTCAGTGCGCCCTTCCATCCTCCCCGCCACACCGACAGCGCCACCGCCGCCGCGAAGATGCCGGCCAGCAGCGGCCCCGTGGCTGGCACGAGCATGCCGACTCCTGTCGCCAGGATCACGAGGTCGATCGCGATTCCGTATCGAAGAACGTTGCGCCGCGTCTGTTCCGTCATGGGCTGGGGTCTACCGTGGTCGTTTCTCTCTTACTTCCTCGCCGCCTGCTGCGCGGCCGTCTGCTCGATCTTGGTGCGGTACCGCGTCACTTCGTCGGTGATCTGGATGAACGGCAGCGCGCATGCGAGCTCTTTCTGCGCCGCGGCGTACTCGCCGATCTCGTAGAGCGCGACCGCGTGGTAATAGCGGAGGTCTTCCTCGCCGCGCTGGAACGTGCTGAGACGCCCGAACGCGCGGACCGACTCGCGGAACGCGCCCGTGCGATACAGCCCCACCGCCGCCTCGGCCACGACTTCGCGCGGGACGTTCTCCGAGTTTGCGAGGCGCGAGTAGATCTCGTTCGCGTCGTCGACCAGAGCGTTGCTCGCGAACGCCTCCGCCTGACGGAGGCTCGTCAGATACACGCGGCGCGCGGAGCTTTCCGCCTCGGAGATCCGCTGCGTCGCCGCCTGCTCCGACTGCGCGCGCGCCGCGGCGATGCGCTCCTGCGTCTGCTGTTCGATCTCCGCGATGCGCGCGGCTGTCTGGCGCTTCGCTTCCTCGTCCGCACTCGCGCTCTTCTGCTTCGCTTCCGCCTCCGCCGCTGCGATGCGCTGCTGCGCCTCGGCCTGCGCCGCCGCAACGCGACGCTCCGCTTCCGCCTGCGCTGCGGCGACGCGGCGCTCCGCGTCGGTCTGCGCGGCGGTGACCCGCTCCTGCGTCGACGCCTGCACTTCCGTCAGCCGCTCGTTCGCCTGCGCCTGCGCGGCGGCAATGCGCTGTTCGGCTTCGCGATTCGCGGCCGCGATCTTCTCCGCCGCTGCCTGCTCGGAGACGATCCGCTCCGCCGCGATGCGCGCATCCGCTTCACGCTGGATGCGTTCGCGCTCCTTGGCGATGAACTCGTCCACGGCGGCCTGACGGTCCGCACGCTCCTGCGCGAGCGTCTTGCGCACCGCCACCTTCTCTTCCGTCGCCGGCCTCACGGCAGGCAGCGGACGCGAAGGATCGGCCGCGGCGAGACTGGCGTTGCGCGGCAGCGTCGCCGAAGGCACGAGCGCCGCGACGAGGGTCTCGAACTCCGCCGCCTCCGCCTGCAGCGGGAGGTTGGCGTAAGTCGGCGAGATACGCTCGGCCGAAACGAGGCGCAGGATCGTTTCGCGCGCGTCGTCTTCGCGTCCGAGGCGGAACTGCGCGAGGGCCAGGTACACGAGCGCGGTCTCGAACTGGCGCAACTGTTCGAACTGGCCGGTGTTGACGTACGTCTCCATCTGCGCCGGCGAGAGGAACCCCTGCGCCGCGGCCTGCAGATCGACGACAGCGGACTGATAGTCGCCCGCGCGGAAGGCTCTCAGACCGAGATCCAGCAGCGCCTCCGGCGTGGCAGCGCCGGAAACGGTGATGGCCATCACCGCGGTCAGGAGCAGAACGGAGATCGATCTGCGCACCATGAAGCCCTCCCGAATTGTCCAGAAAAATTGAACGGCTGAAGCCGGATACCGGCCGATTGCTCCCTCCATTCAATTTTGCTGCCGAGTGCGGCGCCCCCTGCCGGGTACGGCATGAGAACCGCACGGCCGCGTCCGCGGTGCACGAGAATCTGATCCAGTTTCTGCGCATGCGGCAGGAGGCGTTTCCCTTCCGCCGTAACATCGATCTGCGCCATTTCCTCACCGACGCCGTCGGCCCCGCGGCCGAGCTCTACCCCGTTCCGGCAAAAATTTTCCTGCTCGACGAGGTCGAGCCGAAGGGCTACGGCTATCCACTGACGAAATCGCCGACGCTGGACGACCTCGAGACCCGCTTCGAACGCTGGCTCGGCGAAGAGCTGGCCGTGCGCGGACGCGAGACCACGCGCACGCGCGATCTGCTGGACGGCTATCGCGACCAGGTCGTGCGCCTCGCCGCCAACGCCGCCGAGTCGAGCGTGCTCGCCGACTATCACTCCGTCTTCTGGCTGCTGCAGACGCAGCAGGTGTCGAAGCATTTCGCGATGTTCATCCGCCGCGCGATCGACTCCGGGCTCGCGCGCGAAGAGGCGGATCGCCTCAAGTACGTCCTCCACGGGAAATGGGCGCACGCCATGCGCGAAGCCGTGGAGGCGAAGGGTTTCGTCAAGCTCGCGCTCGACAATCCGCTCATCGCGGCCGAGGAGTTCGTCAGCCCGGACCTGCGCGAACTGCGCGCTTACGTGCAGACGCACCTGCGCCGCGACTTCAACGACTTCCGGAAGTCGTTCGAGGCCTTGCGCGCGTCTGCCGGCGAGTTGCTCGCCAAGGACCGCATCCTCCGCCGTGCCCTCGCCCTTCTCGGCTATCCCGACTCCGCGATTCCCCCTCTCGTGGCGCTCCTCGACCCGCGCGTATGGCAACTCCTCGGCGAGCATCCCGCGTTCAAGATGCCGGCGGAAGTGACGATGATCGAGACGACCTCGCGGCGCATCCTCGAGTTCCTCGTCGTGCAGGCGCTGCGGCGCGGCATCATCTGGATGAAGACGACGACCGAGGGGGAAAACGTTGCGGACGACGCGACGGCGCAGATCTATTCGCGGGCCATCCGTCCAATGAATTTCGGACGCCGCGGCGTGGTCGAGCCGATCGTCTATCGATACGGCCTCGTCTACGACATTACGTCCTTTACCGAAACCCTCGGCGAAATTGCACGTGGGGGAAAGGGTGAGGAACAGAGCTCGTACCGACAGATGCTCGAATTCCAGCGCGAACTGGCGGAAATCACACGCACGCACGCGCTGCAATTCGAGAAGTTCCTCGGCGACGGCGCCTTCTATACGTCGCGCCGCGCGACGCGCACCGTACAGGCGGCGATTGAAGTCCAGCAGTTCTATGCGCAGAAACGCCAGGCGGGATTCGCCTTCAATAAAGGGATGCGCATCGCCCTCAATTACGGCTATTACCGCCTGCTGCCCATGCAGGTCTCCGCCGACGGCACGCAGATCATGGAATTTTACGGCCCCGGCATTGTGGAGCTGTCGCGTCTCACGACAGGCAAGGCCACAAAAGAGCTGGAAGACATCCAGCACCTCCTACTGGCACACGGCTACGATCAGAACGACGTCTATCGCTTTTTCGCGCCGCTGTCGCGCAGCGTCGACCATACGGACACGACCCAGCAGCAGCGCGAGTTCTACGCGTATGTGAACGAGAACGGGCACCTCATCAACGAGGGCATCGTCGTATCGATCCCGTTCCTGCGCCAGTTGTCGACGGAGATTGCCGAAGACCAGCAGAAGCTCTATCGCCTGCGCGCGCCATGGAACGTCTACCTCGGATTTCCCGTGGCCGGCGATCGCGGCGGCTATATCGGCATTCGCCTGCTCGGCTCCGTGTCCCTCAAGGGAATCGGTACACAGGACATCGGGGAGGCGGTGTGGCTCTCCCCCGACCTCGCCGAGATCTCCCTCATCGACGAGCCTCGCCCCCTGCTGCAGTTGCTGCAGCAGGAGCGCAACCGCAGCGCCGCGCGGAACATGAACGCCGCGCTGGCAGCATCCGACACGGAAACCGGCAGCGGCGACCTCGTCGTGTGTGAAGCGTTTGCGGGTGCGGGCTCGGCGCCGGTGATCCTCGTCGGTGAATGGGATCCGGTGTCGGAAGAAGTGCGCCGCCCGATCCGCCTCGACGAAGTGGACGCGGAACGTTACGGCCTCGCCGTGCCATTGACGGTGCAAGCCGTCGAATTGCAGAGCGTGGCGTACCAGAAGCTCTACCGGAAACTGAGCCGCCTCGAAACGCTGCCGAGTTTTTCCGTGGACGCCATCCGCCACAACTCGAATTTCGCGGGATTCATCATCGGGGCGACGGTGGAGCCGCTGTAATCATCCGTTCGCACGACTGCATCAGCGAGATCTCGAACCACAATCCCGAATTTTTCGAATCCTCGGCGACCCGTGCGCGCTGCGGGATGAATCCTGCCAGCGTCACTTCGACGCTCGCCGGGCCAGCCGCGGCGAGTGTTCGGCGGAGACGTGCGCAATCGCATAGCCGTGAGAGGCCACCGTGGCGTCAGAACCCTTTGCCACCCGTCACACCCGTTCGGGTGGCGCAGGTCAAGCATTCGCAAACTGCCGTCTGAGGGGCCATGCACGCGCTGATCCTGACGGTACTGCTTGCCGCACCGGCATTCGAGGCACACACGTACGAGTCGATGCCGTACCGGCTCCTCGTGCCCGAGAACTACGACCGCAAGCGCAGTTATCCGCTCGTGCTGTGGCTGCATGGTGGCGCCGGGCGCGGGACGGACAACGTCAAACAGATCCGCGGCGGGAACGAGCTCGGCGCAACGGTATGGACGCGCGCAAAGACGCCGGCGTTCGTCGTCGCACCGCAGTCGCCGGAAGGGACGACGTGGACGCCGCATCTGCCGCGCGTCATGGCCCTGCTGCAGGAGTTGACGCGCACGTACAACATCGATCGCGAGCGCATTTACGCGGCCGGGCAATCGATGGGTGGCTATGCGGTATGGGAGCTCGTGGCGAGATATCCGGCGTCGTTCGCCGCCGCCGTTCCATTGTGCGGCGGCGGTGACGTTCGGAATGCGCCGAAACTTGTCTCGACGCCATTGTGGGCGTTTCACGGCGCGCACGACCGCGCGGTCCCGGTGGAGCGCTCACGCGAGATGATCGCCGCGATCCGGCGCGCGGGAGGAAAGCCGCGATACACCGAATACAGCGACGTCGATCATGTCGTGTGGACGCGCGCGTTCCGCGAGCCGGAACTGCTGCCGTGGGTGTTCTCGCAGGTCAACCGGCGCGCATCCAGCGCATCACGCCGGTGATCTTTTCGATGTCCACCTTGCGCTCGAGGTACTCCCAGATGCCGAGGACCTCCTCGCGGTCGCGCTGGCGCGGAGGGGCAATGCGGCGGACGTTTTCGTCCGACAGTGCGAAGCGCGCGCGCGAGTACCAGCGGCTCGCTTCGACGGGATCGCTGGCGAACCTCTGCACGGCGCCGGTGACGAGCGCCATCTCCTCGTCCGAGACGCCGCCGAGCATCGACAGCGCGTCGGTCGCACGGCGCGCCTGACTGCGGCGCTCGGGCTGCAGCTCGTGCGCGTCCTTGAGCATTTCGATCGCGCGCTCGAGCCGGTCGGCGTGCTCGATGATGCGCAGGCCGCTGATGGAGAACCGCGTCTCCCCTGCTCTGGCGATGCTCGTCCAGACGACGCGCGCGCGCACGACCACGGATCGCGCCGAACGCAGCATGGCGAAGGAGAGCTTCGCTTCGTCGCCGGGCAGGAGCGGCTCCGAGTGACGGATGCGCAGGCCCGTCGCGGAGAGTTGCAGGACCGAAAACTTCACGTCGCCGAAGATGCCGCCGAGCTGGCGCAGCGGAACGTAGCGTGCGGCGACGCGATTGTCGGGCGGCTCGTCGTGCTGCATCGGCTCGGCGGGCGGGCGGACGGCAATGGGTGCCGGAGGTGGCGGTGCCGGCTGCGGTTCCGGCACGTCGGCGGGTGCGGCTTCGGCGAGAGGCGGTTCCGGTGCGACACGTTCCCGCTCGCGTTCCGGCTGGGGACGTTCCTCACGAGGCGCCGGGGATGCTGACGACGACTCGGCCCGGTACACGGCCACGAGTCCTTCGCGGAAGAAGTCTTCGAATTGCGACAGAGGGATGCGCAGCTCGCCACCCGTCATGCGGCAGAGAATGCGTCCGCTGTCGATCAGGGCATCGAGCACTTCCGCGGGCATGCCGAGGAGGTCGATTGCTTCGATGCGGGTCAGAGAAGTTTGCAAAGGTCGCATTCAGTCGCCGTTACCGGCGACGCTCTCATGCGACGGAAATGCCTGACAGGCCGTCCGGGTGTGCGGTGGAGCCGAGGCAGCGGCGGACGGAGGAGATGAGCCGGGTGGGCATGACCGGCTTCGAGAGCGTTTCGCAGATCGCCGGGAACAGCTTGCGGATCTCCGACGCCTCCAGTCCGGTGACCACCACGATCGACGCGAGCAATTGCGGGGTGGTGCTGGCGATGTACTCCATCACGTCCGTGCCGCTCAGCTTCGGGAGGGCGATGTCGAGGACGATCGCGTCGTAGCGGCGTTGATTCAGCGCACCCACGGCCTTCTCCCCGTCGATCGCCACGTCGACTTCGCAGCCGTCCGCTTCGAGGATGCGGCGGAGCGCTTCACGGGTGGTGGTGTCGTCTTCGACGACGAGAACGCGCGGACGCATGATGTCTGTAAGTAACTCTAGCAGCAACGACGGCGCCACAGGAAGACGGAAATGCCTCACCCGGTGACGAATGCCGCGGCCAGCGCGATCGCACGCTCGAGATTTCCTTTGCCTTCCAGCGAATGCCCACCCTCCGGCAGCCATTCGACGCGAATGGCCGGCGAAAGCCTGTAGGCACAAACCTCTTTTTCGGTGCCGAATGGATCGCGAGTGCCCTGCAGGATGAGCGTCCGCGTGCGCAGCTCTGCCAGATGTGCGGTGCGCAGCTTTTCCGGCTGGCCGGGTGGATGGAACGGATAGCCGAAGCAGACCAGCGCGCGGACTCCGAGCTCGTCGGCGATCATGCTCGCCATCCGCCCACCCATCGACTTCCCGCCGATGGCGACACGAGCCCCACCCCCCGCCTCTTCGATGATGCGCCGAAACGTCTCGAGCAGCACCGGCTGCCGATCCGGCGCCCCCCGCTTCCCGCTCGTGCGCCTCGCCGCCATGTACGGAAACTCGAACCGCACCACACGGATCCCATGCGCCGCGAGCCCGCGAGCCACGCGCGTCATCCACGGATGGTCCATGGCCGCGCCCGCGCCGTGGGCGAAGAGGAGGGTGTGGGAGGTGGCGGTGAGGGGTTCGTCGACGAGATAGGGCATGAGAGGATTGAGGATTGAGGATTGAGGATTGTGGATTGTGATTTGAGGATTGTGGATCTCGCCTAATCCTCAATCCTCAATCCTCAATCCTTAATCCTCAATCCCCCCCGCCTACCACCCTCGCACCGGCTTCCACCGGTCCACCACCCGGCCGCGGTCGACGATCTGGTACTCGCTGTACATGGCCGCGGTCAGGCAGGAGTGGTTGGGGAGGATGCGCAGGCGGGTGCCGACGGGGACGTGGGACTGGACGGAGACGCGGCCGTGCTCCTGCGAGAGGGCTTCGATGCGCATCGGGAGCGGTTTGAGGTCGAGATCGCAGACGAGGCCGTAGCCGAAGCTGGCGTCGACGTGGCTCGGGCCGAGGTCTTTCGACAGGGCGAGTGCGCCGGCGTCGATGATGATTGAGCGGCGGTCGGGATAGGAGCCGATGACCGTCGTCAGCACCGACACCGCGACGTCCGCGAGCGTGCACGAGCCGATCGTGGCCTGGAAGGCGTCGAAGAAAACGTAGTTGCCGGGACGCACTTCGTCGCATTCGCTGAAGCGTTCGACGACCGCGGCCGTGGGTGTCGAGCCGACGCTGCGCCACGCGTCGCCGATCCCTTCACTCGCGAGGAGCGCGCGGAACCGCGTCAAACATCCCGCCTCCTCCGCCGCCACACGTCGCACTTCCTGCGCATCGCGCGCGTGGTACGAGTGACCGGCGTGGGTGAGGAGGCCCTGAAAGCGCACGCTTTCGCTGTGAGCCATCGCCAGCGCGAGGCGTACGCTGTCCGGACTGCCGGGGTCGACGCCCGCGCGGTGATATCCGCAATCGATTTTCAGGAACGCGTCGAACGTCACTTCCCGCGCCTTCGCGTAGGCCTCGAGCGCCCGCAGCGCCTCCTCGGAATCGATGAGGAGACTCAAGCGATCGATGCGCGCGCCGAGGTCGGCGGCGCGGTCGAGCTTGTCGGGCGAGGTGGCCATGGGGACGGCGTACGTGATGTCGCGGAACCCGTCGTCCGCAAAGTACTCCGCTTCCGCGAGCGTGGAGACCGTGATCGGGCCGATCGCGCCCGCGTGCTGCATGCGTCCGATCTCGACGGTCTTGTGCGTTTTCACGTGCGGGCGGAACGCGACCGCGGAGTCGCGTGCTTTGGCGCGCATGGCGTCGCAGTTCCGTTGCACGACCGCGCGCTCGACGAGAAAGGCGGGAGTGGGCGTCTCCGTTAGCATTGGCACTGGTGCGGAAGATACTTCACATCGACATGGATGCGTTCTACGCGTCCGTGGAGCAGCGCGACGACCCGTCGCTCAAGGGCAAGCCGGTGATCGTCGGCTGGCCCGGCGAGCGCTCGGTCGTCTGCGCCGCGTCGTACGAGGCGCGCACGTTCGGCGTGCACTCGGCGATGCCGGCGTCGCGCGCGAAGCGCCTCTGCCCCGAGGGGGTTTGGCTGCCGCCGGACTTTGAACGGTATCGGGCGGTGTCGCAGCAGATCCGCGGCATCTTCGAAAGACATACGCCGCTCGTCGAGCCACTCTCACTCGACGAGGCGTATCTCGACGTCACACAGGAACTGACCGGCATCCCCACCGCCACCGCGACCGCGGAGAAGATCCGCAGCGAGATCCGTGAGGAGACGAATCTCACGGCGTCGGCCGGCGTCGCACCGAACAAGTTCCTCGCGAAGATCGCCTCGGACTGGCGCAAGCCGGACGGGATGTTCGTGATCAAGCCGCACCAGGTCGAACGCTTTCTCGTGAACCTCCCGGTGCGCAAGATTCCGGGCGTGGGGAAGGCGACCGAGGCGGTCCTGCGGGAGATCGACATCGTGACGGTGGGCGATCTGCATCGGTACGAACAGGCAGAGCTCATCGCACGCTTCGGCAAATGGGGCACGCGTCTGTGGGAGCTTGCCCGCGGGATCGACGAAAGCCCGGTCGAACCGTCGCGCAAACGCAAGTCGTGGTCGAGTGAGAACACGTTCGCGACTGACGTCACACGCGAGGAAGCGATGGAGTGGATCCGCAAGGAAGCGGACCGGTTGTGGGAATCGCTCGAACAGCGCGGCATGCGCGGACGTACCGTCACGGTGAAACTGCGCACACCGGACTTTCGCACGGCCACACGCCAACTGAGTCCGCCGGAGCTGCCGTCGAGCGGCGAAGAAATCGCGCGCATCGCCCGCGTGCTCCTCGACAAATTCGACTTTCCCGCGGACGCGCGCTTTCGCCTCGTCGGCGTCGGGGTATCGAACTTTCTCGAGGACGAAGAGGAGGCGCCCGTGGCGGAGCCGTCGCTGTTCGAAAAGGCAGAGTGACAGTTGAGCAAAGGGCTCAGCGCTCTGCTCCTCTGCCACTCCGCCTCCGCTACAATCCGCGCCGCCATGAACATCCAACCCATCACCGTCGCTCAATACGGGATCGGGCCCATCGGGGCGGAGATCGCGCGGCTGCTGTTCACGAAGCCGTGGATCCAGGTCGTCGGCGCGGTCGACATCGATCCGGAAAAGATCGGGAAAGACCTCGGCGAAGTGATCGGCCTCGGCCGGCAGACGGGCGTCCTCGTCACACCGGAGCTGCAGGGCAAGCCGGACGTCGTCTGCCACTCCACCGGCTCGCGTCTGCGCGAAGTCGCCGGCCAGCTCTCGTCGCTGCTCGAGCGCGGCTGCCACGTCGTGTCGACGTGCGAGGAGCTCTCCTTCCCGCTCGACGTCGCAGTGCGCGAGCAACTGCAGCACGTTGCCCGCGCCGCAAACACCGCGCTCCTCGGCACCGGCGTCAATCCCGGCTTCGTGATGGACAAGCTGCCGCTCACGATCACGTCCGTCTGTCAGGACGTGAAATCGGTGGAGATCATCCGCATCCAGAACGCGTCGACGCGGCGCGAGCCGCTGCAGCGCAAAGTGGGCGCGGGCATGACCACGGACGAGTTCCGCGCGGCCGTCGGCGCGGGACGCATCAAGCACATGGGACTGAAGGAGTCGCTGATCCTCGTCGGCAACGGACTCGGGGTCGAATTCGAGAGCGTGTCGGAGGAGACGATCGAGCCGATCATCGCCGAGCGGGAGGTCGTGACGCAGTATCTGAAAGTCGCGCCCGGACAGGTGGCCGGCGTGCATCAGACCATCTACGGCAAAGGACGCATCGACGTCAGTCTGGAGCTGCGCATGTACGTCGGCGCGGAAGACGTTGCCGCGGATCGCGTGATCGTGCGCGGCGTGCCCGACGTGGAGATGACGATCAAAGACGGCGTGCACGGCGATCGCGCGACGGCCGCCATGGTCGTGAACGCGATTCCACGCATCGTGCAGGCGCGGTGCGGCGTGCTGACGATGGACGACATTCCGATCAGCTATCGATGAGCGTTGTCGGTTCTCGGCGGTGGTTGTCCGGGCGCCCTCGCCCGAGGCAACACAGCACAGACAACGGACAACAGACAACCGACAACAGGACCAGACGACCATGAACATCTTCCTCACCGGCGCCACCGGCTATCTCGGCTCCGCCATCGCGGCGGCGCTCGTACGCGCGCGTCATGACGTGACGGCGCTCGTGCGCTCGACGACGAGCGCGGCGCGCGTGCAGAGTTACGGAATCGTCGCGCATCACGGCGATCTGCGCGACGCGTCGACGTACCGCGATGCCGCACTGTCGGCGGACGCCATCGTCCACGCCGGTGTCGAATCGGGCGCGGATCGCATCGACGTCGATCGCATCTTCGTCGATGCGGTGAATGGTCCGAAACTGATCTACACCTCCACCCTCTTCGTCCTCGGACCCGTCGAGAACGGCGATGAAACCTCACCGGCGACCGGTCAGCGCGCGGAGCACGAGCAGCTCGTGCTCGCCGCGGGCGGCGCGGTGATTCGTCCCGGCATGATCTGGGGCGGCGAGGGTGCGTACCTGTTCGAGAACCCGATCGTCCTCGACGACGGCGGCAATCGCTGGCCGCTCGTGCATCGCGACGATGCGGCGGAGCTGTACCGCCTCGTCGCGGAGAGCGGCGCGCGCGGGATCTTTCACGCGGTCGCGGAGGTGCTGCGCGCACGCGACGTGTTCCCCGGCGTGCCGGCGACCCCGCTCGAAGAGGCGAAGAAAAAGCTCGGCGGATTCGCGGACGCGCTCGCGCTCGATCAGGACGTGACGGCGCTGCGCTCCGTCGCCATCGGATGGAAGCCGGCGCAGTTCTTCAGCGCTTCGCTTTCTTCTGCATATGGGCAATGACGCCCTTGCTCACGCCGCCCTTCGCCAATGCGATCAAGCCGTCCGGTGAGACGTCGAACTCCGTGCGCTCGGCGGCGTCGATGGCCATGAGGATGTTCTCGTCCGAGAGTCCGGCCTTTGCGAGATCGATCACGGTCTGATTGCGCATCCCCTGCTTCGCCGGCGCGGCCGGCTGCGGAACCGACGGCGTGGTGCTCGCGACGCGCACGGCGGGCGCGCTGCCGCCGCTGGTCCAGGCGTCGTACCGCGTCACCGAATCGGTGACGCGCGCGATCGGCGCGCCGATGCTGCCCGTCGCGAGGAGGCTCGTGTAGCCCTGCCGGAACAGCTCTTCGCCGGGATTCGTCGCTGCCGCGACTTCGTAATGCGACTTCGCCGCACGCAGCAGCTCCATCGCCTTTCCGCGCTCCTCGGTCTGATACGCGAGCGCTTCCTTCGCAATCGCGAGCGCGTACTGGCGATACGCCTCGTCCTTCACGTTCTTCCGCGGCGCGATCGCTTCCGCGCCCGCGAGGTAGCGCTCCCACGCGCCGCTCTCCGCGAGCGGGATCAGCGGCTCGAAGCTCGCGCGCGGCACGAGCACACTCACCCGCTCCTGCGTCGGCACGAGATGTGCGGCGATGACTTTGGCGGCTTTGCGCAGCAGGTCGTCTTCGACGGTCGAGAGCGCGGGCGAGCTGTCGCTGTCGCCGTACTTTTGGCGGAACTGCTGGTCCATCGGCCCCGAGGCGACGTCTTCGTTCCTTGCGGCAATGTCGAACGTGCCGTCGAGGTTCGCGGTCACGACTTTGTACTGCTTCTGCACCGGCACGTTGCTGTAGATCGGCTCGGTCTCGTACTTTTGCTTCTTCTCGTTCCACTTCTGCTTCGTGCCGGTCTGCTGGCGCACGTATTCGGTCTCGGTGTTCCACGTCTCTTCCGCGTCGAGGCGGTCGAGCATCACGTGGATCGTGACCTCGGGTTTGCCACTCTCCGCGAGCGTGCCCGCGCCGGAGAGCAGGTGCTCGGTGAGGTAGCGCTGCAGCGTTCGGGCGTCGTCGCGCACGTCGCCGCGATCCGCTTCCACTTCGACTTTCACGCGCCGCGCACCCGCATTCGTCGACGGCGGCACGGTGCGCGTCATGTCGACCGACTTTTTCATGAAGCCGAATCCCTCCCGCGCGAATCCGGGCAGGGCGAGGCCGAGGGCGAGCAACAACGCGAACAGACGTGTCATGGGTAAACGATGGTACTTCAGTGGCGGCGCAGCAGCCACAGCGCGAGCGCCACGGCACCGAACGCGGCCCACAGAATCACCCACGCCACGTGCGACGACTCGAGCCAGTTCCACCCCGCGAGCGTGAACGCCCACAGCCCGTACACGAGCAGAAACACCCGCCGATGCTGCGCGTCGTCATCCACCCCCGCCGCGATCGACGCGCCGAGAATGAGCGTGGGGACGAAGCCGAGGAGGAGGTTGAGGGCGACGGTCATGGTGGTAGAGCGGTAGAGCTTTAGAGCGGTAGAGGGGCGTCAGAGGCGTGGCCCCTTTACAGCTTGATGGCTCTATAGCTTTATAGCTCACCCCCGATACCGCAAATCAATCACCTTCCGCACCGCATCCTTCGCCACGCCGGGCAGGTTCTGGACGGTGGTGAGGACGTCGTTGAAGGCGTGTGATTCGCCGCCGTGCTTGAAGCATTCGCCGCAGCGCGGGAGGTTCGTGAAGTCGCGGCGCTTGAAGGCGTCCTGCATCGCGGCCATGCGGTCGCCGTCGATGATCTCGCGCAGCGTGTGCGTCTTGAGATCGCCCATGACCTGATCGCCGTGCGCGTCGTAGCAGCAGTGCGTGACGCGGCCGTCGGCGAAGATCACGACCCAGGTGAAGAACGCGCCCTGCACGCATCCATAGAACTTGCCGTGCAGATCGGTCTCCTCGTTCACGTCGAGGGCCTCGCACGTCTTCTCGATGACGCGCGCGTTTTTGAATTGTCTGAGGTCGAAGAGGCGCTTGAAGTCGTCGACCGTCTCGTCCACGGTGAGGCGCGAGCGCATCTTCTGGATCTCGATGCGCAGCGGCGAGCCTTTGGCCTGCACGAGGAACTTGCGCGTGAGGTCGACGAGCTTGTCGAAGTCGCCGCCCGTGCGAAGCTGCGGGTAGACCTTCGGATCGATCGAGTCGACGCAGATGCGGATGCGCTTGAGCGGCGAGCCGAGGAGCTTCGCCCCCACTTCCGGCGTCAGCACGAGGCCGTTCGTCGACAAAGAGGCTTCGGGGAAGAGGCGGATGGCATCGTCGATGCGCGCGTACAGCAGCGGCTCCCCCATCTCGTGCAGCCACTTGAGCTTCAGCCCGAGACCGTGGATCTCGCGCTCGGCCTTTTCGACGAGCGGCCACGGCATGTCCTCGTAGGGACGGCGCAGCACCGGCAGCGGACACATGCCGCAGCGCAGATTGCACTTGGAGGTGAGCTCGAGGCCGACCTTGATCCGGGAAGGGCTGAACTTCATTCGCCTGCAACCAAGCGGCGGAACAGCGTTGCGTATTCCGCCCACGAGTACTTACGGGCCGCGGCGGCCGCGCGTCGCTCCCGTTCGGCGCGATCGGTGCGCGCAAAAAATTCATCGACGCGGCGCGCGAGTGCGGTGTGGTCTTCACTCGGAAAGAGCATCTCCGGCTCGACGATCTCAGGGAGTCCGCCTGCATCCGAGGCGATGACCGGCCTGGCGAAGTGAAAGGCCGTGAGGGCCACTCCACTCTGCGCCTCGATGCGATACGGCGCGAGAACCACGTCACACGCGGAAAAATACGTCGCGATCTCCGCATCGGGGATGAAGCGGAAGTCGAGACGGACGTTCGGCAGTCCTTCCGCAAGGGCGCGGTACTCGGCCTCCCCTTTCCACCATGCCTCGCCTGCCACGACGAGGGTGACCTCGGTCTTCAGCAGCGGCCACGCGCGCAGAGCGATGTCGAGGCCTTTGAATGGGCGGACGTGGCCGAAGAAGAGAGCGACGTTGCCTTGCAGCCCGAGGATACGGCGGGCTTCATCGCGGGAGGGGATGGCGCCGCCGAGCTCGTGCACCGGCAGGAACGTCGTGACGACCGGTTTGTGCGTGCGTTTCCGCGCGTCCGCCGCCTCGGACTGCGCATGCACGACCAGCACGTCGCCGCGTCGCAGGACGAGATTCGTGAGCGCGCGCTTCCACGCCGCCGGCTCCTTGTCGCCGATGTTGTGGCACTGCAGGATCACGCGCGTGCGCTTCGACAGAAACGCGAGCAGCGTGAGATACGGCAACGCCCACACCCATACCCACCACACCAGGATCACGGCTTGCGGCTTTTCGCGGCGCAGGAGCAATGCGGTGCGGATCCACGTCAGCGGATGAACGACGTCGAGGAGAAAGCGCGCGCCTGCGAAGCGCGGCAAGGTCGGATCGACGTCACTCGAGCCCGGATAGAACATCCGCGGGAACTGCCGCTTGAACGAGATGACGTCAGCGCCGAGCTCCTGCGCGAGGCGCATCGTGCAGTACGCGATGCCGGCGCGATACGGAGGGACCGGGCCGATGATCGCTACGCGCGGTTGCCGGTTCTCATCTGTGGGTCCGTGCGCCATGGCGATCACTCACAGACAACCGGGAACCGGCCACGGACAACCCATCACGCTGCCGACAGGAAATTCACGACCGTCGACTGCAGATACGCGCCCCACGTCCGCCAGTCGAACACGAGCGACGACGACATGAAGCAGGAGTGCGTGCAGTGGCACTCCTTCGCCTTGATCGCACGGCGCTGCTCGTCCGCGGCGGGAGAGAACCAGAGCTGGTCCCAGTCGTAATTGGCGTCGCGCACGTTGCCGACGGGATCGCGAAGCTCGCACATCCGCACCTCGCCGCGCGCATCGAGCACGCCCGCCACACGCCCCGCATGACATGGACGCACCTGCGTCTCCTGCTCGAGCACGGCCAGCTCCATCTTGCGCGAGTACACCTTCACGAATTTGAGGAAGCCGTCGTAGTTGCGGTAGGTGTTCCAGTACGCCTCGAGCTTCGGCAGCAGGTCGCGATAGCGCTCGGTCGTGATCGGCTGGATGTTCTTGTCCGGCTGATCGCCGCGCAGCATTTCGAAGGAGTGGAAGGAAATCTCCGGGAAATCGCGCTTCACGCCCTCGAACATCGCATCCAGATCGTCCGCGTTGTAGGTGCACAAGCACGTGTGCACGTTGACGGTCAGGTTCGGATACTTCGCCTTGAGCGGCATGAGCAGCGCGTACGTCTTCTTCGCCTTCTCGTAGTTGTTCGGCACGCCGCGGATCCAGTCGTGCTTTGCGCCGATGTGGTCGATCGAGAGGTTGACCGTGATCTGCGTGTTCGGGCACCGCTGCAGCGTCGCCTCGGTCTGCCGCGCGATGAGGTCGCTCGTGATGGCGCCCGTGGGGATCGTGATCTGCTTGACGTGGTTGTGCGTCGAGAGAAACTCGCAGATGTCCGGCAGGTCGCGGCGGAGGAACGGCTCGCCGCCGCTCATGACGATGAAGAGGAGGTCGCCCATCGACGAGAGGGTCTTCCTGATCTCGTCGAACGAGAGCTCGTGCTCCTTGTTCTTGCGCAGTTGCTCCCAGTTGAAGCAGGTGCGGCAGAAGGAGTTGCAGTCGTAGGTCAGTCCGAGGATGAGGTAGACGGGGCGCATGCCGCGCTTGTCGACCAGGTATCGGAGGTAGTGGGCTTTGTCGGTGAACTTCATCGCCGTGGCGGAGTGTAGAACCTCGCCACGCGTGCGCAAAATGCCCCGGCCGTTCCGGAGTGGGTGTTAGAACAGTCCGCGGATGCGCTCGGCCACGTCGCGGTGGGACTGGTCGGCGATCTCGAGGGCGAAAACGCGCAGCTGCTCGCGATCGACGGCGCTCAGGTCCTTCATCCGCCGGCGGAGCACGGCGCGGGCGAGGGTGAACTTCGTCTCCGAGAAGAGCGCGAACCCGGGGAGCTCCGCGAGGAGCTTGTCGAGCGGCCGTTCCTCCATCGTCGCCACGAAGCGCGTCATCTCGCTGATGGTCGTGGCCTGCATTCCGCGGCGGATGAGGGTGGAATCGAAGTCGATCGTGGCGGCACTCATGACCGAACGCCCAGTGCAGCCGCCATGCCTTACTTCCGGACGGATGTGAGCTGCGTCACGTTCGCTCTGCGTCAGCGCCGCAGCATCCCCGTCACCACCCCCATCCAGTACGTCAGATGATGCATCGCGAACGCGAACGGGATGAAGGGCCACCACTGCATCGGCAGGCGGGTGGCGCGCACGCCGAGGACGAATGTGAGCAACGCGTAGGGCAACACGAACAGCGGTGCGAACAGGAGTCCGATCGCACCCGCGGCGACGAACGCCGTCACTTTCGGATCGCGCCGCTGGTGCTGGAGCAACCCGGTCTTGACGCGATACCGCCAGCGCTGGCGCAGATACGGTCCCGGAAACGCGCGCCGCCGATGAAAGACACGCACGCCATCGTGATAGACCACGCGCCCCCGCTTGCGCAGCTCTTCGAGCAGAGCCGTGTCTTCGCCGATGTAGCCGATGCTCTCGTCGAACGCCGTGAACGCACTGCGCCGCACGAAGAGATTCACCAGGGCGATGTCGCTGGCGCGCATCACGTCGAACACACCGCGGCGATTCTCATGGGCCGCGACGCCGCTGCCGATCCAGCGCGTGGCGAGGAGGGTGTCGGAGACCAGCTCGGGGATCGTCGAGTCCGGCGGAGCGGGATCGGGACCGCCCACGGCGAGCACGTCCGGATGAGCATCGAGGTATGCGCAGGCGGTGGCGAGCCAGCGCGGATCGGCGGTCGCGTCGTCGTCGATGAAGGCCAGCACCTCCCCCGCCGCCACGGAAACCGCTCGATTTCTTCGAGTTGCGGGATTACGATTCGGCTCGATCACGTTTCGGACCCGGGTTCGGTCCAGCGCCGGTAGTGGCTCGGCCGAGACCACGATCAGCTCGAACGCAAACGGCGCCTCCTGCCCCACGACAGAAGCAATGGCGCGCTCGGCATCACCGCCAAGCCGTTCGACCGGCATGATCACACTGACGCGGAGCGGTTGAGCTGTTGAGCTTTCAAGCTGTTGAGGGGACACGATCAACGGCTCGGCAGCTTAGCAGCTCAATAGCTCCACGGCTCAACAGCTGAAAATTTATGAAACTCATCATTCAGATCCCCGCCTTCAACGAGGAGGCGACCATCGCGCAGGCGCTGCGCGAGCTGCCGAAGAAAATCGAGGGTATTACTTCCATCGAGACGCTCGTCATCGACGACGGGTCGGCCGACAAGACCGCGGATGCCGCGCGCAAAGCGGGAGCGACGCACATCGTGCAGCTCCGGTCGCACCGCGGGCTCTCGGCCGCGTTCGTCGCCGGCATCGACGCCGCCCTCCGCCTCGGCGCCGACATCATCGTCAACACCGACGCCGACAATCAGTACCGGGCCGCGGACCTCGAACGCCTCGTCGCGCCGATCGTCAAAGGCTCGGCGGAAGTGGTGATCGGCGATCGTGAAGTGGCCAAATCGCCGCACATGTCCGCGCTCAAGAAATCGCTGCAGCGCCTCGGAAGCTGGACCGTCAGCCTCGCCTCGGGCGTCGACGTCTCGGACGTCACCAGCGGCTTCCGCGCCTTCTCACGCGAGGCGGCGATGCAGATCAACGTCTTCAATCCCTTCACCTACACGCTCGAGACGGTCATCCAGGCCGGCAACCGCAACCTCGGCGTGCAGAGCGTCGCCGTAGGTACGAACGCGCCGACTCGCCCCTCCCGCCTCTATCGCGGCATGGGGACGTACCTGCGCAAGTCGATCGCGACGATCTTCCGCATCTACACCCTCTACCGCCCGCTCAAGACCTTCTTCGCCATCGGCTCGCTGCTGATGTTCCTCGGCGTCGCCCTCGGCGCGCGCTTTCTCTGGTATTTCGCGCAGGGCGATCGCGGCGGACACATTCAGTCGCTGATCCTCGCCGCGGTCTTCCTCATCACCGGCTTCCACACGTGGCTCATCGCCCTGCTCGCGGACCTCATCGCGGTCAACCGCCGACTGACCGAGGACGTGCTGATCCGCGTCAAGAAGCTCGAGTCGCCGGAGAGCGATCGCAAGTCGCGCCGCGACCGCAACGAACAGCAGCGCGGCCAGCGCTTCGAGCGGCCGCAACGCGAGCCGCGCCACACCGCTCCCGCACCGGCGGCCCCGGCGCCGGCAGCAGCGGCCACGGCGAGTGCACCCGCACAAAAGCCTGCCGCCAAACCGGCGGAGATGCAGTGGGTGTGGCTCCTCGACGAGGACAAGCTCGAGAACCGCGGCAACAAGCCGGCCGCCGAACAGGCAAAGCCGATTGCACCGCGCGACGAAGAGGACGATTTCGCGGACGAGCCGGAGACGCAGACAGCGACGACACCGTCGCCGAATGGCCCGCGCCGCCGGCGCCGCCGTCGCGGCGGTGCCCGGCAGCACAATGAACTGCCGGGCAATCGCGGCAAGCACCTCGCCGGCGGCGACGAAGGCGAATAGCTACATCGTCGGCGGCGGGTCGTTGTGGATGTCGGGATCGATCACGACAGAGGCGGTGTCGTTTGCCAGCGTGATCATGTAGCTCCACGTCGCCGGCGCCGTGTTGTCGTAGGTGAGCGTCAGCGTCTTCCCGTCCGTGCTGCGCGTCGGGATGTACCCCGGCCCGCCGCTCTTCCACGAGAAAAAGTCCGACGCTGGAAACGTGGTGTCGGACTGTGCCTCCCACACGATCGTATTGGAGCCCGGCTTGCCGACGCGCTGCCTGTACGGTGCAAGCGAGACCGTGAGCGCGTTCGGGTTCTTCTGCAACAGACAGTTGATGTGGTGGTCTGCCATCAGCTACCTCCTTCATTTCCGCAGCCGTTCTGGCTGAGGACGACTTCGACCTCTCTCGTGTCGAAGCGACTCTGCTTCAGGCCTTCGAGGACGCGGCGCGAATCCTCGCAGCGCGAGCGGCGCGCCAGCACGCGCGCCCACAGATCGCGCTCCTGCACGTCGGTGCTCGACGCGACGAGCGCCTCGAGCACCTGCTCCGCACGTCTCCACGCCGCCTCGCTACGCGCCGGATCGGTCGGCGCGAGCACGTCGCCGAGGTAGTACGCGGCGCGGGCGAGCGTCATCTGCGACGAGCGATCGGACGCCGATTCCACGCGCGCGATCGCCTCGGTGAGGAGCGTGCGCGCGCGTGCCGTGGAACCGGTCGCCGCCAGCGCGCGCGCCAGTTCGAGATCGTTGTAATTGACGTAGATCGGCAGCGTGCGGTCGTTCGGCGCGCGGCGCTGCAGGGCGGCGAGACCATTGCGCGCGTGCTGCAGCATCGACACGGCGGTGGCGTAATCGCCGCGGCCATAGTGGTTGACCGCGATGCGGCGGGTCGTGACCAGCACGTTGCGTTGCCACGCCACGTTCTCCGGATCGCGCGCGGCGAGCTCGCGCTCGATGCCGAGCTCCTCGCGCCACAGGGCCTCCGCGCCGTCGACGTCGCCCATGTGCCAGTGCGCCAGGCCGAGGTACGTGAGACTCACGGCCATGCGCTGCTGCCATTGCGTCTGCTTCGGATCGGCAGCGACGAGCGCGCGATACGTTTCGAGCTCGCGGCGGAAGTAATCGCGTGCTCCGGCAAGGTTGCCGAGTTTCGACTGGATCTGCCCGACTTTATTGAGCGCCGGCGCGACTTCCGCCTGCAGCTCCAGATCGTCCGGTTTGCGGCGAAGCTGACCCGTGCGCGCGTCGAGACTGACGATGTAATGCTGCAGCGCGCCCACGAGATCACCCTGCGCCTCGAGGATCACGCCGACGGCATTGTGGCCGTACGCGCGTTCGAGCTCGTATTCGGGTTTCGCCGGATATTCGCGTGCGAGCTTCTCCGTGACGTCGCGATATTCGCGCATCGAGGCGAGGGCCTCGGGGAGCTGTTTCTGCTGGCGGTACGCATTGCCGAGCCAGAAGTGACTCGTGCCGTACGTGAGCTGCGCGTCCGCATTGTGAGGATCGCGTTTGCGCGCCATGTCGGACAGCACCAGTGACTGGCGGAACAGCGGCAGTGCCGCGGGAACGTCGCCCCGCGACATGCTCACTTCACCGAGCTGATGGAGAACTTTCGCATTGCGCGAGAGCTCGCCCACGCTCATGCGCGCGGGATCGAGATCGGACGCGTACTGCAGCGTCTTCTTGGCGACGTTGTCGAGAATCTCGAGACGACCGACCGGCTCGAGTTTGTCGCGCAGATCGCCGACCATGAAATTGATGAGGTCTTCCGCCTGCGCGCGCCGGCTTTCCGCCTCGGAGCGTGCCGACACGGCAATCGCGCGCTCGGCCTGCAGATCGACGGTATAGCGCCATACGCCGAGGACGGCGAGCAGTGCGATGACGGCGATGATCGTGCGGCGGGCAATGCGCTGCGGTCGCTGTTCGAGGAAATGCAGCCGTTCGAGCGCTTCGACGGCGGTGGGACGATCGGTCGGCGCGAACGCCTTCAATCGTTGGATGAGCGCCGTGACGTCGCGCGGCGCACCCTGCACCGGCGTGGTCTCGCCGCGCGCCACACGCAGGATCACTTCCCGCGCGGTCAGTCCGTCGGGATGCGGCTCCTGTCCCGTGAACAGCACCTGCAGCAGCAGGCCGAAGGAGAACATGTCGCTGGCCGGCGTGAGGGTTTCGCCGCGCGCCTGTTCGGGACTCATGTACAGCGGCGTTCCCAGGGTGATGCCGACGGCCGTGGCGAGGAACTCGCGGCGCCCGGATGGCGAGGCCGACGAGTCGGTGGCCGTCGGCATCACGAGCGTGTCGCCGAGGGCTTCACGCTTTTTCAAGGGAATCCTGGGTGAGGCGATGGCGGCGACCTTGTCCGACGACCGCGCACGGGCGCGGTTGAGCCAACGCGCCAGGCCGAAGTCGAGCACCTTCACTTCGCCCGTCTTCGTCAGCATCACGTTCTCCGGCTTGAGGTCGCGATGCACGATGCCGGAGCGGTGGGCCTGGATCAGCACTTCCGCGATCGAGACGGCGATGTTCAGCTTCTCGCTGCGCGTCATCCCCTGGCTGAGCGCGTCGTGCAGGGTGCGGCCGTCGATGTACTCGAGCACGAGCAGATCGACGTCGGTCTCTTCGATGTAATCGTGGATCCGGCAGATGTTCGGATGCTCGAGCTTCGAGAGGGCCCGGGCCTCACGCAACAGACGCTCGCGGGCCTCGCCGTCGAGGCGCTGGTCCGCGTTGAGGACTTTCAGCGCGACCTTGCGCTCGAGCTTCTCGTCGTACCCGGCGTAGACGTCCCCCATCCCACCCTGGCCGACGACTTCCGTGACGACAATGTGCCCGAACCGCCGCCCCAGCAGCTCCATAGGACCCCCGATTGTGGTTGGAATGAACCCGCCCGAATTGTAGCGCGCTTCCATCTGGGGGACGCTCGGCTGGAGAAGGTGCGGCTGGATCATCTGGTGAGTTAGACGGCAGCGGCGTGTGGATTTCCCACGTCCTTCCTTCTCACCGCTTTTGGTGGAATTACGACCACCAGGTCTTGGTTTTTGACGGTCCCTTCACAAATTCGCAAGCAAGTCGTTGACAGCTTTAGTGGGTCGACCGTAATCTCGGGACACCCACCGCAGTCCAGGTCCAGTCAGCAGAAAACGCAGTAGGCAGTTGCGAGTCGAGCTGTGCCTTGTCGTTTTTCAGATCCATCTTTTGGAGGAGCTTCGTTTGAAAAAGACCCTTTTGTTGTGCCTTGCGGTAGTGTTTGCGGCCCTTCCGATGGCCGCCCAGGAAGAAGCGCTCGCCCCCGCACCGGGACTCGACGTGCGAACCGCGGCGATCCAGATCATCACTGACGAAGAAGACGGCACGAGCCGCATCATCGGCAGCGACAACATCCCCTCCCCGCAGGCAAAGGCGAAAGCGGAAGCGCGCCGTGAGGCCGTCCGCCAGCAGCTCGCCGCGCGCCGTAAGGCCGGGAAGACGCACCAGGTCGCCCGCGGCCAGTACGTCGACTTCCCGATCGAGCGCACGGATCGCATCTTCGTCATGCTCGTCGAGTACGGCGAGAAGGGCGGCTGGATCACCTCGCCGGCCAACCCGGGCATGTCCCAGACCGCCGGCCCGCTGCACAACCAGATTCCGCAGCCGAACCGTGCCGTGGACAACACGACGATCTGGCAGCCGGACTACAGCCGCGAGCACTTCGTGGACATGTACTTCAACCAGATGAAGGAGTACTACCTCGCGCAGTCGTCGGGCCGCTATACGTTCGACGGCGACGTCCTGCACTGGGTGAAGGTGCCGTTCAACGGCCCGCGCTACGGGAACAACGCGATGGGTCTGGCCACCGGTACGTGGGCGCTCATCTCGGACACGATCAACACGTGGACCGCGCAGCAGCTCGCCTCGGGCAAGACGCTGCAGGAAATCACCGACTACCTCAAGACCTTCGACCTCTACGATCGTTACGACTACGACCAGGACGGCAACTTCGATGAGGCCGACGGCTACATCGATCACTTCCAGATCGTGCACGCCGGCCCGGGCGAAGAGACGAACACGACCGCCTTCGCGGACGCCATCTGGTCGCACCGTTCGGTGGCCTTCTACCACCTCCGCAGCGTCGTCGGCCCCTCGTACAACAGAGGCGGCGGCGTGCAGTTCGGCGGCGGCTGGGGCACGAACCCGACCGGCACGACCCTCGGCACCTCAGGCGGTCACGTCCGCGGCGTCACGACGGCGGCCAACGTCGGCACGATCACGAACGCACACGCGGCGTCCCCGACCGGCATCTGGGTCGGTGACTACACCATCCAGCCGGAAAATGGCGGCCTCGGCGTCTTCGCGCACGAGTACGGCCATGACCTCGGTCTCCCCGATCACTACGACACTGCCGGCGGCAACAACGGCACCGGTTACTGGACCATCATGTCGAGCGGTTCGTACCTCGGCACCGGCGACGTCTCGGTCGGCGAGCGTCCGGGCGACTTCAGCGCGTGGGACAAGCTGCAGCTCGGCTGGCTGACGTACGACCAGGCCGAAGTCGGCAAGTTCTCCGTCCACAAGGTCGGACCGGCGGAAGCGACGACGAAGGCCGCGCAGGCGATCGTCATCCCCCTCCCCGCCAACCAGAACTTCCGCTACGAATACGACGCGCTCGCGGTCGCCAATGCGACCGGCCGCGTGTGGTACAGCGGCACGGACAACAACTACGAAGCGTCGATGATCCGCTCGATCGACGTCCCGGCCACGGGCGCGACGCTGAGCATGCGCATGGCGTTCAACATCGAGGCGAACTGGGACTACGCGTACGTCTCCGTCTCGACCAACGGCGGCACCTCGTGGACGAACCTGGCCAGCACCGGCACGACCACGACCACGAACCCGAACGGCCAGAACCTCGGCAACGGCATCACCGGCTCGACGGCTGGTGCGTGGCGCAATGTCTCGTTCAACCTCGCGCCGTACGCGGGTCAGACCGTCCTGATGCGCATCCTCTACAAGACCGACCTGTTCGACTTCTTCTGGGGTCTCGCGGTCGACAACATCGCCGTCGGTACGTTCTCGGATGACGCCGAGGCTTCGCCGAATGGCTGGACGATCAACAAGTTCAAGACCTCGCTCGGCAAGGTCGCCACGAACAATCCGCACTACTACATCGCTGAGTTCCGCCAGTACCGCGGCTTCGACACCGGCCTCCAGACCGGTCCGTACGCGGGCACCGGCTACCTCAACGGCATGGTCGGCCACTACCCGTACCAGGACGGTCTGCTCGTGACGTACGCGGACGAAGACTGGTCGGACAACAACACCTCGGTGCACCCGGGTGAAGGCTTCGCGCTGCAGGTCGATGCCCGTCCCGCCGCGATGACGCGCCTCGCCACGCAGGAGCCCGGCACGGACCGCTTCTGGAACTTCGCGGCGTGGACCCCGGCGCTCCAGGTGTTCGACGCCACGTTCGGCCTCGAACCGACTGATGCGCTGACGCTGCCGTTCGTCGGCAACCTCCCGGCCCTGCCGGGAAGCCCGGCCGGCTCGCCGCTGCGCCGCGTGCAGTTCTCGCTGGACATCGCCTCGAAGCCGGCCGAGCCCGTCTTCAGCGACCTCCTCAGCTACTGGTCGTCGGTCATCCCGTCGTCGAGCGTCATGACGCCGCAGACCGGCACCTCGATCCGCATCATCTCGACGTCCGCCCAGGACTCGTTCATGCACGTCCACGTGAACGGCAACTGAGCCAACGCAACGCAGTTGCAGTGAAAAGGCGGAGCCTCACGGCTCCGCCTTTTTTTGTTCGAGCGCCGGCGCCGCGCCGCCGCTCCCTACACGTCAGATGGCCGCGATCGTACGCCTCTGCTGGCCGTTCAACACCTGCCGTTTCGGGAGGCAGGTCACCCCTCCGGATGGGTGGCAAGTCCTCTACGCGAACGCGTTCACAAAATGCGCGCTGACTTCCGCCGCGAGCAGAAGCTCGAACGGGACGTGCACGAGCGGGTGGATCGCGTTGTAGGTATGGCTCGCGCGGTCGATGACCAGCAGCGACGAATCCGCCGCGCGCGAAGCAAGCAGGCGTCCTTCGTCGACCGGCACGCTCTCGTCGCGCGCGCCGTGGACGACGAGCAAAGGCACGTGCAGGGACGAGGCGGCGGCGACCACGTCGAGGCGTTTGCGGTTCGCGTCGTAGTCGTCGAGGATTCTCGTCGACATGCGCATGACCTGTTTCGTGCGCGCGTTCTCGATCTCGGTGTGGCCGCGGCGGCGCCATTCTCGTTTAGCGGCGTCGTCCCAGCGATCACAGCGCGCGATCGGGCTCCAGGTCACGACGCCGTGCAGGTTCGGGACGTCGATCGCGCCGAGCAGTGCCACGCCGCCGCCGCGCGAATGGCCGAGGAGAAACGTCGGCAGTCCCGCGACCTGCTGCTGCGCGTGGCGCACCACCTTGCGCAGATCCGCGAGTTGCACCGAGTACGTGTCGTGCTCGAAGAGATCGAGGCGCTCGAAGGTCTCCGGATCTTCACCGATCCCCGACCGCGACATGTTGAAGCGGCACACCGCCAGGCGGTGCTGCATGAGCCGCTGCGCAACCCACGGAAAAAAGCCCCAGTCCTTGAAGCCCTTGAATCCGTGCACGATCACCACGAGCGCACGCGGACGATCGCCCACGTCCAGATTTCCGCGAATGGGAAGGTTCTCGTCGGAGGTGAGAGTGAAATCCATCGAGGTCAAACGTTGAACCGGAACAGGATCACGTCCCCGTCCTTCACCTCGTAATCCTTTCCTTCACTCCGCATCTTCCCTGCAGCCTTCGCACCCTGCTCGCCGCCGAGGGTGATGTAGTCGTCGTAACCGATCGTCTCGGCGCGGATGAAGCCGCGCTCGAAGTCGCTGTGGATCTTGCCGGCCGCCTGCGGCGCCTTCGACCCGCGGTGGATCGTCCACGCGCGCGCCTCTTTCGGTCCGGCCGTAAAGTACGTCTCGAGGTCCAGCAGTTTGTATGCCGCACGGATGAGCACGTTGAGGCCGGGCTCTTCCAGACCCATGTCGGAGAGGAACTCGCCGCGCTCGCCTTCCGGAAGCTGCGAGATCTGCGCCTCGAGCTCGCCGCAGATGACGACGATCTCCCCACCCTTCGCCGCCGCCACCGCACGCACGCGCTGCAAGAGCGGCGTTTCTTTTCCGAGGTCGGCCTCGGCCACGTTGGCGACGTAGAGGACGGGCTTCATCGTGATGAGGTTCAGGTCCGCGATGGACGCGCTCTCCTCCTCGGTGAGTCCGGCCGCGCGCAGCGGCGTCCCCTTCTCGACCGCGCCGATCGCTTTGGTGAGCGCCTCCGCCTGGCCGATGTACTCCTTCTGTCCGACCCGCGCGAGACGGCCGACGCGGTCGTTGCGCTTGGACAGCGCGTCGAGGTCGGCGAGCAGGAGCTCGGTCTCGATGACTTCGATGTCGCGCTCCGGATCGACGCTTCCCTCGACGTGCACCACGTTCGGGTCTTCGAAACAGCGGACGACGTGGAGGATGGCGTCGGTCTCGCGAATGTTCGCGAGGAACTGGTTCCCGAGTCCCTCACCCTTGCTCGCGCCGCGCACCAGACCCGCAATGTCGACGACTTTGAGGTCGGTGAAGACGACCTGCTTGCTCGCCGCGAGCTCCGCGATCTTCTGCAGACGAGGATCGACGACAGGCACGATGCCGACGTTCGGCTCGATCGTGCAGAACGGATAGTTCGCGCTCTGCGCGCCCGCCGCCGTGAGCGCGTTGAAGATGGTGGATTTGCCGACGTTCGGAAGTCCGACGATGCCAACTGATAAGCCCATGCGGACGGCCCTAACCTGTGTACGGCGAAGGGGATTCCAGCCGGGCCGGGGAACGGGGGCGGGGACGGGGGCAAGGAGGAAAGCGGAAGGATGAAGGCGGAACCACGCCGCGAGAGCCGCACGTCCCCGCGACGCCCCTCATCTCTCATCTCTCATCCCTCATCTCTCATCCCTCATCTCTCATCCCTCATCTCTCATCCTTCATCTCTCATCTCTCATCCGTCATCTCTCACCTTCATCTCTCATCCCTCATCTCCCCGCCTCCCGCCTCGCCCCCTCCAGCGCCCCCAGCACGCCCACCTCCTCATTCACGATCAGGTGACACGGGATCGTCGTCATCAGCTCACGGAAGCGGCCCTTGCGCGTGAAGGCTTCCACGAACCGTCCGTCCGTGAACGCATGCACGTTTTTCGCGGCGATGCCGCCCGCGAGGTAGATGCCGCCGCGAGCGAGGATGCGTAACGCCATGTTCCCCGCCTCGGAGCCATAGATGTCGACGAACATCTCGAGCGCGTGCACCGCCAGCGCGTCGCCCTGCTCGGCGCGCTCGGCGATCTCGGCGGGGGTGATCTCCTCTCCGCCGAGAAAAGTAAAGATGTTGACGAGCCCCATGCCGGAGAGGAGGCGCTCCCAGCTCACGTGGCCGAGCTGGCGATGCAGGTGCAGAAAAAGGCGCGCCTGCTCCTCGTCCTGCGGGGCGAAATCGCCGTGGCCTCCCTCGGTCGGCACGACATGATGCATGCCGCCGTGCCGAATGAGAATGGCCTCTCCGAGCCCTGTGCCCGCGCCGAGAATGCCGATCGGTGCGGCGGGATCGCGGGTGCCCGTCTGCAGCGAGATCAGATCTTCGGGGCGCAGCAGCGGGACGCCGAGGGCGATGGCGTAGAAATCGTTCACGAGAGAGACCCGCGGGATCGCGAACGAACGCGAGAGCGCGTCCTCGGAGAGATCCCACCCCACGTTCGTGACCGTGGCACGCGCCTCGTACACCGGACCGGCCACCGCGAAACAGGCGGCGTCGACCGCGCCCGGCACGCGCGAGACGAACGCGTGCAGCAATTCGTCGAACGTCGCGTAGTCCGCGCTTTCGTACCGCTCCTCGAGTGCAGTGACGCCATCCCCCTCGACGTACCGCAGCAGCACCTTCGTCCCGCCGATATCTCCCGCGATCAGCCGCATCGTCACGCCTCGTCCGCGCTCGTGCCGTACATCGCCGGCACCGGGATGTCGAGCAGGCGCAGATACACGCCGAGCTGCGCGCGGTGGTGCACGGTGTGATTCATCAGGATCGTCCGGATCACGGCCGCCTTCGGAAGCGTCAGCACCACCTGCGAGCCGCGCCGCAGTGTGAACGTCGCCTTGAGCGCCGCGTCGTCGAGCGTCGCGAGGAACGCGCGCAGGTCCGCGAGATGGCGCGCGTAGGCCGCGACGATGGAGGCCGTGTCGTCTGGAGGATCAGGAGGACGCGCGGAGAGGATGTCGAACTCGCTCTCGCGCAACATCAGTCCGATACGGGCCGGAAGCGTAGCGATGTGCCACGCCAGTTTGCGGATCGGCATCGACTTCGGATGCGGCGTCCAGTCGGGGTTGTCGTTCGGGACGCGCTCGAGCATGCGCGTCGTGTTGCGCGACTCGTGATCGAGCTCGCCGAGAAACGAATCGATGATCGGCATCAACGGTCCTCCTAGCGCCAGCGAATATACTGCGAGCCATGGGTCCAAACAGCGACGACGACGGCTCGAGTGCGAAGCCGGCCACGGGACGCGTCTGCGTCGTCGAAGACGCGTATCGGGATCTGTCCGGCCTGCTGCGCGACATCGCGGAGAAGAAGTTTCACATCCCCCCTCTCGATGCCGCGGGCGTGGTCAACGAGGTCTTCACCTCGTTCATGCTGCGGCAGGACAGCATCCGCGACCCGCGCCAGTGGCTCATCGGCGCCGCGTGTCACGCGAGCCGTGCCTACTGGCGCACGGCCGGAAAAACGTCGCAGCTCCCGCTCGATTACAGCGATACCATCGATCCCGATTCGTCGCAGCTCGAAGGGCGTATCGTCGATCGCGTTACGATGGCGCGCGCACTGGAGCACCTCGGTCCCAAGTGTCGTGAAACTCTGCAGATGTATTACGCCGAAGGCTATTCAGCCGCCGAGATCGCCGTCCATTTCGGCACGACCGTCGGTTACGTCAACCAGCTTCTCCACACCTGCCGCAAGCGCGTGAAACAGGCGTACGACGCCTTGCGCGAGGGGAAGCGATGAACGCGCACTACGACGAGCTCACGCTGCAGGAGTACCTCGACGATCCCGAGTCGTTCGAGGGCCGCGCCGTCCTCGAGACGCACCTCGCACTCTGCCGTACGTGCAGCCTGCTGCTCGAAGAGCTGCGCGCGTTCGAGGCGACGCTCAGCCGCGAGACGAAGTGGGAGCTGGCGTCGGCGGCAGTCCATGACCAGAATCCACCGCCGGAGATCCGCGCACTGGCCGAGCTCCTCGCCGGAGAAGACCTCGATGCGGCCGTGATGCTCTCCCCGCTCCTCGGCAGCCCGGCGTCGTTCCGCCGCGCGAACATCACGGCGATGCCGCTGATGCGCACGGCCGGCATCGTGCGCCGTCTCTGCAGGGAATCGCGTGCGCTGCGCGAGCGCCAGCCGATGCACGCGCTCGTCGTCGCGGACGCGGCGATCGCACTCGCCGATCAACTCTCGCACGCGCGCTATCCGCAGACGCTCCTCGACGAATTGCGCGGCGACGCGTGGCTCGAGCGGGCGAACGTCCTCCGCTACCTCGGCCGCCATGAAGAAGCGCTCGATGCCGCGGACATCGCCGCGCGCGCGTTCGCGCAATCGCCGGTGGCCGCGTACTCGACAGCGCTGGTCAACTATCTGCGCGGCGTGATCTACGTCGAGCTCGAGCGACTCCCCGAGGCGCTGCGGTTCGTGCGCAGGGCCGCGCGGGTGTTTCGGGAGTTCGGCGAGGAAGAACGCTTCGTGCACGCGAAGATCGTCGAGGCCACGGTGCTGTTCGACCAGAACCGCGTGCGCGAGGCGCGCGATCTCTTCCTCTCGCTCGTCCGCATCGCGAAGAACATCGGCGAGGCGCCGACGCTGGCGCGGCTCTACAACAACGTGGCGAACTGCCAGTTGCGCCTGCACGAGCTCGAATCGGCCGAGGTGTATTACGCCCGGGCGCTGTCCCTCTATGAGGCGCTGGGACTCGAGACCGAGCGCATCCGCACGCGCTGGAACATCGGCTGTCTGCGCATCGCCACCGGCGACCTTGGCGACGGGCTCGCGCGCCTGCGCGAAGCGCGTCGCGAGTTCGAGCAGCTCGGCCTGCGCAGCGACGCCGCGCTCGTGACGCTCGACATCGCCGAGGCTTTGCTGGCGACGGGCGAGGCAGCGGCGGCACGCGAGGCGGCGGAGCTCTGTTCGGCTATCCTCGAAAGCTTCGCGTCCGTCGGCATGACCGGCCACGCACTCACCGCCCTCGCCTTCCTGCGCGAGGCATTTGCCACCGGCAGCGCGACCCCGAGTCTCGTCCGCCACGTCCGCCACTACCTCGAAACGCGACCCGATCAGACCGGCGTCCCGTTCCTTCCACCCTCCCACCTCTAAGGTTTTCCGGACTCACGACACTCCCCTGTGAGGGCGCCCTCCATCAAAGCCGCTGAGGCGGAGAAGGAGGGGTGTGCGTGGAACTCGTGCTGTTCCTCGGCACCATCGTGGTGCTGTACCACCGTATGTCCATTCCGGGAACCTAGTTGCTGTACCCGGGCGGCGGATGAAGCTTCCGAACACTCCTTCGAAGACACTCACCTTCATTCGCCGCCCGGCCCCGGCGCGGAAAGCAGCACGCTAGAATGCGCCGGTCGATGGCAAGCGAGACCGAAAGCAAGCGCATCCTCAACTCCATCCGCCAGCTCGTCCGCGCGTTGCGGCTGTTCGATCGCGAGGCGCAGCAAAAGTACGGCATCAGCGCCGCGCAGATGTTCGTGCTGCACGCACTCAGCGAAGAAAACGTCCTCTCGCTGAACGAGCTCGCCGAGCGCACGGCCACGGACCAGAGCTCGGCGTCGGTGGTCGTCCAGCGCCTCGTCGACGCGGGCTACGTCTCGCGCGTGCAGAAGAAGGAAGACCGGCGCCGCGTCGAGCTGCGTCTCACGGCCCGCGGTCGCACGGTCATCCGCAAATCTCCCCCGCCGGCACAGCAGAAGATTCTCTCGGCCATCACGGCGATGCCGGCGAAGGAGCGCAAGCTGTTCGCGACGATGCTCGAGGCGTTCGTGAAGGACATCGGCGTGCGCGGGAAAAAAGCGCCGATGCTGTTCGAGGAGTAGCGGTCACTTCGGCTGCGCGACGACCGCGCAGCATTTCGGGTCGTTCTTCAGCGTCACCTCACCCTTCGCCTCGGTGAACGGCTCCACCGGGTCGAGCTCCACCTCGGCGCGCTCGACCTGCTCGTCCCCGCGGAAGAGGATCACCTCGACGACGGCGTTCCTCACCGTCTGATCGCTGTCGTTGCGCACCGTGACGGGAATGCGGAACGTGCCGTCGCGACGCACGGGCACTCCGGCGACGATGCGGAGATCCGCGACCGAGCCGCCGCCGCGGGTGAAACGCCAGACGACGTAGCCGAGGCCCGTCGCGATGATGACGGCACACACGGCGATGACGAGCCACTCCCTGCGATTCCGCACGTTGCAGCAATACCGCAATTGTTCAATCCGCCGCAACTGCCACTGCCCAGCGCGCTGTGCACCGAATTCGCATAGGAGCTCCGGCGTGATGGGCGTGAGGCGAGCACTGGTGATCGACGACGACGCAGGGATCCGGGTGCTCGTGACCCGCATTCTGGAACGGAACGGCTTCGCGGTGGACGGCGCGCGCGACGGAGCCGAGGGGATCGAGCGGCTGGCCTCCGCGGATTACGGCGTGATCGTGCTCGACCTGATGATGCCGCGCGTCGACGGCACGGCCGTCGTCAAGTACCTCACGCTCTACTGTCCGGAGAAACTCCCCAATGTGATCGTGACCACCGCCTTCGGCTCGGCGGCACTCGAGAAGGTGTGTCCCCCGGTCCATCACTTCCTGGAAAAACCGTTCGACGTGGCGATGCTCGTGGCGCAGGCAGTGGATTGCAGCCGGGCTTTGTAACGGTTTTGCGTTTCACGCAAGCGGTCTTTCCGCCCCTCTGCGTGGAATGCAAGCCGCATAATGCAGGCTCGAGAGATTCGCCCCGGAAATCCGCACTTGGGGGCGCAGGACGGACGGTTTACGATGACTCCCATGATCGGAGTGAGAATTCGCGAAGCGCGCCTGGCTCAGAGCCGGTCGCTGGCCGACGTTGCAGGCAAGGCGAAGATCAGTGTCGCCACGCTGTCGCGCGTCGAGAACGACAAACAGTCGGTGGACCTGGCGCTGTTCATCACGCTCGCCCGCGTGTTGCACGTGCCGGCCAACGACCTCCTCGGCGATGAAGCAGGCGGCAGCTCCGAGCCACTCGCCCGCCGGATCTCCACGCTGCCGCCGCGGCAACGCCAGGAGCTGTGGTGCGATCTCGCCGCCGAAGCGCGCGCGCGCCGCAGCACCCGGCGCGGCGGCAACATGCGCGAGATCGGCCAGCAGGTCGAGGAGCTGCTCGCGCAGATGGAGTTCCTGCGCGAAGAGCTCGAAGCGGTGCGCAAGCGCGTGAAGAAGCGGTAGCGCGCGCGCGCTGTTGCTCGCGTCCGGGCTGAAAGACTCGTTTAGGCGGCTGTTCGCCTGGGCCGCAGCCTTCGCGAGAGCGTTTCTCCTCAGCGTTTCTTCTCAGGGGCGCTGGCGCGGATGACGTCCCGCACATGACGAAACGGCGACCGATGGAACCGCTCCACCGGCCGCCGCTTCGAGGGGGAAAGTCGTCGGCGCTCCTTGGCTGGCGGCCCGGGTCGATGGCGGCGCGCCGACGCTTTTACTGTGCTGCAAACCTGTCGCCAGATTTTTGCGTTTAGCGCAAGCTTCCCAAGATCTGACGTGCGCGCTCGAGATGCGCGGCGACCGAGGCTCGCTGCGTCTGCAGCAGGGTACGCAACTCGGGCGTGCGCGCCGAGGGAATCAGCGCCGTGTCGAGCGTCGAGAGCAGCCACTGATGCAGGTCCACCTGCGTCTGCATGTAGGTGCGGTCGAACGCGGTGCCGCTGTACGTGGCGAGGTTGGTCACGGTGAGCTGCGAGTTCGCACGCAACGCCCGGGTCGTTTCGTTTTCGGCAGGCGTAATGTTGTTGCGTGCAAACACTTCGCGGCCGTTGTTCAGCGCGGCCGTGTGATCGGCCACCATCATCTGCGCGAAGGCGACGACGTCCGCCGAGGTCGCGCGCGCCGAAGCCGCGTTCCCCTGCTGGACCTCTCCCTCATTCGCGGCGGTGACGATCCCGGCGATGTCCGTCTCCGGCTGCGCGCCCGGCATCGGGTCGGACAAGGTATCCGTCGTGGCGCAGGCGGTGGCGATGAGTACGAGCGGTAACAAAAGAATGGTGAGCTTTCTGGTCATCGTTTTCGTTTCCTCCGTTCCACGCTGGAGCAACAGCCGCGCCTGTATTTTGCGCACCACGCAAACGGCTCGGGCCGCCTGCTCCCCGACGCTGCATCGCCCTTGCAACAGAACTTGTGCATGTTCGGACGAAAGAAAGTAAAAGCGCTCTCTGACTTCGGCGCAGTCGACGGCGGTGAAGGCCGCGGCGTTCCCCTCGGCGGACGCGACGAACGCCCACCCACCGGCTACCGCTCGGACGATGACGCCGATCACGACGTGCTGTGGGAGGACGGGGATCCCGCGGATCGCAGACGCGATCCATTGCGGAAGCCGTGACGGCGCGCCGCCGCGGCGCCCGCCCGCCCCGGCCGGGGCAGGGATGAGGGCGGAGGGATGAGGGATGGTCGGGGGGGCGCGTGTGGTGCGAGGCGCGGAATGAACGATGGTCGCGGAGGCGGGCGTGTCGTGTGAGGCACGAGAGCAAGGATGAAGGCGGCAGGATGAAGGATGAACCGCGCCGCCGCGATTCGCCCGCCGGGCAGGGATGAGGGCGGAGGGATGAGGGATGGTCGGGGGGGCGCGCGTGTCGCGTGAGGCACGAGAGCAAGGATGAAGGCGGAAGGATGAAGGATGAACCGCGCCGCCGCCATTCGCCCGCTCGGCGGGGGTGAGGGCGGAGGGATGAGGGATGGTCGTGGGGGCGCGCGTGTCATGTGAGGCGCGGGAGCAAGGATGGCCTTGCCGTCCGTCCGTCTCCGGGCAGGAATGAAGGATGGTCGCGGGGGCGCGCGCGTCGCGTGAGGCACGAGAGCAAGGATGAAGGCGGAAGGATGAAGAATGAACCTTGTCGCAAGTTCGCGAGCCGCCGCATCCCTCGTCCTTCATCCCGCATCCCTGCTCTGGTGCCTTGCGCGACTCCCGCGGCGCTCGCGTGACACCTCCTCCTTCATCCTTCCTCCTTCATCCTTGCCCTCGGGGCCCCACGCCCCCACCCACGCCCCGCCCCGCCACCGCCCGCCCGTCCCCCCCCGGCACACCTCTTGCGCTCACCCCCGCCATGCGATACCGCGGACCGAAAGCGAAAGTGATGCGGCGGTTCGGCGTCGCGTTGGCGGCTTCGCCGAAATACCAGCGCATTCTTGAAAAGCGTCCCAACCCGCCCGGCCAGCATGGCGGCAGCAAGCGGCGCAAGAAGGTCGGCGCGTATGGCAGCCGGTTGTTCGAAAAGCAGAAGCTGAAAGCGTTCTACGGCGTTGCGGAGCGGCAGATGCGGCGGTATGTGGCCGAGGCTTCGCGGCGGACGGGACCGACCGGGACGAATCTGCTGCAGTTGCTCGAACAGAGACTCGACGCGGTCGTCTATCGCCTCAACTTCGCGCCGTCGATCTGGGCGGCGCGCCAGCTCGTCGGCCACGGACACATCCTGGTCGATGGTCAACGTGTTGACATTCCTTCCTACAGCGTCCGCCCCGGCCAGGTCATCGGCATCTCCGAGCGGATGAAGCGCAGCCGGCAGATGGCCGTTTGGGCCGAGCGCGGCGGGATCATCCCGCCCGCCTATCTCGAGCTCGATCGCAACCAGATGACCGGCCGTCTTCTCCGGCCTCCCGAGCGCGACGAGATCCCTGTCCCCATCGACGACCGGTTGATCGTCGAGTTCTATTCACGCTAATCATGCGGAAACTTCTCCCGATCCTTTTCCTCGCCGCGTTGCCCGCGGCCGCCGACATTCGCGTGCCCACCGGATTCCACGTCGACGTCTTCGCGCGCGAGCTCGGCGCACCACGCGCCATCCTCGCGCTGGAAGACGGCACCGTCCTCGTCAGCCGTCCCGCCATGAACGACGTCGTGGCCTTGCGCGACCGCGACCACGACGGACGCGTCGACGAGATACGCACCGCCGTCGCGTCGATCGAGCACGCGCACGGCCTGGCCATGCGCGGACGCACGCTCTACGTCGCGGGCGTGAAGACGATCGTCGCCGCGGACCGCCTCCCCGACGGCAGCTTCGCCTCGCCGCGCGACGTCGTGACCGATCTTCCCGACGGCGGACGTCATCCGCATCGCACGATCGGCGCGGGTCCGGACGGCAAGCTCTACGTCGCGATCGGCAGCTCGTGCGACGACTGCACGGAAACGAATCCCGAGCACGCCACGATCCTGCAGATCGACGCCAACGGCGAGCATCGCCGCATCTACGCGCGTGGACTGCGCAATACCGCCGGCTTCGACTGGAGCCCGGCGACCGGCGAGCTGTGGGCCGGCGATACAGGCGAGATCAATCGCATCGGCGACGGCCTGCATTACGGCTGGCCGCTTTGCGCGGGACGCAACCTCGTGCAGCAGACCAGCGTCGAGCTCGAAGGCATCACGCGCGAAAAGTTCTGCAGGAACGCGGAAGGCGCGGCGCTGGACATCGCCTCGCGCACCGCGCCGAGCGGCTTCGTGTTCTATCGCGGGACGCAGTTCCCCGAGCCGTTCCGCACGGATGCGTTCTCGCTGGTCGGCAACGACGTGGTGCGCGTGCGTTTCCAGGACGGCAAGGCCGCGGCGGCGGAGAAATTCGCGAGCGGCTTCGACGGCCATCTCGCCGGCGCGACCGTGGCCGCGGATGGCTCGCTCCTCGTCAGTGACGACGCGAAAGGCGTCGTCTATCGCGTGTCGTTCGGTGAGCGTGCGCCGCAGGCGATGACTTCCAGTGCTGCCGAGACGCAGAGCAAACCGGTGCTGTCGAAAGCGTTCGGCCTCGCCAACCTGCGCGGACCGGAATCGGTGCTGCACGACGAAGAGCAGGACGTCTACTTCGTCTCGAACGTCGACGGTGAGCCGGGCGCGAGGGACGGCAAAGGCTTCATCGCACGCGTGACGCCCGACGGCAAGCTCGCCGAGCTGAAGTTCATCGACGGACTCGACGCGCCGAAAGGGATGGCCATCCGCCGCACCGAATTGTGGATCGCCGACATCGATCGTCTGCACGCCTTCGACCGCGTCACCGGCGCGCATCGCACCACGCTCAATCTCGCCCCGCATGGTGCGGTGTCGCTGCGCGACGTGGCCGTGGGTGCGGACGACGCGATCTACGTCACCGATTCGGACGTGCGCATCAAAGGCTCGCGCGAGCACGTGCGCGCCGGCGACGGCCGCGTGTTCCGCCTGATCGACGATGAGGTCGAGGTGATCGCCAGCGGCGAAGAGCTGCGCTCGCCGAGCGCCATCGAGTGGGACGGCACGCGCTTCCTCATCGCGCAGGAGTACGGGCGCGAGGTGCTGGCGTGGAATCCCGGCTACGCCGCGAAAGCCGTGATGCGTGGACCGGGCTCGTTCGACGGCATGGTCGTGCTGCCGAACGGCGCGGTGATCGTGTCGAGCCATCACGACGATGCGCTGCACATCGCTTACGGCGGCGGCGAGCTGCGTCCGCTGTTCGCGCGGCGTCCGTCACCGGGCGGCATCGGCTTCGATCGCAAACGCAATCGCCTCTTGATCCCGTCGGTCGACGGCGACTGGCTCGAAGCGTGGACGCTCCCGCCGATGCCGCCGCCGCAGCGCACGTCGTCGGACGACGGCGCGCTGGAAATGGCGCGCCACTGATCAGCTACGGTCAGCGGTCGATCGCGCCGGATCAGTAACGCCCCGCCGCCCGTTCCTTCGGCGGCAGCACTTCCAGGCACGTCGTCCACCACCCCGTCAGCACGGTCTCCACGAACTCCTCGGGGAGCCTCTCCTCGCGCATCTCCCGCGCAAGCTGCAGATGGTCGTAATGCACCGGCACGAACTCGACGCTCATGCTCGCCGCATCGACGAGTGTGTACCAGACGTTCGTGCGCCCGTCGTTCGCGGGACGCCCGATCACACCGGCGTTGACGACATGCCTCCCCTCGCCCAACGCCTGGTGCCAGTGCATGCCCGTGTGCGTGCAGACGATGACGTCCGCTTCGTGCTCGCGGCAGAGCTTCTCGAGAAACGGCTCCGGTGACGTCGAGCGCCAGAGAAACTCGTTGATCCTGCGCGGCGAGCCGTGTACGAGGAGGAAGCGCCTGCCGTCCGCGGTGAAGCGCAGCTCGCGCGGCAGAGTGCCCATCCAATCTTTGTGCGCGTCGCTCGTGTGCGCGAAGGTGTAGTCGTACGAAAGCTGCGCGTAGTGATTGTCGCGAGGATCGGTGTACCCGCAGTGGCAGTCCGTCGCACGCGTCGACAGCGACTCCTCGTAATTGCCCTGAATGCCGCGGATGCCGCGCTCGATCAGCAGTTGGGGCACGCGATCGGGATGCGGGCCGAATGCGCCGAGGTCACCCAGGAAATACGTGACGTCGACGTGGCGGTGGGAGATGTCCTCGAGCGTCGCCACCAGCGCGTGATAGTTCGAATAAATCCCGCCGATGAAGGCGATGCGCATACGCGGCGAGTATAGGTATGCTGCGCGGCATGCCGAAGAAGAAATCGAGGGATATCGAAAAGACCTATCCGCGCGCGCAGTTCGTGGCCAAGCTGCGGCGGCTCGCGGATGCCATCGAGGAGAAAGGCGCGTTCACGATTCAGGTCGCGGGAGAGCGCCTGCGGATCCCGGGAAGCGCCCGATTCAACATCGAGCACGAGCGCTCGGGAGGGGAGCACGAGCTCGAGTTTCAGCTTCGCTGGACGGAAGAAGAGGAGTGATGGTCGGGCGTGGTGCCCGACCTCCCGAATCAGCGGGTGATGTCCTTGTCGTCGATCGGAGTCTCGGCCACCATCGGCTCGAACTCGCTCTCCGTCTCGCCGGTGCTCCGGCGTTCGGAGCGTTTGGCCGCCTTGTTCTCGCGGCGCTCTTTTTTCTGCTGTTCCCGCTGGCGCTTTGCAAATGAGACCTGGGGTTTTGCCATTCGATCTCCTGAATGAAAAAGGGCAGGATCACTCCTGCCCTTCGGTGCGTTGAGATGCGGATCTTACCGCGGGGTGACGTTGGCAGCCTGGAGGCCTTTCGGCCCCTGGACCACGTCGAACTCGACGGCCGCTCCTTCGGCGAGGGAGCGGAAACCGCCGCCCTGGATCGCCGTGAAGTGAACGAACAGATCTTCGCCCGTCTCGCTGGTGATGAAGCCGAAACCCTTCGCGTCGTTGAACCACTTGACGGTACCGGAAGTCTTCATGGGTGAATCTCCTTTCTGTGCTGCCTTCGGAGATTCTTCGTCTCGAGCTGGCAAATCACTGATGGCAGGGACAACGGGGCAGCAGGCGATTGCATTCCTTCACAAAGGCTTGTCGAACACCTTCTGCGCTTTGATCGTCCGGTAGCCGTGCCGCTCGTAGAACGCATGCGTCCGCTCGCGCACGACATTTGAGCGTACGCGCATGCGCGTGAGGCCGCGCCCGCTCGCCCACTCCTCCCCCGCCGCCACGAGCCGCGCGCCGATGCCGCTGCTCCGATGAGCGGCGGTGACGACGAGGCCGCGGACCTCCGCGAACGTGCCGCTCTCGAGCGACCGCACCACGCCCACCTGCATCCAGCCGGCTACGGCCCCGCCGAGCTCCGCCACGAGCACGACGTCGTCCGGCAACGCGCTCAACCGTGACGCGATCTGGTCCGCGGTCGACGGATAGCCGAGCTCGCCCGCGAGGGAAGCGAGCGCCTCCGCATCCTCCGGGCGCGCCTCGCGGATCCTCACGTCGTGCACGTCACCCCATCCACCCAGCACGTGTGGCAAGCGCCGTAGCGCAGAGGAAACTCGCGCAGAGTCTCGCCGAGCGTCTCCCCCATCCGCGCCTCCGGCTCTTCGATCAGGATCGGGCAGACGTACACGCCCTTGCTCGTGACCATACGGCATGACGAGCACTGCAGCACGGACGATTCTTCGTGCGTCAGCGATTCGTTCGTCAGCCGTTCCCAATCTTCATAAGCCCGCGTCCGCTTCTCCTCGGCGCCGATGCGGAACAGCGACAGCACTTTCAGGCGCGGGCGAGAAAAACCCATCTCGCGAATGAGGCCGAGAAACCGCGTCCGTCCCTCGGCAGACGCCACTCCCTCCGCCGCGGTCGTCACGGTGATCACCGGATTGAGGCCAACGTCGGCGAGATTCTTCAGGCCGATCATCACCCGATCCCACACACCCTTCCCGCGGATGGCGTCATGCGACTCGCGGTCGAAGCCGTCGAGACTCACGCGGAGGTCCAGCGAGTACTCGCTCGCGTCGAACAGCTCGCGCAATCGCCTGCACACCTGGGCACGCAGCAACATTCCGTTCGTCAGCACCGTGGCCGGCCCCTGCCGCAGCGTGGCTTCGAGGATCGGCAGCATGTCGCGGTTCATGAACGGCTCGCCGCCGGTGAAGTAGTACTCGCGCACGCCCAGCTCTCGCGCTTCATCCAGCCTCTGCTGCACCTCGGCGAGGGAGAGCATCTCGTGCGCATGATTCTTCGGCGAGCAGGAGATGAAGCAATGCGTGCATTCGATGTTGCAGATCGTCCCCGCAACCTGAAACCACAAGGTGTCGAGCGCGATCAGCGGAACGTGCGGATGCACGGCTAAAGGGAGGTCGGGATGCATTGAAGGATGGTCTCCAGTTGCGCGAGTCCGGTCTGCAACAGAAATCCGTTCGAGCGTCCGTAACTCCGCGAGCCGACGAAGAAAAATCCCGGTTCGCCGCTCTGCAGGTCCTCCGGTTTCACCGGTGGGACCGACAGGCAGTCCGTGATGTTCGAGATGGCGCGATAGAGACGTCCGCCCCCTTCGGTCACCGGCGAGACCTCCACGGTCAGCTCGGACAGAAACGCGTTGCTGGGGCGATAGCCCGTGTACGCGGCGATGAAATCCGTTTCCACGATCCGGCCGCCGGTCAGCGCCACCACCACGTGTCCGTTGTTCTGCGAAACGGATTCGATCATCGCCTTTCGTTCCACTTTCAGAAACGGCGGCGGCGCCTCGGCCAGCGCATTCGCACGCGCAACGACCGAACGGCGCTCCGGCAAGGGATCATTGGCCACTTCCTCACACGGACGGCGATTCGGCGTCCGCACCGCCCACACGATGTTGATCGACCCATCCTCGGCCAGCATCGTCACGGCATTGGCCGCGGAGTGACCGTCGCCGAGGAGGAGCACGCGTTTGCCGCGTAATTTGTCGCGGGTCGCCGCGAGCTCGCCCAGCGTGCGAATCGGCAGGCGCTCGAGCCGCGATTCGCCGAGCGCGGGCAGACCGCCGATACCGATGGGACGCGGGACCGTGAGTCCGCCGCTGGCGTCGAGAATCACGTCCGCCTCGAACGTCGCGTCGTTGCCGCAGAACACGCGGAACGGACGCTCGGCGCGCAACGGATGTCCCGCGTAATCGCCGCGCGTGAGGCCGCGGCGTCCAGCGGCAATGACCTCGTGCTGCGTGCGCACGCGTCCACGCAACGGCTCGCGCTCGATCAGCGGCAACAGCACGCGATCCACGTATTCGGGACCGGTGAGCAGCGCATCAGGATCGGGCATGGCGTCGCCGAGGAGCTCGCGCATGCGCGCGGAGAGATTCATGTGCAACGGCGAGAAAAAGCGCGTCGGTCCCCACGTGCGCAGCGACGCGCCGGCTTCTCCCCGTTCGAGCACGATGACGTCCGCGCCGCGATCGGCAGCACCGATCGCGGCCGCGATGCCCATCGGCCCCGCGCCGATGACGAGCACGCGCATCGCTATTCCTTGCGCGCGAGCGCGTTGCACGACTGCGCCCAGTGCGCGATCGTTCCGCCGCCGCGAATGACCGCCGCGACGCTGATCGCCTCCGCCATCTCCTCGGGCGAGATGCCCGCATCGCTGCACGCCGACGAATACGAGTCGATGCAGTACGGCTCCTGAATCGAATACGCCACCGCGAGCGCGATCAGCTTCTTTGTCTTCTCGTCGAGCGCACCGGGCGCCATCGTCGCCTGATACCAGTTGAGGAATGCGTCCCATCCCTTGGGATTGACTTTCGAGATCTCGCCGAAGCGAGCAAGGTCCTCGGACATGTAATAGCTGGGCACGAGTGATCGTCCTCCGATTCGTGATGCTCTTCTGCGGTGCGAAGCGCAATCACGCCGGAGGGGCGCGGGAGGGAAGATGTCGCATGACGCCGCTTTGCACGTGATGCAAACGCGGCATGGGAAACGAAGACGCGGAGAAGAAGCCGCGCCACGCCCTTTCGCGTTTCGCGGCTTCGAGGGCTTGCGGCGAGTCGACGTCCGTCGTCGTGTCGAGGACGAGGAGGTCGCGCAACTGCTCGCGACAGAGCGCGACGAGATCGCGGCGACGCGGTGCGAGCTGTTCGAGCAGCGCGCGATTCGGGGAGGTCAGGCCGATGAAGTTCACGCCGCCGTCGCGCGCGGGAGCGATGACGGCGACACCCCGCTCGAGCGCATCGAACGCGGTGCCGAGATCCGCGGGCGGTGCGTCGATCGCGGCGAGAATGACCGCGTCGAAGCCGAGGACGAACGCCGCGGACGCGGCATCGGCGACGCGGGTGCCGAAGGGGACGGGCTGCTGCTCGATCCACGCACGCTCGCATCTCGGCGCGATGGCAGCGAGCGATTCGCGGTCGCGCGGCTCACATGCGATGAGCGGGAGCGCGCCATGCGCGTGCGCCGCTCGCAGCCAGGCCGCGATCACCGCGCGGAAGAGCGGTGCCGCGGACGACATCCGCTTCGCGGCGGCTTCCCGCTCGGGGCTGCGTGCGAAGAGAACGACGGCGCGCATCGGTGCGTCGCAGTGTACCTCCGGATGCCTTTCCTCATGGGCACACTGCGCCGTACCCAACCTTCGTGAGATCGAATCATCGGAGCGCCGGCTCCGGCCGGAGGCCGGCGCTCCGCGGCACTACGTGGTCGTGGTGCCGCCTGTGCCGCCGGTCGTGCCCGTGGCCGACGTATCCGTACCCATCGTGCCGCCGGTGCCGGAAGTGTCGGTCATGGTGCCGCCGGTCATGCCGGTGTCCGTCATCCCGCTGGTCATGCCGGTATCGGTCGTCGTGTAGCCGCCGGTATCGGTCATACCGCCGGTGGCCGTATCGGTCGAGCCGGTGTCGCCTGCCGTGCCGGCCGTATCCGAGGTCTCTCCGCCACCGCCACACGCCACGGCGGCGAGCAGCATCAGGATGGCCAGAGCACTGAGAATCGTCGATTTCTTTTTCATCAATCTCCTCCGTGATTTGCGTGAGACGCAAATCAGGAACCATGTGATCTGCGTCACGAGTTGGCGCGGCGGTTGCTCCGACGGTCGCGAGCAGAGAAAGAGAAGAACGCGAGTCCACGCAATGTCCGAAACCGCCCGGTTCCGCATCGACGTCCTCGAACGGCTCGCACTCATGGGGCCGAACCTCTACGCCCATCGCCCTTGCATTAAATGGAAAGTCGACATCGGTGAGTACGAACAGCATCCCACCGACCAGATCCCCGGATTCGTCGACGCCCTGAAGAGCACACTCCCCTCGCTCGTCGAGCATCGCTGCTCCGAGGGCGTGCGCGGCGGCTTTTTCAGCCGCGTCGAATCCGGCACATGGCTCGGCCACGTCATGGAGCACATCGCGCTCGAGCTCCAGGGCCTGGCCGGCATCGACGTCGGCTTCGGCCGCGCGCGCTCGGCCGGTGGTCCCGGCATCTACAACGTCGTCTACGAATGCGAAGAGCGCGAGACCGGCATCCTCGCGGGCGAGATGGCCATCGAGATGATCGAAGGCTTCGTCGCCGGGGAGCCGTTCCCGCTCGACGAGCGGATCCGCGAGCTGCGCCGCCTCTACGAGCGCAACTCCCTCGGGCCGTCGACCAAGGCCATCGTCGACGCCGCGCTCAAACGCAACATCCCCTTCATGCGCCTCGACGACCTCAACCTCGTCCAGCTCGGCTACGGCGCGAACTCGAAGAAGATCCAGGCCACCATCGCCTCGACCACGCGCTTCCTCGGCGTGGAGATCGCCGGCGACAAGGACAAGACCAAAGCCATCCTCGGATTCCACGGCGTCCCCGTGCCGGGCGGCGACGTCACGCAGCATCTCGACCGCGCCCTCTCGATCGCCAAACGCCTCGGCTGGCCGGTCGTCGTGAAGCCGCTCGACGCTTCGCAGGGACGCGGCATCGTCACCAACATCAGGAATGAAGAAGAGTTCCGCATCGCCTTCGAAGAGGCGAAGCGCTATCGCAACAGCGTCGTCGTCGAGCGCTACCTCCCCGGCCGCGACTTCCGCCTGCTGGTCATCAATCAGAAATTCGTCGCGGCGGCGGAGCGCGTGCCCGCGCACGTGATCGGCGACGGCCGGCACACCATCACCCAGCTCGTCGACATCGCCAACGCCGACCCGCGCCGCGGACAGGGACACGAGAAAGTCCTCACCCGGATCAAGATCGACGCCGCGACCATCCGCCTCCTCGAACTGCGCGGCATGACGCCCGACTCCGTTCCCGATGCGGGCGTGTTCGTGCAGCTCAAGACCACGGCGAACCTCTCCACCGGCGGCACGTCGATCGACGTCACGGATCGCGTGCATCCCGCGAACATCGAGCTCGCCGAGCGGATCTCCTGCCTCGTCGGACTCGACATCGCCGGCATCGACGTCGTCGCGCAGGACGTCGAGACGCCGATCACCGCGAACGGCGGCGGCATCGTCGAAGTCAACGCCGCGCCGGGCTTCCGCATGCACCTTGCGCCGACCGAAGGCAAACCGCGTCCGGTCGGCGAAGCGGTCGTGGACATGCTCTTCCCGCCGGGATGCGAGTCGCGCATTCCGATCATCACCATCACCGGCACGAACGGCAAAACCACGACGGCACGTCTCTGCGCGCACATCGCCAAGATGTCGGGCAAGAAAGTCGGCCTGACGACGAGCGACGGCATCTACATCGGCAACACGCTCGTCGCCAAAGGCGATACGACGGGACCGAACAGCGCGCAGGTCGTGCTGCGCGATCCGTCGGTGAATTTTGCGGTGCTCGAAACCGCGCGCGGCGGCATTCTGCGCGCCGGTGTGGCGTACGACTGGTCCAACGCCGCCGTCGTGACGAACATCGCCGAAGACCACCTCGGGCTTCGCGACATCAACACGCTCGAAGATCTGGCGCGCGTGAAAGCCGTGACCGTCGAGCGCGTGATGCCGCAGGGCTACGCGATTCTCAACGCCGAAGACGAGATGATGCCGGTCATCCGCAACCAGGCCGATTGCCGCCTCGCCTTCTTCTCCCTCGATCCGAACAACGAAACGTTCCGCGCCCACGTCACCTCCGACGGCCTCGGCGCCACCGTCGAAAACGGCTGGCTGATGCTGTACGAGAACGGTCTGCGCGTGCCGCTGTGCGAGGAGCGCCACGTGCCGATCACGTTCGGCGGCAAGGCGCGCTTCAACACCGCCAACGCGCTCGCGGCGGTGCTGGCGACGTTCGCGACGAACGTGGCCATCTCCGACATCGTCTCCGGACTGCAGTCGTTCTTCCAGTCGCAGACGACGACGCCGGGACGCCTCAACATCACCGAATTCGACGGCTTCAGCGTGATGGTCGACTACGCGCACAACCCGCACGGGCTCGCCGCCATGAGCCAGCTCGCGGTAGCGATGCGACGCGGGCGACTGGTGTGCGTCCTCGGCCTGCCGGGCGATCGCCGCAACGAAGACATTCGCGAAGCGGCGAAGATCGTTGGTCAACACTTTGACTATGTCGTCGTGCGCGACGACTTCGACCTGCGTGGACGCAAGCCGGGCGAAGTCGCGAAGATCATCCGCGAAGGGCTCCTGTCCGCCGGAATGCGCGAATCGCAGATCATCGCGCGTCCCGTGGAAGCGGAAGCGATCGCGTATGCGGTGACCGAGGCGCAGCCGGGCGATCTCATCGTTTACATCGCCGACAAGCCGGAGATCGCGGCCGGGTACGTCGAAGACCTGCGACAGGTCGCGAAGAACCAACTGAGCAGTGCTGGTCGTTGAGAACGGAGACGTCTTCACCCCCGCGCCACGCGGGAAGGCGACGATCGTCGTCGCGGGCGGACGCATCGAGAAAATCGGGAACGTCTCTGCCGCGAACGACCTCCGCGCGTTCGACCCCGAGGTGGTCGACGCCAGCGGCTGCATCGTCGTGCCGGGCCTGATCGACTGCCACATCCATCTCATCGGCGGCAGCGGCGAGAAGGGATTCGCAACCGCCACTCCGGCGATCGCCGCGCGCGAGTTGCTCGACGCGGGCACGACGACGGTCGTCGGACTCCTCGGCACCGACACCACCACCAAGACGCTCCCCGCCCTGCTCGCAAAAGTGAAAGGGCTGCGCGACGAAGGCCTGAACGCGAAGATGTGGACGGGCGGCTACGACGCGCGCACGCTCACCGGGTCGCTGCGCGACGACATCGTGCTGATCGACGAGATCATCGGCGCGGGCGAGCTCGCGATCGCGGACCGCCGCGGCATGCATTACGACGCACGCTCGCTCGCGCGCATCGCCAGCGACTGCTACATCGCCGGCACGCTCACCGGCAAAGCAGGCGTGCTGCATCTGCACACCGGTGAGCTGCGCGAAAAACTTGCGATCGTGCGCGACGTCCTCGAGTTCGGCGTCCCCGCGGCATCGCTGCAGCCGACGCACGTCAATCGCAACGAGGCGTTGTTCGCCGAGGCGGTGGAGCTGACGAAGCGCGGGATCGCCGTCGATTGCGACGTGGTCGAGGAGAACCTCACGAAATGGCTGCGCCTCTTCGACGGTGATCGCTCGCTGCTGACGATCTCCACGGACGCGCCGATTGGACGCGTGGCCTCGCTGCTCGAGCAGGTGCGCGAGGCGTCGCGCGTGTGGTCGACGGAAGAAGCACTCGCACTCGCCACGCGCAATCCGGCGCGGATTCTGAAACTGCGGGACGTTGGAGAGATCGCCGAAGGCAAGCGGGCGGACCTGCTGTTGCTCGACGCGAAAACGCTCGAGCTCCGGCGGGTGATCGCCGGTGGGAGGATTGGTTGACTGAGAAACGAAAGACCGCCAGCCCCGAGTCCGGCGAACGGAAGATCGGGCGGCTGCTCGTCATCGGCGGGAACGAGGACAAGAACGAAGACAGCATGGTCATCCTCCCCCGCTTCGCGGAGATGTGCGGAGGAAAGGACGCGCGGATCATCGTCTGCGGGACGCCGTCGCAGGAGGTCGAGGAAAAAGAGAGCACCTACCGCAAGCTGTTCGAGAAGATCGGCGTCGCGGAAGTCATGGAGCCGGAGATCACGCGGCGTCCCGACGGCGACGACAACGAGCTGATCGACATGGTGCGCCGCGCCACCGGCGTGTTCTTCACCGGCGGCGATCAGTTGCGTCTGACGGCCATCGTGGCGGGCACGCCGTTCGGCGAGGAAGTACGGCATCGCATCTTCAATGAAGGGCTGATCGCGGGCGGCACGAGTGCCGGTGCGGCGGCGATGAGCTCGACCATGTTCATCAGCGGCAACTCGAAAGGAACGGTCAAGCGCGCGGACGTCGCTCTCGCGCCCGGACTCGGCTACTGGCGCGATACCGTGGTCGATACGCATTTCGCGCAGCGCGGACGCGTCAGCCGCATGCTCGTCGTCTTCGCCCACAATCCGCAGATCCTCGGCGTCGGCATCGACGAAGACACGGCCATCGAGGTGCAGCCTGGCGAGAAGTTCACCGTCATCGGCAGCGGCGCCGTGTTCGTCTTCGACGGCACGGTCACGCATTCGAATGCACCCGACGCCGCGGACGAAGACGTCATCGCCATGACGGATTCGACGATGCACGTGCTCCCGGCCGGATACGGCTTCGACCTGCAGAAGAAGCGCCCCATTCTGCCGAGTGGCGACCGGGTGCCGCCGAAGAACACGCAGTGAGCGCGCGGCTTCAGGCTGCGGGCGTCCGGGATGTGTCGCGCCGAGAAGGTGCAGGCGAGACCGCCCGGATGCCCGACGCCGCGTGGCGGGACGTCAGTCGGCGATGAACTTCGCGCCCGACTTCAGGATCTGCAGCCGGTACGTGCTCGCGTGCGGATCCTTGCGGTGATCCGGCTGCACGATCGTCACTTCGCCCGCGCCTTCGACCGTCATCACGCCGTCGTGATTCCAGACGAGGGCGGTGTTCTCGTCGATGCCGATGCCGGTCATCGCGAATGCGTTCGCCGCGGTGATGAGGCGCGAGAGACGGCGGCGCTCGCCGAAGTGCTGGTCGACGATCGCGTGCGGGATCAGGCCGAGGCCTTCGTCGAACTCGACGAGGTCCGTCCCTTTGCTGCGCTTCGAACGGGCGATCATGCGGCGACTGAGCGCGGACGCGCCGGCGCTGGTGCCGGCGTAGACGGCGCCGTCGCGTACGGCATCGCGGATCAGCGCGACGCAATCCGCGGCGCGGAGGAACTCCATGAGGCGAACCTGATCGCCTCCGGTGACGAAGATGCCGGTTGCGTTGCGGATGGCCTCGCGGTCTTCCTTCGTGACGCCGAGCTCGGCATGCACGGTGCGAACGTCCGTCGCACGCAGCTTCCCGAAGATGCGCGTGTAACGCGCGGCTCGCTCCGCCGGCTTCATCGACGCCGACGGAATGATGACGATGCGCGCCTGCTCGCCGCCCGCGCGCCGCACGAAGGCTGCAAGGATGGACTCACGCGCTGCGCGCTTGTCCTCGTTGCCGCCGATGGCCATGACACACCCGTTTCCGATCAATTGTTCTTCGATCAACCTTCCCTCGCGCAGACCGCTCTGGATCGTGGACGCGAACAGTATAAATAACCCGAGACGGACAGAGGTATTTCATTTCACGCGATAGCCGAGTTTCACGAGCTCGGCCTTGATCTTTTCCACGTGATCGCCCTGGATCTCGATGTCGCCCTCTTTCGCGGTGCCGCCGGAGCCGCATTTCTGCTTCAGTACTTTTGCGAGACTCTGCAGCGTCTCGTCGGCGTGCTGGAAGCCCATGGCCACCGTGACGGTCTTGCCGGCGCGGCGTTTTTTATCGACGCCGACGCGGATCGTCTGCTTCGCCGGCTCGACGTCTTTGCGCGTCTCCATCTTTCCCGATTCCCGCAGCCGCTTCGCTTCCTCAGGGTCGCTCGTCCACACCAGTTTCGAACTCGCCATGCGGTTACTCTACGCGAATGGATGACTCGTATCGCGGCTGGCGGCGTCCCGGCCCCGTTCCGCCGGGCGGCGTCGAGGTCGAGGAAGGCGAAACGCTCGACTACATCTGCGGCCATTTCCGCATCTTTCAGTACGCGAAGGGCCACCGCTATTCGACCGACGACGTGCTGACCGCGTGGTACGGGACGGCGCATGCGCCGCGTGTGGACCGGGCGGCGGATCTCGGCTCGGGCATCGGGTCCGTGGCGCTGATTTCCGCCTGGCGCCTGCCGGGCGCGACGTTCTGTACGGTCGAAGCGCAGGACATCTCGTTACGTCTGGCGCGGAAGACGATGCGGTTCAACGGACTGGAGTCGCGCTTCACGCTGTACCACGGTGATCTGCGCGACGCGTCCATGCTCGCTGACGAGGCGCCGTTCGATCTCGTGACGGGCTCGCCGCCGTACTTTCCTCCCGGCACCGCCACGGAGGCGGAGCATCGGCAGGCGATCCCCGCGCGGATTGAAGTGCGCGGCTCGGTGGCCGATTACGCACAAGCCGCTTCGCGGATTCTCGCGCCGGGCGGCGTGTTCGCGTTCGTCTTCCCGACGCTGCAACTCCCGCGTGTGCTCGATGCGCTCGCCGACGCTCGCCTCAAGCTCGTGCGCCGCCGTGACATCGTCTTCAAGCAGGGTGAGCCGCCGTTGATCACGCTCTTCGCGGCCTCGCGCGCCGAGGATCTGCCGGCGACGTACGAGGCCTTCGTCGAGCCGCCGCTCACGATCCGCACGCGCGATGGTGGCGTCGACCCCGAATACTCCGCCGTCCGCCTCGGCTTCGGCTTTCCGCCCGGCAACGTACCGGGGAACGCCGGCGTCTCCACCGGCTGAGTCGGCGGCATCTGCGCCCGGCGGGGACGCCGGCCGCGCCCTACTTCTTCCGCGACTGCTCGTAAGCGCGGATCAGCTCGGCCGGGGGCATCGTCGCGATCACCTTCCCCAGCTCATCGAGCGGGATGTCGTCGAGCTTCTTGAACCGCACGCACGACTTTCCCATGTCCAGCTTCTTGCCCGCTCTGGCGAACGCGTCCTCGACGGCTTTCGTCTGCTCCGGGTCCATGTACGCGCCCATCATGTACAGCGCGTAGTGACTCTTCTGCGCGGCGAGCGCGAGATACGCCAGAGGCTGCTTGTTGTACGTGCCCGGATATTGCTCGAGCGGGATGGACCACGTGATGGCGCCCGAGCTCACGGACTCGACGTAACCTTTCGGGAGGTGCTTCCGTACGACGTTCAGGATCGACGTCAGGACGGACCGGCGGTCTTCCGGCAGGGCGTCCAGGTAGGCCTCGGCATTCGCGGCTTTGCTCTGCACCATGAATCCATTCTACGCGGATAGAATGTCGCTCCGCAGTCAGCCAACCATCGAAGCAATAAGGGGGAAATTCATGAAAAGAGTGTTGCTCGCCGCAACGCTGCTCGTTCTCACGGCAGCGGGGCTGTCGGCGCAGGACCTCGCCTCGTTCGAGAAACGGACGCATACCCGCACGCTCGCGAATGGCCTCACGGTCATCATTCTCGAGCGGCACGACGCGCCCGTCTTCTCCTACGCGACCATCGTCAATACCGGCTCGGCGCAGGAAGTCCCGGGGATCACCGGCCTCGCGCACATGTTCGAGCACATGGCCTTCAAGGGCTCGGACCGCGTCGGTACGACCGACTGGGCCACCGAGCAGAAGGCGCTGGCCCGCGTGGAAGAGACGTATGCCGCGTACGACCGCGCGCGCCGTGCCGAGACGAATCGCGACGAAGCGAAGGTCGCCGAGCTCGAGAAGGCGTGGAAAGACGCGATCGACGAGGCGGACAAGTATCAGAAGGGTGACGAGTTTTCGGAAGTCGTCGACCGCGCCGGCGGCGTCGGCATGAACGCCTTCACCGCGTCCGACATCACCGGCTACTTCTTCTCGATGCCGTCCAACCAGTTCGAGCTGTGGGCGTACCTCGAGTCCGAGCGTTTCCGCCAGCCCGTCTTCCGCCAGTTCTACAAAGAGCGCGACGTCGTCATGGAAGAGCGCCGCATGCGCACGGAGAGCAGCCCCTTCGGCCGCCTCTTCGAACAGTTCCTCGCCACCGCGTTCATCGCCCATCCGTACGGCTTCTCCGGTGTGGGCTGGCCGTCGGACCTGCAGACGTTCAGCGCCACGGACGCCGCGGCGTTCGCGAAAAAGTACTACGTCCCGTCGAACATGGTCGTGGCCATCGCGGGCGACGTGAATCCGACGGAGGCGTGGCCGCTCATCGAGAAGTACTTCGGCCGTCTCCCCGCGGCGCCGAAACCGGAGCCGCTGCGCACCACCGAGCCGAAGCAGATCTCCGAGCGCACCGTCACGCTGCGTGAGACCGCGCAGCCGATCTATCTCGAGGGCTATCACCGCCCCGCCGCCACCCATCCCGACAGCGCGACGTACGACGTCATCTCGATGCTGATGTCGAGCGGACGCACCTCGCGTCTGTATCGCTCGCTCGTGCGCGACAAGAAAATCGCCGCGGCCGCGGCCGGCTTCAACGGCTTCCCGGGCGAGAAGTATCCGAACCTCTTCACCTTCTACGGCGTCACGACGCCCGGCCACACGCCGGAAGAAATCGCCGCGGCGATCGCCGCCGAAGTCGAGCGCATCAAGACCGAAGACGTGCCGGCCGCGGAACTGCAGTCGGTGAAGACGCGCGTGAAGGCGGGCCTGCTGCGCCAGCTCGCGAACAATTCCGGCCTCGCGCTGCAGCTCGCCGAGGCGCAGACGCTTTACGGCGATTGGCGTGAGCTGTTCCGCAGCGTCGAGCGCATCGACAAGGTCACGGCGGCAGACATCAAACGCGTCGCCAACGCGACCTTCACGCCGCAGAACCGCACGGTCGGCAAGATCGAGTCCGTTGCCCAGACCACGGCCAAGACCACCCAGGGAGGTGCGAAGTGAAACGCCTTGCATCGATTGCAGCAGCCCTGCTGATCGCGAGCAGCGCGATGGCGCAGGCAACGCATTACCGCGACATCAAGGCGCAGCCGCTGCGCAAGTTCTCGATGCCGCAGCCGAAGCGCGTCGTGCTGGCGAACGGCATGGTGATCTTTCTCCAGGAAGACCACGAACTGCCGCTGATCAACGCCCGCGCCACCATCCGCGGCGGCGAGCGCAACGTCGCGGCCGACAAAGCGGGTCTCGTCAGCATCTACACGCAGTCGTGGCGCACCGGCGGCACGACGGATCGCACGGGCGACCAGCTCGACGAGTTCCTCGAAGCGCGCGCCGCGCGCGTCGAGACGGGTGGCGATACCGACTCGACCGTCGTCACGATGGACGTGCTCAAGGCAGACTTCGACACCGTCTTCCCGATCTGGCTCGACGTCCTGCGCAACCCCGCGTTCCGCGAGGACAAGATCACGCTCGCGAAGACGCAGGCGAACACCGGCATCTCGCGCCGCAACGACGAAGTCGGCAGCATCGTGAGCCGCGAGGCCACGAAGCTCGGCTACGGTCCCGATTCGCCGTACGCGCGGCAGCCGGAGTACGCGACGATCGCCTCGATCACACGCGACGACCTCCTCGCGTTCCACAAACGCACCGTTCACCCGAACAACATCATCGTCGCCCTCATCGGCGACTTCGATTCCGCGCAGATGGAGAAGCGCCTGCGCGACACCTTCGGCTCGTGGGCGCGCGGCCCGCAGGTCGAGAAGCCGGAGCTGCCGGCCTACGCGCCGAAGCCCGGCGTCTACGCGATCGCCAAGGATGACGTGACGCAGGCGAACATCGCCATGGTCCACCCCGGCATCCAGCGCAACAACCCCGATTACCACGCCGTGCAGGTGATGAACGAGATCTTCAGCGGCGGCTTCTCCGGACGCCTCATGCAGCGCCTGCGCTCGCAGCGCGGCCTCACGTACGGCGTCGGCGGCGGCATCGGCGCGAACTGGGACAACCCGGGGCTGTTCCGCGTGCAGATGGCCACCAAGAGCGGCACGACGCACGAGTCGATCGAGGCGCTGCGCGGCGAGGTCACGGCGCTGACGAACTCGCCGGTCACGCCGACCGAGCTCGCGCTCGCGAAGGAGTCGATCCTCAACGCGTTCATCTTCAGCATGGACACGCGCGCGAAGGCGCTCAACCAGCAGGTGCTGCTCGAGTTCTACGGGTTCCCCGCCGATTACTTCACGCGGTATCCCGCGGAGATCCAGAAGGTCACCGCGGAAGACGTGCAGCGCGTGGCGAAGCAGTACGTGCATCCCGATCGTCTCGCGGTCCTCGTCGTCGGGAAGGAAGCCGACTTCGAGCGTCCCCTCTCCACCCTCGGCACGGTGACGCCGATCGACATCACCATTCCTTCTCCCGATGCGCCGAAGGCCGGCGCGGCACCGGCGGCGGGCAACGCAGAAGGGGTGGCGCTCGTGAACAAGGTCGCCGACTTCATAGGCGGCAAGGCGAAGCTCGAGGCGATGACGTCGCTGCGCCGCTCCGCTTCGCTCTCGACGCCGCAGGGTGAGATTCCGATCGAGGCGTTCGTGCAGTTCCCGTCGTCGATCCGCACCGAAATGAAGACGCCGATGGGCTCGATGGTCCGCGTCGTCACGCCGACCGCGGCGTTCATGGTCCTGCCGAACGGCGCGCAGGACATGCCGGGCTCGATGAAAGAGCAGTCGCTCACCGAGCTCAAGACCGACATGTTCACGGTGCTGCGCAACATCGGCAATCCGAAGTACACGTTCACCGCCGGCGCGACCGAGAAAGTCGGCGACGTCGACGCGCGCATCCTCGACATCAACGCCGATGGCGCGAACGCGCGCTGGTACGTCGAGCTGGCCACCGGCCGTGTCGTTCGCACCGTGACGCGCGGCGCACAGGGCGAGATGACGGCCGACTTCTCGGACTGGAAAACCTTCGGCGGCATCAACATCCCGACGAAGAGCACCCTCTCCCAGAACGGCCAGCAGGCCGCGACCGTGACGCTGAGCAACGCGGAAGTGAACGCGGCAGCCGACGCGAACACGTTCGTGAAACCGTAAATCGCCTTTCCGTCCCCTCTCCCCGCAACCGCGGGGAGAGGGTGGCCGCGGCCGGGGTGAGGACTGCCTCCGGCGCTACCCTCCGGCCTGCGTTCCCCCCGCCCCCCGCGCCGCCTGCAGTTCCTTCACGACGCGCATCAGCGACACCGTCACCTCGTGCATCGCGTGGATCACGCCGACCTGAAACGCCGTCGGCGGCTCCCCGGCCGAGCACGCGCAGTAGTTGCACGGCCCGCCGCGTCCTCCGTCGTGATGATCGATCACGTGCCCGCAGGCACAGGAATCTTTACCGAGTTGCATCACTTCCCTCCTCGAATTCGCTCTTAAGATACCGCCATGACCCGTCGCCTGCTCCCGCTCCTCGCTTTCCTCTCCGCGTGCACCGCCTCGGTGCCCCAGAACCCGCAGCGGAACGACGATCCCGATCGCGCTGCCGAGTATCACGCCATGAAGCGGGGCGGGACGAGCGACGTGCATCACAGTCTCGCGGCCGCGCGCGACGCGATGATGCGCATGCCGCGCTATGCAACCAACGGCGACGTCTCTCTCGCGCCGAAAGCACCGCGCACGAAAGACCCGGTCAGTCATGCCGAGCCGCGTCCGTTCGGCAAGTGGCAGTTCCTCGGACCCGGCAACATCGGCGGACGCACGCGCGTGATCGTCTTCGATCACACGAACCCCGACATCATGTACGCGGGCAGCGTCTCCGGCGGACTCTGGAAGAGTCGAAGCGGCGGCGAGCTGTGGGAGTCGATCGGCGACGAGCTCGCCAACCTCACCATCAACTCGATGGCCATCCATCCCGTCGACCCCAACATTCTCTACGTCGGCACCGGTGAGGGCTACTTCCGCGAGGACGTGCGCGGCACCGCGCTGCCGCTGCGCGGCAACGGCATCTTCGTCAGCCGCGACGCCGGCGCGACATGGTCGCAGCTCGCGTCGACGAACGACAACGCAGACTTTCACTGGATCAACGACCTCGTCATCAGCACGCACGATCCGTCGCGCGTGTACGCGGCCACGCGTACCGGTGTGTGGCTCTCGACGAATGGTGGCGAGACGTGGTCGCGCACGCTGACGACCACCGTCCGCGGCGGCTGTCTCGATCTCGCGTACCGCGGCGATACCGCGAGCGATTACCTCTTCGCGTCCTGCGGCACGTTCGAGCAGGCCACCGTCTATCGCACCATGAACGGGGAAAGCTGGACACCGGTCCTTTCCGAACAGTTCATGGGGCGGACGACCCTGGCGATTGCGCCTTCGAATCCTTCCGTCGTCTACGCGCTCTCGGCGAGCAACGAGCCCGGCGTGAAGACGTGGCAGGGACTGCGCGCGGTGTGGCGCTCGACTTCGAACGGCGATCCCGGTTCCTGGACCGCGCAGGTGACGAATACCTCCGCGGATCTGGTGGGCAAACATCTGCTGACGAACTTCACCACCATCGATAACGACATCTGCGGCGGCGTGGACGAAGTTCCGCTGACCATGGGGTGGTACTGCAACGTGATCGCGGTCGATCCGGCGGATGCGAATCGCGTGTGGGTCGGTGGCGTCGACCTGTTCCGCTCCGACGACGGCGGCTCGACGTGGGGCCAGGCTTCGTACTGGTGGACCGACGATCCGCGCACCGACGCCGAGTCGCAGTTCGTGCACGCGGACCAGCACGCGATCGTGTTTCATCCGCGGTACGACGGCGTGGCGAATCGCACCGCGTATTTCGGCAACGACGGCGGCATCGCCCGCACCACCGATGCGCGCGCGCAGATCACATACGGCAAGGACGCGGTCTGCTTCGACGTGAAGTCGCGCATGGCGTTCACGGACGTCAACAACAGCTTCGGCGTGACGCAGTTCTACCACGGCGCCGTGTACCCCGACGGCAAGCAGTTCATCGGCGGCACGCAGGACAACGGGACGATCCTCGGCTCCATCGAGGATGGTACGAATGGCTGGCGGCGTGTGGCGGGTGGCGACGGCGCGTACGTCGCGGTCGATCCCAATGATCCTACGCTCGTGTACTCGGAATCGCAGTTCGGCAACTTCCGTCGCTCGCGCGATGGGGGCCTCACGTTCCAGGCGTTTCTCTCCGGCCTCAACGACACCTTCCTCTTCGTGACGCCGTTCACACTCGATCCAAATCAGAGCAGCACGCTGTGGATCGGCGGATACCAGATGTGGCGCAACACGAATTTCGGACGCTGGATCGCGGCCTCGTCGCGCTTCCCCGCGCAGGTTTCTGCCATGGCCGTCGCGCCGGGCAATTCGAACATCGTCCTCGCCGGCACGACCGCGGGCACGGTCTACCGCACGACCGCGGGCACCACCTCGACGGCGGTAACGAACTGGACGCCGTCGCTGCCGCGTGCGGGCTTCGTCACCTCCCTCACCTTCGATCCCGTCGATATCAACGTCGTTTACGCGACGTACGCGCAATTCGGCGGGCAGCACGTCTGGAAGTCCGTCAACGGTGGTGAAACGTGGGCGCCGCTCGACGGCACCGGCGACGCCGCGCTGCCCGACATTCCCGTGCACTCGATCGCCGTCGATCCCACACGCCGCGAGCGTCTCTACCTCGGCACGGATCTCGGTGTCTTCGTCTCGCTCGACGGAGGACAGCACTGGAACGTCGAGAACAGCGGCTTCGCGAATGTCGTCACCGAGGCTGTTTTCATCGGCAAAGGTGCCTTGGGCGACGCCGTCTACGCCTTCACGCACGGACGCGGCGCCTGGCGTGCCGAGCTCACCACCGTCAGTCCTCGGCGACGTGCAGTCGGGCGCTGAATCCACGCCGCGTAGAAGACTTGACACACCGAGGTACGATCCTTTCGCGATGGACGAAGAAACGAGAAATGCGTTCGGGGAAGTAAGGCAGGAATTTGCGACCGTCCGCCGGGAGATGGCCACGGAGTTCGCTGCCGTGCGCGGCGAGATGACGGACGAGTTTACGGCGGTACGTCAGGAGATGGCGGAGATACGCCAACACACCGACGATAAGCTCGCCCAGGTGGTCGTCGAGCTTCGGCAGTCGATCAAAGACTCCCATGCGGACACTCTGTATCGAATGGGAGTCATGATGGACAGCCTCCGATCCGACATCCGACTGATCGCCGAAGGCTTCGGCATCAACTCCGAGCGGATCGCCGCCGTCGATGCCAAATGACGACCAGAACACCGCCGCGCTCGACGTGCGCGTCACGCGCCTCGAGGCTGCCAGCGCTGGCCGGCACCGTTAACGCACGACTTCGAGGTGACTCACGTGGATCGTTGCCTCGAACTCCGGCAACTCGATCCACCGCTCCTGCAGGTTGACCTTCCACTTCTGCGGAGACCAGCGCACCAGCACGATCTGCATCGGCTCATTCGGATCGATGCGCAGGTAACGGGTGCTGGTTCGCCGTTCGCCGCGAACGATGACGCCGGTCTGCCCGCTGCGCGCGTCGACCTCCACCGGATGTCGCGTCTCTTCCGGTTTGAACGTGCCCGCCCATTTTGCGATCCGCACCCGATCCCCCATCCGGAACGTCCGTCCCTCCCAGGCAATGAGGGCAGGTGGTTGTTGACGGTCGCGGAAGCGCGCCGCCTGGACAGCAAGAAACTCTCGCTGCCGGATCGCGGCCCGGCGCTCCATGACGATGGTCACGACACCGATCAAGCCGATGGCGATCCCCAACCAGCCGAGGATTTTTCGAGCGTCACTCATGGCGAAGGATCGAGCGCTCGCCGCGCCTGAACGTGCGCGACATCGCCAGGACGACTGGCGCAAGGGCCGTAATGTTGAAAAGGAACGCCACCACCGAATTTCCGGCTGACATGTTGCGGCCGTCGAAGATCAGGATCGCGTCGCTCCACCAGGAGTACGGCAGCGGAAAGCCGAATCGCTCACACCATCCGGGACTGCACCAGTTCGTGACGTTCAGGAACGCGAACGTGAGCACGGCCGCGAAGAACGCGGCCCGGTATTTCAAGAGCGATGCGGCGCGCGTCTCGGAATGCGGAAAGAGGCGGTCCGCCAGCACGAGCAGCAGCGGCACGAGCAAGGCCGGCGACCAGAGCAGAAGAACGGACGGATGGATGAAGTCACCGCTCGCTCGTTCTCGTGCAAGGAACGGTTCGAGCAGGGCTGAAGTCACGACCGGCGCAGCCAGGTGGGCGATGAGCACGAGCGCCAGGAGTGCGCCTCGCACCGCCGGTGCCGCCGCGGAACGCCGCCAGGCGAGCAATGTGGCAGCCACCGCGAGGAGCAACGCGGTCGTCACCAGCGGCGCAAACAGCAGCACGGGCACTCGCCAGACGTACACAACGCCTCCTTACAGCGCGTCCGCAATGCGTCGCGCAATGAGCGCATACCCTTCCCCACCCGGATGAAAGCGATCGAGCGCGAGCCGGTCGCGGTGGGAGAAGAGATCCGCCGTCTGCACGACAGTGAAATTCGGATCGTTGCCGAAGTGCTCGATGAGCCGCGCGTTCCAGCGATTGACGAGCGCGGAAAGCTGCCCGCCCATCGGCGTCGTCACGAACGGGTTGTAGAGGCCGACGAAAAAGATGCGCGCTTTCGGATTCACCGCGCGGATCTTTTCGATCGCACTCTCGATGCGCGAGAGCACGTCGTTCATCGCCGCGTCGGGATTCGGAGGCGCGGCGTTGCGCCAGTCGTTGCCGCCCCATAGGTCATTGCCGCCGATCGACACGATGATCGTGTTCGATTCGCGCAGAAGCTGCTGCACGTTCGGACGCTCGAGCACCTGCAGCAGATCGCGCGTGCGGGCGCCGTTGACGGCCACGTTGTACGTCCGCCGCGCCTGCACGTTGCGGCGCTTGAGCTCCTGATCGAGACGGCCGGCGATGCCGAGGCCGGACTGATCGCCGGCACCGCGGGCGAGCGAGTCGCCGAGGATGATCGGGGAGACGGCCACAGCGGGAGTGGCGGACGGGGCAGAACCGCGCGGAAGAAAATCGACCGGCGTCCCCGTGTTCCCGCGCAGATACGACACGAACCCGTACGCGAAAACGGACGCGGCAAGCACCGACGCCGCGATCGGAATGTGCCAGAAGAGAACGCGTCGCATCACCCGTGCGACGGTACCATGTGCGGCGCATGACTGGAGCCCTCGTCGCCGAACATCTGACGAAGATCATCGGCAAACGCACGATCGTCGACGACGTCTCGTTCGATCTCCGCCCCGGCGAAGTCTTCGGCTTCCTCGGACCGAACGGCGCGGGCAAGACCACGACCATCCGCATGCTCGTCGGGCTCATTCGTCCGACGCGCGGCGCGATCACCGTCTGCGGCTACGACATCCGCCGGCATTTCGAAAAGGCGATGCGCTGCATCGGCTGCATCGTCGAGAACCCCGACCTCTATCGCTTCATGACCGGCCGCGAAAACCTCGAGCACTTTGCGCGCATGCTCGGCGTCGGGCAATCGGAGATCGAGCGCGTCGCGTCGCTCGTCAATCTCGCCCACCGCCTCGATCAGCGAGTCGGCACGTACTCCCTCGGCATGCGCCAGCGACTCGGCATTGCCCAGGCCATGCTCGGCAGCCCGCGCGTGCTCATCCTCGACGAGCCCGCGAACGGTCTCGATCCGGCGGGCATCCGCGAGATCCGCGAGCTCCTGCGCAACCTCGCCGCGGAGCAAGGCCTGGCGGTGTTCGTCTCCAGCCACCTCCTCGCGGAAATCGAGCTCACCGCCGATCGTGTGGCCATCATCCACAAAGGCAAGATCCTCCGCTCCGGCACCGTGCGCGAGCTGATCTCGAGTCAGCGCGCCATGGAGATCCGCGTCGGCGACGTGCACCGCGCCGCCGAAGTCCTGCGCGCGAAAGGGATCGAGGTGACGCTGACCGACGATACGGTCCTCGCCCCGATCGAGGAGACGCAGGCGCCGCCGCTCATCGCCGCGCTGACGGAGAACGGCATCGACGTTTATCACGCAAGACAGCGAGTGCAATCGCTCGAAGAGATGTTCCTCGACGTAACCGGAGGCGAAACAGTCGACTGATGTTCTTAGCCCTGATCCGCAACGAAATCCTCAAGCTCCTGCGCCGCAAACGCTTCGCGATCGTGGTCGGGATCATGCTCGTGATCCTCACGCTCGTCTCGTACTCGCAATACCGCCAGTTGCGTGAGATGAAAAACGCGAACTGGCGCGCCGAGCTGCAGGAGCGCATCGCGCGCTACGAAAACCGCCTCCGCCGCGGCCGCATCAACGAGTCGTGGGCGCGTTCGATGCGCGCGGAAGTGCGCCGCCTGCAGTTCTATCTCGACCGCGGCATCAACCCCGAACAGCCGACGGCGCCGCTCGTCGTGCGCACGTTCGCGAACGCCGCCGGCTTCCTCCTGCTCCCCCTCCTCATTGCCGTCCTCGGCAGCGACATCGTCTCCGCCGAAAACGCCGAAGGCACCGACAAGCTCCTCCTCACGAGACCGGTCCGACGATGGAAGATCCTCTCGGCCAAACTCGTGACCCTCTGGCTCTTCGCCTCGCTGACGTTGTTCGTCGGAGGCGCCCTGTCGTATCTCGTCACCGCACCCGTGCTCCCCGCGGGCGGCTGGGACGCGCCGACGTTCAACGGCTTCCAGCTCTCCGGCGAAACGTTCAGCGTCGATCACGTGCGCCAGCTCCCGCTCTGGCAGGACGCGCTCATCGCCTACGGACTGGAGTGGTATGCGCTCCTCGCGGTCGCTTCCATCTCATTGATGCTCTCCGTGATGTTCAAATCGAGCGCGGCTTCGATCGGTACCATGCTCGCCTCGCTCATCGGCGGCACGATCCTCACGCGCATCTCTCCCGATTGGACGGCGGGCAAATATCTCTTCGTCAGCGCGCTCCCGCTCGCCGACTACTACACCGGCCAGGCTCCGCCGTACGACGGCATGTCCATGACCTTCTGCATCACGCTCCTCGGTGCCTGGGCCGTGGCCGCCCTCATCGCCGCCTACCTGCTGTTCACGAAACGCGACGTTTTCGGTTGAGTGCGGATGTAAGATCCCGCACACAAAATCCGCTCACAGACCCGGTCAGGAGGTTTCATGCGTAAAGCCCCGCGGTTTCTAGTGATTCTCTCGCTGTTCCTTTCCCTCCCCTTGACGTTTTCAGCGGCCGCGCAGCAATGGATCCGGCACCCGTCGATGCGGCTGTCCGGACAGATCACGCGCGATGCACAAGGCATCGCGCACATCCGCGCCTTCACCGACTACGACGCCGTCTTCCTCAATGGCTGGGTGCACGCGCAGGATCGCCTCTTCCACATGGACGAGAACCGGCGCACCGCGAGCGGCACGCTCGCCGAGCTCGTTGGTGCGGCCGCACTCCCGAGCGACGTGCAGTTGCGCACGCTCGGCCTGCGCCGCGCCGCGCTCCTCTCGCAGGTCGAGTACTCGCCGCGCGTCGTGGAGTTGCTCGAGGCATACGCCGCGGGTGTGAACGCGTACGTGGCCGCGAACGGTCTCCCGCCTGAATATCAGGGACTGGAGATCACGCGCTGGGAGCCGTGGACGCCGCTCGACTCGATCGCCGTCGCCAAGCTCCTCGCCTTCGGCCTCTCGTTCGAGCTCGACGTCGATCCGACGGTCGCGCTTCTCACGTATCAGGCCGCGGGACAGCAACTCGGCATCAACGGCACCGCGCTCTTCTTCGAAGACCTCTTCCGCTCGAAGCCGTTCGACCCCGCGTCGACGGTTCCGGATGCGCAGAAAGGCACCGCCAGAAACGTCGGCGTCGCCGCGAACGCGGAGCACGATCGCTGGATGGCGATGGGCGAAGCCGCATCGCAGCTCGATCGCGCCGCGGTGATGGAAGCGAAGCGCTGGGTCGACTCGCTGCGCGAGATCCCCTTCTTCGCGCGCATCCTCGACCCTGAACAGCGCGGCGCCTCGAACGAGTGGGCCATCGCGCGCTCCCTCTCCGCGACCGGCAACTCGATGATCGCGAACGATCCGCACCTCGCGCTGCGCATGCCGTCGACGTTCTATCCGATCGGCATCGCCGGCCAGCGCATCAACGCGGTCGGCATGGGCTTCCCCGGCGTGCCGCTCGTCGTGCAGGGACACACGCCGCGCATCGCGTGGGGCAGCACCGTCAACCCGCTCGACGTGACCGACGCGTACACCGAACAGGTCGTCCCCGACGCGACCGCAACCGCGGGTCTGTCGTCGATGTACAAAGGCGTCCGCGAGCCGCTCACGCCGATTCCGCAGACGTTCATGGTGAACAACGTCGGCAACGGCACGCAGGACGACCTCAGCGTCGTGCCGCCGAGCGCCACGGTGCCGCAGGCGACGCTCATCGTCGGACGCCGCAACGCGCCGATCGTCTCGCTCAACCTCGCCACCGGCGCGGGCGTGAGCGTGCAGTGGATCGGCCACGGTCCGACGCGCGAGATCGAAACGTTCCTCCTCTGGAACGAAGCGCGCAACCTCGAGGAGTTCCGCACCGGACTGCAGTTCTTCGACGTCGGTTCGCAGAACTGGATCTACACGGACGTCGACGGCAACATCGGCTACTTCACGAGCGGCGAGATGCCGCTGCGCGAAGACCTGCAGGCCGGCACGGTGGCCGGACTGCCGCCGTTCTTCCTGCGTAACGGCGCGGCCGGCGGCAACGACTGGCTCCGCGTCACCACGCGTCCCGGCGGGCAGGCGTCGTCGTACCAGATCCTCCCCGCCGCGGAGATGCCGCAGATCGTGAATCCCGCCGGCGGCTGGATCGTCAACGCGAACAACGATCCCGCGGGCACGACGCTCGACAACGATCCGCTCAACCAGCTCCGTCCGGGCGGCGGCATCTACTATCTCAACGCCGCGTACGCGGGCTTCCGCGCGGGACGCATCACGCAGCGCATCCGCGAGAAGCTCGCGCGCAACGAGAAGTTCACCGTCGCCGACATGCAGAGCATCCAGGCCGACGTCGTGCTGCTCGACGCGCAGTTCTTCGTCCCGTACATCACGCGCGCGCTCGACAACGGCGGCGCGAGCAGCATCCCCGCGCTCGCCGGTCTCGCCGGCAACCCTGCAGTGGCCGCGGCCGTGAATCGTCTGCGCACGTGGGACTTCTCGACGCCGACCGGCATCCCCGAGGGATACGACGCGGCCGACGTGAACGGCGCGCTGTCCGCGCCTTCGTCCGCGGAAATCGAGTCGAGCATCGCCGCGACGATCTACAGCGTCTGGCGCGGGCAGTTCATCAAGAACACGATCGACGCCGTGCTCAGCGTCGGCAATCTGCCCCGTCCGAACAGCACGCAGACCGTGACCGCGCTGCGCAATCTGCTCGAGAACTACAACACCCGTTACGGCGCCGGTGTGAGCGGTGTCAACTTCTTCAACGTCCCGCCGATGGCGAACAACGCCGAGACCGCTCCGGCGCGCCGCGACATCCTCATCCTGAAGAGCGTCGCCGACACGCTGGCCCTGCTCGCGAGCGATGAGTTCAAAGCCGCGTTCGCGAACTCGACGAATCAGAACGACTACCGCTGGGGCAAGCTGCACCGCATCGTCTTCCGCCATCCGCTCGGCGGTGCGTTCAACACGCCGCCCGCGGGCGGTCAGTTCCCCGCGCCGCTCGCCGGTCTCAACGGGATTCCGGTCGACGGCGGCTTCGAGGTCGTCGACGCGTCGTCGCACAACTCGCGCGCCGCGACGCTGGACGGCTTCATGTTCAGCAGCGGTCCGGTGCGCCGCGGCGTGTCCGAGGCCACCAGCGCCGGCATCGTCGGCTACACCAGTCTGCCCGGTGGCACGAGCGGCAATCCCGCGAGCCCGCAGTACGTCAACCTGCTGCGGCCGTGGCTGACGAACGACGCGTTCCAGATCACTCTCCCGTCACGCCTGATTCTGCCGTGGGGTGCACGATGAAGATGAAAGCATTGGCTGTTCTGTTCCTGATGGTCGCGGCGACGCCGCTCGTCGCGCAGGAGCGCAAGATTCAACTGACGGTGTGGGGCTCGCAGGTCGAGATGGAAGGCGACACGGACCTCGGCGACGGCTTTGAGACCGATTTCGACGAAGGCGGCGGGTTCGGCGCGAGCGTCAACTTCGCGCTGACGCCTCACTTCTCCGTGGAAGGCTCCGCGTTCGGTCTGCGCAGCGACGCCGGCATCGTCTTCGAAGGCGTCGCCCCGGTCGACCTCGGCACGCTCAACCTCACACCGATCATGGCCGGCGTGCAGGTGCATCCGTTCGGCAACTCGCGCTTCGATCTCTACGCGGGCGCCGGCGGTGCGTACGTGATCACGGACGATTTCAACTCGCGCGAGCTCGACACGGTCGGTCTCGGCCGCATCGAGATCGACAGCGACATCACGTACTACTACAACCTCGGACTCGCGTTCCAGATCACCGAGGGCTTCGGCGTGGCGGTCGATGCGCGGCAGATCGCTTACGAGCCGTCGACGCGCTCGACGGCGACGGGCGTCGAGCAGGACCTCGACATCACGCCGCGGATTTACTCGGCAGGACTGCGCTTCCGCTTCTGAGATTTCAGTGGAGCGCCGGCTTTGCGCCGGCGCTCCGCATTACTTCTCGATCCGCAGAATTCGTCCGTTCGGGCTGTCCGTGGCGAGGTAGAGCAGCCCATCCGGCCCCTGCTCCACGTCGCGGACGCGCTCGTCGAGCTGTCCGAGGAAACGCTCTTCGCTCGTCACGCGCCCGTTCTGCATGGCGAGACGCACGAGCGCGCCGGGCTGGAGCGAGCCGACGAATGCGCTCCCCTTCCATTTCGGATATGCATTACCGGTGTAGAACGTCATGCCCGAGGGCGCGATGACGGGATCCCAGTAAAACACCGGCTGCTCCATCCCCGCCTTCGCGGTGAGTCCTTCGCCGATCTTCATCCCCGAGTACTCGACGCCGTACGCGATGACCGGCCAGCCGTAGTTCTTCCCTGCCTCGGGATGATTGAGCTCGTCGCCGCCGCGCGCGCCGTGCTCGACCGTCCACAGCGCACCCGTTTCCGGATGCAGCGCCGCGGCCTGCACGTTGCGGTGCCCGTATGACCAGATCTCCGGACGTACGCCATTGCGTCCGACGAACGGGTTGTCGCGCGGGATCGTGCCGTCGCGATTGACGCGCATCACTTTGCCGAGGCCGGAGGCGAGGTCCTGCGCCTGCTCGCGGTAGCGCATGCGATCGCCCTGCGTGATGAACATCGTCCCGTCGCGGCGGAAGACGATGCGCGAGCCGTAATGCCCGCCGCTGACGACCTTCGGCTGCTGGCTGTAGATCACCTTCACGTCCTGCAGCGCGGTGTCGGTGAAACGCGCACGCGCGACCGCGGTGCTCGCGGTGCCGTCCGCGCCCGGCTCGGAGAACGAGAGATAGATGGTGCGGTTCTGCGCGAACTGCGGGTCGATCGCGACGTCGAGCAGTCCGCCCTGTCCCTGCGCCATGACGCGCGGCACGCCCGTGAGCGGCGCGGACACGCGGCCGTTCTTGTCGACGACGCGCAGGCGTCCCGGTCGCTCGGTCACGAGCAGACGGCCATCGGGCAGGAAGGCCATGCCCCACGGATGCTCGAGTCCTTTGGCGTAGTCGCTGATGCGATTCGGGATCGTGCCCGAGCGCGGTGTCGACGAGCGCTGGGCGCCGCTCTTTGCGGCCGCGGCGCTCTGTGCGGGTGCGTGATCGGCGCAGGCAAATAACGTGACGGCGGCTGCGATGATGACGAAAACCTTCATGCGCGCAGAACCTTCAACTTCCGGACCGATTCGCGTCCGCGCGCTCCTTCAGCTTCGCCAGGGGGCCGGCCACGCGCTCCGCGAGCAGTGCGTACCCGTCGGCGTTCGGATGAATCTCGTCGCTCTTGAGCTTCGGATTGTTGAGGATGCCGTCGAGCACATCCGGCACGAGCAGGCATCCGGTGTCTTCGGCGACCTTTTCGTACATGTCCTCATACCGCGGCCCGAACGAAGGAAAGGAAAATCCGAGGAGGACCACCATGGCACCGGCATCCTGAATCTGCCGGACGATGGTGCGCAGGTTCGCCTCGGTCGTGGCCATCGGTACCTGCCGCAGAAAGTCGTTGCCGCCGAGTCCGACGATGACGATGCGGGGATCTCTGGCGAGCACGTCGCGCTCGATGCGCGCCAGCGCGTCTTCGGTCGTGTCGCCGCTCACACCCGCGTTGGCGATGTCGAGGCCGGTTTGCGACGCGACGCGCGAGACGTAGTCGTTGCCGTCGGATGCGCCGACGCCCGCGGTCAGGGAATCGCCGAAGGCGATGACGGCCGTGCCGCGCGACTCGAGGTTTCTGACGTTGGTGGACGGCCACAGCACCAATGCGATCGCCACCACGACCGCCACGGCCACACCGATCTGCACGCGTCTATCGTTCAACATCGCGGACTATCGTAAACGGTGACCGCTCCCCCCGACGTACCTGCAGCGGCAGTACGAACGACGCAGCGTCACGGAATCCACAACGTGACGACCGTTCCCCCACCCTCGCGCGGTCCGAGGCGCATGCGGCCGCCGTGGGCTTCGACGATCTCGTTGGAGAGGGCGAGGCCGAGGCCGGAGCCGTCGGGCTTGGTGGTGAAGAACGGGACGAGTGCCTGGCGCATGACTTCTTCGCTCATGCCGCGGCCGCGGTCCATGACCTGAACCACGCAGTCGCTGCCGGCCTGCTGCACGGAGACGGTCACGTCCTCGCTCCCCGCTTCGCGCGCGTTCTTCACGAGGTTGATCAGCACCTGCTGGAACTGTCCGCGATCGATGTTGCTCGTCAGCGCAGGCGTCCCCTCGGTCGCGAACGGATAGAGCGTGCGCACGTCGTCGAGAATCGCGGACCATTCCGTGCGTTCCTTCTTCGGCTGCGGCAGGCGCGCGAACTGTGCGTAGCCCTCGAGGAAGGCTCGCAGATGCACGAGGCGCTCTTCGATGAGGCCGTAGATCTCGCCGAGGCGGTGTTGATGCTGGGGCCGCTCCTGCGCGAGCCGCGCGGAGTGAAAGAGGGAGCTGATCGGCGCGACGGTGTTGTTGATCTCGTGGTTGATGATGCGGATGGCGCGCTTCCACACTTCGACTTCCTGACGCCGCAGCTCCGGCGTGAGGCGTTCGATGAGGACGAGATGGTGCTCCTGCGTGTTGAGCCGGAAGACGCGTTGCGTGAGGTGGAACGTTTCGACGTCCACGCGGAAGATCGTGTCGTCCTGCCCGGCCAGTGCTTCGCGCAGAGGCGCCGCGAGATTCGGCAGGAGCTCGTCGAGCAGACGTCCGTCGAGGCGTCCGCCGAGGAGCTCGCGCGCGGCAGCGTTGGAAAAGATGACGCGCTGCGCCGGATTGAGCAGCATCACCGCGACCGGCGTGCGCTGCAGGATCGTGTCGAGCAGAATCTCTTTCTGATGAATGTCCTGCCGGCCGGTGCGCACTTTGTCGGCGAGCTCGTTGTAGAGGGTCTTCAGATCCGCGATCTCGCGATCGCCATGCGCGGTGAGTCGCAGGCTGAAGTCACCGTCACGAAAGGCCGCGAGTGCATTGCCGAGAACCGCGTGCAGTTCCATCACGCGCGAGACGATCATGTGCGCGCACCACGCGATCGTGCCGAGGATCACGGCGGTGGCGATGATCCACGCGGCGTCACGATTCAGGCGCATGGCGACGTACATCGCGGCCGCGGAGGTCAGCGCGGCATACGCGATGGCGAGAATGATGCGGGTGGAGAGTCGCATGGTTGCAGGGCGAGAGGCAGAGTCGGAGTGACAGAGCTTCAGAGAGACAGAGCGTCAGAGGCGCGGGGCCGCAGGCTTTGCAGCTTTGCCACTCTGCTCCTCTGCCACTTTGATTCTCCCTCAGCCCCTCTCCGGCTCTGCGCCCTCACCTCGGTTTCCGCTCGAGCACGATCCCCAATTTTTCCATACGCCGGTACAGGGCCTGGCGGCTGATGCCCAACCCCTCGGCCGCGCGGGACACGCTGCCGTTCGCGTTGAGCAGGGCGGTCTCGATCTCGCGGCGTTCGAGCGGGACGTCTTCGACCTTCGTCGCGGCTTCGGGGCCGAGGTTGAGGTCGGCGGGCGTGATCGCTTCGCCGGTGGTGACGGCCATCGCGCGCTGGATGCGGTTCTGCAGTTCGCGCACGTTGCCGGGCCAGTCGTGTGCGAGCAGCGCCTGACGTGCCGCGTCGGAGAGTTGCTTCGGCGGTTTGAGGAACGCTTCCGCGAGCGGCAGGACATCCTCGCGGCGCTGCTTCAGCGGCGGCAGTGCGATCTCGAGCACGGCGATACGAAAGTAAAGATCTTGACGAAATGTCCCGCGGGCGATGGCCTGCTGCAGATCGGCGTTCGTCGCGCAAAGCACGCGCACGTCGACGCGCCGCGTCTCGCTCGAGCCGAGCCTTTCGAACTCCCCCGTCTGCAGGACGCGCAACAGCTTCATCTGGCCGGCGGCCGAGAGATTGCCGATCTCGTCGAGGAAGAGCGTCCCGCCGTTCGCCGCCTCGAAGCGGCCGATGCGCAAGCGCGTCGAGCCGGTGAACGCGCCCGGCTCCGCGCCGAACAATTCGCTCTCCATCAGCTCGTCGGGAATCGCGCCGACGTTCACTTTGACCAGCGGCTTCGTCTTGCGGCGCGAGTTCGCGTGAACGAGCTCCGCGATCTTTTCCTTCCCCGCGCCGTTGGGACCGGTGATCAGCACCGGCACCTCCGAAGACGCGATCTGCACGGCCAGGGACACCGCGCGCTGCATGGCCGCGCTTTTGTAGACCAGCCCCGGCGTGCGGTCGCGTGCGTCGACTTCGCGAAGCTCGCGCACGCGCAGCAGACTGCGCACGGTGTTCACGAGCTTCGCGTCATCCCACGGTTTGGCGAGATAGTCGCTCGCACCTTCCTTCACGAGCTGCACGGCCGTCTCGAGCGAGGTCCATGCAGTCATCAGAAGGATGGGCAGTTCCGGCGCGATCGCGCGCAGTTTGCGGAACAGCGCCACGCCTTCGTCACCGCTCGTCGCGCCGGGAGTGAAGTTCATGTCCTGCAAGACGAGACCGGCGTCGCCGCGCTCGACCATGCGCACGGCGACGCCCGGATCGGAAGTGACTTCCGATTCGATGTCGTGCAGGTCGAAGAGCATCCGCAGCGCTTTCGCCACCGCGGGCTGATCTTCGACGATGAGGACTCTGGGCATCGTCAGACGCTGCGCGTGGCGATCGACGGCGGCACGTTCGCCGCGCGCAGGGCCGGCGGAATCGTCGAAAGCAATCCGTTGATCCACAGCAACACCATACCGCCGGCGACGAGCTGCCATTGCATCTTCACGTCGGAAACGTGCGACACGAGGTACACGTTGAGCGCGTACGCGCCGATCACTCCGAGGAGGAGACCGGCCGTGGTGACGAGCCAGTTCTCCATCAGGAAATGTTTGAGGATATCGGCGCGTGTGGCGCCGAGGGCGCGGCGCGTGCCGATCTGCTTCGTGCGCTCGGACACCGAGAGCGCGGTGATGCCGAGGATGCCGAGGCCGGTGACGAAGACCAGCGCGATGATGAGGCCCGACATCACGCCGACCGTCAGTCGCGCGGAGGAGAACCAGCGCGCTTTTTTCTCCGGCGTCGGCTCGAACTCGACCACGCGGCCGGCATGATTCGCGATCATCCGCTTCTCCACTTCCGCCATGACCGAGGTCATCGTCCCCGGCTCGGTGCGGATGAGATAGCGCAAGCCGGTGCGATAGTTGCCGACGCGCGCGGGCATGAAGATCCCGCGATCGGCGACGCCGCGCCAGGTGTCGGGGTTGTAGCCGTACGGATTGAAGAACGTCTCGTACACGCCGACGATCGTGACGGGATCGCCGACCGTCTCGCCGGAATCGCTCGCGCGGGTGATGGCCTTCCCGATCGCGCCGCCGTTCGGGAAGAACGCGTCCGCGACGGTCTTGGAAACGATGGCGATGTTCGCGGGATCGGGCTGTGTGCCGACGCCGTGATCGCCTTCGCGGAACGTCCGTCCTTCGAGCATGCGCAGGCCGAGGGTCTGCGCGATGTCGGTCGTGGCGTAGTACTGCTGCGTGACCTGGCGCTGCCCGCCGTCGACCGGCTTCCAGCCGCCCGACGAGCCGCCGCCTTCCCACAGCATGAAGTTCGTGTTCGCCACGGCCTTCACGCCCGGAATGGAAGCGATCGATCGGCGGTCGGCATCGGAGGTGACGTCGATCGTCGCCGACTCGCGGAACTCCGGCGAGAACGGACGCGTGCGGACGAAGAGGAGGTTGGCGTCGTCGAATCCCGACGGACGGTTGATCCTCTCGCGCTCGGCGATGATGACGTTGACGCAGTTCGTGACGATCGCCAGCGTCAGCGCGATCTCGAGCACGATGAGCAGCACGCGCGTACGGTTCTGGTTCATGGCGCGGACGATAGGGCCGATGTTCATGGGTTCTCTCCAGAGGGCCGAGGGCTGAGGGCCGAGGGCTGAGGGAAAAACCCCTCGGCCCTCTGCCCTCGACCCTCGGCCCTGTCGTTCACTGCACCTTCAACTGCATGGCCGGCGGCACGGAGCAGACGCGCCACGCCGGATAGACGCCGGCGACGAGGCCGGCGACGAGCGAGAGGAATCCCGCGACGAGGAGCATCTCGCCGTCGAGGCGTAACGCTTCGCCGCTGTGGACGAACTTGGCCAGCACTTCGAGGAGGCCGAGCGAGAGCAGGATGCCGAGGGCACCTCCGGCCACGCCGATCAGCTCACACTCGACCACGTGCTGCCAGAAGATCTGCGCGCGGCTCGCACCGAGGGCGCGGCGCACCGAGACTTCCGGCACACGCGCGAGGAACTTGCCGAGGAGGATGCCGATCAGGTTCACCGAGCACACGACGAGGAAAAGCAGCGACACGATGCTCATCGTCGTCACCGACTCCGGGATGAACTTGTTGCGCTCGATGATCTGCGGGATGGTCGACAGACTCGTGCGCACCACCGGCCGCGGGAAGCGTCCGAGCTTCTTCTGGTCGCGCGCGTAGTGGTCGAGCCATTCTTTGTAGGCGCGCTGCGAAGCCTCGTCCGGCAGTTCGACCCAGTACTGCAGCCACACCATCTCGGAGTTGAGGAACTGCTCGTACGTGTCCAGCGTCTCCTGCTTCCACGACGACGCGTTGCCCGCGAGCGGCACTTCCAGCGGCTGCGTGAAGTTGAACGGGATGTAGACCGGCTCCGGCGGTCCGGTCGGATTGCGATTCAGCTCCCACACGCGCAGCGCCGGGCGGAACGGCGCGAGCACGCCGACGACGCGGAAGTAGCGCTCTTCGAGACGAATGGTCTTGCCGACGCTGTTCTCGCCGCCGAAGACTTTCTCGTTCGTTTCGTGATCGATCACCGCGACCGCTTCCGGCTTCGCGTCCGCGGCCTTCGTCCATGGACCGCCGTAGCGGAACGGGAGCCGGAACATCTCGAAGAAGTCGCTCGTGGCGAGGCGCACGTTCGCCTGGAACGGACGCGCCATCTTCGGATCGGGATGGACAAAGTACTGCGTGATGTACATCGGCGACTGGCGCACGGGGATCTTCGACTGCATGAGGTTGCGCGCGTCGCGGTATGTCATGAGGTCGGGCAGCAGCTCCGGCCGGTCTTCGTTGAACGGCCGCTCGGCGCCCCAGGTGTCGAGCTGCACGTAGAACACTTCGTCGCTCTTCCCGGGGAGAAAGTCCTGTGTATAGAGGTGGCGCAGCGTGACGAACGAAGTCGAGACGCAGATGCCGAGGGCGATGGCGCCGATGAGGAGCGCCGTCAGCACCGGGTTGCGGCGCAGACTCTTGAGGGCGATCTTGAGGTTGTAGGTCAACATGTTGATTACCTGAGCGTCGCGGCGAGGCCGGCGCTGGTGTTGCCGCTCGCGAGCGTCACGCGGGGGCGCTCGAGGTCGACGACGCGGCCGTCGAAGACGTGGAGCTGGCGATGCGCGCGCTCGGCGCATTCGGGGCTGTGCGTGACCATCACGATCGTGGTGCCGCTCTGGTTGATGCGTCCGAGGAGGTCCATGATCTCGCGCGTCATGAGCGAGTCGAGGTTGCCGGTGGGCTCGTCGGCGAGGATCAGTTTCGGATCGCCGGCCAGCACGCGCGCGATGGCCACGCGCTGCTGCTGACCGCCGGAGAGCTGCGACGGCAGGTGCTTGAGGCGCGCGGAGAGGCCGACCATTTCCAGCGCGCGCTCGATGCGCTCTTTGCGCTCTTTCGCGCCGAGGCCGCGATAGCGGAGCGGGACGTCGACGTTGTCGAAGACGTTGAGGTCGGGGATCAGGTTGAACGACTGGAAGATGAAGCCGATGGCGCGATTGCGCATCTGCGACATCTCTTTGTCGGACAGACGGCTCACGTCTTTGCCGTCGAGGATGTACGAGCCGGAGTCGAACGTGTCGAGGAGGCCCGCGACGTTGAGGAACGTCGTCTTGCCCGAGCCGGAGGGGCCGGTGACGGAGACGAACTCGCCCGCGGTGACGGTGAGCGTGAGGTCTTCGAGCGCGTGCGTCGCGACGGACTCGGTGCGGTAGATCTTTTTGATGTTTTTCATTTCGAGCATGTTTGGCTCCTCGTTCTCAATGGTCGGCTGTCGGTTGTCCGGGCGGGGGGGCGATGTCTCGCAGACCATCGATCACGGCAGCCGGCAACGTCTCTCATCGCAACATCACGTTCTTTGCGTTCTCGAACATCGCGGTGTCCGAGATGACGATTTTTTCTCCGAGGTCCAGGCCGTTCACGATCTCGACTTCGCTGACGCTCGCCGCGCCGGTGGCAATCGCGCGCCGCGTGGCCATCTTTCCGTCGACGACGTAAGCCGCCCTTCCGCCGTCCGACTCGAGGAACGCACCGCGTGGCACTTTGAGCACGTTGCGCTTCGACTCGAACGTCAGGCGGGTGTTGAGACGCTGGTTCTGTTTGAGGCCGCGTGGCTGTTCGCCGTCGAAGGCGACCGTGCCGACGACCTGGCCGTTGACGACCTGCGGCGAGATCGCGGTGACTTTCCCCGGGTACTCGCGGCCCAGGAACGAGATCGTCGCCGAAGTCCCGATCGCCGTCTCGTTCGCATACTCCTCGGGGAGCGCAATCTGTAATTCGAGCGACGAGAGATTGACGACCGTGACGATGCCCTGATTCGGTGCGACGGCATCGCGATCCTGCACGGCCACCGCGGCGACCATGCCGTCGAACGGCGCGCGGATGGTGAGGCCGTCGACGCGCTTCTGCAGTTCCGCCGTCACCGCTTCCTGCCGCAGCACCTGCTGCTGCCGCGTGGCGACGTCGAAGCCGAGGGTCTCGCGGGAGAGCTCGAGCTCGTTTTTAGCCTGCGCGAGCTCCATCTCCGCGATGCGGACGTTGTCCTGCGCGGTCTCGTAGTCGGCCCTGTTGCTGAGCCCTTCGTTAAACGTGCGCTCGACGCGCTCGAGCTGCCGGCGCGCGGCGGCGACGCGCAGCGTGAGAAGGTCAACCTGTTGACGAGCGCGGAGGTCGCCCTGGCGCGTGACGATCTTCTGGCGATCGAGCTCGGCGCGCATCGACATCAGTTGCGCGTTCGCCTGATCGAAAGCGGACTGCAGTTCCTTCGAGTCGATCGTGGCCAGGACGTCGCCGGCCTTCACGACCGTCCCCTCTTTCGCGCGGATGGAGACGATCCCCTGGCCGGGGCTGAAGAGCGTCGGCGAAAGCGAGGCCACGACACGCGCCTGCAGGGAGAGGTCGCGGAGCAGATCGCCGCGTGTGACCTGGGCGAAACGGAGCGTCGAAGCGTCGACCGCTTTTTCCGCGCGCACCCAGCGGCGCATCGCGGGAAAGGTGAAGGCAAGGATGAGGAGCAGGGCGACGGCACCGGCAACGATCGCGGCGATCACGCGCGGATTGCGCTGTACGACCACCGGCCGGTCCATCGAGGAGGTGTTGTGGATCATGTCGGCAGGCACTCATCGCAACGGAGCTGCCACGGACCTGTCGTTTGTTTTCAAGGAGTTAGCGTGTCCGGCAGGCCGGACGGTTGACGAGTGTCCGCGGACATTTGTCCGCTTTCGCTAACCCGGACCGACCTTCCTCGTCCAAACGGACATGCGCAAACTTCTCGTCATCCTCTCGCTCCTCGTCGCGCAGTTCGCCCTGGCCGGTGTCCGCACCGATGAAATCGTGGCGCGGTTCAACAAGACGAAGCACAAGCAGAAGCACGGCGTATCGCAGTACCGGCAGATCGAGGCGAAGCCGCTCGTCCGCACTTCGTATGCCGGCACGTACCGTCCGGGCGGTCTCGATCACATGCTCACGCTCAGCGCGAATGGTGGAAGCGGACAGGATCATCACGGGACGTACACGCTGCGCAACCTGCGCATCGACGGCGCGCATCTCACGGCGACGAAGGTCTACGCGAACGGGACCACGGGCAAGCTCGAAGGCGTGTTCCTTCGCCAGATCGTGCGCGAAGGGACCTCCCCTCAGAACGCCCGCGTCACCAGCGACAGCACCGGCCTCGGCGTCGTCGACCTCGACTTCCGGATCAGCGGGATCAACATCGACAAGCTGTTTTACGAGGGTGATATGTTGATGCGATGAAGCGCATCGCTGTTGCCGTTCTTCTCCTCGCCGCCGCGTGCAAGCAGCAGGGGCCGGTCGCCACCGACACGACGCCGATGGACACGCGCGAGCCGATCGCGGTGCGTTATGTCGGCGCCCCGGAACTGGCGGTGCGCGAGCAGGCGAACGACACGGCGACGGTGCTGGCGACGTATCAGAACGGCGAGGCGATCCCCATCCTCACCGACAAAGGCGAATGGGTCGAAGTGCGCACGGGGGAACGCTCGGGCTGGGCGAAGGCGGCCGACCTCACGACTGCCGAAGGAAAAGAGGAGGCGGAGAGCAATCCGCAGCCGAAGTTCCGCGTGGTACCTCTCCCCGTGTCCGCGCCGAGCACGCGCGGCGAGATCTATCTCGAAGCGGACGTGAACACCGACGGCGAGGTGACGGCCGTGCGCATCCTCGAGAACAGCACCGGCTCGGAAGCGCTGGCGATGCAGAACATGAACGCGCTCAAGTCAGCGCGGTTCTACCCCATCGTGCAGGACGGCGAGCGGAAGAAGTTCAAGTACTACCACCGCGTGACGTATTAAGTTTCGTCGCGGGTGATCCACTTTTCGACGCGCGGCGGCGACCACGAATCGAAACGCCGCAGCAGCTTTTCGGGATCGCTTTCGATCACGGCAATGGCGCGATGCTCTTCTTTGAGGAAGCGCTCGCGCACCGCACGGTCGAGGAACTGCATCAGCGGTTTGTAGAAGCCGCCGACGTCGAGAAAGCCCACCGGCTTCGTGTGCAGTCCGAGCTGCGCCCACGTCCAGATCTCGAAGATCTCTTCGAGCGTCCCGAGGCCGCCCGGCAGGGCGATGAATGCGTCGGCGAGATCGGCCATCATCGCTTTGCGCTCGTGCATCGTGTCGACGATGTGCAGGTCCGTGAGCCCGCGATGCCCGACCTCGCGCGCCCACAGCGCGTGCGGAATGACGCCGATGACTTCCCCTCCCGAGGAGAGGACCGTGTCGGCGAGCTCGCCCATGAGACCGACGCTGCCGCCGCCGTACACCAGGCCGATGCCCTCGGTCGCAAAGAGCCGGCCGAGGATGCGCACGGCGTCGAGATAGGCAGGATCGGCCCCTTTGTTCGAGCCACAGAAGACGCAGATGCGACGGATCACGCGCGCATTATCGCGGCATCACAGCCCCGCGTCATCCCACTTGCCGATCGTGTCCGACACCAGCCCCGCCACCTTGTCGTTCACCTTGCGAAAATACTCGTCCGCCTTCTTCTGATCGAACTTCGGGTATCCCTGCCCCGGCTGATAGAGCCCGATCGATGAGGGGAACGGGACCGCCGACCATGTGCCCGGCGCGGGATACGCGGTCGCGAGCTTGTCGCTGTAGCGCTCGGGATGGACGAGCGTGCGATCCGCCGCCTGCACGTACGCGGTCTCGTTCCACCCCGCGTGCCCGCCGTCCTCGCCGAACACTTCCTTCGTGACGTCGGACGCAAACGACCACCAGTTGACGACCAGCGTGCGCACGCGCTTCTCCGTCGCCACCTCCGCGGCGACGGCGTTCAGCACCGCCGTCTGCGGCCCGCCATGTCCGTTGAGAATGACGATGTTGCGGAACCCGTTCTTCGCCAGCCCCTCGAGCACCGCCTTCATGTACGGCCGGTACGCCGCCTCCGGGATCTGAAACGCGCCGGGATACGCCTCCATCGACCCCGTGATCCCGTACGGCACCACCGGCGCAATCATCGCGTTCACCCGCGGCGCAATCGCCTGCGCCATCGCCACCGGCGCCGTGATGTCCGCCCCGTTGTTCGCAGCCCCATGCGGCTCGAGCGTGCCCGTGGGCAGGAGCACGGTGCGGATCTTCGCAGGCACGAGCTCGCGGAACTCCATCCAGTTGACGCGCGACATGTCGCGTTCCTGAGCGCCTGCGCCGAGGGAGAGAAGCAAGAGAATGGCGATTCGTTTCATGGAAGCGCATTGTTGCACTCCGGTGCTCGGGAACTGCGCGGGGCTCGTCTCTCCAACAGCCGAGGAGGTGGCTATGACCATCGCGAATTTCGTGGCAGTTCGAGAACAAGCGCGTGAGGAGCTCCGGAAAATTCCATACGGCAGAGACGAGACGAGCGCGTCCCGGTGGATCTCACTTGGCATGCGCCAGGTGGCCGAAGAAAAGCACGTACTGGCGGCGCGGCTGCGCACGCCGACCCGCGACGCGGCATTGGAGGCGCGCGTGCGCGAAATTCTCACGAAGCTGACCGATACCGCTGATGTAGACGTGCGCCATACCGGTCCCGTATTCGCAATCCCGCTCGCCGACAGTGGTGAGGAGGACGAGATTCTCCGCATCGGCTCGTCGATCGCGCGCATCAACGAACGCGGTGGAACGCTCGGCTTCTTCGCCGTCGATCGGGAAACGGGTGCGAAAGGTTTCGTCTCGGCGAATCATGTCCTCGCCGGTCAGGATCTCGTCCGCCCCGGGACTCGGATTGTGCACCCAGCAGGGAGCAATAACGTTATCGGTGAATTCGTCCGTGCCGTACCGCTGGCGGTGCGCGGGCAGCAACGCGTCGACTGCGCGTTCGCGAAGCTAACCATTGACGCATTCGATCCGGCAACGCTTCCGGGCGGCGGCAGTGTCAAACGCGCCGTGGGATCGGTGGCACATCAGACGGCGGTGATGAAATTCGGTGCGGCGTCCCGCAAGACGACGGGCATCGTGACCGAGCCGGATCAGGACGCCTTTGAGATCCACTATCGTTTCGGTGTCGGGCTGGTGAAGTTCGACGATCAGATCGAGATCGAGTCCGACAACAGCGCGCATTTCGCCATCGGCGGCGACAGCGGCTCGCTCGTCGTCGACGGCGATCTGCGTCCGGTCGGATTGCTCTTCAGTATCGCGATGGCCGGAGGATCGCGCGGCAACGGTCTCGCCTACGCGAACCCGATCGAGCAGGTGCTGGAACGGCTGGGCGTCGATCTGCTCGTGTGAAGTGAACGCGGACGATGGGGGCGAGAGTCTCACGGGTGAGACTCTCGCCCTTTCGTTTGTCACCCGGGGGGATCCTTCTTGCAGCATCCCTGATTTCCGCATGCCGCCGTGCCGTCGTTGATCGGCAGCTTGAGGCGGAAGATGTGGTGCTCGTTCGGATCGAGCTGCGGGATTGCCGGATTGACCGGCTGCGGGTTGTCGGCGATCGTCTTGCTCGCGGTGAGGAAGCCGTAGATCGGGAAATGATGCCGTCCCGTGCCGGCGTCTGGGAAACCAATGTTCGCCACCGCGATGTTCTTGCCTGCTTTCACGGTCATGCGACGAACCCCTTCGCGGAGGCCGTTCGCAACGACGACGATCGGGCCCGCATATGCAACCTGTAGCCGCGAGATGATCGCGGAGTTCTCCGGCTTGTCGACCGGTGAGTCGGGCGAGCGGAACGCCTCGAGCTTGCCGCTACTTAGGCGCACACGAACGACGGCGTGGGGACTGTTGCGGTCGACCGGCTGCGACGGGTCCGCCATCGCCAGGCTGGGAAGATCGTTTTCGTGAGTCGGTGCGACGAGGCCGAAACCGTCGTCGATGCCACTGAACTGCAGGTTGCACTTCGGCAGTTCGTACAGTCCGAGCGTCCTCAGGTCCGCTGCCTCTGCGGATACCGGCCACTCGGAATCGTCCTCGACGTCGTTCGGATCAATCACGACGTACGGATAGTGAGGCGTGAACTGCGGTGGAGGAGTCCGCCCGTCGGGCAGCAGCACCTCACTCGAATCCTTGTCTCCGAAGAAGCACGCGAGCCCCACGATGAGCAGCTCATAGCCGGAAGCAGTCTCGCTCCTTCCCCTGTCCTCATCCCCGCTCTCTTTGTCGTACATGAAACCTCCTTCTCTCTGCATTTCCGCGCGTCAGTACCCCGTGCACTGCACCGCGGACCACAGTGACGGAGGAAGATTGCGGCGGATCGCATCGATCTGCGCCGCACGCAGCGCGTGCGCCGGTGAGGCGCCGCGCGACAGGTGTTCGTGGAGAACGGGAAAGAAGTCGGCCGAAGAAGCATCGTCGATCGGCCAGAGCGTCGAGATGACTGACGAGGCTCCCGCGGCAAGAAACGCACGCGCGACGCTGATCGTCCCCTCCGCACGCACCGTTCCGCGGGCACTGCTGCAGGATGCGACGATTACCGTGGCGCCAGGTCGCAACCGCGTAGCCGCGATCTTTGTGACACCGAGACGACCGTCAACGAGGACGAGTGCCGCCTCACCTTTCGGTCCCGATGGCGCCGCACCATGCGTACCGAAGTGGATGACGTCGGCGCTCGAAGCATTACGCGCGAACGCTTCCACGGTCGCAAGTTCGCCGAACAGCGCTATGGAGCGGCCGTAGGCGCGCGTGAGTCTGCGCGCCTCGCGCTCCGCGGAAGGCAGGCGCTCCAGGCCTTCGCCGGTCGCAGGATTCGCAATGACTAGTAACTCCGTACGCGATGCCCTCGGGCGTGCTCGGGCCATCAATTCCGCCAACACCGCCGCACTCGGCACATGCACGAACGCTGGCCCCTTGGCGACAAACTGTCCGTCGCGCCGTACCAGCGCCGAGAACGGTAATGCCGCGAGAGACGGCGCCGGGACAATCGCAACAATCTCGTTCCCGGCAATGTGTTTCTCGACGGGCGCAATGAGCCTGTCGTAGAGCGAGCGGCCGAGGATGCGCATTTCGCCCGAATTTTTCTGCACAGCCGCGATGAACCGCGCGGCGTCGCGTTCGAGAACCGCAGGATCTCCGGACTGCTCGACGACCTGAACCCGATCACCGTCCGCGATAAAGATCGCCAGCTTTTCCGGAAGCACAACGTATTCGACAACGACGACTTCGGATGGAAGTGAACGCGCCGCACCTGTGGGCGCGAGTACCTCCAGCAGTTCGCGTGAACGCGACCGTTCGACATGAGCGAATGCGCGTTCGACGTCGTGCTGCTCGAGCGCCAGCCCGATTGCGGACTGGAACAGCTCTTCCGCCGTTCCGAAAATCCCCCACCGCGCCTCCCCCTGCGGCAAAGCCGCGCGCTGCTGCTCGATTTCGTTGAGTCCGGCTTCAAAATCAAGCCGTGCCCTTTCCCACTCTCCTGTCGACGCGTATGCCTTTCCTCGGCTCAGCAGCATCTCGGGCAGGCGAATCCTCCGCCCCCGCGTCCGGTGATGTTCGATCGCGGCGCTGAGCAACGCTATCGCCTCTTCGGAAGACGCGGCGACGATCGCCTCCGTCGCCATCACCTCAGCCATGACTCCCTCTTTGAGCGCGTCATCGTGCACACGCATCGCGGCACCGCGTCCACGCGAAAGCGCGAGCGCGGCATCCCGCGGCCGCTGCATGATCGCGAACGCGCGCGCCTGCAACAGGCGCATGTCGGCTTCGAGCAGCGGTCTCGAAAGGCCGTGCGCGGTCACGCTCGCAAGCTCGAGGATCGACGCCGCGAGCGGCCATTCCTTCCGCGCAATCGCGCCGCGTGCAATCGACGAGAGCGTGGCCTGCAATCGCTCCGTCGGTTGCCGGCCGATCGATCGCAGCGCTGCGAGGCGATGCGGCCACGCTGCGGCGAGATCGCCGGTACGATCGTAAACCTCCGCGATGAGTCCGCGAACGATAAAGGCGTTGTCTGTTTCGCCGATACGCTCGAAGATCGCAGCGCTCTCGGAAAATGCGGCCAGCGCTTTTCCCCACTCACCGTCGGCTTGGTGAGCCAATCCCAGATGCCACAGCAGCGATGCGCGATGCGCAGGGAATTGGGAAGGGGCGGCAGCGAGAAGCTGCTCCTCGCGCCGCCGCGCCTCTTTGAGGTCACCGAGCGCATGGAACGTGTGTGCGAGGTAGTACTGCGCCACGACCGCGAGCGGGCTTCCGCCCAGCTCGAACTCCTTCGCGGCTCGCACGAAATCTGGTTGCGCGTCGGCGGCGCGATCTTTCTTGAACGCCTGTTGCGCGTCGTAGAACGCACGATGCGCATCGATCAAATGCCGCCGTTGCGTCGCGTCCGCCCGATCGATCGCAGCGACCGCCGCCTTCAGCATCCCCTCCCCACGACTCCGTGCGAGCTCGCCACCGAATTCGCGTGCGATGCGCAGACATTTCGCGGCCTTCACGGAATCGCCTGCAAGTGCTGCAGTAGCCCACTCGCCTAGGATCTTCGTCTCGCCCCATCGGCGTGAGTCCTGTGGTTGGTCGCGCGCGAGATCGCGCGCGGCACCCGCGTCCGTCGCGAGCCGCTGCCATTGCTTGTCCAGCGTTGTCCGAAACGACAGAATCGGTCCGAGTTCGCTTGCATGTACGCGCGCTTCATCCGCCCACTCCCGGTCGGCTTCGACCTTGGCGTAATGCAGCCACGCCTCACGCCCCTGATCGCGCATGCCCATGCGCTCGAGGATCAGCGCACGATTGAAAAGTGCTTCCCGCAATTGTGGATCACGCCGCAAGGCGGCATCCACCGCGACGAGCGCGTGCGCCAGGAGGACCGGATCGTCGCCCGTACGCGCCATTTCATACCGCGCGGCGGCCAGATCGCTCCATACTTCAGCAGTTGCTTCACGCGTCGCGACGATCTCCTCAAGGAGCGACGTGGCGACACGAGACTTCTGCTGTAGCAAGTAGGCAATCGCGGAAGCGTGCCGCCCCTTGAGAGTCTCATCGCCATCCGCCGCGGCGATGACTTGCCACGATCTCGCAGTAAGCCGCGCCTCCGCTGCTTCGATCGTGAACTCTGACCGTATCGCGCTCCGCAATGGCGCCCACCGGAATCCGCCTGTCACACGCGCTTCCATCACGCGTGCATTCCGCGGGACCGCGGATACGAGTCGAGTCATAGGATCGCCGCGCCACCACCACACAGCTGCGGCAACCGCGACACAGGCGACAACCGCCAAGGCTGGACCTCTTCTGGCGACCATTCAGCTCCTCGTCTCCGCGGTTCTTCTGAGGGACAAGCGGCGGTGATTCCCGGTCTCCCGCAGAGCGACCGATGGTGTTCTGAGTTGTTGGTGGAACGCTCGCAGGATAGCAGCCCGCGGAATCCCTCTCGACACCGGCCGCGTTCACGCACACGTGGTCGCGGAAACCGCCCTCCGAAATCTCTTCCCGCGCCGCAGCGTCGCGCGCGGGGACGAGTATTTCGTGCGTGGCCGCGTGCGCTCGGTTGCGCTGCACGGCGACACGATGATCAAGGCCGTCGTGCAGGGCACGCGCGCCTACACGGTCGTGCTCGACATCGACGGCGACCACCTCACCGCCACCTGCGAATGCCCCTGGTTCGAGAGTAACGACGCGCCCTGCAAACACATCTGGGCCACCGTGCGCGCCGCCAGCGCCCGCGGGCTCCTCCCCGACCGTCCGCTCCTCGTCGATTTCTACTTCGAAGAAGACGAGGACTGGCTCGACACGACCGTCGTCCCGTTCCGCCGGCCCGACTCCCGCGACCGCCGCCCGCCCTGGGAGCGCTTCCTCGAGGCCCTCGGACCCGCGAACAGAATCCCGCAGGCGCAGTCGTCGCGCGATCTCCCCGACGAGATCCTCTACGTCGTCGTCCCCACGCGCACCCACAACCACAACCTCACCTTCCACATCATCGGCCGCGCCCGCCGCCGCAACGGCGAATGGGGCAAGTGGAAGCCGGTCTCGATCAAGCTCGACGACCTCCAGGGACTCGACGAGTTCCATCGCGACACGCTCGCGCTTCTCCATCAACGCACCTACGGCGATCGCGTCGACGCCATCGTCACCATCGCCCAGACCTCGGCCGCCTGGTGGATCGAGCGCCTCGCCCGCGCGGGCAGACTCGCACTGCGCGACGCATCCGGCGAGCCGGTTCCGCTCACGTGGGACGACGGCCCGCCATGGAGCTTCCGCCCCGCGATCACGAGCGAAGCAACGCAATACCGCATCACCGCAACGCTCGAGCGCGGCGACGACAAACTGCCGCTCGATCGCGTGATCGCGACCCTGCCCGGCATCCTCATCGCCGACGGCCGCGCCGCGCGCTTCGACGACGCCGGACGCGCCGCCTGGCTCCACGCCATTCGCGTCAGCGGCCCCATCGCCGTCCCGCACGCGGATGCCGATCGCTTCCGACAGGCACTCCTCCGCGCCCCGATCGCCGGCGTCTCGCTGCCGCCGGAGCTAGGATGGGAAGTCGCGAGCGTCAAACCGCGTCCCGTCCTCTCGCTCATGCACGACGGCTGGAGCACCGAGCTGCACGCGGACCTGTTCTTCGATTACGACGAGTGGCGCGTCTCGCACCGCTCCCCAGAAATGCAGAAGACGATCGGCCGCAAGCTCCTGCGCCGCGACCGCGAGCGCGAGGAAACGTACCGCGCGCGACTCGGCGCGCTGCGCGCGATCGCCGTATGGGACGGCTTCCGCATCCGTCTCCCGCAACTCGAGGAGTTCGCACGCACGCTGACCGCCGAAGGGTGGCTGCTCGAGATCGACTCTTCCCCATTGCGCGTCACCGACGACGTCGACGTCGAGATCTCCAGCGGCATCGACTGGTTCGACCTCACCGCGCACGCGAGCTTCGGCGAGACACGCGTCGGACTCCCCGAACTGCTTGCGGCCGCGGAAGCCAAACGCTCGCTGATGCGACTCGCGGACGGTTCCTACGGCATCGTGCCGATCGCGTGGGCCGAATCGCTCGCGCCCGTCCTGGAGCTGGGGCGGAAACAAGGCGACGGCGTGCGCTTCCGTCCCGCGCAGGCGCTGCTCATCGACGCGCTCCTGCAATCGAAGGCGCGCACGACCGACGACGCGTTCGCCGATCTGCGTCAACGGCTCGCCGCCGCCTCTCCCGAACCGCGCCAGGAACCGCCGACGCTCAACGCCACGCTGCGGCCCTACCAGCGCGCCGGCCTCGGCTGGCTGCACTTCCTCCGCACCACCGCCCTCGGCGGAGTGCTCGCCGACGACATGGGGCTCGGCAAAACCGTGCAGGCCCTCGCGCTCCTCGAAGGATTGCGCGCCGACGGCAACACCCGTCCCTCGCTCGTCGTCGCCCCGCGCTCGCTGCTCTTCAACTGGGCCGCGGAAGCGAAGCGGTTCGCACCCGGGCTGCGCGTGCTCGAACATCACGGCAGCGATCGCGCGTCCAATTCCTTCGAAAACGTCGACGTCGTGCTGACGACCTACGCGACGATGCGCCTCGACATCGCGCAGCTCGCGCAGGTCGACTTCGAATACGTGATCCTCGACGAATCGCAGGCCATCAAGAACGCGTCGAGCCAGGTCGCGAAAGCGAGCCGCCTGCTGCGCGGCCGCCATCGCCTCGCCCTCAGCGGCACGCCCATCGAGAACCACCTCGGCGAGCTCTGGAGTCTCTTCGAGTTCCTCGACCCCGGTCTCCTCGGATCGTCGCGCTCGTTCTCGCGCACGTTCGCCGCGAAGAGCGTTCCGCCGGAGCGGCGCGAAGCGCTCGCACGCGCGCTGCGTCCGCTCATCCTGCGGCGCACGAAAGAGCAGGTGGCGCCGGAACTGCCGGAGCGCACCGAACAGACGCTGTACTGCGAGCTCGAAGGCAAACAGCGCAAGCAGTACGACGAGCTGCGCGATCACTACCGCGCCGCGCTCCTCAGCAAAGTGCGCGAGGGCGGGATGGACCGTTCGCGCATGCAGGTGCTCGAAGCGCTGCTGCGCCTGCGCCAGGCGGCGTGTCATCCCGCGCTCATCGATCCGCGCGACACCACCGGCAGCGCGAAGCTCGAGCTGCTCATCGAAGAGATCCGCGACGTCGTCGCCTCCGGCCATCGCGCCCTCGTCTTTTCGCAGTTCACGTCCTTCCTCGGTTTCGTGCGCACGGAGTTAGAGAAAGACAACACTCCGCACCTCTACCTCGACGGAAAGACGCGCGACCGCCAGTCGCTCGTCGAACAGTTCCAGCGCGCGGACGGGCCGCCGCTGTTCCTCATCAGCCTCAAAGCAGGCGGCGTCGGACTGAACCTCACGAACGCGGACTACATCTTCCTCCTCGATCCGTGGTGGAACCCCGCCGTCGAAGCGCAGGCCATCGACCGCGCGCACCGGATCGGCCGCATGCAACCCGTCGTCGCCTACCGCCTCATCGCGCGCGACACCGTCGAAGAAAAGATCCTCGAGCTGCAGGCTCACAAACGCGAGCTCGCCGACTCGATCATCTCCGAAGACAACAGCACGCTGCGCAAGCTCGAGGTCGAGGATCTCGAGATGCTGCTTTCGTAGCACACCTCACGCGACGCGGAAGATTTCCCTTGCGCCACGAATGCAACGAATCGCCTTCTGCACCTCGTGCGAGCACGCGTTCTATCCATTGAGGAACAGACAATGCGGCTCCTCCCGCCAGCCCCACCGATCATGCGAATTCCTGCACCGGGGACGACTTCCCGATCCCCGGCGCCCCCAGACGAATGCCGGCCGCACCGTCGCCACGTGCAACGTCAACTCCGCGGCACGTGCAATGAGTAGCTCGCAAGGTGCACCTGTTGTCCACCATCCACACCGTACAGGAGGATCTTGTATGTACCGGCACCCAGGAAACTTCGGGGGACGAGGATGGCAAACGTGTCATTGTGGCGGCGTTTGACCGCGCTCGTCCACAATGTGTCACCCGCGGAATCGGTCAGCTCGAGGCGGTATTCCGGATACTGTTCGGGATCGAGTAACGGCGCGACCAGCAGAACGGACTCGCCGTGCGTGCGCAGCGTGACCATCGCGTCGCTGATCCCTCGGCGTCCATCCGGCATGAGTAGCTGCTCTTCCCACGCGACCCGAGGTTGGCCGAGCTCGGAACGCGCCTTCCACAGCATCACGCCGAACGCGAGAGCCAGCGACGCCGCAACCGCAGTCGAGATCTGGAAGAACTGCAGGACCCGTCCCGCCTCGCGATGATTCTTCCGCAGGCGCTTGCGGAGCGCTTTCCAGCGGCGGTCGATCTCCTGTTCCGGGATGTAATCGTCCTCCCCCGGACGCGGCTCTTCGGGCGGTTCCGTCTGCGCGATCGCACGCGCCAGCGCCGGATAGGTCACGAGCAATTCGCGAATACGCGCTTCGTGCTCGGGCGCGAGCTCGCCACGGCGGTACGCCAGCAGTTCCTCGGCCGTCGGCGGGTCGGCCATCATCCGTTCGCGACGCTCGACGAGCGCTTCGTGTACGGCGTGCCAGTTGGATTTCGGATTCATTCTGTTTCCTCCCGGAACTTGTCGCCCAGACGTGCGCTGAGGATGCGTTTGGCATCGCGCAGCCGCGACTTCACTGCGTCGACGCTGATGTGGAGCGCCACGGCGATCTCGTTGTATTGCATGTCCTCGAGCCAGAGCTGCAGGACCTGGCGCTGCGCCTCGGTGAGATCGGCGATCGCCTCGTGAAGGGACCTGCGCTGCTCGTCCTGATGTTGCCGCTCCGCATAATCAGGAAGCGCGGGTGCCTCTGGCTCCTGCGTGAACTCGGGATCGTCGAGCTCGACAAGCTTGGCGCTCCGTTTTGCGGTCTTCTGCGCGCGCAGCCAGTTCCGCAGCACATTGAGCGCGATCTGCTCGAGATATGCCCACTCCGCTTCGCCGCGATGACGGTCCATCGATGCATAGAAACGGCTGAACGTATCCTGTGCCAGGTCGTGCGATTCGTCGTCCGAAACGCGACACTGCCGGAAATAACGATAGATGCGCGGCAGATACTTCCGGTAAACCGCATCGAACTTCTCGTCGCGGCGGGTCACGGCCGGCCCTCATCAATCAAAAACGCGTATCGTAGGTCGTGCATGAAGAACGTCGCTTTCACCGCACTCGTTCTGTGCAGCCTCTGGATCGGCTGCAATGAGAGAGAAACGGCGGCGCCCGATTTGTGGCGTCCGCTCGAGCCGCGCCTGAGCACTACAGGGCAGTGGCGGGAGTGCCAGCAGCAGCCGTCGAGGAATGGACGCGCGGTGAAACAGGAATGCGGTCAGCAGCCTGAACGCTCCGCGGACAAGTGTTGGTTCATCGGCAACAGCCCGGCGAAGGCCGAGCGCGTCCTGATCGAGCAGCCGCATTGCATCGACGACGTCGTCGAGGCATTCGAGCGCTTCTCGCGTGCCGACCCTCGGTTTCACGCGGATTCAGCCGCCGCCTACTACGTGCGGGCGCAACGGGAGGATTCCGTGGCCGACCTGCTGTCGGCACTGGAGGCGGGCCATCGTGCGGTCTCCGCGGCGCCCGCGGTCGCGGCGGGTCATTTCAATTACGCACTAACCCTTCAGGAGCTCGGACTGTACGGTCAGGCGATGCAATCGTGGGATGCATTCCTGAAACTCGAGCCGCAGGGCGGCTGGGCGGCGGAAGCGCGTGCACATCGTCGCCGCATCGCGGCGTTACGGCCGGAGGTTTACGAGGAAGAGTGGAATCGCAATCGCGCCCGGATTCCGGCCGCATTACAGAAGCGTGACGTGGATGAGGTACTGCAGCTCATTGCGCTCTACCCGCAGACGGCACTGCAGTATTTCGAAGACGAGCTGTTGTCGCAATGGTCCGAGGCGCCGACCGCGGAGAACCTCGCCCGCGCCCGCGTGTACGCGCAGGCGCTGTCCCGCCGCTTCGCCGGAGACCGGATGCCGGAGGAAGCCGTAGAGGCGATTACACGGGCTGCGCAGTCGCCCGAGAAACTGCGTGTGTTATGCGATGCGCATGCGATCTATCGCCAGCAGCGACGTGCCGTGGAGCCAGATCTCGCCCTTGCAGTTCAGTTGTTCGAGCGCGCCGGCAGTCCCTTCGCCGCGGTCGCTCGCCAGCGGCACGTAGCGACAGTCGCGGCCTTCCCACGCTCCCGGGACGAAATGACCGAAATCGCCGACGAGATCGCGACGGCACTTCGTCATGCGCAGAAACATCACTATTTCTATATTGAACAGCGCCTGCTCTCCACGAGCGCGCTGCTGGAGTGGCACAAGAGCACCTATGTTCAGTCCGTCGGTATTTACGAGGCGGCATCGCACGCGATACAGCGGATGCGCGATTACGAAAGCGAGAACGAAAACCTCTTCCGAAGAAGTGGGGTGACACGCGGAGTAGGACTGCACGAGCTTGCGTTCGAACAGACGCTGCAGGCCGTACGGTTTCCTCGGCTGATTCATTGGCGTAACCGGCACCTCGCCCTCGGCGAAGCGAGCTCCGTGGCACGGACACTGGACCGTAACGGAGCCGCACTGCATTACCAGGATGCTGCTGTCCAATGGCTCGAAGATCACCTCAAAGTCGCTGATGCTGAGAGCCGCGCGTACCTGCAATACAACCTCGCCACCGCACTTCGGCACCGCGCCGACATCCGATTTCGCCTGGGGGAGTTCCCGGCTGGACAGATCGACCTCAGGAGAGCGATCGCGCTGTACGAGCAGCACCCTGACCTGATCCCCGGCCTGCGTGCACGGATCAAGGATGTTCAAGCACGGGGGGCATCGTCCGCGGCCGCCATTCGGCTGTTGACCGAAGCACTCCATCACGCGAAGGAGGAGCCTCCCACCGTTCGCGCGACGCTTCTCGCCCGGCGCGCGGACGCCTATCGAAAGCTCGGTCAGCTCACGAAGGCAAAGAAGGATTTGACGGCAGCACTGGCAACCGTGCGCGCGGAGGAGGAGAATCAGCTCTCGCTACGGAAGATCGGCGAAGCGGAATCCTTCTGGAGCGGATATTTCTCGCGCTTCAAGGAGACCTACGATCAACTGATCCTGCAACTCGTCGCCGAGGGAAACCTGCACGGTGCATTCGATTACGTCGAACGCTCCCGAGCATACGAGCCGCTCGATCTCATCGCACGGCGTGACGACACACCAGATGTGTTTCGAACGATCCTGTCCCGCAGAGCCGTCTCCATTGCCGATCTTCAAAAGCACATTCCCGAAGGGACCGTCGTGCTCGAGTATTCGGTGTTCGACGATCGCGCGTTCTGCTGGATTCTTTCCCGCGATCACTTCGACATGTTGCCGCTGCCCGGCCTTTCACGTGAGCGCCTCGAAGGCTGGAGCGAGCGCGTGCAGCGCGCGCTGCGGCGAATGGACGGCCCGGAAATCGATCGGGTTATGGTGGCGCCCTATGCGGAGCTGCTCCTCCCGGCGCTCCAGCGAATCGAGCGACTGCAGGGCGGGAGAAAACCGTCACGAATCGTCATCGTCCCCGACGAAGCGATGCGTGGCCTGCCGCTCGTCGCCGCCATTCACCCGAAAAGCCACAAGCGGCTCATTGAATACGCACCGATTGCGTTCTCCGGAAGCGCCACGCTCTACACGTACTCGGTTCTGCGCAGCAACGCATTGTGGTCAGCAGAGCCGTGGTCGATGTTACTGATCGGTTATCCCTATTCCGCGCGTGCGACCGAGCTCGGCCTGGATCCACTCCCTTCGGCCGTCCACGAAGTCGAGAAGATCGAACGTAGCCACAATGGACCGGCGACCAAACTGATTGGCACCGACGCGACGCGTGCGAACTTCCTTCATCACGCGCCGAATCACCAGATCATTCATTTCGCCGGACACTCGGTGGTCGACCGCGAGAATCCATTCCGCTCGGTGCTCTTGTTCGCGACGGATACCACGAACGACGGCACGTTCGCGGCGGACGAACTGCTGACAAAGCTCCGGCTTGGTCAGACGATCCTCTTTGTGCTGGCCAGTTGTGAAAGCGCGGACGACATGCCCGCCGGTCCGGAAGGCGTCGCGCCGCTCGTCCGTCCGCTCATTGCAGCGGGAGTTCCGGCGATCGTCGGAAGCCTGTGGGACACGATGGACGCCACAACTACACCCCTGCTTGTGTCCTTTTACGACGAGTACCGGCGGAGCGGCGACGCGGCGGCCTCATTACAGAAGGCACAGCTCAATGCGCTCCGTAGCGGAAATGAATGGCGGCAGTCGGTACTCGCGTGGGGAGCGTTCCAGGTCATCGGCCATGCGGCGCCTCCACGAACTGCCGGCACCATAAACGAAAAGGAGAAACCACCTTGAATTTTCTCGTACGCATTCTCTTCAGCGGCCTGATGGTCTTCGTGCCGAATGAGGACAACACGGAACTGACCGTCCTGCTCCTCAACGTCGATCACGGCTATCACACCTCCGACGGCGCGGCCCTTCCCCACCACAAACCGATCCTCGTCACGCGCGGTGGTACGTGCACCGGCACGTGCCCGAACCGTGACGCCTCCATTGCACAGTATCTGTTCGCCGACCAGACGCAGTCGGTCGCACAGGACTCGCTCGAAGCGGCTTGTGCGGGTGGCGGCGCGTGGGTCGTTTCCGGCGACCTCGCCGTCCGCAAAGGCAACACCAACGATCCCGACCTGCCGGCACTCGCACTCCGCACCGGAGTCCGCGGGACCGTCAACGGCAATCCGCAGCTCGTCCCCACGACGGCGACGCAGCGCGGCGATTTCAGCTGGATCGCCAACCTCAAGAGCCTCTGCTCGAACTGCACCGTGAAGTCGACGATGTTCGACGCGATTCCTCCCGGCATCGTCGCGGCGCGCCTGACTCTGCGCAGCGGCGACGTCCACACGTACTCGCTCGCGCGCATCGGCACGAATCTCACACCGATCCGTTTCGAGCGCCTCGACGGCACCGGCAACGCCGCGTCGTATACGCAGGCACTGGCGTCGTGGGTGGCCGCGGACATCTCGGTGCCGGGCAGCAGCATCGAGATCGAGGAAACGAAGTTCGACGGCAGCAGCAGCCGCACGATGAAGCTCACGCCGGATTCGAACGGCAAGGTCGAAGTGGCCGTGCTGAACGTGCCGCCGTTCGTCCCGCCGGCGACGTCCGACAACAACGCGCCGTCCGTCGGGAAGCACTTCGAGGTCTTCTATGAGACCGCGAACAATGCCCCTTCGAAGGCGGCGCGCCTGGTGCCGCGCGCAGGTGTGGCGAACAACGCGCAGTATCCGTCGATCCCCTGGAACGACGTCCACTCCTCGAGCGCGGTCTCGTCGGATCTCCTGAACGCGCTGCGGCTCGACGCCAGCCGTACGGTCTACGAGCGTACGCTCTGCCCGCCGAGCCAGAACCCTCTCCCGTAAATCGCCCAGTGAACGGTTCGCCGCCCCGTGCGGCGGACCGTTTTTCTCGCCGTGGAGGGATCGATGAAACGGAATGTTCTCTTTGCGCTTGCCCTGCTCGTTCTGATGAATTGTGAGTTCAAGCGCGCTGAATCTCCCGTGCGCGCCGCGCTCGAAGACTCGCTCGTCTCCTCTCTCGGTCAATGGGACGTGAGCGTGCATCCCGCCGGCGCCGACTGCGACGTGCTCTCCATTGAGAGCGGTTTGATTCTCGACGAGACGATGGTCGAGTCGATGCATTACGGCACCAGCTCCTGGCGCATTCACGGCGGAAGCGTGTACCGCTTCATGCGCGAGCAGGGATATCGCGGCGTGGCGTACAGAGACCGCACCGGAAAAACCTGGACTTATGGCGCCGTCACGGCGGACGAAGTGAAGTCGCTGCCACGCTGTGAGGACGTTCGCCCGAGGAACAAACGGCTCGCGCTGCTGATCGGTATCGACGATTACACTGCCTCGCGGATGGGTGCCCGCCCCTATGAAGCGGGAGAGCGCGACTGGCCCACGCTCCGCGGTGCCGTGAACGACGTCGTCATCCTCGAGCAAATGTTGCACGACGACTATGACTTCGACGACGTCGTCACTTTGACCGACCAGAAAGCGACACGCACGGCAATTCTCGGCGCGTTGCACGCCCTGACGAAAAAGTCCGGCCATGGCGACGTGGTGTTCTTCTATTTCGCTGGACATGGCTCCCAGGTCGCCAATTCACGCTCGGCGGAACCCGACCGTCTCGACGAATCGATCGTCCCCGCCGACTCCCGTGCCGGCGCGCGGGACATCCGGGACAAAGAGCTGCGCACCCTCTTCAATCGCATCCTCGACCGCGGCGCGCGTCTGACCGTGATGCTCGACAACTGCCACAGTGCTTCGGGAGCGCGCAGCCTGACCGTCCGCGGAATCGCGCCCGATCGACACGACGTCGCGGATCCTGCCACCGGCGGAGCCGCACCCGAGTCCCGCGGTGCGCTCGTCCTCGCATCGGTCCAGGACGACGCCTACGCTCACGAGATCGCGGGCGACGACGGGAAAATGCATGGCGCATTCTCCTGGGCCTGGATCCGCGCCATGCGCGATGCAGACGCGGATGAGGCGGCGATCGACACGTTCCTGCGTGCGCAGGCGCGCCTTCGTGCGGAAAGGCCGTTTCAGACACCTGTGATCTCCGGAAGCGAAGACGCGCGCCTGACGCCGTTTTTCGGAACGCGGCGCGGCCGCGATCGCGGTGTCGTGGCCGTCGAGCGAGTCCGCGGCGACGGCTCCGTCGTTCTGCAAGGTGGTCTCGCCCACGGCCTCAAGCCCGGAAACGCGTTGCAGAGCGGACGCACGCGGCTCACCATTACGAGCATGGAAGGCGTCACGCGAAGCGAGGCCGCATCGGAGGGGAAGATTCGCGCCGGCACGCTGTACGAGCTGCCGCGCCGCACCCGCCACTGGCACGAGCTCGTATCGGAGTCGCCTTCGCCATTCCGGCTCGCACTGCGGCGCGAAAGCGACGGCAGTGTCACATCTATCGGTCCGGTCCGCGGTGGCGAACGATACAGCGTCGTTCTTCGCGCAACCGCGGCGGACCTCCCCTCTCGCTTCGTCTATGTGTTCGCCATCGACAGCGCCGGGAAGAGCTCGCTCATTTATCCGAAGCACGGGTCGGTCGAGAACCGGCACACCACCGGCGCAGACCTCGGCGAGGAGAGTGCGTTCCGGATCTCTCCGCCGTACGGCATCGATACCTACTTTCTGCTCACGACCAGCGAGGCGCTGCCGAACCCATGGATGCTCGGATGGGAGGATGCCCGCACCGTCACGCTTCTCAACGCGGGATCATGGTCGCTCGAAAAGCAGACGATCGAATCGATCCCATGAAGCCACAAACAGAAACTTCAGGTGTCTTTAGGGGTGGCCTCCTCCCCGACTCCGGGACTCATCCGCGCGGGCACTCTCACTCCTGCACTCACCACGGACGGGTTCGGCGGTGGAGGAGGCCACTGCGCGGCCACGGAATCCGGCGAAGTGTGTCTGTCTATTCAGAAATGAGAGAACGGCTGAGCGAGTGGTTCCCCACGTACAGAGACATGCTCGTGCGTTACGTCGCGAGGAACTTCCGGACGTTGTCCAGCGACGACGGTCAGGACGTCGTGCAGGACGTCTTTCTCGAGTTGCAGAAGAAGTCTCCGCCCGTTCGTGAAGGGGCGGAGTCGCTGTACCTGCGCACCGCGGTGCGGCGGCGCGCGCTCAATCTTCTGCGTGCGCGCGCGGCACACCAGCGCAACGTCGTGAACATGCCGGAGCGCGATGATCCGCCACGCCCGGACGAGGAGCTGATCCGGCGCGAATCCAACGCGGATGCGCAGGCACGCGCCGGCGCGGCGATTCAGGCGCTGCCGGAACTGACGCGGCAATGCTTCCTGCTGCGGCTGCACGGGCGCAGCGGTGCGGAGATCGCGCGCGTGACGAATCTCAGCGAGGTCGCCGTGCGCTCGCGTCTCAACGACGCGCGGCACCGTCTGCGCGCCTCGGTGGGCGAGCTTCCCGCCGGAGTCGACTGGTCGGATCTGGCCGAAGGAAACGAATGATGATCACGAAGAACGACTGGCTTGCCGCCGCCGAGGCCTACATGGCCGATGAACGCGAACGCCTCGGCGAGTTGCCTACGCCCGAAGAAGTCGTAGCGTATGCGCACGGAGAGCTCGACGAGAACGCCGCGAACCGCGTGCGTGCCGCGCTCGTGTACGAGCCCGCGCTCACCGATCTGCTCCTCGAAGACGTCCCCGACAACGTCGTGCCGATGACGGCTCCGCCCCGCCGATCGCGGCAGTGGATCGCCGCCGCGGCGATGGTGGTGATCGCGGTGACGGCACTGTTCTTCGCACAGCTCCGCAACCCCGACGGACCCGCACAGACACTGACGCTGCGGCCCTCCGAATATCGCGGCGCATCGTCGTATCGCCAGACGCTCGTCGCCGGTGCGTCGCGTTATCACCTCAGCGCGCCGGTGTTTGCCGATCGCACGTATTCCTCGTATCGCATCGCGCTGGTGCGCGACGGCGAGACGATCTGGGACGCCGCGGATCTGCAGCGCGAACCGGACGACGCCGTGCACGTGACGATTCCGGGACGTGAGTTGAAGCCGGGCAAGTACACCATCACACTTCACGGCCTCGGGGACGAAGAGCCGGAATTGCTGCAGACGTACGCGATCTCCGTCCATTCGCCACAATGACACCCGTTCGGTGTCCGAAGGAGCAGCGTGAACCATTCCAAACTGCTCTTGCTCGTTCTCCTTCTGCTCGCGCCGGTCGCGCCGGTGGTGATGGTATGGAAGCGCGGCGTGACCACGGAGCCCGTACGGTTCGTCAATCTCGACGCGCCTTTCGATCCGGCCGCATCGGCAGGCATCTTCATCGGTGTCCAGCAATATCCCGATCCGTCGTTCACGCGCGTGCAATTCGCCGTTGACGATGCAATCGACATGGCGTGGACGTTCGTCCTGCAATGCAGGACGGTCCCGGCGAAACGGACCATCCTGGCGCTCGAGGGAAAGCCGTCCAAGGCCATTTCGAGAACACGACTGCAGCAACTGAAAGTGGCCGGCGTGACGGTGCTCGGCGCAAGCCGGTCGGAGATCCTCGAAAGCCTCGGGAGATACGAGAACGTCGCGGGCCTGTTCGTCGTGAGCTTCGCCGGCCACGGCTTCAGCACGGCAGGCACGCCTTATCTCGCCACCTCCACCTCGCGACTCGAGGATCAGAAGACATGGCTGTCGTCCCTGGAGATGGTGGATCGCGTCGCACAACGCGCGGGACGGTCGCTCGTCCTCATCGACGCATGTCGCGAGCGCGTGCTCGCCGGAACGCGCGCCATCGTGCCCGCCGCGCCGGCCGCGCTCATTCCGCCGATGAAGAAGACACACGGCCAGGTCGTGCTCTACGCCGCGCCGGCGGGCGGCTGGGCGTACGACGACATGACGCGGAAGAATGGCGTCTTCACGGCCGCGGTGATCGACGGCCTGCAATGCGGCAACAGGCCGCGCACCATCACCGTCGACCAGTTGACGAACTTCGTCGCGAAAGAAGTCGGCACGTGGGTGCGCAAGCACAAACAGCCGGGTGCGAAGAGCGTCATTCAATCGAACGTGGACGACCGGGCGAAGAAGATGGCGCTCGTGGTGTGCGGAAAACCTGCCCCTGCCGTGCCGAATCCGGACGCCGTTACCGTCGACGGGACGAAGCTCATCTACCTCGACAAAACGAAGCAGCAGCTCCGCAGCGTGGAAGTCGGCGCGCCGATCACGCACGCGGAGGTCGCCGATCTCGAGGCGGACCTGGCCAACGAAGTGATCGCGGCCGTCGGCGGCAAGCTGATCATCTTCGAAGCAGATGGCAAGGAGCGGAAGCGCGTCGACCTGAATGCAACGTCACTCCATCCGCGGACGTCTTCGTCGCGCGTGACGTCGTTCCGCATTGCGAGGCTCTTTTTCGGCGACCCCACGAAACAGATCGTCGCCGCCGCCGTGGGCGCCAGCGGGTCCCGTTTCGCGATCATCAATCATGACGGCACGATCCGCGAAACGCACTGGTACGACGGGATCGTGCGCAACTTTCTCCTCAGCGAAATGAAGCAGAGCACGTTCCTGCAGAAGATCGTCTTCTGGGGATCGCATCGCGTGGCGATGCTCGACCCGAAAAACTTCAGGAAAACGGAGTGGGACGTCGAGTTGCCGAACCGCATCACCCGCATAGCGGTCGGCGATCATGACGCCGACAAACACTTCGAGCTCGCCATCTCGAAGTCGGACGGCCGAACCGCCTACCTCGGCTTCGACGGTCACTGGCTCAACCTGAAGTAAATCCCCGATTCAGGCCTCACGCCACCTGCGCCGGCTTCTCCTCCGGGCAGTAGTGATCCCTGCGCCATTCGAGATCCCGGATCACGTTTCGCTTGAACTGCTCGGGGCCGCCGTCTTTCATCATTTCGTTGATGTAGTCCTCGATCTCGAGGACTTCGACGCGCAGGCGTACGGTGCGGAAGACGTTCGGGATGTGGCCGGGGATCTGGACGTGGTGGAGGCCGCCGCTGTAGGCGAGCAGCATTCTCCCCTTCCTGAGCGCGAGGAGGATGTCGGCCACTCCGCCGCGGACGGTCATCGGCTTGCCGTGCAGGTCGAGGCCGTTCGCGCGTTTCATGCGGCCTTCGGGGGCGATGGCCACCATCGAGTCGGGCTCGATCGTGCTCAGCACCTGCGTCCACGTGTCGTCGCGCTGGCGGGTGATGGGGATGACCTGATGCGCGATGAAGCGGAAGATCATGCCGACGAGGGGGCGGTCGGTGGTTTTGTCGGCGGCGGGGACGACACCGTGTGCGGCCAGACGCCAGATGAAGTTCGCGGGAGGAACGCCGAGGAAGAGAGGCTCGAAGAGACTGGTGTGGTTGAGGAAGACGACGAGGTTCAGTCGCTTCCAGGGTTTCGGCGGAATGGTGCCGACGAAGGACCAGTCGTGCCGATAGAAGATCCGGCTCAGGATCTTGAGCGAGTACAGCAGTGTGAAGACGATCGCGCTCCGCAGGAACGTCACGGCGCGGAAGGGTACGCGGCGCGGGCGCGGGCGTCAACGCGGAGCGGCCGTCACCGCACCGCGCGCCGCCGCCCCGCTTTCGCACGCGACCACACCCCCTGGTCCGTGCCGACGTACACCGTGCCGCGCTGCAGGTCGATCGCGAGCGAATGCGTCGCGCGCGTGGGCAGACCGGCATTGGCGCTCGTCCAGGAAACGGCGCCGTCCGTCGAGAGGAACATCCCCGCGTTCGTCGCGGCCCAGACGCGATTCGCGTCGTTCGGATCGACGGCCAGCGCGACGATGGTCACCGTATCGCTGCCGGTGTCCGGCGCGGACATGCGCGTCCACGTCCTGCCGCCGTTGCGGCTGCGTCCGACGGTGTGCGCCGGGCGGCCCTCGCTCCCGCCCTCCATCACGAAGTACACGGTCGCGGGATCGGAAGGCGCGATCGCAACCGGGTTCGGACGCTGTCCCTCGATTTCCGTCGAGTGCCAGTTGAGGCCGTCGCTGGTCCAGATCAGCATGTCGTACGTCGAGCCGACGACGACGTTCGCATTTGTCGGCGCGACGTCGATGACCGAGGAACTGGGGAACGCCCACCGCTCCCACGTTGCGCCCGCGTCGCGGGAGAACCACGAGCCCGACAGGGCGAGGACATACACCCAACCGGGACGCGTCGGATCGGCGAGGATGTCCTGGATTGCGCTGGTACCGAACTCGTGCGGCAGCACTTCGAACTCGTTCGCATCGCGGCGCAGGCGCTGGAGGAACGAATCGCCGCGTGCCGCCGTGTACAGGTCGCCTGCCGCATCGACGGCGATGAAGTGCCGCGCGTCGGGCGTGCTCTGCGGGAGCAGTTCCCAGGTCGTCCCGCCGTCGCGCGAACGGAAGAGGCGTCCTTCCCACGCCGCGCCGCCGAGGCCGTCCTGCGTCGAGGCAAAAACGCGTTGCCCGTCCTTCGGGTCACGCGCCACGCGGAAGATGTTCGTCCCCGTGTCGCGTGCGCTGCGCTGCTCCGCGCTGGCGTAGGAAAAATCGAGCGCGAAGAGACCAAACGCGGTGCCGGCGACGATCGAGCGCGTGGTCGCGTCGACGACCACGCCGCTCACGAGCGTGGCCGGCACGGAGGAGACATGGAGCCACGTCCGTCCGCCGTCGCCGCTGCGGAAGAGACCGTCGTCCGTGCCGAGGAAGAGACGGCCGGTGCCGGGATCGACGGTAAGTGCGGTGTAGCGGGACCCGGTCACGCCCACCGGCTCACGGTCGGTCCAGGTGAGACCATTGTCGGAGCAGCGGGATCGGGAGCTCCATCAGCGTCCAGTGCGCTCCGCCATCGGTCGACCGGTAAACCTCGGCACGATATTCGTGGTGCTGCCGGGTCGCGAAGAGCGTGTCGGGATCGGTGGGATGGACGGCCAGCACCGTCACATTGGTCAGCGGCTCGCCGGCGATGCCGCTGACGTCGCGCCACGTATGTCCGCCGTCGTCGCTGCGGAAGACGCCGGCGGAGGTGCCGGCGTAGAGGATCCGCGCGTCCGGTGTCGCTGAGACGAGCGCGGCAGTGTTGCCGTTATGCGCGCCGTTCGAGGTCCAGCTACCGAGAGTGACCGCCAGAAGCAGGGACACGAGGAGCATGCCTCATGATACGGCGCGGCATGTCCTCGCGTCGGGCTGCCGGTGTTACACGCTGATGATGCCGTGACGCACGCCGTAGCGGTAAAGGCCGAGGTTGTCTTCGAGACCGAGCTTGCGCAGCAGGCGCGAGCGGTGCGTGGTGACGGTCTTCACGCTGATGTCGAGGTTCGCGGCGATTTCCTTGAGGCGGCGGCCGGTGAGAATCATGCTCATGACTTCGCGTTCGCGGGGCGAGAGGCGGTGATGCGTGCCGTCGCCGTTGCCGGCAGGCACGAACGGCGCGATCGTTTCGACCAGCGCCAGGAGTTCCTGTTTCTGGATCTCGAGCCTGTCACAACTGAGACCTTCGATCGAGTTTTTGATCTGAGAGAGCGGGTTCAAGGTTTTTCCTCCTCCGCTACTCACGATAGACCTGTCAGATTACGCCTCGATTACAGGCGTTTATGATGCGGGCGTGGCCGAGATGTCCGAGCTTCCGCTGGCGACGCGCCTGTTCGTGAAGGCGTATCGCTGGCGGCGTGTCGATCCCGTGCCGTGGGCTTCGCTGCGACGTCCGCTGCGCGAGGCGAAGATCGCTCTCGTCTCGACGGCCGGGCTCGTGCTGCCGGGGCAGGAGCCGTTCGACGACGACCTCAAGGGCGGCGACTGGTCGTTTCGCGAGGTGCCGTCGGATGCGGACGTGCACACGATGCGCGACACGCACCGCAGCGGGTCGTTCGATCACAGCGGCGTGCAGGCGGATCCGAATCTCGCCTTCCCGCTCGATCGGCTGCGCGAGCTCGTTGCCGAGGGCACGATCGGGAGCGTGAATCAGCGGCACTTTTCGATGATGGGCTCGATCACGCTGCCGCAGCGTCTGTGCGAGGAGAGCGCGCCGGCGGTGGCGTCGATGCTCGAGGCGGACGGCGTCGACGCGGTGCTGCTCATCCCCATATGACCGATGTGCAATCAGGCCGTGGGCCTGATCGCCGCCGAGATCGAGCGCCGCGGAATTCCGACGGTGTGCATCGCCCTGCTGCGTGAGGTGGTGGAGAAGGTGCGTCCGCCGCGCGCGCTGGCCGTGCCGTTTGCGCATGGGTTCCCGCTGGGAGCGCCGGGAGATGCAGAGTTGCAGAGGAGGGTGGTGCGGGAGGCGTTGGGGATGGTGGAGGGTGCGAGTGCTGGCGAGAGGCCGGTGATTGGGGAGTTCGATGGAAATTGAAAATTGAGAATTGAAAATTGAAGAATCGGACAGCGCGCTTCTCGCGAGCGCTGTGCCTCCGATTTTTCAATTTTCAATTTCCAATTTTCAATTCACGCATACTCCTCCTCCTCCCCTTCCCCGGCTGCCGTCAACGCGCGTGCAGCGAGAGAGCCGAACGCCATCGCCGTTTGCGCGTGCTCGTGCGTGTAGAAATCCGCTTCCGCTTTGTCGAGGGCGAGCATGCCGATGCAGCGGCCGGCGTCGAGCATGGGGACGCCGAGCCAGGAGCGGATGCCGGCGCCGACGTGGAGGCCGCGGCGAAAAGCGCGGTATTGCTCGGTGTCGGCGACGATGAGCGGGCGGCGGCGATGGATCACTTCACCGTTGGGGATGTCGATGTTGTCGACTTCGAACGACTCGCCGAGGATCACGTCGAGGTCGGCGAACCCGACGCCGCCGATGATGACGAGACGTGCGCCGCGCAACTCCTGCGCGGAGCAACTGTCGTACGGGACTTCCTTCCGCAGCTCGCTGAGGATCACGCGCATGGCGCGGCCGACCGGCGACGAGTCGGTTGTGACTTCCACGCCGTCGGCACGCGCGGCGACAGGCACGTTGCCACGCAGCAGCCCGGAGATTTGCCGGTCGAGCTCGGCGATGCGTTGCTGCAGATTCACGAAGCGGGAGATTGTATCTACCGCTGATGCCTGCCGCAAAAGTACGTCGTGCGGCCGAACACGACCGCGCGCTGGATCGTGCCGCCGCAGCGGGGGCACCGCTCCCCTTCTTCGCGGTGGTGATACAGCGCATTGCCCGGCAGATCCGCTCCCCGCGCGTGACGGGTGATCGCTTCGCGCAGAATGCGGCGCATGGTGTCGTAGAGCGCACGCGTTTCCTTCGACGAAAGCGAATCGACGGGCCGGCGCGGATGAATCGACGCCTGGTAGAGCGTCTCGTCGACGTACAGGTTGCCGAGACCGGCGATGATCTCCTGCGCCATCAGCAGCGATTTGATCGCGCCGCGCCGGCGCTCGAGCAGCGAGGCGAAGCCGGCGAATCTCAGAGTCAGAGGATCGGGACCGAGTCCGCTCTCCTCGATGAACGCATCCGGATCGTCGACGAGATCGACGAGACCGAACAGGCGCATGTCCTCGAACGCGAGATGCGCGCCGTTGTCGAAGTCGAAGACGACGCGCGCGAATCGCGGCGCCTCCTCGCGGTAGTACGCGAGATCGCCCGTCATCCCGAAGTGCAGATGCAGCCACACGCCGCCGGCGTCGGCGAACAAGTGCTTGCCGTGGCGGCGCGCGGAAACGAACGAGCGCCCCTTCAGACGCCGCGCGAATGCGTCCTTGCGGAGCGTGCCGAGGATGCGCTCGTCGCGCACGTCCACGCGTGCGATCTTCTGATCGAGCGCGTGGCGGGTGAAGTAGCGCGTGTACGTTTCGACTTCAGGTAATTCAGGCATTCGAGCGCTTGATCCACGCGTCGATCCGCTCTTCCAGCTCCTGCATCGGCAGCGCGCCGGCGCCGAGCACCTCATCGTGGAACGCGCGGATGTCGAAGCGCGGGCCGAGCGCCTTCTGCGCGCGCTCGCGCAGCTCGAGGATCTTGAGCTGGCCGACTTTGTACGCGAGCGCCTGGCCCGGCCAGACGATGTAGCGATCGGTTTCGCTCTGGATCTCCACCTCGTCGATGGCGGAGTGATCGCGGAAGAACTGCACGACCTGTTCGCGAGTCCACTTCTTGTGGTGCAGGCCGGTGTCGACCACGAGGCGGATCGCGCGCAGCATCTCGTCATTGAGGCGGCCGTAATCGCTGTACGGGTCCTGATAGAAGCCCACCTCCTTGCCGAGACGCTCGGAGTACAGCGCCCAGCCTTCGACGAACGCGGTCGTGCCCCCCTGCTGGCGGAACGGCGGGAGGTCCGTGAGCTCCTGCTGAATGGAGAGCTGCATGTGATGGCCGGGCGCGCCTTCGTGATACGCGGTCGATTCCGTCGGCAGGAGACTGCGCGACGTCACGTCCGAGGTGTTGACGAACACGCGTCCGGGACGCGCGCCATCCGGCGAGCCGGTTTCATACGACGCGGCTGAAGCGCCTTTCGCGCGGAACTCCGGCACCGGCACCACTTCCAGCTTCGCCTTCGGCAGGCGGCCGAAGAGCTGCGGAAGTTTGGCGTACATCTGGTCAATGTATTGACGATAGAGGCCGAGGACCTGCTCCCCCGTTTTCGGCTTGAGGTCGGGATTCGCGGCGATGGCTTTGTTGAACGTCGCCAGGTCGGAGTAGCCGAGCTTTTTCGCGATCTCGAGCATCTCCCCTTCGATCCGCGCCACTTCCCGCAGTCCGAGCTGGTGGATCTCCTCGGGCGCCATGGCCGTCGTGGTCATGTTCCGCGCCTGGAAAGCGTAGCGCTCGCGCCCATCCGGCAGCGACCACACGCCGACGTCAGTGCGTCCCTTCGGCGCGTATTCGTCGCGCACGAACGTGCCGAACTTCCGGTACGCGGGGATGACGTGCTGCTCGATCGCGCCGAGGACGGCCGTACGAATCCGAGCGCGCTCGGCTTCCGGGATGTTGTCGGGGAACTTCGTCAGCGGGATCGCGAACGGCGACTTCTCCCCTTCCGAAGCCGCGATGTCGAGTGCCTGCGTCGCCACGCGGTCAAGCAGAAACTGCGGGGGCATCATCCGCGCGGCCATGCCTTTGCGCATGTTGGTCATCGTGTCGTCGAGGTTCTTCGGGAACTTGCGCAGGCGGGTGACGTAGTCGTCGTAATCCCTGGCGCTGGAGAACTGCAGCAGCGACGGGAACTGCGCCAGGAAGAGATGGATGCCGTTCATCTGATTGACCGGCATCTGCCAGTTTTTGAACTGTGCGGCCTCGAGATCGATGCGCAGGTCGCGGACCATCAGATCGCGATTGAGTTTCTCCTGCTCCGAAAACGCGGTCGTATCGATGGCCTGGAAGCGCTTCAGAAACTTCCTGCTCTGCTCGAGTCCCGCCTGCACGCTCCGTTCGGAGTTGTCGCTGACCTGATCGTTGTAGCGGCGGTCGCCGAGGATCGAGGCGAATTCGGGCGAGACCCGCAGCGTGTACTCCCACTGTTCGTGCAGCAGGTCGTTGAGCGCCTTCCTGCGGCGGTCGAGATCCGCGGCCGAAAGCTCCTGCGCCGCGACGGGCACAGCCCACACCACGAGCGAGCACACGAGAACCGCAAGTTTCTTCATGGCGCGAGTTTACGCCAGGCGCAACGGGTGGTTTCGCGTTTGCACTGCGCCGGTCCCGGCTGCAACCGAACTGATACACTGGCGTGACTTCCATGACGGACGTGCACACCGTCCCCGCCTCCGGTCGATACCGCGCCCTGGTCGTCGAAGACGACCCGGCCATCCGCCGTCTCGTCGAAAAGCTCCTCACGCGCATGCGGGTGGAAATCGACACCGCGATGGATGGGCGTACGGCCATCGACAAGCTTCGCACCCAGCAGTACTCGGTGCTCGTCCTCGACCTCATGGTGCCCGAGGTCAACGGCTTCGAGGTGATCGAGTTCCTCAAGGCGGCGAAGCTGAATGTCCCGGTGGCGGTGGTATCGGCGGTATCGCAGCAGGCCCTCACGAAACTCGATCTCGACATCGTGAAGCTCGTCATTTCGAAGCCGTTCGACGTCGATGAGTTCTCGAAAGCCATCATGGCGCTCTGCGCCGAGGCGGAGGGACAGTCATGAATCGAGGCAAAGAGCATGAACCGCGACCTCGCTACGACCGGAATCTCCGGACTCGATGACGTCCTCGGCGGCGGTCTCACGAAGAACCGCATCTACCTGGTGATGGGCGATCCGGGCGTCGGCAAGACCACGCTCGGCCTGCACTTCCTCCTCGAAGGCGCACGCCTCGGCGAGCGGGTGCTCTACATCGCCCTCTCGGAAACGCGCGACGAGATCGAGGCCGTCGCGGAGTCGCACGGCTGGAATCTCGAAGGAATCGACATCTTCGAGTACTCCGCCGCCGCGCGGCTCGACGACTCGGACGAGAGCACGCTCTTTCATCCGTCCGAGGTGGAGCTCGGCGAAGCGACGCGACGCATGATGGAAGCGGTCGAGCGCGTGAAACCGCACCGCGTCGTCATCGACTCGCTCGCCGAAGTGCGCCTCCTCGCACAGAGTCCGCTGCGCTATCGCCGGCAGATCCTCGGCCTCAAACAGTATTTCGTCGGACGCCAGTGCACCGTGCTGCTGCTCGACGACAAGGACGTCGCGTCGGGGGACATGCAACTGCTGACGCTCGCGCACGGCGTGCTGCTGCTCGAACAGCTCGCGCCGGTGTACGGCGCGGAGCGGCGGCGCATGCGCGTCTCGAAACTGCGCGGCGTGAAGTATCGCGGCGGGTTTCACGACGTCACGATCCGCACCGGCGGCCTGGTCGTCTTCCCGCGCCTCATCGCGGCGGAGCATCCTCACGAGAGGAAGGCCGGCCGCCTCACGAGCGGCATCGCCGCGATCGACACGCTCCTCGGCGGTGGCATCGACCGCGGCACCAGCACCTTGATCATGGGTCCCGCGGGCTCGGGCAAATCGGCGCTCGCCTCGCAATACGCCGCCTCCGCGGCCGAGCGCGGTGAGAACGTGGCCATGTTCCTCTTCGACGAGAGCCGCGCGACGATGCTGATGCGGTCTTCGTCGATCGGCATGCGCGTCGAAGACTTCGAGGCCAGCGGACAGATTGCGATCCAGCAGATCGATCCCGCGGAAGTGCCGCCGGGCGAGTTCGTGCAGCTCGTGCGCGAGCAGGTCGAGAAGCGCGACATCAGCGTGCTCATCATCGACAGCCTCAACGGCTACGTGAACGCGATGCCGGAAGAGCGCTTCCTCACGATTCACATGCACGAGCTGCTCACGTACCTCGGCCAGCGCGGCGTGGCGACGCTGCTCGTCGTCGCACAGCACGGCGTCGTCGGACAGAACATGATGGCGCCGGTCGACGTGAGCTATCTCGCCGACTGCGTGATCCTCATGCGTTACTTCGAGCTCGCGGGGGAGCTGCGCAAGGCCGTGTCGGTGGTGAAGAAACGCAGCGGCGCGCACGAAAAAGCGATTCGCCCGTTTGCGATCGGCGCCGAGGGATTGACGGTCGGGCCGCCGCTGACGGAATTCCACGGCGTGCTTTCGGGCACGCCGCTTCTCGACGCCAGCATCCCCGCGTCGTTCGCAGGCTTCGGAGAAAGAGTTGCCCCTGGAAGGTCGCAGTGAACGCATTCTGATCCTGGCGCCCACCGGCCGCGATGCGGAGCTCGCGTGCGCGGCGCTGCGCACCGCGGGCATGGACGCCGCGGTGTCGCCGAACGTCGATGCGCTGTGCGCGTCCGTCACGGAAGGGTGCGGCGCGATCATGGTGACGGAGGAAGCGCTCGACTCGCGCGGCATGCGCTGCGTGGGCGAGGTGCTCGACCAGCAGGCCGCATGGTCGGATGTCCCGCTCATCATCTTCACGTCGCGGCCGGCGGCGGAAGTGACCGGGCGTTCGTTCGAGCTGCTGGGCGATCGCGCGAACGTCACGCTGATCGAGCGTCCCATCCGCGTGAAGACGATGGTATCCGCCACACAGGCGGCATTGCGCGCGCGGCGGCGGCAGTACGAGCTCCGCGACCTGGTCACGGAGCTCGAGCAGCGCGTGGCGGAACGCGATCAGTTCCTGGCGATGCTCAGTCACGAGCTGCGCAACCCGCTCGCGGCGATCTCCCTCGCCGTCGATTCGCTGGGCGACTCGACGACCGGCATCTCGAACGAGCACGCGATCCTCGTGCGGCAGACGCGGCATCTCGCCAAGCTCGTCGACGACCTGCTGGACATCGCACGCGTCACGACCGGCAAGATCCCTTTGCATCTCACGCAAGTGGACGTCGCCGACGTGACGGAGCATTGCGTCGAGATGATGCGTCCCCGTGCGGAAGCGCGGAGGCTGCGGCTGGCGATGCACAACACGATCTCGCACGCGGTGGTGCGCGGCGATGCGGTGCGGCTCGAGCAGGTCGTCAACAACCTGCTGTCGAATGCGATCAAGTACACGCCGCCGGGCGGCGAGGTCGACGTGTTCGTCGAGAGCGATGCGGAGGACGTGGTGCTGCGCGTGCGCGACAACGGCAAAGGCATCGCGCCGGAGATGCTCACGCGCGTCTTCGACATGTTCATGCAGGGCGAGACGACGATCGACCGCTCCGACGGCGGCATGGGCGTGGGGCTCACGCTGGTGAAAAAGCTCGTGCATCTGCATCGCGGAACGGTGCGGGCGTACAGCCGCGGACGCGGAAGCGGATCGGAGTTCGTGATCCGCCTGCCGCTGGCAACGCCGGCTCCGGCGCAGAAGCGCGAGATGCGTCCTGCCGCGGCTTCGGTCACCTCGCGACGCATTCTCGTGATCGAAGACAACGCGGACATTCGCGATCTGCTGCGCATCAAGCTGCGGCAGCTCGGGCACAAGGTCGAGGCGGCGGAGGATGGGATGCAAGGGCTCGAGAAGCTATTGGCGTCGCCGCCGGAAGTGGCGCTCGTCGATATCGGATTGCCGGGCATCGACGGCTACGAGATCGCGCGGCGCGTGCGGGAGCAGATCGGGTCGCATGTGTACCTCATCGCGCTGACGGGCTACGGACAGGCGGAAGACAAGCGCAAAGCGCTCGACGCCGGGTTCAACGTGCATCTGACCAAGCCCGCGGATTTCGTCGACCTGCAGAACGTCCTCACGCAGATGTAGGAGCGCCGGCGTCCGACGCTCGGCGCTCCGTCACACCGTGTGGCGTAACTCGCACGCAGACCGCGATTTCGAGCACGATCCTGCACAGAACTCCAATGACGGTAGAGACTCGCATGGGAGTCGCTTCTTCGCGGCTACCCTTCCTCGTGGTGGGCGACGAACGGGCAGAGAAGAGCGCGAAGCTGCGGCGGGTGCTGTCGCGGTATCGCGGCGGGCGTTTCGAGACGAGTGAGAACGGCGGCGCCGGCGGGATGATGTTCTTCCGCGCGCCCAATGGCGGGCAGTACTACATCGGCGGCTTCAACCCCGCGGACGCGGAGCAGATCGCGACCGCGCTCAATTTAGTCCTCGAATTGCTGGATCGGCCGCGTTCTTGCACAACTGTAACATCGGAGAAAGACCGATGACGCCGCCGCCCGATCTGATCGAGTGCCAGAATTGCGACTGCTGGTTCACTGGTGAGTCGCCCGACGAAGTGTTCTGCCACGCCACGGCGCGCTGCTGCCGGCGCGACAAATCGGCTTCCGAACCTCCCTCGACGGCAGACCGGATGAATTGACGATCGGCCGTTCATGACTCCGGGAAGTTACACTTCCGGTAATCATGATGATCGGTGCTGTCGTGCTCGCGCTTGCGATCGACGCAGAGTCGATCGCCAAGTCCTTCATCGCCGCGCTCTCCGCGGATTCCGTTCCCGCCTTTCGCACCCTTGCCGCCGCCGACAACCTGGGCGCCAACGAATGGTTCAGCGTCCGCGAGACCATCGACCGCTATCGCTGTCCGGTCATCGAGTCGTACCGCGTCGTTTCGTTCGACGGAAACGAGATTCGCGTTGAGCTCATCGGGTATGGGACGACGGAAAACGCGCGACGCGCGATCCGCCCGCTGCCGCAGCGCTGGATCCTCACCGCCGAAAACGACAAATTACGCGTCGCGGAAACCGTCGAGCAGCGGGCCGCGCGCAGGTTCATCGACGCAAAGTCGGACGATGAGCGCAGGCGCATCGTCGACGAATCGTCGGAAAACGACGGCGCCGATCTCGCCGAGGCCGTCTACGACCTCGCGCTGAACGACGTCGTGGCCGCGACCGGCCGGAGCGGCGACGAAGCGAAAGCGACCGCGGCGGATTCCGTCGAAGCGCTCGACTTCATCGCCGGTTATCACCGCAGGGCGAACGATCTCGCAGCCGAGGCGGCGGCGCTGCGCAACATCTCCGTCTGCATCCGCGTGACGGGCGACTTCCCCGCCGCCGTCGCCTGGGGCGAGGCGAGTTTGTTTCTCGCCACGGAAGCGAACGACTGCGATGCCATCGCCAACGCGCAGGCCGCCCTCGGTGAAGCGCTGCGCCTCAGCGGATCGGTCGAGGCAGGGCTCGCGCTCATGGGCGCGGCGGCGTACAGCGTCGACACGCTCGAAGATCCGCGTAAGGCCATTCGCGCGGCGCACAACTACGCCATCTTCGCCGGCCGCCGCCACGATTTCCGCCAGGCGCTCCCCGCCGCGGAGCTGGCGCTGCAGAAGACCATCGAGTACGGCTGGCGCTGGGGCGAAGGAGGCGCGTGGCACGCCCTCGCCAACCTCCACGCGACCATCGGCGACACCGAGCTCTCCGGCCCCTACTACCGCCGCGCGCTCGCCACGCTGCTCGAGGCGGGAAACCGCGTCTGGGCGGCGTATGCGCTCGCGAACATCGCCAACATCGCGCGGGATGCGAACCGGCGCGAGGAAGCGCTGCTGCTGATCGAACAGGCTCAGGAGCTCGCCGCGGACTACCGCCAGTACCAGATCGGCGTGATCGGCATGCACGCGGACATCCTGATCGAGCTCGACCGGCTCGCCGAAGCGGCGTGCCTGCTCGAGCAGACCGCGGCCGCCATGTCGGACGTGGCGCTGAGCTCGAGCAACAGCGACGCGTTCGACTACAAGGCGGCGGTGGCCGACCTGCTCCGGCGTCAGGGGCGGCTGGACGAAGCCGTCTTCGCCGCCGAAGAGGTGCGCGCGACGGCGCCGGACAATCCGGCCGGCTACATGCTCGTCGCACGCGCGCTGCGCGCTCGCGGCCGTCCCGACGAGGCGCGGCAGTTGCTCGAGGAGGCGATTACGATCGTCGAGGGTGCGCGGGCGGACCTCACGGGAGACGCCCTCCGCCGCGCGAGCTTCTTCGGGCAGCAGGTGGAGGTCTATTACGAGCTCGCCGACCTGCTCGTCGAACAGGGACAGTATCAGACGGCGCTGGCGGTCACGGAGCTCGTGAAAGCTCGCGCGGTCACCGACGTGCTGACGCACAACCGCGAGGACATGCGCCACGCCGTCACCGCGGCGGAGCGCCGGGCGGAGGACGAGGTCGAACGGAACCTGCGCGCGGCGAATCAGGCCTATCTCGCCGCCCGCAGGAGCGGACGCCATCTCGCGGAGACGGAGCAGGCGCTGAATCAGGCGCGTCATGCGGTCGATCGGTTGCAGGCGGAGCTCGCGCTGCGTCACGGACAACGGCTGCCGGAAGCGGAAGCGCGGGCGGAGGTGGACCTCGCGTCGCTGCTGGCGTCGCCGGATCTCGCCGTCATTTCGTATTCGGTCGGAAAGGACGCAACACTCGTCTTCGCGGCGACGCGCGACGCGAACGGGAAAGTGCACGTCGACGCGGTGCGCGTGCCGATCACGAAAGACCAGCTGATCGCACGCGTGGAGAAGGTCGTGACCTCGATCGCCAATCGCCGTGTCGATTACGCGCGCGGCGCCCGCGCGATGTACGACCTGCTCGTCGCACGGGTGGCGCGCCGTATCGGCGGTCGCGCGACGCTGTGCATCGTGCCGGACGGGGTCCTGTGGGAGCTCCCGTTCCATGCGCTGCTCGATGCGACCGGTGAGCCGATGATCGCGCGCTACGCGATGTTCTACGCGCCGTCGCTGACGATGCTGCGCAACGCGCGGCAGCCGTCGTTCACGCCCCGCGCGTCCTCGCTCCTCGCCCTCGGCGATCCGCAGTTCGATACGAACGTCACGCGCGAGCGCGCCACCCTCCGCGGCGTCGACCTCGGGCCGCTGCCGGAGACGACGCACGAAGTGCGGCAGATCGCGCAGCTCTATCCGAAGCACACGGTCTATACGGGCGCGGCCGCGGCGGAGAAGCGGTTCAAGGAAGAGGCGCCGCGGCATCGCGTGCTGCATCTCGCGACGCACGGCGTGATGCAGGACCGGTGGCCGCTGTACTCGGCGGTGCTGCTCACGCCGACGGATGGCGAGGACGGTGTGGTCGAGGCACGCGAAATTCTCGAACTGGAGCTCGATGCGGATCTGGCCGTGCTGTCCGCATGCGATACCGCGCGCGGACGCATCGGCGCGGGCGAAGGGATGATCGGCATGTCGTGGGCGCTGATGATGGCGGGCTGTCGCAGCACGGTCGTCAGTCAGTGGAAAGCGGCGTCCGTGAGCACCGCGGAGCTCATGATCGCGTTCCATCGCGAGCTCGCCCGGAACGGCCGCACGAAGGCCGAGGCTCTGCGGCGGGCGCAGCTCGCGCTGCGGAAGAAGGAAGCGTGGCGGCACCCGTTCTACTGGGCGCCGTTCATCGTGATGGGCGGCGGGCGGTAGCGGCGTCCTCGAGGAGCTGCGCCACTCGCGGGCCGTCTCCCCTCGTCCGCTTGCGCGCGCGCATCAGCGCGGTGAGCTCGACGTGCTCCTCACGCGCGGCGTAGTGGAGCGGAGTCTTGGCCAGCTCATCGAAAGCGTTGACGTCCGCACCTTGCTCGAGGAGCGAACGCACTCGCGCGATGTCTCCCTGCGCGACAGCGAGGTGCAGTTCGTCGTCCATGGGGACCATCGTCGCACGGGAGGGCGGAGTACGACCAGAGAGGCCGTGCCGGCCGCGGCGGGCGCGTTCACCGTTCGATCACACAGCCGCTACCTCTTGTCGCAAAAGAAGCGGGCGCCCGTGCGATCATCCGCGCCATGCGCAAAACCATTGCCCTCGCTCTCTGTCTGTTCTCTGCCGCCGCAGTCGCCACCGCCCAGGAACCGAAGAAACCGCTCAGCCCTCCCGCGAAGGCCACGACCACCCTCAAAGGGAAAGCCGTGACCATCGACTACAGCGCGCCTTCGAAGCGCAACCGCGTGATCATGGGCGAGCTCGTCCCCTACGGCAAAGTGTGGCGCACCGGCGCGAATGCCGCGACGACTCTCACCACCGCCGGCGACCTCATGCTCGGCAATCTGCACGTCCCCGCCGGCACGTACCACCTCTTCACCATCCCCGGTGAGAAAGAGTGGACGCTCATCGTCAGCAAGCAGAGCGGCCTCTGGGGCAACAACGGCTACGACGAGAAGCAGGACCTCGGCCGCGTGAAGATGACCGTCACCCCGCTCAAAGACGCGGTCGAGACGTTCAACATCGGCATCGACGCCAAGGCGCTCACGATGAAGTGGGAGAACGTGCAGGCGTCCGTACCCGTGATGGTGCATTGATGCGGCAGTACGCCGCGATCCTCTTCTTCTGCGTCGCCGCGCTGCCGCTTTCCGCTCAGGAAGAGGGAAAGCCGCAGCCGGCGACGCTGACGTTCGAGGAGTACGACCCGAAGTCGACGCTCGTCGTCCCGCAGCATCCGCGCACGCGCGCAAAGTACCCGTTCATCGACGTGCACAACCATCAGCGCAACGTCACGGACGTGAAGAAGCTCCTCGCGGACATGGACGGCATCAACCTGCAGGTCATGGTCAACCTCAGCGGCGGCAGCGGTTCCGCGCTGCAGCAGAACATGAGTGTGATGACGAGGCCGCGCTTCGTCCATTTCGCGAACATCGACCTGCGGAAAATCGACGAGCCGAACTTCGGCGCGAACGCGGCCGCGCAGCTCGAGCAGGACGTGAAGAACGGCGCCGCCGGCCTGAAGATCTTCAAGAACCTCGGCATGTTCCTCACCGACGCGTCAGGCAAGCGCGTCCCGACGGACGACGCGCGCCTCGACCCGATCTGGAAAAAGGCGGGCGAGCTCGGGATTCCGGTCCTGATTCACACAGGAGAGCCGGTCGCGTTCTGGTCGCCGGTCGACAAGTACAACGAGCGCTGGCTCGAGCTGCAGCAGTTCCCCGACCGGCGCCGCGACGACGCGACGAAGTTCGCCTCGTTCGAACAGACCATGGGCGAGCAGCACAATCTCTTCCGCAAACACCCGAAGACGAAGTTCATCGACGCTCACCTCGGCTGGTTCGGCCATGACCTCGGCCGCCTCGGCAAGCTCCTCGACGAGCTGCCGAACGTCTCCACCGAGATCGGCGCCGTCCTGCACGAGCTCGGCCGTCAGCCTCGCGCGGCGCGCGCGTTTCTCATCAAGTACCAGGACCGCGTGCTGATGGGAAAAGACATCTGGAATCCGGCCGAGTACCACACGTACTTTCGCGTGCTCGAGACCGAGGACGAATACTTCGACTATTACCGGAAACGGCATGCGTTCTGGAAGATGTACGGCCTCGGATTGCCGGACGAGGTGCTGAAGAAGATCTATTACAAAAACGCCCTGCGGATCATCCCCGGAATCGACCCGGCGCCCTTCCCGGACTGAGCGGCGCCAGCAGTTGGCCCGCGTCGTGCGTTACCTTTCTGTGAATCGCTTTGCGAAATGGGGTGATCAGGCAAACAGAGCACTCAGTTGGCCCGGGCTCTCAAAAATCGCATTGAGTAGAAACAGACAGGAGAGAACTGAATGAAGAAGTTCGTAACGTTTCTTTGCGCCACGGCGCTGGTCGCCACCGTTGCCTGCAAGGGCGGCGGCGAAGCCGAATCGACCGAGACCGTGACGACGGACACCGTCGCAACCGACACGGCCATGGTCACGACCGAGACGACGCAGACGACCACGATGTCGATGGAAACCGACACCTCGGCCAACACGGCGACGGTCGGCGGCACCGACACGTCCGCGACGGGCGGCACGACCGACACCGCCGCGACCGGCACGTCGGCGACGACCACGACCTAACCAGAACGAACGCAATCTCGAAGAGCGGCGACGCGAGTCGCCGCTCTTTTTTTGCTCACGCGAACCGCACGCCGTCCCCGTCGAGCACCAACTCCCCCTCCCCGATCTCCACGCGAATGCGCGGCCCCGGCTCGCAGCGAATCCTGCCGATCCGTTGCCCCACGACGCCGAAGCGCGCACCGAAATCGACGCGCGGCTGATCTTCCGGCTCTTCGGTCTCCTGCCAGAACCCCAGCCCCGCATCGAGGTAGAACCGCTGCCACGCGCGATCGCGCGGTTTGAGGAACACGAGCGCGTCGTCGCCGACCAGCTTTTCGACGCTGCAGCCGTCGAGATGGCCGGTCCGCCATGCGTCGTCCTGAAAGAACCTGTTTGTCGCCATCGCCGCCGATTCTAGAATCCCCGGCCATATGCTGATGCAGAGACTGGCGGCCCTTCTCGTTCTCTCTCTCCTCTCCCTCCCGCTTTCCGCACAGGTCGATCCCGAGCTCCTCGCCGGCATGCGCGCGCGCTCGATCGGGCCCGCGTCGATGAGCGGGCGCGTGGCGGCGGTCGACGTCGTCGAGTCGAACACCGACGTCGTTTACGTCGGCGCGGCCACGGGCGGTGTATGGAAGTCGGTCGACGGCGGCTTCAACTTCGCGCCGATCTTCGACGATCAGCCGGTCGCCGCGGTCGGCGCGCTGGCGATCTTCCAGCCCAGTCCCGATATCGTCTGGGTCGGCACCGGCGAAGGCAACCCCCGCAACTCGATGTCGGTCGGCAACGGCATCTACAAATCCCTCGACGGTGGCCGCACGTGGCAGCACCTCGGACTCGAAAAAACCGAGCGCATTCATCGCATCGTGCTCCATCCGCGCGATCCGAACGTCGCCTGGGTGGCGGCAATGGGACAGGCGTGGGGACAGAACGCCGATCGCGGCGTGTTCAAGACGACCGACGGCGGCCGTACGTGGACGAAAGTCCTCTTCGTCAACGACCGCACCGGCGCCGCGGACCTCGTCGTCGATCCGAGCAATCCCAACAAGCTCTTCGCCGCGATGTGGGAGTACCGCCGCTGGCCGTGGTTCTTCAACTCCGGCGGTCCCGGCTCGGGCCTGCACGTCACGCACGACGGCGGCGCGACGTGGAAGCGCATGACCGAGGAGGACGGCATGCCGAAAGGCACGCTGGGACGCATCGGCATCGCCATCGCGCGCTCCAATCCGAACGTCGTCTACGCGCTCGTCGAAGCGGAGAAGAGCGCACTGCTGCGCTCCGACGACGGCGGACGCAAATGGGCCGCGGTCAACACCGAGCACGACATCGCCAACCGCCCGTTCTACTATGCACAGATCGCGGTCGATCCGCAGGATCCGAACCGCGTCTACAACATCCACTCCCTCGTCTCGGTCTCGAACGACGGCGGACGCACGTTCAAAGTGCTCGTGCCGTTCGCGAAAGTCCATCCCGACTATCACGCGATGTGGATCGATCCGAACGATCCCTCGCACATCTACACCGGCAACGACGGCGGCATCGCCGAGAGCCACGACCGCGGCCAGAGCTGGCGCTTCGTGACGACGCTGCCGCTCGCCCAGTACTACCACATCGCTCTCGACGACGAGCGTCCGTACAACGTCTACGGCGGCATGCAGGACAACGGCTCGTGGAAAGGGCCGAACACGACGTGGGAGACGGCGGGCATCCGCAACTGGGACTGGCAGGAGGTCGGCTTCGGCGACGGCTTCGCGACGATGCCGATTCCCGGCGATCCGATGACCGGTTACGCGATGTCGCAGGAAGGCTACCTCGTGCGCTGGAACCTGCGCACCGGCGAGCGGAAGGACATCCGGCCGCCGCATCCCGAGGGCGGCGCGCTGCGCTTCAACTGGAACGCCGCCATCGCCATCGACCCGTTCGAACCGAACACCGTCTATTACGGCAGCCAGTTCGTCCACAAATCGACGAACCGCGGCGACTCGTGGACGACGATCAGCCCCGACCTCACCAGCAATCGCAAGGAGTGGCAGAACCAGGGCAGGAGCGGCGGCCTCACGCTCGACGTCACCGGCGCCGAAAACTTCACGACCATCCTCACCATCGCGCCGAGCCCGATCGAGCGCGGTGTGATCTGGACCGGCACGGACGACGGTCGCGTACACGTCACGCGCGACGGCGGCACGACGTGGACCAGCGTCGAAGCGAACCTCAAAGGCGTCCCCGCGAATACGTGGATCCCGGAGATCAAAGCCTCGCGCCACAATGCCGGCACCGCGTTCATCGTCCTCGACGATCACCGCCGCTCGAATTGGACCCCATACGTGTATCGCACCACCGACTACGGCAAGACGTGGACGTCGCTCGCGACGAAGGACGTCCAGGGCTACGCGCTCGCCATCGAGCAGGACCCGGTCGATCCCGAGCTCCTCTTCCTCGGTACGGAGTTCGGTCTCTGGACGAGCACCGACGCCGGCCGCTCGTGGATGAAGTGGAAGCACGGCTTCCCCACTGTCTCGGTGATGGGACTCGCCGTTCATCCGCGCGAGCACGATCTCGTCATCGGCACGCACGGCCGCGCCGCGTACGTGCTCGACGACATTCGTCCGCTGCGCACCGTCTCGAGCGAGACGATGAACAAGGCGCTGCATTTCTTCGAAGTTCCCGACGCGCAGGCCTACACGATCCGCCAGAAGGAAGGCGCGCGTTTTCTCGGGGACGCCGAGTTCCGTGGCGAGAACGAGCCTTACGGGGCGCTGCTCACGTACTCACTGAATCTCCCCGGCCTGCCGCATCCGACGGACGAAAGGGAACGCGAGCGCAAAGCGCGCGAGCGCGACTCCGGTGCGAAGCCGATCGTGTCCGAGGCGGGCGCACCGATCGTCGTGGAAGACGTGCCGAAGGAGCCGGAGGCGACGAAGATCAGGCAGGAGCAGAAGGCCGCCGAAAGCAAGCCCGCGGCGTCCGGCGACAAGCCGCCCGAGGTGGAGATCGAAGTGGCCGACGCCGCGGGGAAAGTCATCCGCAAGTTCAAAGGTCCGGCGAAGCTCGGCGTGAATCGCACGACGTGGGAGCTGCGCACGGATGCGTTCAAGCGTCCGCCGAGCGGCGATGACGGCGACGAGTTCCGCCCGCGCACGGGCCCCGAGGTGGTGCCGGGGACTTATACGGTGACGATCCGGTTCCGCGGCAATGAGGCGAAACAGAGCGTGCGCGTGCTTCCCGATCCACGCGAAGCGTTCACCGCCGAACAGCGCCAGCAGAAGTTCGACACGATCCAGCGCGCGGGACGCATGCAGGAAGCGGCGTCCGAGGCGATTACGCGGATCATGAAAACGCGGGCCGACATCGACGCGGTCGCGGCAAAGCTGAAGAAAGACGAACCGGGCGCCGAGCCCGATCCGCTCGTGAAGAGCGGCAATCAACTGAAGGAAAAGCTCGACCGGATGGAGCTCCGCCTGTGGCAGCCGCCGAAAACGAAAGGCATCCCGCCGGAGACGGACGTCTGGTCGAAGATCAGCTATCCGCTGTTCGCGCTGCAGTCTTCGTGGGACGCGCCGACCCAGTCGCAGCTCGCGTATCTCGCGCGGGCGGAGGCGGAGCTGCGCACCGTGCTCGCCGACTTCAACAGGCTGTATGCGGAAGACGTGGCGAAGTATCGCGAGGACGTGCGGAAGCAGAGCGTGAACCTGCTCAACGAAGATCCGCCCGTCGAGATCAAGTAGGGCGGAGCGCTGCCGCTCCGAAATTGCAGGTAGGAAAGTCCAGCCGTGGGTCCCTCCTTCGATAGTAAAGGAGGGACCATGACGGACACCGTCCGCACCGCGGTCATCGCACTCAACAAAGGCATCGTGACCGTGCAGTACGCCGTCGTCGGCGATCTTGCGGTCTTCGAGACCGACATCATCCTCGGCACCGTCGACGAGGTCGAACGGCAGACCGCGCTGCTGCGTCAACGCGTCGCGACCGAAGGCGTCGTCATCACGGGAGAACGCTTTCGCTGGCCGGGCGCCCGCGTCCCCTTCACGATCGCGCCGAACCTCCCGAACCCCGAGCGCGTGCGGGAAGCCATCGCGCACTGGGAAGAGCACACGCGATTCCGCTTCGTCCAACGGACGAATGAAAACGACTTCGTCACGTTCCGCGCCGGCACGGATTGCATGTCGAGCGTCGGACGTCAGACCAGGCAGCAGTTCGTCGATCTCGGCCCCGGCTGTCTGCGCGGCCAGACCATCCACGAAATCGGCCATGTCGTCGGGCTCTGGCACGAGCACAGCCGCGACGACCGCGACCAGTTCGTGCGGATCGAGGAAGCGAACATCGACCCTTCGCAACTCCACAACTTCACCCAGAGGGTCACCGACGGCGACGACGTCGGGCCGTACGACTACGGCTCGATCATGCATTACGGCAGCCGCGTCTTCACGCGGAACGGGAGGGAGACGATCGTCGCGATCAACCCACCGGGCGCGGCGATCGGCCAGCGCATCGCCCTCAGCGCCGGAGACATCGAAGCGGCGAACCGCCTCGCGCCGCGCGAATCGGCGTTCGGAGCCACCGATCCGGATGACCCGCATGGTCCGATGCCGTTCCGGCCCGTCGAGGGGCGCCGCCGCTTCCGGATCGGCGGAGACGACGGTGACGGCGCTCCGTAATTGCCGGTAGGGAACTCAGCAACCGCGTCCCTCCTTCTTTATACAAAGGAGGGTCTATGGCGATCGACAAACGGCGCGGTGGCCGCGGTGACGGCGGTGGCGAACGGCAGACGGACGGCGAGCTGCTGCAGAGCAGTGACCTTCGCACCGCCATCATTCCGCTCAAACAGGGGAACGTGGCAGTGCAGTACTCCGTCGTCGATGGTCTCGCCATCTTCGAAGGCGACATCGTCCTCGGCACGGTGGCGGAGGTCGAGCAGCAGACCGAGGCGATCCGCGAAGGGATGCCGGAAGCGGTGGTGATCACCGGCGAAAAGTTCCGCTGGAAGAACTGCCGCATCCCCTACACCATCGACCCCGCGCTGCCGAGCAAAGAACGCGTGACCGAGGCCATCGCGCACTGGGAGGAGAAAACGAACTACAAGTTCGTCGTCCGCTCGAACGAGCCGGACTGGATCACGTTCCGTCCCGGCACCGGCTGCTCGTCGCACGTCGGACGGCGGGGCGGCCAGCAGTTCGTGAACCTCGCCGCCGGCTGCCTGCGCGGGCAGACCATCCACGAGATCGGCCACGTCATCGGTCTGTGGCACGAACAGAGCCGCGAGGACCGCGACCTCTTCGTGCAGATCAAGTGGGAGAACATCGAGCCCGCGGCCACGCACAACTTCAACCAGCACATCACCGACGGCGACGACGTCGGCCCGTACGACTACGGCTCGATCATGCATTACGGCGCGAAGGCGTTCTCGAAAAACGACAAGCCGACGATCGTGCCGATCAATCCGCCGGGCGCGCTGATCGGACAGCGCGACGGATTGAGCGCGGGCGACATCAGCGCGGCAAACAGCCTCTGCTCCCCTCCCGTGACGATCAAGGAGACGACGAAGGACGTCCCGCTCGACACCAAAAAAGAGCTCGTCAAAGACATCCGTCTGGACACGAAGAAGGAAGTCATCGTCGACACGAAGAAGGAGATGGTCTTCGACAAACGCTTCGATCCGATCGACCCGCGCGGTCCGGTGAAGTTCGACCAGGTCGATCCGCGCACGCGCCTGCCGGGTGGCATCGGCGGCATCGGCGGCGCCGCCGGTGGCGGCAACGCGCTGCCGTTCGCGATGGCGACGGGACATCAGGCCCCGGGCGCGCAGGACGCGGGGGCGCAGAACGAGGTCATGCAGCAGGTGATGCAGCTCGACGCGCAGTTGCAGGGCATCGCGGATGCGCTCGCGCACGCGCAGGCGCAGGCGGAAGCGCTGCAGCAGCAGTACGATCAAACCCTGGCGCTGCTGAACGGCGTGATCCTCGATCAGGACCAGTCGTGATCGTCGTCGTCTCCCATGCCGAGGACCCGCACGCCACGCGCGTCCTCGACCTGCTGGGGCGTGCGGGTCACGAGACATTGCTGCTCGACCTCGCCGACCTGCCGGAGCGCGCGACGCTGACGTTCGACTACGGACGCAACGGCGCGCGCCCGGCCATCGACTATCGCGTGGAGGGCAGGGTCGTCGATCTCGCGCACGCGCGCTCGGCGTGGTATCGGCGGCCGCAGCATCCGACGCTGACCGCGGTCGGCGCGAACGCGGATGCGTGGTCGTTCGTCGCGAACGAATGGCAGGAGGCGACGCACGGACTCTGGCAGTTGCTGGAGGTGCCGTGGATGAATCCTCCCGCGGCGGATGACGTCGCGGGACGCAAGGCACTACAGTTGCGCGTCGCGCGCGCGCTCGGATTGCGTACGCCGCGCACGCTCGTTACGAGCGATCCCGACGCGGCGCGTGCGTTCATCGAGAGAGAGGGCGTGGGTCGCACGATCTTCAAGACGTTCTCGTGCACGCACCAGGTGTGGCGCGAGACGCGCCTCGTACGCGAGGAGGAGCTCGCGAAGATCGATTCCGTGCGGCTCTCGCCGGTGATTTTTCAGGAGTACATCCCCGCGTCGGCGGACCTGCGCATCACCATCGTCGGCGACCGCATCTTCCCCGCCGCCATCGACGCCCGCGGCACCGATTACGAAGTCGATTTCCGCATGAGCCTCGGCCAGTCACGCGTCGAGGCGTGCACGATCCCGCGTGACGTGGAAGAACGGTTGTTCGCGATGATGCGCCGCTTCGGCCTGATCTACGGCGCCATCGACGTGCGCCGCACGCCGGAGGGAGAGCACGTGTTCCTCGAGATCAACACCGGCGGCGAATTTCTGTTCATCGAGGATCGGACGGGACAGCCGATCGCACAGGCCGTGGCCGACTGGCTGTCGGCTCCTCCCGAACGCGAGCGTTCCGGAGGGTAACGCCGCGCAGCAGCGGGACGCTGCCGCCCCAGCCGGCGCGGACGCCGGCGTTCCCTAGACTTTTTTTACTTCCACCCGCACCGCTCCAGCCGTCCCGACCGGATACGACTGCATGGTGATGTAGTCGCCTTTGCTGATCTCGCCGTCGCCGTCGCAATCGACGTGCACGAAGACGATCGGGGCGCCGGTCAGCTCCGCGTCGACCTGCACGCGCGCGACCACACCGCTCCACGTCGCGCGTGCTTCGCCGAGCAGCACGGACGCCTCGTCGGCCACCGCGGCGTCGCGCACCTGCACGACGACCGCGGCACCCTCGGGCGGCGCTCCCGCCGCGGCGATCTCGACCGTCAGTTGCATGTCACTTCACGGCGATGGCACGCGCCTGTTTGATGTCGGTGAATCCTTTGAACGCCTTCTCCACCGCGTCCTGCATGAGCGTGCGCATCCCCTGCTGCATCGCGAGGCGGCGCAACTCGTCGATCGGCGAGCGCGCCTGCACCGCCTTCTTCAACTCGTCCGTGCCGACCAGCAACTCGTGCACGCCCATGCGTCCCTTGTAGCCGGTGTTGTTGCACGTCGGGCAGCCTTTCGGGCGATACAGCGTCAGCTCGGGCGAATACGTGATGCCCGTCCCCGGCCAGTAGTCGTAGCCGTACGCCTCGATGATCTCCTCGAACTCCTCCGGCGTGAGCTGGTAGCCCTCCTTGCACTTCGGGCAGAGCACGCGGATCAGGCGCTGGGCCATGATGCCGAGGAGCGCGTCGGCGAAGTTGAACGGATCGATGTCCATGTCGAGCAGACGCGTGATCGTCTCCGGCGCCGAGTTCGTGTGCAGCGTCGAGAAGACGAGGTGACCGGTGAGTGAGGCCTCGATGCCGATCGCCGCCGTCTCGTGATCGCGCATTTCGCCGACCATGATCACGTCCGGATCGGCGCGCAGGAACGAGCGCATGGCCGCGGCGAACGTGAAGTCGATCTTCGGCTGCACCTGCACCTGACGGAGACCCTTCTGCGTGATTTCGACCGGGTCTTCGGCCGTCCAGATCTTCATGTCCTCGGTGTTGATGAAGCCGAGAGCCGAATGCAGCGTGGTCGTCTTGCCGGAACCGGTCGGACCGACGACGAGCGCGATGCCGTACGGTTTCGAGAGCAGCGTCTTGAACGCGGTGAGATTGCGCTCGGAGAAGCCCATCTTGTCGAGCGGCAGCGGCTTCGATGCGGCGAGGATACGCATGACCACGTCCTCGTTGCCGTTCGCCGTCGGGATCGTCGCGACGCGCAGCTCGATCGTCCCCTTCGAATACTTGAAGCGGATCTTGCCGTCCTGCGGCTTGCGCTTCTCGGAGATGTCGAGCTTGGCCATGATCTTCAGTCGCTGCACGAGTGCATTGCGGTGCGGGCCCGGGATCTCCATGAACTTCTGGCAGTCGCCGTCGATGCGCAGACGGATGCCGCACGGATTGCGCGGGCCGTCGGGCTCAACGTGAATGTCGGAGGCGCCTTTCGCGTACGCCTCGATGATGAGCTGGTTCGCGAGCTTCACGATGCCGGAGTCGGTTTCATCGAGCTCCGGCTCGTCCTTCGGCGTGTCTTCGAGCTCGACCTTCTCGCCGTCACCGAGGGAGTCGAGGATCTTCGCCCAGTCGGCGCTTTCGGCGGTCGAGCCGTCCTGCTGCATCTGTTCGCCGTACGACTTGGCGATGTACGCCATGATGTCGTGCTTCATCGCCACCATGAAGTCGTAGCGCGGCGCGAGGTTCATGGCGCGGATGCCGTCGAGGCGCGTCAGGTCCTGCGGATCTTCGACGGCCACGATGAGGAGGCCCGGCTTGCGCTCGACCGGCGCCGCAACGTGCTTCTTCCAGATGTCGGCCGAGACGCGTTCTTTCAGATCGACCGGGATCATCTGCTCGCCGTCGTAGTTGAACCACGGCGTCGAGTAGTACGCGGCGAGCGAGCGCCCGATCTCCTCTTTCGGTACGTTGAAGTCGTCGATGAGCGCTTTCTCGACGCTGGTGTTGTTCACGCGCGCGCTGCTGACCGCGGCCTCCAGGTCTTTTTCAGAGAGAACGCCTTTGTCGATCAGCACGCCGAACTTCGACGGCTTCGACTGGCGCGTGACGCGGTGCTGGTTGTAGAACGCGATGCCGAGGATGCGTGCGATCTCCTCGGCGGCATCCTCGTCCTGGGCGGTGAACGACGGCCCGTGGCGCTTGTTGATGAGCTGCACGACGCCGAGGAGGTACTTCTCGAAGAGGATGGGCACGGCGAGGACGGACTTCGTGCGGAAGCCGGTCTGCTTGTCCCAGCGCTGGTCGAAGCGCAGGTTCGCGTGGAACTTCTGCAGCTCCGACGCTTCGTAGGCGTCTTTGATGTTGATGGTCTTGCGCGCCAGTGCGGTGAAGCCGGCGATCGACGCGAAGGATTTCGGGACGCGGATCTCCTTCGGCTGGTCGCCGACTTTCTGGAGCGAGTACAGCTCCTGATTCTTCGTGTCGATGGCGTAGATCGTCAGACGCTCGGCGTCGAGGAGCTCGAGGATGCGGTCCTTGAGCGTCATGAGGATGTGCGGGATCGACTCGGCGGAGTTGATCTGATTCGCGATCGCGGTGAGCTTCTTGCGGAACTCCAGCTCCCGCTCCATCGCGGAAGGCGCGGCCTGAACGGTCATGCTTTTGGTCTCCTGGTTGACCGGTGTCTGGAGAGGAAGGATAGCACTCGCGACGTGTGTGGTTGGGGGGCGGGTGGGTGGCCTGGCGGGTTGTCGGTTGTCCGCGTGGCGGGTTGTCGGTTGTCGGTTGTCAGTTCTCTGTGCGGCATCGCCAGAGGAGCGTTACAACGTGGCAACGCGCCGCCGGCGTTGTCGCTTCTCGGTGTCGGTGCGGTATCGCGAGAAGGCACTCGACAACCGACAACCGATAACCGACAACACGGGCCGCCCGGCCCGTTGCCCCTCGCGACCCCTATACTGCGGCCCGCCCCATGACCCGCGTCCTCCTCTTCCTCGCGATCGCCGTCCTCGTCTTCGCGCCGTTCAACTGGATCACGTATCGCCAGCTCGTGCGCATTCACCCGCGCCGCAGGCGCTGGATTCTCGGCGCGCTGATCGCCGGAAACGCAATGTGGCCGTTCTTTCCGCTGCTGCGGTCGTCCACGGATTTCGCCCGCGTCATGCGGGCCGTGCTCGGGCCGTTGTGGTTCGGGTGGACGTCGTTTGCGATCCTCTACTCCATCCTCGTCTTTCTCGTGCTGCTGGCGTGGGTGCCGTTCCGGCGCGTGGAGTTCGCGCGCTTCGCACGCTGGCCGTCGCGTGTGTTTCTGTCGGTGGTGCTGGTCGGATTCGCGATCGGGTACGTTCACGCGATCGTCCCGTTGCGCGTCGAACGCGTGACGGTGCGCGTGCCGAATCTCCCCGCGTCGTCCGAAGGGACGAAGCTCGTACTGATGGGCGATCTGCACGTCGGCCTCTTCACACGCCCATCGCGTCTCGAGCGCATCTTTGCGACGGCGGGATCGCTGCAGCCGGATGCGGTGCTGATCGCCGGCGATCTCATCGACGACGATCCGTACTTTGTCCCGAAGCTGCTCGCCGGCACGCGCGCGCTGCCCGCGAACATTCCGCTGTACGCCGTGCTCGGCAATCACGAAATGTACGGCGATCCCGTCGCCGCGATCGAGGCGATGCGCGGCAGCCGCATGCGACTGCTCGTCAATGAAGGCGTTCCGCTGCGCGATCTGTGGATCGCGGGCGTCTCCGATCCCGCGGCGCGTGAGGCGGGCAGTCGAGGGTCGAAGCAACTCGCGCCCGATCTGGCCAGCGCGCTTGCGGGCAAACCGGCCAACGCGATCGCGATCGTGCTCGCGCATCAGCCGAAGATCCTCGAGGAGGCGCGGCGCCGCGGTGCCGCGCTGACCCTCTCCGCGCACACGCACGGAGGGCAGTTCGGATTCCGCCCGTTGCGACTCTCACTGGCCGGCCTTTTTCTGCGCTACCACATGGGTCTGTACGACCTGCCGCCGACGCAGCTCTACATCAACACCGGCACCGGTTACTGGCTCTTCCCGTTCCGCCTCGGCATGACGCCGGAGATCACGCTAATCGAGCTGCGGCGGCGCTGAGCACCTCGCCGCATTTCTCTTCGATCTTCAGCGTCGCGAGGTCGTCCGCACGCGTAGGGCCGATGTTCACGATGGCGATGGGTGTGCCGCGCTCGTGCGCGCGTTTGGCGAAGCGGAAGCCCGACCACACCGTGAGCGACGACCCGACGACGAGCAGCGCGTCCGCTTCGTCAACGCGGCGCATCGCGTAGTCGACTTTCTCTTTCGGGACCGACTCGCCGAAAAACACGACCGCCGGTTTGAGCACGCCTCCGCAGCGACGGCACTCGGGCACGCGGAAGCTGCCGACGATCTCGTCCGCGACGGCAGCGTCGCCATCGGGCGCAAAGTCCGCTTCGTCGGGATCGAGCGAATCATCCGTCCAGCCGGGATTCAGCTCCGCGATCCGCTCCTGCATCTCCTGGCGCGGCGTCTCCCCTCCGCAGTCGAGACAGACCACGACGCGATTGCGTCCGTGCAGTTGCACGACTGCGCGGCTCCCCGCTTCCTGATGCAGGTCGTCGACGTTCTGGGTGATGAGCTGATGCACGCGGCCGTGTGCTTCCAGTTCGGCGAGCGCGCGATGCGCGGCATTCGGCCGCGCCTTGTCGAACCGAGGCCAGCCGCGAAACGAGCGCGCCCAGTAGAACCGCCGCACCTCGGCGCTCCGCACGAACGCACTGAAGTAAATCGGCTTGTGCCGCGCCCACACCCCTCCGGGACTCCGGTAATCCGGAATGCCGGATTCCGTGGAGCACCCCGCGCCCGTCAGGACGACGAGCCGCTTCGCGTCATGGAGAAAGTCGTGCAGCACCGCACGAGCGAAACGTCACGGCGCGAACGGCGCTTCCATCTTCGGTCCGGTGGCGATGTCGACCAGCGCATGGATCAGCACGCGCGCGCCTTTGTGCAGGTCGTCGAGCGAGATCTTCTCGTTGATGTCGTGGCCGGTGTAGGGCTTGCCGGGGAACCACATGCCGAAGGCGATCGCGTTCGGGAGGCGTTTCGCGTACGTGCCGCCGCCGGAGATCGCGGGCTTGGGGTTCTTCACGCCGGTCGCACGCGAGTAGGCGTTCATCAGGCGCTTCACGATCTTCGCGTTCGGATCGAAACCGAGCGGCTCGTCGGCGAAATACGAGAGCTCCGGCGAGAAGGTGAGCTCCGCGCCGGTGCGCTCGTTGAAGTCGGCGAGCACCTTCTCCAGGTGCGCGCGCATCTGTGGTGCCGTGCGCGGCGGGATGCGGCGCAGGTTGATGACGAGGACGCGAATGGTGTCGTCGTCCTCGGTCGGTTTGACGGTGGCGATGTTGACGCCGTAACGGCCCCAGAGCGGATCCGTGTCGGTGATGCCGAGGCCGGTGCCGTGGAGGTCTTTGCCAGCCATGCGGACGAAGGCGAGGATGTCGTCCGCACCTCCGCGCGGCAGCTTTCCTTCGAGCGCGTGCGCGAGTGCCACGAGCGCGTTGCGGCCGCCCGTGAGATTCACGCCCGAATGCGCGGCGTGTCCGTACGCCACGATCCGCATGCCGCGGTCCTCGGCCAGAAACACGAGCCGTGTCCCCTCGGGGAGTTTCTTTTTCGCCTCGGTCAGCTCCGCCTCGAGCGCGGTCCAGTCGGCGGTGCCGCGGGTCCAGCGCAGCCGGATCTCCGCGCGCTCCGGCACGATGCTCGGCGTCGAGCCGGCGTCGAAATAGTCGACGCGGTACGGCTTCGTCTGATCGCGCGACGTGAACACCGCCGGCGCCACGAGGGCCAGACCGTCCCACGCCTTCTCGCCGACGACCACCGGAAACTCGGAATCGAGGACGAGCGAGTAATCGGGCGCCTTGTGATGTTCGAGGTACTCCGCCATCTCCGTCGCGGAGGATTCTTCCTCGCTGCCGACGAGCAGGCGGATGGTATGCGTGCGTTGCAGCCTGCTCTGCTCGAGCGCCTTCATCGCCAGCAGCGCCTGCACGAGCGGGCCCTTGTCGTCCGCGGCGCCTCGTCCGAGGACGTAGCCGTTTTCGACCAGACCTCCGAAGGGCGGGAAGAACCACGTTTCGGGATCGGCGGGCTGCACGTCACCGTGAATCACGAGCCCGAGGACGGGGGCGCCTTCGGGTCCGGGCAGCTCGATCTCCGTGACCTTGCCCGCGTCGCGTGCGACGAAGCCGAGGTCGTTCGCGGCTTTCGTCAGCCACGCCTTCTGGTCCGCGTGCGCCTGCGGATCGTACGCCGTCGTCGGAAACCGCAGCACCTCGGAGAGCATCGGCACGAGGTGTTTCGACTCGTGCTTGTCGTAGTGCGCGACCACCGGCGACGCCGAGATCGCGGCCGCGAGAACGAGAGCCAGCATCAGAACAGTCTCCTTCCTTCGAGTGCGAGCAGCCACTGTTTGCGCTCGATACCACCGCCGTAGCCGGTGAGCGAGCCGTTCGTGCCGATGACGCGATGACACGGCACGATCACCGGGATCGGATTCGCGCCGTTGGCCGCCCCGACCGCGCGCACCGCGTTCGGCTTGCCGATGCGATGCGCGAGCTCGGCGTACGAGACGGTATGGCCGTACGGAATGCGGCGCAGCTCGTCCCAGACGGCGAGCTGGAATGGCGTGCCGCGCATGGCCAGGTCGAGCTCGAACGTCCGGCGCTGACCGGAAAAGTATTCGTGCAGTTGCGACCAGAGGCGGCGGGCTTCGGGTGTCTGCGATTGCTCGACAGGAGGTCCGGACGCGTCGAGCCCCACGCCAAAGCGCAATTCGACCAGCCTTCCCTGCTCATCGAAAACCGGCGTCAGCGTTCCGATCGGCGTCTCCACGTTCGCGTAGAATACGCGGCACACCATCAGTCCGGGAGACCAACATGAAAACCTTCCTCAAGGTCGCGGGGATATCCGCGCTTGCCGTCGTGGCGCTCGCCGCAATCGGCGTTTCGTGGCTCGCCCTGCGCAAGCCGGCGCAGCGTCCAGCGACGGCGCTGAAGGTCGCGCCCGATCCGCAGCGCATCGCGCGCGGCAGGTACCTCGTGCACCACGTCACGATCTGCTTCGACTGCCACTCCGAGCGCACCTATGCGTACGGACTGCCGTTCGTCGAAGGGAAGGAAGGCGTGGGCGGGTTCGTGTGGGATCAGCGCATCGGCTTCCCGGGCGTCCTCGCCGCCTCGAATCTCACGCCCGATCCCGAAACGGGCCTCGGCAAGTGGACCGACGGCGAGATCCTTCGCGCGATGCGGGAGGGTGTCGATCGCGAGGGGAACGCGCTCTTCCCGATCATGCCGTACGGCCATTTCCGCGCGATGAGCGACGACGACGCGACGGCCATCATCGCGTACCTGCGCACGCTGAAGCCGCAGCGCTACGAGGAGCCGGAAAAATCGCTCGACGTGCCGCTGAACTTCATCGAGAAATTCATCCCCGAGCCGGTCGCCGCGCCGGTGCCGCCGCCGGATCGCTCGAACAGCGTCGCGTACGGCAAGTATTTGGCGACCATCGCGAGCTGCGCCGAGTGCCACACGCCGAAAGACGAACAGGGCACCCCGCTGCCGGGACAGGAATTCGCCGGCGGCTGGGAGATGCACACGCCGCAGTTCCGCGTCGTCACCGCGAACATCACCCCGCACCCGTCGACGTGGATGGGCAAAGCCACGAAGGAAGAGTTCATCGGCCGCTTCAAAGCCTTCGCGAGCTACAAACCCCAGCCCGCCCAACCCGGCCGCAACACACTCATGCCCTGGATCACCTACTCCGGCATGAGCGACGAAGACCTCGGCGCGATCTACGACTATCTGAAGACGGTGCCGCAGAGTGGGAAGAGGGTGGAGGTGTTTCCGGACGCGCGATGAGGGGAGGGCGGGCGGGGTGTTGAGCTGTAAAGCTGTAAAGCTATAAAGCTGTAGAGGGGACCAGTTTGTCCCGGCGTCCTGCCCCTTTATCGCTTTACAGCTCTACAGCTCAATAGCTCAACAGCTCCCCCACCCTCCCTGCTGAAAAACCAGCACCGCGCGCTCCTCGTATACGGCCGCATGTCACTCGAACTTCGCATCGACGGCCTCTCCAAAACTTACCCGAACGGCGTCCAGGCTCTTCAGAACGTGTCGCTCAGCATTCCCACGGGGATGTTCGGGCTCCTCGGCCCGAACGGCGCCGGCAAGTCGACGCTCATGCGCACGATTGCCACGCTGCAGGAGGCGGATTCGGGTTCGATCACGCTCGGGAACATCGACGTTCTCCAGCAGAAAGACGAAGTCCGCAAAGTCCTCGGCTATCTGCCGCAGGAGTTCGGCGTGTATCCGCGCGTCTCCGCCGAGACGCTCCTCGACCATTTCGCGATCCTCAAAGGCGTGCAGAACCGCGGTGAGCGTCGCGAAGTCGTCGCCGCGCTGCTGCGCCGGGTCAATCTCTACGAAGTCCGCAAGCAGAACCTCGGCACGTACTCGGGCGGCATGCGCCAGCGTTTCGGCATCGCCCAGGCGCTGCTCGGCAATCCGAAGCTGATCATCGTCGATGAGCCGACCGCCGGCCTCGATCCCGGCGAGCGCGTGCGCTTCCACAACCTCCTCGCCGAGATCGGCGAGAACGTCATCATCATCCTCTCGACGCACATCGTCGAAGACGTGAGCGACCTCTGCTCCCGCATGGCCATCATTTCCCACGGGCGCGTGCTGGCCGAGGGAGATCCGGCGGATGCGATGCGCAGGATGGAAGGGAAGATCTGGCGCCGCGTCGTGTCGAAAGAGCAGCTCGCCGCATTCCAGCTCGAGCACGCCGTCATCTCGACGCGCCTCGTCGGCGGCAAAACCGTCATGCACGTCTTCAGCGAATCGCAGCCGGAAGGCTTCCTCCCGGTTACGGCCAGCCTCGAGGACGTCTACTTCTCCACCCTGCACCACGCGGAAGAGGCGGCGGCCTAAATGTTCAGAGCCATCGCAGCATTCGAGCTGAAGTACCACCTCAAGTCGCCGCTGTTCTACATCCTGCTGATCGTCTTCTCGCTGATCACGTTCGGCGGCACGACGTCGGACAGCGTCACCCTCGGCGGGGCGGTGGGGAACATCAACCGCAACGCCCCGTTCGTCATCATGCAGTTCCTGATGGTGATGAGCGTCTTCGGCGTGCTCAGCACCACCGCCTTCGTCGCGAGCGCCGTGCATCGTGATTTCGAGCTCGGCACCGACGGTCTCTTCTTCTCCTCCCCCGTCAGGAAGTGGCAGTACCTCGGCGGCAGGTTCGTCGGCTCGTTCATCGTGGCCACGCTGATCTATCTCGGCGTCATCGCCGGCATCATCCTCGGCAGTCTGATGCCGTGGATCGACAAAGCACGTCTCGGCCCGTTCGACTTCTACCCCTACTTTTACTCGCTGTTCGTGATGGTCGTGCCGAACCTGCTCCTCGCCGGCGCGATCTTCTTCGCCATCGCGGCGCTCACGCGCAGCCTCATGGCCACGTACGCGGGCGCGGTGTTCTTCATCGTCGCCAGCGCGGTCTCGAGCTCCATGCTCGAGGACATGGAGAACGAAGCCATCGCGGCACTGCTCGATCCGTTCGGCTTCGCCGCGTTCCAGATCTCCACCCGTTACTGGACCGTCTTCCAGCGGAACACGCAGGTCCTCCCGCTCGAAGGCGTTTACCTCTGGAACCGCATCCTCTGGACGGCGGTCGCGCTGCTCATCCTCGGCTTCGCGGTCTGGCGTTTCAAGTTCACCACCGGCACGCGCAAGACCCGCAAGAAAGCGGGAAAGCGGAACACGAAACTCGTCGAAGAGCTGCAGCCGATCCAGCGCATCACCCTCACCCTGCCGAAACCGGCGCAGACGTTCGGCGGCATGGCCTCGGTGCGTCAGTTCCTCGCACGCGTGAAGCTCGAAGCGGCGATGATCTTCAAGAGCATCCCGTTCGTGATCATGCTCTCCCTCGGCGTGCTGAACATCTGGGGCAACTCGACCGCGTTCGGCAACATGTTCGGCACCGCGATCTATCCGGTGACCGGCATCATGATCAACGTCATCCAGGGCGCGTTCGGCCTCTTCGCGCTGCTGATCACCGCCTTCTACGCGGGTGACATCGTCTGGCGCGAGCGCACGATCAAGCTCGATCAGGTCAGCGACGCCATGCCGCTGCCGACCTGGGCGCAGTGGGCGGCAAAACTCACGGCCCTGTTCTTCGTGATTCTCGCGACGCTCGCCTCGGCCGTCGTCACCGGCATCGTCATCCAGGCGGCACGCGGCTACTTCAACTTCGAGCTCGGCGTGTACGCGAAGGGGATGTTCGTCGAGCTCCTGCCGTTCCTGCTCTTCATCGCCACGTTCTCGTTCGTCGTGCAGGTGCTGTTCAACCAGAAGTTCGTCGGCTTCCTCGCCGTGCTGGTGTACTTCATCCTCGGCAACGCGCTGCCCGCGATGGACTTCGAGCACCTCCTGTATCGCTTCGCCTCACAGCCGCAGAGCACGTGGTCGGACATGAACGGCTACGGCCACTTCATGAAGTCGATCCTCGTCTTCAACCTCTACTGGGCGCTGTTCTGCCTCGCCCTCCTGGCGATTGCGCACCTGCTGTGGGTGCGCGGGACCGAGAGCGGTTTCCGGCAGCGCCTGCGCATCGCCCGGCAGCGCTTCGGCAAACCGGTCGCGGCCGCACTCGCGCTCTCGCTGATCGCGTTCGCCGGCACCGGCTGCTACATCTACTACAACACCAACGTCCTCAACGAGTACCGCACCACGAATCAGGAAGAAGAGCGGCGCGCGAACGCGGAGAAAAAGTACAAGAAGTTCCAGGAGATCCTGCAGCCGAAGGTGACGGACGTGCAGGCCGACGTCGACATCTATCCGGAGCGCCGCGCCATCGACATCCGCGGCGTGTACACGCTCCGCAACAAGACGCCGAAGCCGATCGCGGAGCTGCACGTCACGCACAATCCGATGACGTTGCGCCATCTGAAACTCGAGATTCCAGGCGCGCGCGTGAAGAGCGACGACCGGACGCACGGCTACGCGATCTACACGCTCGCGCAGCCGCTCGCGCCGGGCGCCACGACCACCATGAAGTTCAGGGGCGGCTTCGCGGCGAAGGGTTTCCCGAACGGCGCCACGAACACGAACATCGTCGCGAACGGGACGTTCTTCAACTCCATCTCCTACTTCCCGCAGATCGGCTACAACTCGGAGGACGAGCTGCAGGACCGCAACGAACGGCGCAAACATGGACTGCAGCCGATCCAGCGCATGAAGAAGCCGGACGACATGCAGGCCCGCATGAGCAACGGTCTCGCCTCCGACTGGATGAATCTCGACACCACCGTGAGCACCTCTCCCGACCAGCTCGCGCTCGCACCGGGCTACCTGCAGAAAGAGTGGACGCAGAACGGCCGCCGTTACTTCCACTACAAGACCACCGCACCGATCCTCGGCCTCTGGTCCTATCTGTCGGCGAAGTACACCGTGAAACGCGATTCGTGGACCAGCCCGAAGGGCGAGAAGATCCCCATCGAGATCTACTACGACGCGAAACACGCGTACAACGTCGACCGGATGATCGACGCGACGAAGAAGTCGCTCGACTATTTCACGGCCAACTTCTCGCCGTACCAGCACAAGCAGGTGCGCATCCTCGAGTTCCCCGGATACGCGCGCTTCGCGCAGTCGTTCCCGAACACGATCCCCTTCTCCGAGTCGATCGGCTTCATCGCCGACCTGCGCGACAAGGAGGAGATCGACTACGTCTTCTACATCACGGCGCACGAAGTCGCACACCAGTGGTGGGCGCACCAGGTCATCGGCGGCAACGTGCAGGGATCGACGATGCTCGTCGAGACGATGGCGCAGTACTCCGCGCTCATGGTCATGGAGAAGGAGTACGGGCGCGAGAAGATGCAGAAGTTCCTGCGCTACGAGCTCGATCGCTACCTCGCCGGCCGCGGCGGAGAGCTGGTCGCGGAGATGCCGCTGGTGCTCGTCGAGAACCAGCAGTACATCCATTACCGCAAAGGCTCGCTCGTGACGTACGCGCTGCGCGATTACATCGGTGAAGCGGCGGTGAACCGCGCACTCGCAAAGTTCATCCGCGACAAAGCATTCCAGGAGCCGCCGTACACGACCGCGACGGAGCTCGTGCAGTACCTCCGTTCCGAGGCGCCGCCGGAGCATCAGGAAACGATCACGGACCTCTTCGAGCGCATCGTGCTGTATGACCTGCAGGCGCGCGAGGTCAGCGCGACCAAGCGGCCGGACGGCAAATACGCCGTGAAAATCAGGGTCACGACCGCGAAGCTGCGCGGCGACGCGCAGGGTGAAGAGAAGCCGGTCCCCATCAACGACCTCGTCGACATCGGCGTCCTCGGCGAAAAGGACAAGGTGCTCTTCACCGAGAAGCGCCGCATCACGAAACCGGAAGAGACGTTCGAGGTGATCGTGAACGGCGAGCCGAAGAAGGCCGGGATCGACCCGTTCAACAAACTGATCGACCGCAACCCGAAAGACAACGTGAAGTCGCTGTAGGTCCCTCGTCCCTCTCCCCGCGCCGCGGGGAGAGGCCGGGTGCGCGGCCTAATGCGTGTGCAGCAACTCGATCCCTGCCACCACCAGCGCCGCCACCACGAGCCCCGCGACCGTCGAGACGATCAACGTGGCGCGCGGGCGCTCGTGGACGTGCGGCAAAAGGTCGCTCGCGCCGAGGTAGAGCAGGAAGCCGGCGAAGAACGCAAGCTGAAACGCGAGCATGCGAGGGTCGATGCGCAGCACGTTCGCGAGCAACGCACCCGCCACGGGCGCGAGCGCGTCGACGAACAGCAGCGCGATCGTCCGCCAGCGGCTGTTGCGCGTGGCGAGCATGAACGTCACGGTGTTGAGCCCGTCCGCGAAATCGTGCGCGAGCACGGCCACGAGCACGACGAAGCCGACTTCCTTCCCCGCCTGAAAGCCGACGCCGATGGCGAGACCGTCGAGGAAGCTGTGGAACGAAAGTCCGATCGCGCCGGCGAGTCCCACGTTGTGATGGTGACCTGGTGCGTCATGGGCCTTCTCGCCGTGGATGATCGTCAGCTTCTCGAGGAGGAAGATCGCCAGAAAACCGGCGATGAGGACGAACATCAGCGTCCGCACCTCGATCGTGTTCTCTTGGCTGAGATGCGCGATCTCGGGGACGAGGTCGAGAAAGACGACGCCGATCAGGAGGCCCGCGGAGAAGGCCATGATGGCGTGCAGGTAGCGCTGGTAACGCCACGCGAACGCCCCTCCGGCCAGGGTCATGGCAAACGCCAGCAGAGCCCACAGGGCATTCATGCGGCGCGGATTGTACCCAAGTGTGGCGACGGGCGCCCTCGGCCGTCGTATGCCGGGCGACAGCGCTCCGCTCTACATGAAAAAAGCCGGGCTTTCGCCCGGCTCGGTCCACTGCGAGGAATGGTGGTCAGGCCGCGTACACGCGCACCAGAAATACGGTGTCTTCCTTCTTCACGGTCGCAATCGATTCCTGGCTGCGACCTTTCGTGAAGCTCACCAGCTCGGCAGCGCTTTGCTGCACGTACTGAGTGATCGCTTCGTCGGGATCGGTGGCGTCGATCACGGTCCGGCGGGACTCCACGTCATAGGCCGGGCGATGCGTGTACTCGTTGGTCAGTTCGCGTGCTTCGATCGTATATTGCAAAGCACCCCTCCACTTTTGCATTTGCTGCAAACAGCTCAACAGCAAACGGCGCGCCAGAGTGTGACCGGAATCACACTTCATCGCTCGCGCAGATAATCGTGGATCAACTGCACCGCCATGGCTCCCTCGCCGACCGCCGAGCCGACCCTTTTTACCGACCCGTGCCGTACGTCGCCTGCCACGAACACGCCCTGCATGCTGCTCTCGAGCGGCGCCGGCCAGCGCTTGTCCGGCCACCCCTGCAGATGGGCGGGACGCAGATCGCGTCCGGTGATGACGAAGCCCTGTTTGTCGCGCGCCACCGCGTCCTCGAGCCAGTCGGTGTGCGGCTTGGCGCCGATCCAGACGAACAGCGCGTCGGTGGCCAGCTCGCTCCGTTCCTTCGTCTCGATGTTCTCGAGCACGACTCCCTCGACGCGATCCTCCCCCTTCACTTCCGCCACGCTCGTTTTGGTCAACAACTTGACGTTCGGCAGCGCGCGGATGCGGTCGACGAGGTACTGCGACATCGTCGTCTCGAGGCTCGCGTCGATGGTGATGATCGTCAGACTACGCACGTAGCGCGCGAGCAGCAGCGACGCCTGCGCGGCCGAGTTGCCGCTGCCGAGGAGACAGACGTCGCGTTCGCGGAAGCGGGCGGCTTCGGCGGCCGCGGCGCCGTAGTAGACGCCTGCGCCGGTGAGCCGTTCCGCCCCGTCGGCCGTAAAGCGCCGATACGAAACGCCCGTCGCAAGCAGAACGGTGTGACTGACGATGTCCGTACCGTCGTCGAGCTGGATGACGCGATAGCCGCGATCGTCGCGCAGGCCCTTCGCGCTTTTCGTCAGCAGGATCTCGGTCCCGAACTTCTGCGCCTGCGTCACCGCGCGCGACGCCAGCTCCGCGCCCGTGAGCCCGTCGGGAAAGCCGAGGTAGTTCTCGATGAGGGCACTCGACCCGGCCTGGCCGCCCGGCACGTCGCGCTCGATGATCACCGTGCGCAGGCCTTCCGAGCTCGCGTACACCGCCGCGGCGAGTCCCGCCGGTCCGCCGCCGACGATCACGAGGTCGTAGAACCCTTCGTCGGGCGAGGTGCTGAAGCCGAGCTTCTGCGCGATCTGTTCGTCCGTCGGGTCGATCAGCTCATCGCCGTCCGTGAACACGACCCGCGTCGCCGCGGAACGCTCCGCATCGGTCTCGTCGTCGTCGCCGGTGTCGATCCAGCGATACGGCACGCGGTGCCGGGCGAGCAGGTCTTTCACGTCGTGACAGCGCGGCAGCCACTGGTCGCCGATGATCTCCACGACGTCCGTGGTCGTGCCCGGCTGCGTTTCCCACGCCCGCAGCGAGTCGCGCACGATCGGCTCGAGCGAGGTCTCCGGGGTCTCCCACGGCTCGGCGATGCTGTAATCGACGAGGCCCGCGCGTTTTGCGTCCGACGCAAAGGCCGGATTGAGCTCGTCGGCATAGAGGATGACCTTCACGCCGGTCGACACTTCCTTCGCGCGCTCCAGCAGCTCGCGCAGCTTCGCCTCTTCGAGGATGTGCCGCACGAGCAGGAGAGCCACGGGTTGCTTTTTCTCCGCGGCGGCGTCGAGCTTGACGCGTGCGTCGTCGAGCGTGGGGGCGGTGACGACGTCGAACGTCGCCGAACAGTCGGCGAGCAGAAAATCGCGGCCGCGGCCGAGGTGCTCTTTGTGGGGCTCGATGAGAAGGACGAGTGGTCGCGTCACGCGCGAGCAGAATTGCGATTCCGGTGCCGCGGCCGCCTCAGCAGACCGCGCGCAGCGTAGGAACGAGCTGCTCGAATCCCTCGGGCTTGTGCAGGATCGCGTCGACGCCCACGCGCAGCTCCGGCTGCTCGAGGACCGACAGCACCACGATGCGTGGCGACGTCGGCTTGCTCACGATGTGATCGATCACGTCGTAGCCGCTGACCGTCGGGAGTTTCAGGTCGACGACGACCGCGTCGAACTCCATCTCCGAGAGGCGACGCAGCGCCTCCGCGCCGTCGTTCGCCGTGACGACGCGATACCCTGCGGCCTCCGTCGCACGACGCACCAGATACTGCGCGGGCTCGTCGTCCTCGACGATGAGCAGACGGCGCTCGGTGACCTCGTGCACGTGGTCGAGGAGCGCCGTGATGTCGAACGGCTTCCGCACCACGACATGGACGGCCGGATGACCGGTGACGCGCGCATCGGGGCGCGGGACAGCGGTCAGCACGATCACGTTCGCGCGGCGCGCCGGCGTGCCGATGAACTCGAGGAGGTCGTAACCGCTCACTTCCGGCATCATCAGGTCGAGCAGGATCACGTCGAATCGGCGCGTCGAGAGAACCACTCGCGCCTCGTTGCCGTTCGCCGCTTCGGTCACGGCGAATCCGTCGCGTTCCATCAGAACGCGCAACAGGAACCGTACGGGCGCATCGTTGTCGACGATCAGAACTGTGGGGACCATGGACGAGCCGTTTGTTGCCGTCACGTTAAAACGCTTTTCCGCTTCATGCAAGTGGAAAGGGCGGGTTTGCGCGCCTGAATCTTGCAGCATTCGCAAACTCATGCAGGAAAGAGAGCACCGCGACGCCGAAGAGAGGTCTTCGCCTACTGCCGCGACGGTTCATCACGCGATCTGCAAGGAAGGAGAGAGCGAGCTCGAACGGACGACCTCCGCGCTGGCGTGGTCCGGTCTCGCCGCCGGACTCTCGATGGGCTTCGCCTTCCTCGGCACGGCGCTGCTGCACGGACATCTGCCGCACGCCAAGTGGACGCCGCTCGTGACGGCCTTCGGCTATACGCTCGGTTTCGTGATCGTCGTCCTCGGCCGCCAGCAGCTCTTCACCGAGAACACGCTCACCGTCGTCCTGCCGCTGCTCAGCAGGAAGGAGGGATCGATTCTCTGGAACGTGGTGCGCCTGTGGGTGGTCGTGCTCGCCGCGAATCTGATCGGGGCGATCCTCATCGCGCTCGTGTTCGCGCGGACGGAGGTCGTCGACCACGAGACGTACAAAGCGATGCGGGAGATCGCGCATCACGCGCAGGCTCCCGGATTCGCGGTGACGCTGCTGCGCGGCATCATCGCCGGCTGGCTGATCGCGCTGATGGTCTGGCTTTTACCGTTCGCGGAAACCGCGCGCGTGCTGGTGATCGTGCTGATCGCGTGGCTCGTGCAGGCGGGCCATTTCAGTCACATCATCGCGGGCTCGGTCGACGGCGCGTTTCTCGTCTTCATCGGCGAGAGCACGTGGGGAGAGTTTTTTCTCGATTTCTTCACGCCCACATTGATCGGGAACGTCATCGGAGGTGTATCGTTGGTCGCCGCGATCAACCACGCCCAGGTGAAAACCGACGCGTGACCCCTCGCCGGGCATCCGGCTTGCAGGCAGGCGCGACAGTAAATCATGGTCTCCAAGTGCAGGATTCTCGTAGTGGACGACGAGCCCGCCATTCGCGCGCTCGTTGCGAAGATCGTGGAGCGCGCCGGCTTTCCCGTCGACACCGCACGCGACGGCGCGGAAGCCATCGAGATGCTCGACGCGACCAGCTACGGCGTCATCGTGCTCGACCTGATGATGCCGAACATCGACGGCTACGGCCTGATCCGCCACCTCAAACAGCGCGGCACCACGCCGCGGCCGGCCGTGATCGTGGTGAGCGCGGGCGACTCCGCGGCGCTGCGCCAGCTCGACGGCGCGATGGTGCACTCGATCCTGCGTAAGCCGTTCGACATCGACGTGCTCGGCGACCTCATCGCCGCGGCCGCGTCTTCGTTCGAGACCGAGGATGCGCGGATGCAGGAGAAACGCGACATCCTGCCGTTCCGCCGCACCGACGACGTCTGCTGAAGACGGGGTAACATCCCCTCCCGATGTCGTCCCTTCAATCCGTCACGCTGCGCGTGGCCGTCTTCGCCGCGGGTGCGCTGCTCATGGCTCTCGAGGTCGCGGCGTTCCGGATCATCGGCAAGACGTTCGGCTCCGCGCTGCGCGAGACGACGACCGTCATCGCCGTCTTTCTCGCGGCGATGAGCGTCGGTTATTGGGCGGGTGGACGGATCGCCGACCGCCGTCCGCACGCCTCGACGCTCGTCGGCGCGCTCATGACCGCGGCGGCCTCGCTGCTCGTCGTGCCGTGGATCGACGCGGCGCTCTCCCCTCGCATCGCCGCGTCGAATCTGGCGATGGCCGCACATGCGTTTCTCGCGACCAGCGTCCTCTTCGCATTGCCGACGGTGCTGCTCGCGGCGACGTCTCCGATTGCGATCCGCCTCTTCACCACGACCACCGGCTCGAGCGGCTCGACCGCGGGCTCGATCTCCGCGATCTCCACCATCGGCAGCATCGCCGGCAGCATCGTCACCGCGTTCTTTCTGATCGACTGGCTGGAGAGCATCAGCCGCACCGTCCTCTTCGTCGCGCTCGGTGTGGCGGCGACGGCGCTGCTCGTGTGGGCTTCGTCGCGTGAAGGGACGCGCACCCGATTCGTCCCCGCGGCCGCGGCGACGCTGCTGCTCGTCGTCATCACGGTCGTCTTCGTGCGCTCGACGTCGCTCGACCGCGCGCTCGCCGCGCCGCTCGAGGACGCCCGCGTCCTCTACGTCGCCGACAGCCCGTATCACCGCGTGACGGTGCGCGAGCGCGGGGCGTTTCGCGAGCTCTATTTCAACGTGGCCAAGCAGACGCGCATGCGCCTGCACGACCCGCATGGTCCCGGCCTCGCCTACACCGACGCGTTCCACATCGCGCCGCTGATGCGTCCCTCGATCCGCAGGATCCTCTTCATCGGCCTCGGCGGCGGCACCGCGGCGAAGCAGTTCCTGCGTCACTATCCGCAGGCGACGATCGACGTCGTCGAGATCGATCCGCTCGTCGTGCAGGTGGCGAGAAAATGGTTCGCGGTACCGGTCGATCCGCGTCTGCGCATCCACGTCGCCGACGGCCGCACGTTTCTCAAGCGCAGCAGCGAGAAGTGGGACCTCGTCGTCATCGACGCCTACACCACCAACCGCTACGGCGACACGATTCCCGCGCATCTCACGACGCGTGAGTTCTTCGCCGAGGTGGATGCGCATCTCAGCGAGCGGGGCATCGTCCACTTTCATTGCGCGTTTCACCAGCCCCGCGTTCTCGGCGCGATCCAGCGCACGATGGCCAGCGTCTTTCCGTCGGTGCTGCGCACGAGCGGCGAGCTTCTTGCGAGCCGCGTCCCGTTGATTGCGGAACGGGAGACGCTCCTCGCCGGCCTGGCCTCGTCGGAGCTGAAGCGCCTCCCGCACCTCGCGCGCTCGATCGACGCGCTGACCGCGGAGCGGCTCGGCGATGCGGGCACGCTGCTGCTCACCGATGACTACGCGCCGGTCGACACGCTCATCCACGGTCAGTGAACCGCCAGCAGGGCTGACGTATCGCGACGCGTTCCTCACGCCCGACGAAGAGCGGGCACTGATCGAGGAGATCGAGACGTACCCCTTTCACGAAGTGCGGATGCGCGGACAGGTGGCGCGGCGCACCGTCATCCATTTCGGCTGGGACTACGATTACGACGGCTGGAAAGTGCATCCCACCACGCCGCCTCCGCCTTCGCTGCGCGCGCTCGCGGATCGCTGCGCCGAGGCCGCGGGCGTGGCGGCGGAATCGCTCGAACAGTTCCTCGTCGCGCGCTACCCCATCGGCGCGACCATCGGCTGGCATCGCGACGCCCCGATGTTCGGCACCCCCGTGATCGGCGTCTCGCTCGCTTCCCCCTGCACGATGAAGTTCCGCCGCACGAAAGGCGAAGGATTCGACGTCTTCACGCGCGTGCTCGAGCCCCGCTCCCTCTACATCCTTGACGGGGCCTCCCGCACGCAGTGGCAGCACTCGATTCCCCCGACGAAGGAGCTGCGGTATTCGGTGACGGCGCGGACGGTGCGGGGGAGAGCGGTGGGAGCTGGGAGCGTAAAGCTGTAGAGCTGTAGAGCAATCGGGCTGTAAAGCTGTAACGCTGTAAAGCTGTAAAGCTATAAAGCTATAAAGGGGCTCCCGCGTCCTCCCCTCTACAGCTCTACAGCTTGATTGCTCTACAGCTTGATTGCTCTACAGCTTTATCCCTCTATCGCCCTCCCGCCCCTCTACAGCTTTACAGCTCTATTGCTCTACAGCTTTACAGCTCCATCGCTCCCCCGCCCGTCCCGCTTGGTGCGAACTGTGCAGATGCGCTCGCCTGCGGGTTTTGCACGTGACGAAAATGATCGCCGCCACCGTTGTGCTGATCCTAGCCCTCGCCGGGTGTCCGTCGAATCGTCAGGATCAGACGACGCTTTTAGGTGCCGCGGTCGACGTCCCGCCGCCCATGCGCAAGACCGCTCCCGCGGCCGTCGCGCTCATCACGAATCTGCGCGGACCCGAGTCCGTGCTCCACGACGCGCAACAGGACCTCTACTTCATCAGCAATCTCAACGGCGGCCTGCAGACCATCGACGGCAACGGCTTCATCACGCGCGTCGACGCGAAGACGCTGCGCGTCGACTTGCACTGGATTCAGGGGCTCGACGCACCCAAAGGGATGGCCATCGTCGGCGACACGCTCTACGTCAGCGACATCACCGGCGTACGCAGATTCGATCGTCGCACCGGTGCCGCGCGCGGCGCGATCGCCCTCCCCGGCGCCACGCTCATCAACGACCTCACCACCGACGGCACCAGCGTCTACGCCTCCGACACCGGCCTGCGCGTCGGCCCCGGCCAGACGTTCCACGAGACCGGCACCGACGCGATCTGGAAAATCACGGCCGGCCGCGCGGAGAAGATTGTGTCCGGACGCGCGCTGCGTCATCCCAACGGACTCGATTTCGTCGACGGCAAGCTCTGGTACGTGACGTTCGGTCCGAACGAGATCTACTCCGTCGACGGCGACGAACCGAAACGGATCGCGACGCTCCCCCGCGGTCTCCTCGACGGTGTCGTGCGGCTCGAAGACAACACCGTGCTGGTCTCGAGCTGGCTCGGTGAAGGGATTTATCGCGGCTCCCCCGGCGGCACGTTCGAGCCGGTCCTCACCGGCATCGACGCCCCGGCCGACATCGGCTACGACACGAAACGCCACCGTCTGCTCGTCCCCATCCCTGGCGCAAACCAGGTGACGATTCATGCACTGCGATAAAAGAACGTTCCTCACCGCACTGCTGCTGACCATCCCTCTTCTCGCGTGCGACATGCCCGGCATGCACGAGCAGAAGAGCGAGGACCTCAGCGCGCCCGCGACCGGCAAGGCGCAGATACCCGCGTTCGCCGCGACCGCGGAAGACGGCCAGTGGCTCACGCCGCAGAAGGACTACGCGAACACGCGCTACAGCGGCCTGCAGCAGATCAACCTCTCGAACGTCGATCAGCTCAAAGTGATGACGACGTTCTCGACGGGCCTGGTCAACGGACACGAAGCGCCGCCGCTCGTCGTCGGCGACACGATGTATCTCGTCACGCCGTTTCCCAACATCCTCTATGCGCTGAATCTGCGCGAGCCCGGCGGGGCGACGAAGTGGGTCTATCGCCCCGATCCCGATCCCGCGGCGCAGGGCGTGGCCTGCTGCGACGTCGTCAATCGCGGCGTCACCTACGCGAACGGCAAGATCGTGATGAACACGCTCGACAATCACACGATCGCCGTCGACGCGGCGACCGGCGAGGAGCTGTGGAACACCAAGCTCGGCGACGTCAACAAAGGCGAGACCATGACCATGGCCCCGCTCGTCGTCAAAGACAAAGTGCTCGTCGGCAACAGCGGCGGCGAGCTCGGGGTCCGCGGCTGGCTCACCGCCCTCGATCTCAACACCGGTAAAGTCGCGTGGCGCGCGTACAGCACCGGCCCCGACGCCGACTGTCTCATCGGCCCGAACTTCAAACCCTTCTATCCGATGGACCAGGGGAAAGAGCTGGGCGTGAAGTCGTGGCCTCCCGACGGGTGGAAGACGGGCGGCGGGACGGTGTGGGGATGGATCTCGTACGACCCCGAGACGAACCTCGTCTTCTACGGCACCGGCAATCCCGGACCGTGGAATCCCGAACAGCGTCCCGGCGACAACAAATGGACCGTCACGCTCTTCGCGCGCGATGCCGACACGGGTGAAGCGCGCTGGGCGTATCAGCTCGGCCCGCACGATCTCTACGACTACGACGGCATCAACGAATCGATCCTCCTCGACCTCAACATCGGCGGGCGCATGCGCAAGACGCTCGTGCGTCCCGAGCGCAACGGCTACGTCTACGTGATGGACCGCCTCACCGGTGAGGTCCTCTCCGCGACGCCGTTCGCGCACATCAACTCCACCGCGGGCGTCGATCTGAAGACCGGCCGTTTGCGCGAGGTGAAAACGAAGGAGCCGAAGGTCGGCAAGGTCGTGCGCGACATCTGTCCCGCCGCGCCGGGCGCGAAGGACTGGCAGCCGTCCGCGTTCTCGCCGCGCACGGGCCTCGTCTACATCACGCACCAGAACCTGTGCATGGACTTCGAAGGCGTGGAGGCGAACTACATCGCCGGCACGCCGTTCGTCGGCGCGAACGTGAAGATGTACGCCGGTCCCGGCGGGCATCGCGGCGAGGTGACGGCGTGGGACCCCGTGGCGCGCCGGCCGCGCTGGAAGATCCGCGAAAAGTTCCCCGTCTGGAGTGGCGCCCTCGCCACCGCGGGGGATCTCGTCTTCTACGGCACGATGGACGGCTGGGCGAAAGCGATCGACGCGCGCACCGGCAACGAGCGCTGGAAGTTCAAAGTCGGCTCCGGCATCATCGCCCCGCCGATGACCTATCGCGGCCCCGACGGCAAGCAGTACGTCGCCTTCGTGGCCGGCGTGGGCGGCTGGGCCGGCGCGGTCGTCACCGGCGATCTCGATCCGCGCGACGCCACCGCCGCATTGGGCTTCGCCAACGCGATGGCCGATCTCAAACATGCGACCACGCGGGGAGGCATGCTCTATGTCTTCTCGCTCTAGGCTCGCTTCGTGTGCGTTGCTGGTTGCTGGTTGCTGGTTGCTGGTGCTGCCCGTTTCTGCACGACCTCCCGGGCAACGGGCGACCAGCAACCAGCAAGTTCTCCGCGTTTGCTCCGATCCCAACAACCTCCCCTTCTCCAACGAGCGTGAGGAAGGCTTCGAAAACAGGATCGCGCAGCTCCTCGCCCGCGACCTCGGCGCCACGAAAGTCACCTACTACTGGTTCGCACAGCGCCGCGGCTTCGTGCGCAACACGCTCAACGCGAACAAGTGCGACGTGATCATGGGCGTGCCGAGCAGCTTCGAGATGGCGCTCACCACGCGCCCGTACTATCGCTCCGGCTACGTCTTCGTCACGCGCCGCGATCGCAAAATCGACATCGACTCGCTCGACGATCCTCGTTTGCGCAAACTGAAAATCGGCGTGCAGATGATCGGCGACGACTACGCCAGCTCCCCTCCCGCGCACGCGCTCGCGAGCCGCGGCATGACCAGCAACGTCGTCGGCTACAGCGTCTACGGCGATTACTCCAAGCCGAACCCGCCGCGCAATGTCGTCGATGCCGTGGCGAAAAAGGAAGTCGACCTGAGCGCGGTCTGGGGTCCGACCGCCGGCTACTTTGCAAAGCAGAGCAGCGTCCCGCTCGTGGTGAAACCGTTCACGCCGGAGATCGACCTCCCCTTCCTGCCGTTCGTCTTCGACATCTCCATGGCCGTGCGCCGCGGCGACACCGCGCTGCGCGACAAGCTCGATCGCATCATCGAAAAACGGGAGAAAGAGATCGCGGCCATCCTGCGCGCGTACGGCGTACCGCGGATGGATGGGGAGGACGGGCTGTGAAGCGCATTCCCCTGGTCGCTCTGCTGCTCTGCCTCTTCTTCGTCGCCTGCGAGCGCGAAGAACGCCGCTTCCGCGAAATGCCCGCCGCCGCGGGACGGCGCAACACGGAGCGGCTCACCTCCCTCGTCCCCGGTCCGTACACCGCCGACATCAAAGTCGACAATCCGTACGGCTACAACGCGTACGCGATCTCCGAAGGGAAGCGCCTCTTCACCTGGTACAACTGCCAGGGGTGTCACGGGAACGGCGGCGGCGGCATGGGTCCTCCGCTCATGGACGCGCGCTGGCGCTACGGTGCCGACCCGGAACAGATCTTCGCCACCATCGTGGAAGGGCGTCCGAACGGCATGCCCTCCTTCCGCGGCAAGATCCCCGAGTACCAGGTCTGGCAGCTCGTGGCGTACGTCCAGTCGCTGAGCGGCAACGTGCCCAAAGACGCGGCCGGCGGACGGCAGGACAACATGCAGGTCCGCAAGCAGGAGCAGGCCCTCCCCGATCTCGAACCGGAGCGGGAGGCCGCGCCGCAGCAATGACGACGGCAGGGAGAGGCATCCAGTCCGCGCTCGAACCGGCCGGCATGCAGGCGGAGAAGATCGCCGATCTCTGGCAGTTCTTCCTCGTCGTCTGCACCGTCGTCTACGTCCTCGTCATCATCTTCCTGCTGGCCGCGCTCTTCCGCCGCCGGCCGGAGATCGTCCCGAAGGCCGTCTCTCCACGCGTGCGGAAGGCCGTCATCGCCGCGACGGGCCTCACCGTGATCACGCTCTTCGCGCTCCTCACCGCGAGCATCTTCACGAGCCGCGGCATCGCCGACGTTCCCGATCGCGCCATCCAGATCGCGGTCATGGGGCGGCAATGGTGGTGGCAGGTCGAATACGACGATCGCGACAAGAGCAAGCGCGTCACGACCGCGAACGAGATCACCATCCCCGTAGGCGTGCCGGTCACGCTGCATCTCCGCTCGTCCGACGTCATCCACAGCTTCTGGGTCCCGAACCTCCACGGCAAACGCGATCTCATCCCGGGCAAAAACGCGACGACGCTGACCATTCGCGCCGACAGGCCCGGCGTGTATCGCGGACAGTGCGCGGAGTTCTGCGGCTACCAGCACGCGAACATGGCCCTCTGGGTGACCGCGCTGCCGATGGCCGAATACGCGAAGTGGCTCGAGGACGCACGCAAGCCGTCGAAGATTCCGTCGACGGCCGAGGAACGCAAAGGACAGGACGTGTTCATGAATTCGCCCTGCCCGCTCTGCCACACGATCCAGGGCACACCCGCGAATGGGAAGACCGGCCCCGACCTCACGCACTTTGCTTCGCGCCGCTCGATCGCCGCCGGTTCGTACCCTAACAACCGCGGCTACCTCGGCGGCTGGATTCTCGACGCCCAGCATCTCAAGCCGGGCGCGTACATGCCTTCCATCATGCTCGAACAGGGAGAGCTGCAACCGTTGATCGCGTATCTGGAGAGTCTGCGATGAGCGAGCACGGCGCGGATGCTGGTAGCGTGCACGGCGCACACGTCGGCACCGTCAAGCCGCTCGAAGACCCGCACCTCAAGGTCGCGCACAACGGCCCCTATCGCCTGCCGGGCGACGAATCGCTGCACAAGCAGCTCGAGAAAACGTGGGCACCGGCGAAGGACCGCTTCCGCTGGTTCAAGCAGGTCGATCACAAGATCCTCGGCAAGCGTTTCATCATCACCGCCTTCATCTGGTTCGGACTCGGCGGCATCCTCGCGGCGCTGATGCGCATGCAGCTCTCGCGGCCGGAGAACACGTTCCTCTCTCCCGATCAGTACAACCAGATCTTCACGATGCACGGCGTCACGATGATGTTCCTCTTCGCCGTGCCGGTGATGGAGGCCGTGGCCATCTACTTCATCCCGCTGATGATCGGTTCGCGCGCGCTCGCGTTCCCGCGCCTCACCGCCTTCTCGTACTACATGTTCCTCTTCGGCGGGATCCTCCTCTACGTCTCGTTCTTCCTGAACATGGCGCCGGACACGGGGTGGTTCACCTACTTCCCGCTCGCATCGCCCGAATACGCGCCGGGCAAACGCGTCGACGTGTGGGGACAGCTCGTCAACTTCACCGAAATCTCCGCGATCGCCGTCGCCATCGAAGTGATCGTCACGGTGCTCAAGCAGCGCACGCCCGGCATGTCCATCAACCGCATGCCGCTGTACGTGTGGGCAATGCTGATCACGTCCTTCATGATCGTGTTCGCCATGCCGGCGGTCATGCTCGCGAGCAACTACCTGGCGCTCGACCGCCTCGTCGGCACGCATTTCTTCAACCCGGCCGAGGGTGGCGATCCGCTGCTGTGGCAGCACCTGTTCTGGTTCTTCGGGCACCCCGAGGTTTACATCATCTTCATTCCGGCGCTGGGGATGGTGTCTTCGATCGTGACCACGTTCTGCAGGCGCCAGGTCTTCGGCTACACGGCCATGGTGCTCTCGCAGGTCGCGACGGGATTCATCGGCTTCGGACTGTGGGTGCACCACATGTTCGCGACGGGACTGCCGCAGTCGGGACAGAGCTTTTTCACCGCGGCCAGCATGATGATCGCCATCCCCAGCGGCATTCAGATCTTCTGCTGGATCGCCACGATCTGGATGGGCAAGCCGGTGTTCAAGCCGCCGCTGATGTTCGTCCTCGGCTTCATCGCCATCTTCGTCCTCGGCGGCCTGACCGGCGTGATGCTCGCCTCGATTCCGATCGACCTGCAGGTGCACGACACCTTCTTCGTCGTCGCGCACTTTCATTACGTGCTGATCGGCGGCGCGGTCTTCCCGCTCCTCGGCGCGCTGTACTACTGGTTCCCGAAACTCACCGGCCGCCTGATGAACGACCGCGCGGGACACGTCAGCTTCTGGCTGCTCTTCATCGGCTTCAACCTGACGTTCTTCCCGATGCACAAGCTCGGACTGATCGGCATGCCGCGGCGCGTCTACACGTATCACCCCGAGACCGCATGGGGGCAGCTCAACCTGCTCGCCAGCATCGGCGCGGCGGTCCTCGCCGCGGGCGTGATCACGTACATCGTCAACGCGCTCGTGTGCGCGAAGCACGGTGCGGTCGCGGGTGCGGATCCGTGGAACGGCGGCACGCTGGAATGGGGCACGAGCTCTCCCCCGCCGCACCACAACTTCACGAACATGCCCGTCGTCTCGGGACACGAGCCGCTCTGGCACGCACCCGAGCACGCGCCGGTCGTCACGGGCCTCGCGTCGCAGCAGAAAGAAGTGCTGATCACGCGCGCGTTCGACGCCGAGCCCGATCACCGGTACCTCTATCCGACGCCGACGCCGTGGCCGTTTTTCACGGCCGTGGCCACGGGGGCGATCTTCGTCGGCTGTCTCTTCACGCCGTGGGCGTTCGCCCTCGGACTGCCATTCGCCTCGGCGATGGCCATCGCGTGGTTCTGGCCGACGACGCCGAAGAAAGAGGGTGAAGTGCCGGAAGATGACGGCTCCGAGTCATCACCGCCGCGGGAGGAGGCGCTCGCATGATCCGCCGCGACACCATCGACGTCTCCGCGCTTCCCAATCACGCCTTCGGCAGCCGCAGCATCATGTGGTGGTCGACGATGACGATCATCTGCATCGAGTCCACGATCTTCGTCCTCGCCATCGCCGCGCACTTTTACCTGCAGGGCAACGAAGAGACCTGGCCGCCGCCGAACACGAACCTGCCCGGCGTGCTGTGGGGCAGCATCAACGTCGGCATCCTGCTCGTGAGCCTCATCCCCAACGAGCTCACGAAACGCGCCGCCGAGGAGATGAACCTCGCGAAAGTGCGGCTCTGGAGCGTGATTGCGGTGGCGTGCGCGGTGGCATTCGTCATCGTGCGCGCGCTCGAGTTCCGCCAGCTCGAGGTGAGCTGGGACAGTAACGCCTACGGCTCCTCCGTCTGGACGCTCCTCGGACTGCACACCGTCCATCTCGTCACCGACCTGATCGACTCCGCCGTCCTGGCGACGATGATGTTCACGCGTCACGGCAACGAAGCGCGGCGCTTCGTCGACGTCGCGGAGAACGCGTTCTACTGGTACTTCGTCGTCCTCTCCTGGATCCCCATCTACGTCGTGCTGTACTGGGCGCCGAGGTGGCTGTGATGGCCAAGCCGAAACCGTTCAAGACCGACTTTCGCCCGCACGACAAGATGCTCCTCGTGTCGTTCATCCTCGGGCCGCTGTCCGCCGTCACGAACGTCACGATCAGCTACTTTCTCAGCCAGGAGAGCTGCGTGCAGGGATCGAAGACGATCCTGCATCTGACGTCGGCCGCGTTTCTCCTGCTCGCCGTCAGCGGCGTGTTCATGGCGCGGCTCAGCGGCACGCGCGCGGCGGCGGTGAGCACCGACGCACTGAAGGAACGCGTTCAATGGCTCACCACCGCGGCCATGGCGCTCGGCGTCGGTTCGGTACTCGTCATCATTGCGAGCGAGATCCCGAACCTCATCCTCAGGAGCTGCGATTGATGCGGCGGATCGCGCTCTGTCTCGCCATCGCGCCGTGCGTCTACGCGCACAACGGCGAGATTCACGCGGCGCAGGTGTGGAACGCGCTGACCGCGGTGTCGCTGCTCTTCATTGCAACGCTGTACCTCGCCGGCCTGCGCCAACTCTGGACGTCCGACGCGGGTCATCAAACGATTCCGCGCTGGCGCGCTGCGTCGTTCTTCCTCGGCTGGATCGCCACCGGCGTCTCGCTCCTCGGACCGCTCGATCGCTGGAGCGACGTCCTCTTCTCCGCGCACATGGCGCAGCACGAGATCCTCATGCTGCTGGCGGCGCCGCTGATGGTCCTCGGACGTCCGTTCATCGCCATGCTGTGGGCGCTCTCCGCACGCAACACCGTCGCCGCGATCGTGCGGCATCGCGCGTGGGACTACGTCACCGGCCCGTTCTTCGTGCTCGTGCTGCATGCGGCGGTGCTGTGGATGTGGCACGTGCCGTTTCTCTTCGAAGCCGCGCTGCAGCAGGAATGGGTGCACGTCCTCCAGCACCTCGGCTTCTTCGTCACCGCCGCGCTGTTCTGGTGGGCGTTGATTCACGGCCGCTATGGAAAGCTCGGCTACGGCATCGGCGTGCTCTACGTCTTCGCAACGGCGATGCACACGCAGATCCTCGGCGCGCTGCTCACGTTCGGCTCGCGCAGTTGGTATCCCACACATGCAGCGCGCACCGCAGCGGCGGGCGTGAATCCGATCGACGATCAGCAGTTCGCCGGCATCCTGATGTGGATTCCGTTCGGTGTCGTGTTTCTGTTCGTGGGCCTCGCGCTGTTCGCGGCGTGGCTCGGCGAGGCCGAGCGCCGCGTCGCCTTCACCTCGGCCGAACGTGCCAAGCGCGCGATGCTGCTGATGCTGTTGGTCGTGCTCGGCGGATGTCGCGGCCAGGACGATCGCACCGCGCGCCAGCTCACCGGCGGCGATCCCGATCGCGGCAAGGACGCCATCCGCAGCTATGGGTGCGGTGCCTGCCATACGGTGCCGGGCGTCAAAGCCGCGCGCGGGCTGGTCGGACCGCCGCTGCACAACATCGGCTCGCGCATGTATCTCGCCGGCCAGTTGCCGAACACGCCGGACAACATGAAGCGCTGGATCCGCGAGCCGCAGTCGATCGAGAAAGACACGGCGATGCCGAACATGAACGTGACTGCCGAGGATGCGCGCGACATCGCGGCGTACCTCTATACGCTTCGATGAAAGTCGCACTCGCTTCGCTCGTACTGCTCGTCGCAGCGTGCTCGCCGGACACGGCGCAGCAGGCGCATCCGCGCCGCAGTGGCCCGACGCCCGCGCCGGTGCTCGCGCCCCAGGATCGCGATTTCCTCGAGCGCGCGGCCGAAGGCAGCAACGCGGAAATCGCCACCGGCAGCACCGCGACGCGGCAGGCGTTCCGCCCGGAAGTGAAGGCGTTCGGGGCCATGATGGTGCGCGATCACGGCACGATGAATCGCCAGCTTGCCGCGATCGCCAGGCGGTACCACATCGAGCTGCCCACCTCCCTCGGCGACCATCAGGCCAGCTACGACCGCATCGTCGACCTGCGGTACGACCGCTTCGACGAGGAGTACATGCAGGTCATGATCGAAGATCACGACCTGGCTCTCGAGCTCTTTCGCGGCGAAGCCGCGGGCGGCGCCGATCCGGCGTTGCGTGCATTTGCCGCGGCGCACGTGCCGATGATCGAAGCGCACCTCGATCACGCCAAAGCGCTGGCCGGACCGAAACCGCCGCCCACGCAGTAAGCTACGCGCACGATATGAAGCGCCTCACGTTCCTGCTCCTGTTTGCCCTGGCCTGCAACCGCGCCGAAACACCGCAGCAGTCGACCGCGCCGGACGCCGCGCCCGCCGATCCGAAGATCGCGCGCGGACGCCAGCTCGTCGTGCAATACGGCTGCACCGTCTGTCATGTCATTCCGACGATCGACGGCGATCACGGCGCACTGGGACCGTCGCTCGCGGGCGTTGCCACCCGGCCGACGATCAGCATGGGCGTCGTGCAGAACACGCCCGCCAATCTCGCGCAGTACGTGCAGGACCCGGCCTCGCTCAATCCGCAGTCGACCATGCCACCGATCGGATTGAATGACGCGGACGCCGACGCCATCGCGTCCTTCCTGCTGACCCTGAAGTGATGATCCTGGCCACCATCCTCGCGGCGCAACTCTTCGTCACCAACGAACGCGCCGGCACCGTGCAGGTCATCGATACGACCACCGATCGCGTCGTGGCGTCGACGAAGATCCACGATCGCCCGCGCGGCCTCGCCATCTCGCCGGACGGCAAACGCGTCTACGTCGCCGTGAGCTGGTGGCGCGACGGCAAACGCGCGCGCACCGGGAAAGAGCGCATCGCCGCGCTCGACACTCGCACGCTCAAACTGCTGCGCGACTACACCGCGGGCACCGATCCCGAGTGCGTCGCCGTCGGCCCCGATGGTCAACGTCTTTACCTCTCGAACGAAGACGCCGGCACCGCGTCCATCATCGACGTCGCCAGCGGCAAACATCTCTCCACCCTCGTCGTCGGTACCGAGCCCGAAGGCGTGACCGCGACTCCGGACGGCAAGTGGGTCTACGTCACCGCGGAGACCAGCAACGTGCTCTCCGTGATCGACGTAAAGGCGCAGAAGACCGCCGCGAACATCCTCGTCGACCCACGTCCGCGTGCGGTCATCTTCACGCGCGACTCCAAATACGCGTGGGCCACGGCCGAGATCGGCGGCACGGTCATGCTCGTCGATACGGCCAAACGCCGCGTCGTCAAACGCATCCGTCTGCGGGCGCAGGACAAGCCCGTCGGCCTCGTCCTTTCCCCCGACGAAAAACGCCTCTACGTCGCCACCGGCCGCGGCAACGGGGTCGCCGTCCTCGACACCCGCACGCACAAAGTCCTCGCCAACATCCCGACCGGCGAGCGCGTCTGGGGCATCGCCATTGCGCCGGATGGAAAAAAAGTCTACGCGGCGAACAGTCTGTCGAACACGGTGAGTGTGATCGACACGGCCACGAACCGCGTCACGAAGGTTGTGAAGACGGACGACGGACCGTGGGGCCTTGCCGTGGGGGATTGAGGATTGAGGATTGAGGATTGAGGATTGAGGATGCCCCCGCGCCCTCGCAACCCCTCGTAATCCTCAATCCTCAATCCTTCATCCTCAATCCCGCCGCAGGCGGCCGAAGTAGGCACGAGTTACGCACCGTTGAGTGCGGCAATGAGCTTCATCGTACAAAAATCGCTCGGCAACTCCTTCTTCCGCTTCGCTGTCTCCCGGAGGCGAGAGCTGCGCTCGATCGATCCGGATGCGGAGCTGAGCACGGGCTCCTCCGGCGAATTCGTCCGGCACCGGCCGGAGATCTTCTACTCCGCCGACCTCCGTACGATCCACAAGCCGGAAATGCCGCAGGCGCGCTCCATCTCCGGCACGCCGTTCTGGTCGACGATCTTCGACGGCACGCCGCGGAGCTGGGGCATGATCGCCATGATGGCCTTCGGCGGCCTCCTCGTGCTGATCGGCCTCGCGGTCATGAAGAACAACCGCGTGCCCGGCATCATGGAAGTGCTCGTCGGCCTCGTGCTGATCGCCATCCCGATCTTCTTCGCCTGGCAGAAGCGTTCCGCCATCAAACGCGCGGAAGACCGCGTGCGCAAGGAGCGCGAAGAACGCGACCGCCGCAACGCGGAGCTCCTCGGCGCGTACACCAGCGCACTCGAAAAACTGCGCGACACGCCCGATGACGCGACGCTCGATCACGTCCGCCGCGAAAACGAAAAGCTCGATCTCCCCTACGCCGTCTGGGCCGACACGGCCATCGGCACGGTCCTCTACGTCGGCTTCTCGACACTCGCGCGCGTCGGTCCCGAGCGCGCCGAGGAAGTGGCCAAGCTGATGGATCGCTCCAGCGACGCGGCGGGCCTCATCGCCGAAGACGCGATCGCGGTCAAGCACGCGCTCTACTCGACCGTGCTCTGGCACCTCGTCGCCGACGATCGCCTCGGACAGTCGCAGCTCGGCATCGTGCGCCAGATCCAGGCGGGCTTCGGCATCGATCCGGAAGACGTCCCGAACGACACCGCGGCCGAGGCGCAGTTCGAGCGCCTGCGCGGCATCGACCATCGCAACGCACCGCGCTGCGAGACGCAGGTTCCGCTGAGCCTCAACGAGTACTGCATGTACACCTCGCCCGTGAAGACGACCGACGGCAATGACTCGACGGTGTCGGTCACGAGCAAGCGCTTCCTGTTCGGCGCCGATCAGAAGAAAGTCGAAGTGCCGGTGGCGAAAGTCGACGACATCCTCGTCGACGCCGATCGCAACAAGGTCGTCATCCAGGCCTCGGAGCTCAAGCGCCCGCTCGAGTTCCACGCGGAAGAACCGATCTATCTCGCGGCGATGGTCGATCTGGCCACGCGCCTCGACGACCGGCCGAAGAGCTTTACGTAATCGCGGGTGCCGGCGCGCCCGTGCGCGCCGCCTGCACCGACTTTTCGCGCGCCACGAACGCCTCCGCGGCCGGCGTGTGGAACAGCTCCAGCAATTCGTCCTCGTCCGTCACCGGCGCGAGCGCCGTGTCCATGTACTCGTAACGCTTCGGATCGCGCTTCACGCGGTTGTAGATCAGGCGCAGTTTTGCGTACGTGACGAACCAGCGTCCGAGTTTCGCGATCGATTCGAAGAAATAAGACGGATAGAACTTCCACACCGGCTCGATCGCAAAGCCGGGACGGCGGTCGCGGCGGAACTTGTAGCGGAACAGCCCTGCTTCGAGCGGATGCACGCCTTCGATGTGGATCGAGCCGCCGAACCACATCATCAGCAGGATGGCGTTGCTCGCGCTGGCGCGCTTCGCGACGAGGCGGCGCAGCACGGATTCGACGTGCTCCTTCGTGTAGTACATCTCCCAAGCCATCCGGTACGCCGACTCCCACTCCTGCTTCGACATGTTCGGATGCGCGGTGCAGACGTGATTGAGGTCGTACTTGTTGAGATCGGGATCGACGGCCACGCCCTGCTTCACGAGCGTCTGATGGTCTTCCGATCCGGGCAGCGGCGTGAGGAAGAAGAACTCCAGCACGTCGATCGGGAGCTCTCGCTTGATGATCTCGATGTCGCGTTGGATCGACTCCGGGGTATCGCCGGGAAATCCGAGGATGTAGCCGGCGTACGTGAGCACCCGGGCGGACTTCCAGGCGAGGAGCATCTTGCGATACTCCGTGATCTTGTTCTGCCGTTTCTTCGCGCCGACGAGCGAGTCGGGATTGATGTTCTCGAGCCCGATGAACACGCGCCGCACACCCGCACGCGCGCATTTCTCGATGAAGTTCGGGATCTTGTGGCAGAGCGTGTCGACCTGGATGATGAAGTGGATCCGGATCCCGTCCTCTTCCTTCAGCTTGATGAGCCGGTCGAGGATCGCTTCCCACTCGCTGTTGCGCGCGAAGTTGTCGTCGGTGATGAAGAACGAGTGCAGCCCCTGGGCGACGTTCGCACGGACGATCTGCTCGACGTCGTCCGGAGAGCGGCGGCGCGACTTGCGTCCCTGCACGTTGATGATCGTGCAGAACGAGCACTGGAACGGACAGCCGCGGCCCGCGTCGAAGCTCGTCACGCCGCCGGCCGTGCGCCATGCGCGCAACGCGGTGATGAGCGGGATCGGCGTTCCCTCGATGGGAGGGAGATCGTTCATGAAGTTGTAGAGCGGCTTGAGTTGCTTCGCCCAGGCGTCGCGCAGCACTTCCTCGAGCCGCCCTTCCGCTTCACCGGCGAAGAGCGTGACGCCCATCGCGCGGGCCTTGTCGAGATCGGCGTCCTTCCCGTGCAGCATGCTCAGCACGCCGGAGACGTGAAAGCCGCCGATGGCCACCTGAATGCCGCGCTCGCGCAGCGGCTTCGCGAGATCGAGTGCGCGCGGGAACTGATTCGACTGCACGCCGACGAGCATGACCATGCCCGCCCCCGCGTCCTCGATCAGCTTCGCCAGTTTCTCCGGCCGGATGCGCGTGTTCGTCTCGTCGTACGGATGGATTTCCAGCGCGACGTTTTCGCCGAGAACCTTGCGCTCTCTGCAGTCGAGGGCGAGACCGTACAGCGCCGCGAGCGAGTTCGACGGGATGGCGGAGCGAAACCACTGGATGACGTAACCGTCATCGTCGTAATGCGACGGCTTCACCAGAATGAGAGCGAATTTCGGCAAGGGGCACCCGCGGAATCTCCCCATGATAACCTCGGAATCGTGCCCCGGCCGAAGATCCGTGTCTTCCTCGACACGAGCGTCCTCCTCCAATACCTGCGCGGCAAACGCGAGCTGGAGAAGCTGTTCACCCCGGAGATCGAGGAGAAGGTCGAGTTCGTCGTGAATGGGATCGTCTTGCAGGAAGTCCTGTTGTCGGGACTCGTGCGCAAGGCGCCGAAGAAGATGGACCTGGTGATGGAGCACGTCACCGTCGACCGTGCATCGCTGCTCAGTCCCGTGATCCGCAAACATCTGGACGAATTCCGTGCACGGCGGGCACACGTCAACGACCTGATGATTTTCGACGGGACACGCCAGTGTGATCGCCTGCTCACGTACGATGAGCGGCGTCAGGAGCTCGGGCAGATCGTGGAGGTCGAATCCGAGACCCCTGAGGAGCTTTTCGAGGAACTGCAACTCGCATCGTGAGGTCGTATCTCGATTCGGGCGTCTTCGTCGACTATTTCGTGCACCAGGGCGTTCTCGCGTCCTCCTTCCGTTCCGCGCCGCGGCGTGGACGCTCACCGCAGCAGCTCGGTCATGACGCGACGATCTGCCTCGAAGCACTGGCGTCGCGACATACAGCGATGACATCAGTGTTCACGCCGTACGAAATGGAGGAAGCGGCGTATCGCGCACTCCGACCGACTGCGCGTGGGATGGCGCGGCGAAATCAAACCATCATTCCGACAACGCGCGAGGTCGGACTGCAGACCATGAACACGGCGGAGGTGTTCTCGATTCGGCTGCTCGAGCTGACGCCCCAGATCATTGCCGCTGTCTGCAGAGAGGACGGGCTGCAGCATCGCGGCATCCGCGCCGCCGACGCCATTCACGTCATCACCGCCCTTCAGGCCCAAGCTGACCTGCTCGTCACTGCCGATCGTTCCATGCTCGCGCTCAACGGACTCTTCCCCACCCTCCGCTGCGTCGACACCGACGAAGCCCTCAGGCTCCTCGCATGAACTTCCGTCCCGCCACCCTCGCCGACATCCCGCAAGTCGTGCAGCTCCGCTCCGCCTTCTATGCGGAGGAGGGATATCCCGACGATCCCGTGCGAGCAACGCAGTTGCTCGCACAGCTCGTGAGTGATCCGAGATACGGGCGGTTGTTCGTCATCGAGGGAGAGGCCTACGTCCTCGTCACCTTCGGCTTCAGCCTCGAGTTCGACGGACGCGACGCCTTCGTCGACGAGCTTTACGTCGCGCCGGATGCGCGAGGCCGCGGCTACGGCACGCGAGCGTTAGCGATCGCGGAAGAGGCATGCCGGGAGCACGGCGTGAGCGCGATCCATCTCGAAGTGGAGCTCGAGAACGAGAAGGCGCGCAGGCTCTATGAGCGCACGGGGTACGAAGCCCACTCCCGTCACCTCATGACGAAGTGGCTCACGAAGTGACGCGGTTGCGGCCTTCGCGTTTCGAGCGGTAGAGCAGCTCGTCCGCGCGCGCGAGCACGAGCTCCGGCTGCTCGATCGGGCTCGTCACCACGCACACGCCGAACGACGACGTGAGGCGGATCTCCATTCCCTCGTACACGAATACCTGCTGCTCGAACGTCGTCCGGATCCGCTCGGCCAGCGCTGCCGCGGCCGCGAGCGGCGTCTCCGGCACGACGATCACGAACTCCTCGCCGCCCATGCGCGCGAAGAGGTCGCTGTCGCGCACGAACTGCGAGCGGATGAACGAGCACGTCTCGCGCAGGACGTGATCGCCCGCGGCGTGGCCGAACTGATCGTTCACCTGCTTGAAGTTGTCGAAGTCGAACGTGATCACGCCCACCGGACGCGCCTCCGAAGCGGTGTCGATCACGAATCCGAGCCGCGCCGTCAGATACGACTTGTTGAGCGCGCCCGTGAGCTGGTCCGTAGTCCCCCGCACGTGCATCGACTCGGTGAACTCGACTTCCAGAAGCGAATCGACGTACTTGAAGACGCAGTTCCCGAGCTTGAGCAGATTGCCGGCCGTGAGCGCCACCGGCGTCTTGATCCGCAGCCCGTTGACCAGCGTCCCGTTCGTGCTCGCGAGATCGTTGATCGTCACCGAATCGCGCACGCGGATCACTTCGGCGTGAACCCCGCTCACCGCGCGCTCGCGGACGCGGATGTCGCAGCCGGGACGCCGTCCGATGATCTGCCGCCCGCCGTGGATGCGGAACACCTGCCCCGGCAGGTCGCCCTCGACCATGATGAGCGCGGGCTGGTGCGTCTGCGCGCGCTCGACTGCCGCATCCGGCTCGACTTCCAGACGCACTTCGGTCGTCTTGCGGATGACCTTGTCCCCCGCGGGCGAGCGCATGGCGTTTTTGAGTCTTTCGAGCATGGACCCCCGCTGCAGACCAGCCGGGGAGACAGTGTAATACGTCCCGAGTGTGACGGGGATCACAGGGGCGGAGGGGGAGGACAGAGGGCCGAGGGCCGAGGGCCGAGGGCCGGAGAGGGCAAGCGATCTGTCTGGCGCTTCTCGGCGCTCTGCGCTCGCCCCTCGCCCCTCGGCCCTCTGCCCTTGGCCCTCGCCGCTCCCCTCACCCGGGCCCTCTCCTTGCAGCCGACGCAGGCGTGTCCGAGCTGAGAGTGTCCTCATGGGCCGAGCTGCAGGAAGCGGTCTTTCACGAGTCGTGGCAGGAATCGCTCGCGCGCTTCCGCTCGCAGTACGTCTTTCGCGGCGTTCCGCGCGCCTCGCACGGGCTCAGCACGAGTCTGCAGACCGGCGGTTACGAGGCGCACGAACGCCACCTCCTCAGCAGCTTCCGCAAATACGCCCTGCGCAGCGCGGTGCACGGCGACTGGGTGTGGAACTGGCTCTCCCTCGCCAAGCATCACGGCCTGCCGACGCGCCTCCTCGACTGGACCTACTCCCCTTACGTGGCGATGCACTTCGCCACCCATGACCCGCGGCACTTCGACGAGGACGCCGCGATCTGGTGCGTCGACTACCGGCGGATCAACGACATCCTCCCCGACCCGCTCCGCAAAGTCCTCGGGGACGAAGACGTCAACATCTTTACTACCGAGCTCCTGAACCGCGTCGCCACGACGCTCGAGGAGTACGACGACCTCTCCGACGACGACTTCGTCGTCTTCTTCGAGCCGCCGTCGCTCGACGAGCGCATCGTCAACCAGTTCGCGCTCTTCTCGCTCCCCTCGAGCCCGACCATGTCGCTGACGTCGTTGCTCGAACGCCGCGACGCCGCCTATCGCCGCATCGTCATCCCTGCCGCGTTGAAGTGGGAAGTGCGCGACAAGCTCGATCAGGCCAACATCACCGAGCGCGTGCTCTTCCCCGGCCTCGACGGCCTGTCGCAGTGGCTGAAGCGCTACTTCACGACACGGCGCTGATTAGTTCACGTCCTCCGGAATCCGGCCGTCGCGATCCATCCAGCTCCGGATCATCGACACGTTCTGGAAGCCGCGCGGCAACTTCAGTCCTCGCTGTGCGCGCTTGCCGACGTACGTCTGGAGATCGGCGCCTTTGAGGTTCGTGTAGCGTTTGCCCGCGTGCACGACCAGCGTCCCGTCCTTCGGGATCACGGCCGTCGACACGATCTTCTCCGGCGCGATCGGCGTCTTGTGGATCTTGATCGTCTGCACACCCTTGCCGCGCGCGAGCACCGGCAGTTCCACGGCTTCGAACACGAGCAGCTTCCCTTCCGTCGATGCGGCGGCGATGACGTCGGTCTCGTAGCTCGCCACGCGCTGCGGACGCAGCACCGAGGCGCCTTTGCCGACGTTCACCACCGACTTGCCGGCTTTGAGGCGCGTCATCATGTCTTCGAGCCTGCAGACGAAGCCGTAGCCGTCGTCGGTCGTGAGCAGCCACAGATCGTCCGGGTCGCCCATCATCACGCCGACGAACGTCGCACCCGCGGGAGGCGCGGTCGAGGACGTGAGCGGCTCGCCGTGACTCTTCGCGGACGGCAGCTCGTGCGCGGGCAGCGAGTACGTGCGTCCCGTCGAATCGAGAAAGACCGCGAGCTGGTTGCTGCGCCCTTTCGCCGCGTGCAGGAACTGATCGCCCGATTTGTACTGCAGCGCCGTCGGATCGAGATCGTGGCCCTTGCCCGCGCGCACCCAGCCGCGCTCGGACAGGACGACCGTCACCGCTTCGGAAGGAATGAGCGCCGTCGCGTCCATCGCCCTGGCCGCTTCGCGCTCCACGATCGGCGACTTCCGTTTGTCCCCGAACTCCTCGGAATCCTTCACCAGCTCGTCGCGCACCTGCTTGCGCAGACGGGCTTTCGATCCGAGGATCTTCTCGAGCTCGGCGCGCTCCTCCTGGAGCTTCTTCTGCTCGCCGCGGATCTCCATCTCCTCGAGCTTGTTGAGGAAGCGGAGCTTCAGTTCGAGGATGTACTCGGCCTGCACGTCCGTCAGCGAGAAACGCTTGATCAGTTTCGGCTTCGGCTCGTCCTCGGTGCGAATGATGCGGATCACCTCATCGACGTTGAGGTACGCGATCATCAAACCGTCGAGGAGGTGGAGGCGCGAGTTGACCTGATCGTAGCGATGCTGCAGACGGCGCCGCACCGTCTCGATGCGGAACTCCAGCCATTCGGCGAGCAGGTCGCGCAGGTTGTACAGGCGCGGCCGGCCGTCGAGGCCGATCATGTTCATGTTCACGCGGTAGCTGCGCTCGAGGTCCGTCGTTGCGAAGAGGTGCGTCATCAGCTCGTCGAGATCGACGCGGTTCGAGCGCGGCACGATCACGATGCGGATCGGGCTCTCCTGATCCGACTCGTCGCGCACGTCCTCCACCATCGGCAGCTTCTTGGCCTGCATCTGCTGCGCGATCTGCTGCTGCACCTTGTTGCCCGAGACGCCGGCCGGCAGTGCGCTGATGACGATCTCGCCGTCCTCGATCTCCCACTTCGCGCGCTGGCGCACGCTCCCGTTGCCGGTCTTGTAGATCTCGCGCAACTCCGCGGAGGGCGTGATGATCTCGCCCGCCGTCGGAAAGTCGGGGCCTTTGATGTGTTTCGTGATCTGCGCGAGCGTCGCTTCCGGATTGTCGAGCAGCTCCAGGCACGCGTTCACGACCTCCCGCACGTTGTGCGACGGGATGTCCGTGGCCATGCCGACCGCGATGCCTGACGCGCCGTTGAGCAGCACGTGCGGCAGGCGTGACGGCAGGAGCTTCGGCTCCTTCATCGTGCCGTCGAAGTTCTGTCCCCAGTCGGTCGTGCCCTGTTCGAGCTCGGAGAGCAGCGACTGCGAGAAGCGCGTCAGCTTCGCTTCCGTGTACCGCATCGCGGCGAAGCTCTTCGGATCGTCGGGCGAGCCCCAGTTGCCCTGCCCTTCGATGAGCGGGTAGCGCATCGAGAACGGCTGGGCCATGAGCACCATCGCCTCGTAGCACGCCGAGTCGCCGTGCGGATGGAACTTGCCGATGACGTCGCCCACAGTGCGCGCCGATTTCTTCGGCTTCGACGTCGGGCCGAGCCCGAGCTCCGACATCGCGTAGATGATGCGGCGCTGCACGGGCTTCAGCCCGTCCGCGATGTGCGGCAGCGCGCGGTCGAGGATGACGTACATCGAATAATCGAGGTACGCCTTGCGCGCGAAATCGCCGACCGGAAGCTGTTCGATGTCGGGGAACGTGGGAGGAGGCGGGTTGAACGTGAGTTGTCCGTTGCGTGATTTCTTCGTGGCCATCGGTTCGTGCGGCGCGAAGAATAGCAGGTGACGGAGCGCCGGCGGCGCAGACGCCGGCGCTTCATCACTCCTTCGACGTTATGGCGCCGAAGACGGAGGAGTGAGCGACACTGACGCGAACCCGGTCGCGCGTGTGGTCTGGTCCATCACCCCCACGGAGATCGCGCCAACCTTCGGATCCGCGGCGACGTCGATCTTGACGGTGATCTCTTTCCGCCGCGGCAGCGACTCGGCCGTGAAGCGGAGCGGATACTCCTGCCGCGCCACCTTCGACACCGCGCCGTCGCCGCGCAGAAACGCGGCGTGCACCGCGAACTTGCCGACGACGTCCGTGCCGTCGGGGAGCAGTGCGAGACGGTCCGTCGGAATCGTGAGCGTGAGCGGGATCGTCACCGACTCCGCATCGCGCGGCGTGGCCGCACCGGCCGCCACGCGTACGCCCAGCTCGTTCGTCGCCGAGGGCGCGAACAGGTTCGCCGTCACCGCATCCTGCATCTCCGACGCGACCGATTGTTCGACGACCGAGTTGCGTGTGCGCACCTGATAGCCGCGTTTCTTGAGCTTCACCTCGATCCGGTTCAGCCGGTCGGTGCGCTCCCCTTCGCTGCGGTAGCCGAGGGAGTAATAGGTGTTGAGATCGTTGGCGATCGTGTCGAAGGCGAGCGCAAAATTCGTCGAGCCGACGGACGCCACACCGCCTGTGTCCGCGGCGATGCCCATCAGAGTCCCGGTCGACGTGTCCGCAACGGCAAATTGTCCCCGCGTCGCGAGCGACCGCCCCTCGCTGGCGTCGGGTGCGAACGGCGTGTTCGAGTCCTTGCCGCCGCCGTCGATCGGATAGATCGCGACGCCGGCGCTGTTGGCCGTGCGCGCGATTTCGGTGACGAGACTCGGCAGCTCGAACTCGCGAGCCATGACCACCGCGGGCGCCGTGACCTGATCGAACTCATCGCGCCGCGAGTCGAGGTACAGGAAAGCCTCCTCGGCCGGATTCGTGGACATGTTCTGCGTCAGCAGCACAAAGATCTTCCGGCCCGGCATGGCGCGCTGCGTGGCGATGACGCTCTTGAGCGCCTCGCCGCGCGCACGTGCGTCGAAGAGAACCTTGTCCGCGTACGCGCGGGCGAGGGAGAGGCCCTCCGACCACTTCGGCTTCGCCTGCACGATCTCGCCGTTCGGCAGAGCGACCTTCTTGCTGCTCCAGAGATGGATCAGCGATTCGACGGACTCGTAGAACTGCTCGCGGTCGCCGCGGAGGTCGGAGTTGACCACCGCCCATTTCCCGAGCTGCTCGACCGCCTGCGCGATGCGTGTGGCGTCGCTGGTGGGATCGAGCATGACCTTCATCCCCGCACCCCAGACCACCACCGCGACCAGATCGCCGGGGCGCACCTGCTCCGCGAGGAACTTCTTCAGATGCGGCAGCACCTGGTTGCGGCGCGCGGGGGAGAGGATCGTGTTGTCGACGAAGATCGTGATCGACCGCGGCCGCGGCGACGGCGGCGGTACGACGGCCGGCGTGGTCGTCTCCGCCGGAGTGCCGGTCGTCGTCAGCGTGGCCGACGGCGACGCCTCCTGGATCTCGAGGAAGTTCGAGATCTCCTTCTTCACGCCGTTTTCGTAGATCTCGAAATCGTCACGTGTGAGTCCGGAAACGGGCTGGCCGCCTTTCGTCACGATGACGTCGACGTTCGTCACGCGCACTTCCAGCACTTCGGTGAATTGCGCGGACGCGGAGCTGCAGAGCAACACGAGGAGCGCGAGCGTTGTGCGTTTCATGGCGGTGCGGTCAGTATAGTCCGCCCATTTTCGTGAGGGCGCCGGGCCTCGTCCGCTGTTACGGCTTTGTCATCGCGGCGCTCCTGCCGGCGGGGGATCGCTGTCGAGATCCGTCGTTCGGGGACTAGCGTGTACGATCCGCAGAGCATGGAGCTCACCTGGTCGCTCGATGAAATCGCGCGCATCTCCGAAGACGAAGCAGTGCGCAGGCGCTTCGCGCAGCGCAACCGCGTGTGGCTCATCGTCCTGCTGCTCGTCTTCACGTTCGTCTCCGTACTGGAGATGGGTGCGAACTCGCGCACGAACACACCGTTCGACGTGCTGATCGCCGCGGCGAACTTCGTTTTCGTCACCTTCGGTCTCTTCTTCATGCGCTACACGCGCTGGCGCGCCGGTGCGTGGCTGCGCGCGCATGCGAACGCCGCGGCGCTGAGCTTCGTGGCCATCCAATACGCGCTCGTGCTGACGTTCACGCGGAACACCGGGGCGTGGTACGGCTGGGTGGCGTGTTTTCCGTTGCTGATGCTGGGGTTTCGGATGGCGGCCGCGGAGCTCGTGCTGCTGCACGTCTACCTGCTCGCCGGCACCGCCGTGATGTGGTTCGTCGGCAGCGCGCCAAACCAGGAAGGGCTGCCGTTCTACGTCACCGTCGCCGTCCTCAGCGGCCTCGCCCTCGGCATGGAGCTGTGGATGTCGCATCGCATGCGGAAGAAGGTGACGAGCGACTGGAGCCTGCGCCGTGCCGACGCGCGCGAGCGCATCCGCATGCGCGACGAGCTGCGGTACGCGCGCGAACTGCAATTGAGCATGTTGCCGGAATGCGCGCCCGCGCTGGCGTGGGCGGACATCTGCAGCATCTCCGTCCCCGCGACCGAGGTCGGCGGCGACTACTACGACTACTTCGTGCATGACGAGCGGGTGGCACTCGTCTGCGGCGACGTAGCCGGACACGGCATGGCCGCGGGACTCGTGCTGGCCGGGTTGCGCAGCGGATTCACGCTGCTGCGAGACTCCCTCGGCGATCCTTCGGCGGTGCTGCAACGACTGCATTCGCTGGTTGCGGAGACGAGCCGCCGGCGCATGCTCGTGACCGTGTCCGTCGTGCTCATCGATCGCGCCGCGCAACGCGTGACGATCGCCAGCGCGGGACATCCGCCGGTGATCCTCCGCCGCGCCAACGGCGACATCGAGACCATCGACCTCTTCGCCCCACCTCTCGGCGTGCGGCTGCCGGTCGCGATCCCGCAACGCGTGCTCCCGCTGACGCCGGGGGACACGTTCGTGCTGCACAGCGACGGCGTCTACGAATCGCGCAACGTGGACGAAGAGTCGTACGGGTTCGAGCGCCTGGAGCGTGTCGTGCGCGACCACGGTGGTGGCGCCGCCGAAGAGCTGCGCAACGCGATCCTGCGCGACGTGGCCGAGTTCCGCGGCGAAATGGAGCAGGACGACGACGTCACCGTCGTCGTCTGCCGCATCGGGAACGCCGCCGTTCTCGGCGCCTGATGCGGCGGCGTCCCGCCGCCGCTCCTACTCGACGAGGTCCGCCTGGTTCCCCTCGTCCGTCAGCCACTGCTTGCGATCCGAGGCGCGGTTCTTTGCGAGCAGCATGTCGATGGTGGCGAAGGCGGGCTCCGGCTCTTCGAGCGTGAGCCTCACGAGGCGCCGCGTGTTCGGGTCCATCGTCGTCTCGCGGAGCTGCGACGGGTTCATCTCGCCGAGTCCCTTGAACCGCTGGATGTTCACCTTCCCGCGAATCCCCTCGGCCGCGATGCGCGCGAGGATCCCTTCCCGCTCCGCGTCGTCGAGCGCATAGTAAACATGTTTACCAACGTCGATGCGGTACAGCGGCGGCATGGCGATGTGCACGTGGCCTTCCGCGACCAATTTGCGGAAATGCTTCACGAACAGCGCGCAGAGCAGCGTGGCGATGTGTGCGCCGTCGGAATCGGCGTCGGCGAGGATGCACACCTTGCCGTAACGCAATCCGTCGAGATTGTCGCTGCCGGGATCGACGCCCAGCGCGACGGCGATGTCGTGCACTTCCTGCGACGACAGCACTTCGCCCGAGTCGACTTCCCACGTGTTCAGGATTTTGCCGCGCAGCGGCATGATCGCCTGGAACTCGCGGTCGCGCGCCTGCTTGGCCGAGCCGCCCGCGGAATCGCCTTCGACGAGGAACAGCTCCGTGCGCGAGAGATCCTGCGCGGTGCAATCGGCGAGCTTGCCGGGCAATGCAGGTCCCGACGTCAGCTTCTTGCGCTCGACCTTCTTCGCCTGCTTGAGCCGCACCATCGCCTGGTCGATCGCGACTTTTGCGATCGCCTCCGCAGCGACGACGTTGTTGTTCAGCCAGATCGAGAACGCGTCCTGCGTCACGCCGGACACGAACGCCGATGCCTCGCGCGACGAGAGACGGTCCTTTGTCTGACCCGTGAACTGCGGATTCGTCATGCGCACCGAGAGGATGTAGCTGCAGCGCGCCCACACGTCTTCCGGCGCGATCTTCACGTTGCGCGGGAGGAGGTTGCGGAACTCGCAGAATTCGCGAATGGCCTCGGTGAGCCCCGTGCGGAAGCCGTTCACGTGCGTGCCGCCCTGCGCGGTCGGGATGAGGTTCACGTAGCTCTCGCCGACGATCTCCCCATCTTCCGGCAGCCAGACCACCGCCCAGTCGACCTCGTGATCGTGCCCTTTGAAATGCCCCGTGTACGGCACCTCGGGGAGCAGCGTGTTGCCCGCAAGCTCGGAGAGGAGGTAGTCCGTCAGACCGTCTTCGAAATACCACTCTTCGTTGTCCGTCGGATCGAGCTCGCTGATGAAGCGCATGCGCAGCTTCGGGCAGAGCACCGCCTTCGCGCGCATGACGTGCTTGAGCCGCGGCACGCTGAACTTCGGCGAGTCGAAGAACGTCTCGTCGGGCCAGAAGCGCACCGTCGTGCCGGTATTGCGCTTGCCGACCTGGCCGACGATCTTCAGCTCCGACTTTTTCTTGCCGTCGCCGAACTGCATCGAGTACTCGTTGCCGTCGCGCCGCACCCACACCTGCAGCTTCTTCGAGAGTGCGTTGACGACGGAGACGCCGACGCCGTGCAGACCGCCGGAGTAGCGGTAACTCTTGTCCGAGAACTTCGCGCCCGCGTGCAGCCGCGTGAGGATGACCTCGACGCCGGAGACGCCTTCCTTCGCGTGCTTGTCGACAGGCATCCCGCGGCCGTTGTCCTGCACGGCCAGCGAGCTGTCATCGTGCAGCGTGACGGTGATCTCGTCCGCGAATCCGGCGATGGCCTCGTCCGCGGAGTTGTCGATGACTTCCTGCGCCAGATGGTTCGGGCGCTCGGTGAGGGTGTACATGCCGGGGCGCTTGCGCACCGGCTCGAGTCCGGTCAGGACTTCGATGGCAGAGGAATCGTAGGTCGTGGTCATTCGAGGCGGCGCGATTCTAACAGCGCTCCACCGCCGCGATGACAGGACAAGCCGTTGCCGGAACAGCGGCGCGAGCGCGACGCCTACTGAATCTCTTTCCTCGCCAGGTCCGCGATGGCCGGCCCCTCGATCACCTCACCCGTCGGCTTGAAGCGGCTGCCGTGACACGGGCAGTCCCACGACTTTTCGTGCGTGTTCCAGTGGACGATGCAGCCGAGGTGCGTGCAGACCGGCGAGAGCGCGCACCACTCCCCGTCCGGTTTGCGATGCAGGGCGACCTTCTTCCCGTCGATCTGCGCGATCGCGCCTTCACCCGGCGCGATGTGCTCCATCGCGTGCACGTCGCCGCGGCGCAGGTAATCCTTCACGTATTGCGCGGCGACGTCGGCGTTCTCTTTGACGAAGTCCCGTGCCGACTTCGCCGGCGTGAAGCGGTTCGCACGATACACGCTCGCGTATTCGTTCTCGCGTCCCACGATCGTGTCGGTGAGGATGCGCGCCGCGAGCGATCCGTAGAGCAGGCCGCTCGTGCTGAAGCCCGTGGCGATGAAGAGGTCCTCGTTCGAGCCCGACTGGCCGATGAACGGCAGCTCGTCCGCCGGTTTGTAGTGCTGCGCGGACCAGCGGTAATCGACTGCCGCCACCGGGAAATGCGACCGCGCCCACTGCTCGACCTTCCCGAAGTAATCCTCGGCGTTGTCCTGCTGTCCGGTCTTGTGCTTCTCGCCGATGAGGATGAAGTGCTCGCCGTACGAGCGCACGGAATGGTGCGGGCTCTCGAGCGACCAGAAGATGCCGTCCGGATACTTCGTCCCGTCGAGCTTTCCGGCGATGCCGTACTCGCGATACGGCCCGAGCTCCGTCTGCACGAGATGAAAACCCTTCGGCGAGTGCGTGGCCAGGATGATCTTCCCCGCGCGCACCACTCCCCCATCCGACGTCCGGATCACATGCGCGTCCGCGTCGATCTCCTCGGCTTTCGAATGTTCGTAGATGCGGCAGGTGTCCGACTCGATCGCTTTTGCCAGCGCGGCCACGTAGAGCAGCGGATGGAACTGCGCCTGGTCGTCGACGCGCATCGAGTCCTCGACCGCGAACGGCAGCGGCACGTCCTTCGTGCGCTCGACGGTGAGGCCGCCGGTGCGCGCGGCATCGAGTTCTTTTTCCAGTGTGGAGAGCTGCGAGGAATCGGTCGCGTAGAGGTAGTGCGGGCGCCGCGCGAATCCGCAGTCGATCGCGTACTCGGCGATGTTGCGTTCGATCAGCTCGATCATCGACTGCCGCGACTTCACCACCGCTTTGAGGACGTCATCGCCCCATTTCTGGCGGATGACGTAGAGGTAGTCGTCGACGACCGTGTGCAGATTGCCGGTCGAGTAACCGGTCGTACCCATGCCGACGCGCAACGCCTCCAGGACGACCACCCGCTTTCCTTCGCGCGCGAGCAGTTGCGCGGCGGTGATTCCGGTGATGCCACCGCCGACGATGGCGACGTCGGCCTCGACCTCCTGCGTGAGACGCGGGAACGCGGTCTCCGTCGCGGTTCCCTCCCAGAACGAAATCGGCATGCACGACCTCCTCGAGGCGAGGGCGCTTGCGGAAATCGTTCCCGCGATCAGTGGATGGCGCGCCGCTTCATCACGTTCGTCATCACCGGCACCGGCAGTCCCGCCGCTTTCGACGGCGAGGCCTTCCGCCGCGCTTCCAGCGCCCCCGGCGCGAGCGACGAATCGAGCTCGAGGAGGCGCGCGGCCATGGCGAAGAGCAGCGCGATCACGGCTCGAGTGTGGCGCGTGCGCTCGACGTCATCGCCGGCAGGATGCTGCGCACGTATGCGACGCGTCCGTGCGCCAGCGGCTCGCTCGCGTCGTCGACGCGTGACGGCGTGGCCGTGATCCACGCCTCGAGCTGCTGCGGCGTGAGGTCGGGGCGATCGGTGAGCAGTCGCGCGGCGATGCCGGCGATGATCGGCGCCGCGAACGAGGTCCCCGAGCGCAGGTTCGGCTTGCGGCCGCGGTAGTGATCGGGCGCGGTGATCGTCGCGCTGAAGATCTGCTGCGCCGGGGCGAGCACTTCCACGCCGCCGCGGCACGTGCCTGCCCACGCCGTGTTGTTCGCCGTCATGCCGCCGACGGTGATCATCCCCTCGATGCGATTGCCGAGGAGGGCGGGAAAACGGTCGATGAATCCGGCGGCGCCGCAGCCGCCGTCGACGTTGTTCGCCGCGACGACGAAGAGAAAGCGCTTGCCGTTCGGATCGGGATTGCCGTGCGCGTCGACGCCGCCGATCATCTCGCGCATTTTCTGCTCGACGGTGGCGTACGACACGAGGCCGAACGGCCCCTGCGAGCTGAGACGCTCCACGACCCAGCCGCTGATGTTCACGATGGCGGTGCGCACCTGCGGCGCGGATGCGTCGTGCGCGTGGCGGATGATCGCCTCGAGTCCTTCGAGATACGTGCGCGTCGTGGCCAGACCGCGCTCGTTCATCACGCGGATGCTCACGACCGAGGCGTCGGGGGCGACGCCGACCGTCCGCCCTGCCGCCACCGACGCGACGCCGGTGCCGTGCGAAGACGCCGCGAGCTCGTCGAAATTCTCGTAGCACGGTGCAGACGCTTTGTTGTCGCTCCTGCAGTCGGAGCGGCCGATGTCGACCGAGCCCGTCGCATCGAATCCGGCGATCACGCGCGACGTGCCGCCGGTCCTGGCGAACTCGCGATGCCCGGCCATGACGCCGGTGTCCATCACGTAGATCAGGCCACCCAGGCCGCGATTGCCGCGATCGACGTAGCCGTCGAGGGTGCCGCCGATCTGATCGATCCGGTCGAGGTGCCAGAGGAGGGCGTCGGCCCGTCCGTCACCGCAGGGTCCGAGCCGCGCCACCGAGTGCATGGCGTTGAGAGCAACCTCGGTCTCGATGCAATGCGTGGAGAGATCTTCTCCTCGCGCCTGCAACCCGAGCACGAGCATGACTGCGACTGCAAACGGCGCGATGAACCGTGGCAACCGGGACTCTCCCCTGAATTTTTTCGACGTCGACCTGGACCGTGGACGTGCGATTACAGTGGGGCAAACCGGGGGCGAAGGCAAGAAAATTTTTATTCGGTGTTACATTCGTAACGCGGTCTGCTCATGAACCACCTCGCGCATCTTTTTCTCGCCGGCCGGACGCCCGAATCGCTGATCGGAAATCTCGCCGGCGACTTCGTCAAAGGTCCTCTCGCCGACCGCTTCACGCCGGAGATCCGGGAGGGCATCCGGCAGCATCGGAGGATCGACGCGTTCACGGACTCGCATCCCGCCGTCGCCGCGTTCCGCCGCGTGCTCACGCCGGAGCACGGCCATTACTCGCGCGTGATCGCGGACATGTTCTTCGACCACTTCCTCGCCTGCCGCTTCGACGAGTACGCCGGCGAATCGCTCGAGTCGTTTCTCGCGCACACGTTTGCGACGATCGACCCGCACGTGGAGTTCCTGCCGGGGCGCCTGCGTGTGGTCTACCCGCACATCCGCGACGAAGCATGGCTGCAGTCGTATCGCGAGATCGCGGGGATCCACGGAGCGCTGCGGAACATCTCGTATCGCTTCACACGCAGGCCGCGGCTCGAGACGGCGACGCGGCATCTCGTCGACTCGCGCAAAGAGCTCGAGCATCGCTTCGAGCAGTTCTTCCCGGACGTCGTCGCGTTTGCCGCTACGATGCGGCAGTCATGAAGAGCCTGCAGGAAACCTACGCCCCGACCAGCCGCTGCTTCGGCTGCGGCCCCGCGAACGAGAAAGGTCTGCGCATCCGCAGCTTCCACACGGACGAGGGATACGTCTGCGACTGGACACCCGAGCCGCATCACCTCGCGTTCGAAAACGTCGTCAACGGCGGCATCATCGGCGCGCTGCTCGACTGCCACAGCAACTGGACCGCGGCGCATCACCTCATGCGCGAGCACGCCCTCAGCGAAGTGCCGCCGACGGTCACTTCCGATTTTCACGTCACACTGAAACGGCCGACGCCGATGGGAACGACGCTGCACCTGCAGGCGCAGGTCGTCGACTCCCAACCCGATCGCGCGGTGGTGGAGGCGCAGCTCCTGGCCAACGGCAAAGTGACGGCGACGTGCCGCGGAACGTTCGTCGCGGTGAAGGAAGGGCATCCCGCGTACTTCAGGTGGTGAGCTTCATGAGCGCCACCGGGCGTGTCATCTCGCGCCGGCACCACTCCATCTTTTCGCGCACGTACCGCGGCGTGGTCTCGTCTTCTTCGATGCGCACGAAGCCCGCTCGCGCGTAGATCGGCTCGAGGTCCGCGAAGGGGATGCAGTACACATCGTGTCCTTCCGCGATGCGCAGCAGCTCGTCGATGATCTGCCGGGCGATGCCGCGTCCCCGAAACGCGTCGAACACGAGCATGCCGCCGAGCTCGTACGCGCCCTCGCCTGCCGGCACGAGCCTGCCGATGCCCGCGGGTGCGCCGTCGATGTCCGCGATGACGACGCGATGCGATGCATCGCTGTGCTGGAAGTGCACCTCGTCGTAACGCGCATTGATCCACGCGAGCTCGTGCGGTTGGGCGACGCGGAGACTCACCCGTTGGCCTGCAGCTCGAAGAGGATTTCGTCGATCGCGTCCGCCGCGTTCGCGAGCGGGAGCACGCACGTGCCCGCGCCGCGATGTCCGCCGCCGCCGTAGCGCGACATCAGCTCGCCGACCGAGGTCCTGCACGTGCGGTTGAAGATGCTGTGTCCCACCGCCGCGATGACGCTGTCGTGCCGCGGTCCCCAGTGCACGCGCAGCGACACGTTCGCTTCGGGGAAGAGGTTGTAGACGAGGAAGCGGTTGCCTGCCGGGAGGTTGTGCATTTCGCGCAGGTCGGTGACCACGACGTTGTGCAACTGGAAACTGTTCCGCTGCAGCAGCGTCTTGAACTCGACGGCCTCGCTGCGAATGCGCTCCACGCGCTCGCGCACTTCCGGCTGCGCGAGCACTTCCTCGATCGACATCGTCTTGAGCCACTCGACGAGCTTTTTGAAGTACTCGTCGAACGCGCCGAGGCCGGTGCGGCTGTCGATCGTGTAGCCGAGGAGGATGTAGTCGCGGGGGTTGTCGACGTCTTCGGGCGTGAGCGTCGCGCTGTCGAGACGGTCCGTCTCGTCGACGAGGCGCGCGAGGCGCAGCAGCGCCGGATCGTCCGGTTCCTGCTCGAGGTAGTACTCGTACACCAGCCGCGCCGCCGAAGGCGCCACCCGATACCGCCCCTTGAATCCCTCGGGCGGTTTCTCATTGCTGTCGGTCAGCAGGTGGTGATCGAACCAGATCCCGCAGCGCGGGTCGTACGGCAGATTGGACAGAATGTCGTCCGGGCGGATGTCCACCGCCTTGTCCGTAATGTCCTGTGGGTGTACGAGAAGGATGTCGTCGACCGGCTCCTTCATCGTGATGATCACGGCACTCGTGAGACCGTCGAGGTCTCCGCGGGTGACCAGACGCATTCGCGGACCTCCCGAATGACTCTTTTTTACCTCGCGTCGCGCATACGGCGCAAGCCGGTCAGCGCCGCTTTTTCTTTTTTGTCTTCGCGGGTGCGGGCGCCGTGGCGGGATCGCGGAAGATCCACCAGAGCGCGAACGCGATCGCGTACATGAGCACGAGGCGGTACGAGTGGTTGGCAACGCCCCACACGTTGCGCTGGAGATCGCTGTAGTTGACGGTGCTCCACATGCCCAGCTTGCCGACGTAGATCGACATCACCTCCGTGATCACCGCCAGGAGATGGGTGATGGTGAGGATGGCCATGGCGATGAGGAAGCCGCCGATGTTGCGATCGGAATACGGACGCTTCGACGCCGCGAACAGCGCGATGAGGAGCACGACGTTGAACGTGAGGTCGCGGATGGAGATGCCGGGGCGCTTCGAGCGCGGATCGAAGTCGGTGCGATCGACGGTCGTGAACTGATCGGCTTGAGGACGGAGGCGCGTCACCTTCGGCTTCTCGAACGCGCGCAGGGTTGCTTCGGCGCCTTTCGCGAGCATGCGGTCGTAGAGCGGGGACAGCATCACCCACACTACGACGCCGGCCACGAAGCCGGCGAATGCCCTAAGCGCGACTCGCCACTCGATTGGGGGCAACTCGTGCGCTCCAGAAGAGGAAGAAGCCGATCGCCGCGAGGATGATGACGATCTGCCAGACGGCGGTGTGGAAGAGATCGAACAGACGCGGCTGATATGCGCCGAGGAGGTAGAGCGAGATGATGCGGATGGCGTTGAGGAGCTGCACGGCGATCGCACCGAGAACGAGCCCCGCCGCGCGCGCTTTCATCGAGGCGGGAAACGCGACGATCGACGCGAGCAGGATCAGCATCGCCTCGACACCGTTGCAGCCGTTGTTGATGTTCACGCCGAAACGCGGCGACGTGATCATCGTCCCGCTGACCGTGACCTGCTGGCCGATGGCGTTGAGCAGCGCGCCCGAGGAGGTGGCGATCCCCTGCGTGAACGGCACGATCACCCGATCGTTGACGGGATTCCACGCGATGAGCAGATACGCGCCGACGAGAATGACGAAGAATTTGACGAGAAACAGGACCTGAGTGCGCTGCATGCGGATCGGCGCGCATGGTAGCACGCGGCGCCGTTTCGCAAGTTCCGAGGTAATGCTCCGTTCGCAGTGGCGACATCGGAAGAATACGGCCCGTTTTCACCGGCTTCCGACTGCAGGGACAGTGACCTCGTCGAACGCGCCGGCCGTCCCGCGCGCAACATCGCGGCAGGCTTTTTCCCGAAGGTCAAAACGTTCGCGGGCGAATTGCCTCCCGGTTACGCGGGCATCGAGTTTACACCGAGGTTCCGCCGGATCGACGCCGTTAGAACAGTCTCCCCACCACCGCCCCCACTGCCGTCTCCACCCGCAGAATGCGCGCGCCAAGCGTCACCGGCGTGAAGCCCGCGCGTGTGAGCGAAGCGATCTCCATGTCGATGAAACCACCCTCGGGACCGATGACAAGTGTGACGGGACGATCGACCGCGCGGGGGCATTCGCTCGCAGCCGTGGGATGCGGCACGAGCGCGAGCGAGCCGGAGGCGAGCGCCGGGAGCTCGTCCTCGACGAACGGACGGAAGAGGCGGTGCAGGGTGATCGTCGGCAGTACGGTGTCGCGCGCCTGTTCGAGGCCGAGCGTCGATTGCAGCAGCAGGTTCGCCGCGGAGAGCCGCGGCGATTTCCAGTACGACTTTTCCACCCGCCACGCATTGAGCAAACAGATGCGTTTGACGCCGAGCGACGTCGCGCCGGCAATGACACGATGGAGCACCTTCGGGCGCGGCAGCGCGAGGACCAGCGTCAGCGGCAAAGGCGCGGGAGGATCGTCGGAAAGAGAAACGGAGAGCTCCAGCGTGTCCGAAAGAGAAGTCACCACTCCCCGGCCGATCGAACCATTCACCAGTCCCACCACCAGCGAATCCCCGACCGCCGCCCGGTGCACGCTCCTCACGTGCTCCAGGCGACGGCCGGAGAGTCGCACCCGATGAGCATCGACGAAATCATCGGGAAACAGCAGGATCAGGTTCATTCGCCTCCGAGACCGAGGAGCGTGCGGACGTTGCGCAGCACTTCCATGGCCGTCGGTGAATCGTAGTTCGAGAGCACGATGATCGTGTAACCCTGCTCGCCGACCTCCAGGCCCGCGTTCATCCCCGGCGCGCCGCCGGCGATCCCCAGGCCCGCTCCCCTACTTTTCCGCTCCGCCTCGGCGAACTTCAGCAGGTCCGCGGCCGTCGAGTAGCCCCCGCCGGCAGACGAGGAGCGTCCCGGCCGCGTCAGCACGTTCGTGCGTCCATCGCGCATGTAGCCCGTGGCGCGGCGCGGCACGACCGCGTCGACTTCGTCGAAGCTCGTGTCGTTCATGCCGAGGGGCGCGAAGATGCGCGTACGGACGAAGTCGTGATACGGCGTGCCGCTCACCTTCTCGATGATCAGGCCGAGGACGACGTAGCCGGCGTTCGAGTAGCGCTGGCGCGCGCCCGGCTCGAACTCGAGCGGCTTGTCGGCGAAGAGCTTCAGGTAATCCTCGAGCGTGCGCAGGCGATCCTTCGGCGTCGCGTCGAACGCCTCACCGAAAACGTCCCCCATGCCCGACTGGTGCTGCATCAGTTGTTCGATCGTGACCTTGTCCGCGAGCGCGTTCGGGTAATCGGGCAGATACGTACGGATCGTTTTCGAAAAATCGATCTTCCCTTCCGCGCGCAACTGCTGCAGCGCTTTCATCGTGAAGATCTTGTTGATGGAACCAATCAGGTAGCGCGTGTCGTTCGCGTTCGGCACGCTCCAGTCCTTGTTCGCCAGACCGTACGACTGGAAAAAGACCGGCTTCCCTTCGCGCGCCAGCAGCACCGTGCCGCTGAACAGGTCGCGCTGCACGAGCGAATCGAGGTAGCCGCCGAGGGTCTTCACGATCTCGGACTCCGACGCGCCGGGCTTCGGCGTGAGCTTCGGCCAGTCCTTCGTGAGCTCCGCTTTGCCTCCGCCGCCACCGACGCGAACCCGCTGCTGTGCGGCCGCGGTGCAGACAATCAAAAGAGCGAGTGTGAGTGATGCGATGCGCATGTGTCTGTGTCCTCCACGCACAAGGTACGAAGCATCAATCAAGAACTTATGAAGGAAGGCTGACGATGAACGCGGGGCGTTCGTAGCGGATCGTGCCGCCGTGCAACTCGACGAGCTGCTTCGCGATGGCGAGACCGAGTCCCGCGCCGCCGGTCGCACGCGAGCGCGAAGCATCGGCGCGATAGAAGCGATCGAAGATGCGCTCGGCGTGTTCGTCCGCGACACCCGGGCCGTCGTCCGCGACGCGGATCTCCACGCGATCGTGCACACGCGACGCACTCACGCGAATCGCGCCGTTCGCGTACGCGAGCGCGTTCACCAGCAGATTGCGCACGACCTGCACGATGCGACGCGCATCCGCGCGCACGACCAGTCCGGTGGCGACTTCGCGTGTGATCGTGATGTCCGCGCGCGACAGTCCACTCAGTGCGCGATCGAGGATCTCCGCGACGTCGCTCTCCGCGAGCTCGAGCCGCAACTGGCCGGCGTCGGCGAGCGAGAGCTGCTGGAGATCATCGACGAGGCGCGAGAGCGCGGCCGCGTCTTCGGCGATCGAAGCGAGAAATTGCGCGTCCGCTTCCACGACGCCGTCCTGCGCAGCCTCGACCTGCACACGGATGCTCGTCAACGGGGTGCGCAGCTCGTGTGCGACGTCGCTGACCATGTTTCGTCGCGCGCGTTCATTTCTCTCCAAAGCCTCGGCCATCGAATTGAATGCTCGCCCGAGCTCCGCGACCTCGTCGTCGCCGCGCACGGGGACGCGCGTATCGAGCCTGCCGCTCGCGAGCGCACGCGACGCGGTGGTCAACGCGTCCACGGGACGGAACACACGCCGGAAGAACATCACCGTCACGCCGACCGCGAGCAGCGTCGCGGCGGCGAGTCCGGCCAGCCACGTCGTCGAGCGGATGCGAAAGCGCCGCGGCGCGCCGGGTGCGTCTTCGCGCGGCGGGAGCAGGTATACGCGGCGATCGCCGATCACGCGCACCGGCTGCGCCATGAGCATCAGCTTCTCGATGCGTCCCTCGCGCAGGCGCGTGAGCTCGAGGCCGCGCGGGAGCACGCGCACCTGGTAGTCACGCACCTCGGCGGGATAGGCCGCGACGACGTTGCCTTGCGCGTCGAGCACGAGCGCGCGGCTTCCGTAGCGTCCGTGCACGAGTCGCAACGCCGCGTCGACATCCGGCGCGCGCTGCACGATGCGATGAGCTTCACGCATCTCGACGCGCTGTTCTTCGAGCAGGAACTGATCGAATTGCCGCTTGATCGTGACGGTCGAGAAGAGGCCCGACGTCAGCACGACCGCGGCGATGATCGCGGCCGTCGCGATCACGAGGCGCCATCGCAGCGAGCGCACGATCATTTCGCCATCCGGTAGCCGACGCCGAAGACGGTCACGATGGCTTTCCCCGCGTCGCCGAGTTTCTTGCGCAGATTCATCACGTGCACGTCGACCGTGCGGTCGAGTCCTTCGTATTCTTCGCCGAGGGCACGCTCGACGAGCTCCTGTCGGGTGAAGGTGCGGCCGGGGGCGCGGGCGAGCGCGTCGAGGAGGCGGTACTCGGTCGGCGTGAGCGCGACCGGCGTTTCGCCGATGCGCACTTCGCGCTGCGTGCGATCGAGCGTGATGCCGGCGATCTCGAGGACGTCATCTTCCGCCGCACGCCGCAGCACCGCGCGCACGCGCGCCATCAGCTCGCGCGGACTGAAGGGCTTCGTCACGTAGTCGTCCGCGCCGAGGTCGAGGCCGGTGAGCTTGTCGTCCTCGGTGGATCGCGCGGTGACCATGATGATCGCGGGATGGCCGCTCTCGCGCAGCGCGCGGCAGACTTCGAGGCCGTCCATGCGCGGGAGCATGAGGTCGAGGACGACGAGGTGCGGATCGCGCTCGCGGGCGAGCTCGAGCGCGGTGACGCCGTCCTCGGCGGTGGCGACGTCGTAGCCTTCGCGCTGGAGGTAGAGCGCCACGGTCGAGCGCGTCTTCGGATCGTCCTCGACGAGGAGAATGCGGCGCCGCATCCGTCGATGGTAGCGGGAGTGATGAAGAAGTGATGAAGAGGAGAGGTTCAGAGCCGCAGAGGTCAGGGAAGCAGCCTCATCCCTCTGCCACGGCCTCCGGTTCCCTCCCCTTTGAGACTTTGCAACTCTCCGACTATGATCCCGCCGCATGGACATCGCGGTTCGCAAAACAGATGACGTCACCATCGTCGATTTCAAAGGGCGGCTCGCCATCGGCGTGAGCGACACGATCCTCCCCCGCATCGTCAACGAGATCCTCGGCGACGGCTCGAAGAAGATTCTCCTCAACCTCTCCGACATGGATTACATCGACAGCAACGGCCTCGGCGAGCTGGTGCAGGTCTACCGCGAATCGCAACGCCGCGGCGCCTCGCTGCGCCTGCTCAAACCGCAGGACCGCGTGACGAAAACGCTGCGCCTCACGAACCTCCTCCCGATGTTCTCGGTGTACGAGACGGAAGAGGATGCGCTGAAGGCCTTCAACAGTTAGGCCTCCGCGACACGCGCCGGAAGCTAACTGATCTTCCGCGCCCGATCCGGCCACGCCACGCGCGACGGCTCCGCTTCGCTTCCGCGCAACTTGCGGAACAGTGCCCAGTACACACTGATCGAGCGCTCGAAGATCCACACGGGCGCGAACAGGCACGCGCGCAGCGGGAAGAACGCGCCCGCGCCGGAGCGTCCGCGAATCGCGAGCGCCACAGACGCGAACGCGATCACACTCGCGTAGCCACCGGCGAGACGGAATCCACCGAGGGCGGCGAGGAGCGTGAGCAGCGGCAGGAGCGAGAAGAAGAACGCGGCCTTCACCGGCAGCGCGAAATCGTCGCCGGCGGCGCGGGGACGTTGCGTGAGCCAATCCTCGAGCGGCGCGGGCTGGCGGCGCACGAATACGTTCGACGCGGCGAACACCTCCGCGCCCGCGGCCGCGAGTCTGCGCGCCGGATCGTCGGCCGGCTCGACCATCCCGGGCACCCGCAGCCCGCGCACGGCACTACGGCGGAAGCCGAACGTGGCGCCGTGGTCGGGCTGCGGCTCGATGCCGCGATGCACGAGCATCCTCCCCGCCTCGATACCACCCCACCAGGGCAGCGGATCGAGATAGTCCTGAGGCTCCACCACCTCGTGCATCTCCAGCAGATCGCAGATCTGCCCGATCGCCTCCGGGGTGTAGCGCACGTCCTCTGCGGCCACGATCACTTTCTCGCATCCGGCGAGACCGATCGCAGCGCGGACGAGATCGACGCTGCCGCCGGGCGCGCAGTGCTCCGTACGCGCGGCGACGTGGCGGCCGACCCAGCGCAGAATCCGCGAATGGAGCTCGAGCTGCATGCGGGGAGAAGCGTCGAGAATCACGACGTCACATCCGGCGACGCCAAGGGTCGACAGGTAGTTCGCGAGCTCTCGCAAATCCTCCGACGACCCACTCGCGTTCTCCACGAGCACCACGTAACTGCATCGCGAATCCTGGGACTGGCTCTTTCGCATCGCGACTCCGAATAACAGCGAGCCGCGTGCCATGGGGAGGGCTGAGTCCGAGGGCCGAGGGCTGAGAGAGATCAAGCGAGGCACGCGCAGACGTTGGCGTCTCCCCACCATCAGAAAGCGCTGAAGGCCAAGGGATCAGGCGAGGCGCGCGCAAACATCGGCTTCTCCCTCGGCCCTCGGCCCTCTGCCCTCGGCCCTCTCCCTCTCTGGCACCCCCCTTGCGAAATCGCTCCCTTTCGAGTCCGTAGCAGCGAAAGGAACCTTCAGCAAGTGCGCATCTGGCCTGGCAAACCGTATCCCCTCGGCGCGACGTGGGATGGAATCGGTACGAATTTCTCCGTCTTCTCCGAAGTCGCACAACGCGTCGAGCTGTGTCTCTTCGACGCGAACGGCAACGAAACACGCGTGTTCCTTCCCGAATCCACCGCGTTCATCTTCCACGGCTACATCCCGAACGTCGGGCCGGGACAGCGATACGGCTATCGCATCCACGGACCGTGGGAGCCGGAAAACGGTCATCGTTGCAACCCGAACAAGCTCCTCCTCGACCCGTACGGCAAAGCGGTCGAAGGCGAAGTGCAGTGGAACGAGTCGGTCTTTCCGTACCACTTCGACAAAGCCGACACGTCACGCAACGATCTCGACAGCGGCCCCTTCATGCCGAAGTCGGTCGTCATCAACCCGTACTTTGACTGGGCCGCGGACCGCCCGCCGCAGACGCCGTGGCACAAGACCATCATTTACGAGACGCACGTCAAAGGCTTCACCATGCGTCATCCCGGTGTGCCGGAAAACCTGCGCGGCACCTACGCAGGACTCGCGCACCCGAACGCGATTCGCTATCTGAAGCAGCTCGGCATCACCGCCGTCGAGCTCCTCCCCGTGCATCAGTTCATTCACGCCAACCATCTGCTCGAGAAAGGACTGCGCAACTACTGGGGCTACGACTCCATCGCCTTCCTCGCGCCGCACAATGAATACGCCGCGAGCGGCCAGCTCGGACAGCAGGTCACCGAGTTCAAACAGATGGTGAAGGCGCTGCACGAGGAAGGCATCGAAGTCATCCTCGACGTCGTCTACAACCACACCGCCGAAGGCAATCACATGGGCCCTGTCCTGTCGATGAAAGGCATCGACAACGCGGCGTATTACCGCACCCACGAGGGGCGGTATTACATGGACTACACCGGGACCGGCAACAGCATGAACATGCGGCACCCGCACGTGCTGCAGCTCATGATGGACTCGCTGCGGTACTGGCATCTGGAGATGCACGTCGACGGGTTCCGCTTCGACCTCGCGGCCACGCTCGCCCGCGAGCTGCACGACGTCGACCGCCTCTCCGCGTTCTTCGACGTCATCCAGCAGGACCCGTACATCTCGCAGGTCAAGCTCATCGCCGAGCCGTGGGATGTCGGTGAAGGCGGCTATCAGGTCGGCAACTTCCCGTCGTTGTGGTCGGAGTGGAACGGCAAATACCGCGACGTCGTGCGCGACTTCTGGCGCGGCACCGATCAGACCCTCGACGACTTCGCGACGCGACTCACCGGCAGCTCCGATCTCTACGCCGCGAACGGACGCCGTCCTTACGCGAGCATCAACTTCGTCACCGCGCACGACGGCTTCACGCTGCGCGACCTCGTCTCGTACAACGAGAAGCACAACGAGGAGAACGGCGAAGGAAACAAGGACGGCGCGGACGACAACCGCTCGTGGAACAGCGGAGCCGAAGGGGACACCGACGACCCGAACGTGCAGGCCCTGCGCGCGCGGCAGCAGCGCAACTTCATGACCACGCTCCTCCTCTCGCAGGGCGTGCCGATGATCCTCGGCGGCGACGAATTCGGCCGCACCCAGAACGGCAACAACAACGGCTACTGCCAGGACAACGGCATCTCCTGGTTCGACTGGGACCACATGGACGACGGCCTGCGCGCATTCGTCGCGCGTGTGATCCAGTTCCGCAAAGACCATCCCGTCTTCCAGCGCCGCCGCTGGTTCCACGGACGCAAAGTGCGCGGCACCGACGTGAGCGACATCGGCTGGTTCAAGGCCGACGGCGAACAGATGACGGACGCGGACTGGCACGCGGGTTACGCGCGGACCGTGGGCGTGTTCCTCAACGGACGCGCCATTCCGACGCCGGATCACCGCGGCGAGCCGATCATCGACGACAGTTTCTATCTCCTCTTCAACGCCCATCAGGAGGCGATGACGTTCAAGTTGCCGACGTGTCCGTGGGGCGACAAATGGGAGAAGGTCATCGACACCAACGAGCCGGTGCCCGACCTGCGCGCGCATCGCGACTGGAACGCGGGCGACGAGATCTCGGTGCAGTCGTATTCGGTGGTGGTTCTGCGTCGCTCGGATTAGCGCCCGGTGAGGGGGGATTTCGTTCGCCCCTCGTCCGGCTTCAGGGGGCGAGGGAGGAACTGTCCGCGAACGTGGGATAGACTCGCGTAACGCGCGGGCAGCTTCGCGCGTCTCAGACCACGATGCTGAAGAATCCGTTTGCCCAGGGGGTGCTGATCGTCGCGACCGCGCTCGTCCTCGCGATCGTTACGAACGGCTTCGCCTCGCGTACGCGCCGACTCGTGCTTCCGGGCTTCTACCCGAACGCGCTGCGCGTACCGCCGAAGGCGTCCGAGATCACGCCGCCCGTTTCCACGCTGACCGCCGCTCCCACGACCACCGCCGCGTTCGCCACGGACACGACCGCGACCACCGCAACCGTCGCCCAGTCCCCCGCTCCCGGCCAGCCGCCGATCGCGATCGACACGACGACCATCGGCCGTCCCGCCGGCGCGACGACCACGACCGCACCTCCTGCCGCCGCGACCGCTACCCAGGCTCCGCAGCAGCCCGCGGAAGATCCGCTGGCGCGATTCCAGCCGCATCCCGACAAAGCCTTCGTCGAGATCTCCGGCGCCGACGCCGCGCTGCTGCACGCGAAGGGCGCGCTCTTCCTCGACGCACGCCGCACGTCCGTCTACGAGGAAGGCCACATCGCCGGAGCGCGTCCGTTTTCGGTGTGGGAAGGCGACATCGATGACAAGGTCAACAACCTCTTCGCCGAGCGCAGCGATCCGCGCGACCAGAATCTCCCGATCGTCATCTACTGCTCCGGCGGCGCGTGCGAGGACTCGCACATGCTCGCGCAGAAGCTGTGGGGCATCCAGTTCAACAACCTGTACGTCTACAAGGACGGCTTTCCGGACTGGCAGAAGCGCGGCGGTGCGGTCAGGACAGGAGCGCAGCAATGACGTGGCGTGAACGCCTCGCCCACCCCTGGCTCACGGTCCGCGTGCAGATCGCCCTCGGCGCGATCTTCGTCGCCGCGGCGATCCCGAAGATCACCGACCCGCCCTCGTTCGCGCACATGATCTACAACTACCGGATCCTGCCGGCCGGCCTGGTCAACATCAGCGCGCTGGCGATGCCGTGGGTCGAGCTCATCGCCGGCCTGGCCCTCATCCTCGGCGTCTGGACCCGTCCCGCTCGCTGGCTCATCGGCGCGATGCTGGTCGTCTTCATCGTCGCCATCGGCTTCAACCTCCTCCGCGACAACGCCATCGACTGCGGCTGCTTCGACGTCGCCGCCGCCGGCAAGACCCACGAAGAACGCATCCGCGACATGTGGATCGTGATCGTGCGCGACATCGGAATGTTGCTGATGATTGCGCAGCTTTGGTGGGCAGAGCGTGTCAAGCTGTCGAGCCGTTGAGCTGCTGAGCCATCGAGCTCCCCGCTCAACAGCGCAACGGCTCAATCGCTCAATCGCTCGTCTGGAGGCTTCATGCTTCGAACTCGCACAGTCTTCCTGTGCCTTCTCCTCGCGGCCACATCCGCATACGCTGCGGACGTGCAGCTCGCATCCCTGAAAAAAGGAGACGCCGTCGAGGGCTTTCGCGCCGACGCCGTCTTCCTCAACGACGCCGGTCAGCCGATCGGCGCGCGGTTCATCCACCAGCGCAGCGGCTTCACGCTCGACTACCTGCAGATCGAGTCCGTGCCGCAGGGCTACACGTGGGTGAACTCCATCCCCGTCGGCGACCAGGGCGAGCCGCACACGCAGGAGCATCTGCTCCTCGGCAAAGGCACTACCGGCCGCGCCTTCGCCGCGCTCGACACGATGTGGCTCTCGACGTCGACCGCCTTCACCCAGCAGTGGCGCACGAGCTACCACTTCAGCACCGGCGCCGGCAAAGACGTCTTCTTCGACCTCTTCGCCGCCGAGCTCAACGCGATGCTCCATCCGAATTACACGGATGAAGAGATCCGCCGCGAAGTGCGCAGCTTCGGCGTGACCACGAATCCCGACGGCACGCTGCGCCTCGAGGAAAAGGGCTCGGTCTACAACGAGATGACCAGCTCCGCGGTGAATCGCTACAGCGTCCTCTACCGCACCGCGGGCCACCTCGTGTACGGCCAGAATCATCCGCTCGCCTTCAACGCCGGCGGCATGCCCTCGGGCATCCGCACGATGAAGCCCGAGGACATCCGCAACTTCCACGCGGCGAACTACTACCTCGCCAACATGGGGACGATGGTCGCGTTCCCGAAGAGCGTGACGCTCACGGAAGTCCTCGACCGCACCGACGACATCCTCACCAAAGTCGAAAAGGATCCGAAGTCCCGCGAGTCGACGACCGCGAAGCCCTTCCCCGCTCCGCAGTCCGCGGCCGCGGGCTCGATCGAGATCCGTGAATACCCCCACCGCAACGACCAGCAGCCGAGCCCGGTCATGTTCATCTGGCCGGCCACGCGGAAGCTCTCCGTCGACGACCAGATCCTCCTCGAGCTCTTCACCGAGACGTTCGCGGGCGATGCGACGACGAACCTCTACAAGCTCTTCGTCGACAGCAAGACGCGCGTCATGGACACCGGCGCCACCAGCGTCTTCAGCAACGTCGACCGCGACCTCGGACATCCGGTCTCGGTCGCGATCGACAACGTCGCGCCGGCGAATCTCACCAAAGAAAAGATCGCCGAGATCCGCCAGAAAGTCCTCGACGAGCTCGCGCGCGTCGCAACGTTCAAGGACGGCTCGCCCGAATTGAAAGAGTTCAACGAGCGCGTGCGCAGCCGCGTCATCGAGACCGAGCGCCAGCTCGCGAACTTCGTCAACACGCCCCCGTCGTGGGGCGGACGCGGCACGTACTCGTCGTGGATGGACCAGCTCCTCCTCCTCGAGCGCATCCCCGATTACAGGAAATCACTCACGCTCGACCCGCAGATGGAGAGCGTGAAGAAGCTCCTCGCGACGAACAAGAACTTCTGGAAGGACCGCCTCGCCAAGTGGCAGATCACCGGCGTCACCCCGTACGCCGCGGCCGCGAAGCCGAGTCCGGAGCTGCTGCAGCGTGAAGAACAGGAGCGCGTCGCGCGCGCCGAGGCCGAAACGAAACGCATCGCGCAACAGTATTCGCAGCAGGACATCCAGGCGGCGCTGAAGCGCTACCAGACGGAACAGGACGCCGAGGCGGCGAAGATCGAGAACGAGGCGAAGACGCTGGCGCCGCCGGCGTTCGTCAAGAACCCGCCGCTGTCGATCGACGAGGAGCTGAAGTACACGTCGACGAAGCTCGCCTCCGGTGTGCCCATCGTCTCCTCCACGTTCGACAACATGTCGAGCGCGACCCTCGGACTGGCACTGCGCACCGACAGCGCATCGCGCGAGCACCTGCGCTATCTCTCGCTCCTCCCGGCGCTGCTCACGCGCGTCGGTGTGATCACCGACAAAGGGCCTGTGTCCTTCGAAGAAATGTCGGAGCGTCTGCGCAAGGAGATCCTCCGTCTCGACGCGAACTTTTCGACCAACCCGCGCACGAACCGCGTCGAGCTCGTGGTGCGTGGCGCCGGCCTCGGCGCGGACGAAGCGAAGCGCGCGATCGAGTGGATGTCGCTCGTGCTGCATCACCCCGACTGGCGCGTCGAGAACCTCGCGCGCATCCGCGACGTCGTCGATCAGTCGCTGAGCAGTCTGCGCAACACCATGCAGGGTTCGGAAGAATCGTGGGTCAACAATCCTGCGAACGCGTACCGCATGCAGACGAACCTCACGTATCTCGCGGCGGATTCGTTCCTCACGCGCGCGCACAACGCGCTGCGTCTGCGCTGGCTGCTGAAGGATGCTCCCGCGCAGCCGGCGGAGCTCGCGGCGTGGTTCAACAGTCTCGCGAACCAGAAGGGCACGCGCGAGGAGCTGAAGGCGCTGATGGCGAAACCGGAGACGGTGGCGTCGCTGTCGCTCGCCGGACAGGCCATCGCCAAAGACGCACTGAAGGATCTCGATCTCACCCTCGGCGAGATTCCGGACAGCTCACTCACCCACGACTGGAACTACCTCGTCACGTCGATGCGCGACGACCTCATGACGCCGCCGTCGCGCGCGCTGGCGAAGCTCACGGAATTGCGCCAGCTCCTGCTGCATCGCGGCAACGCGCGCATGTGGAGCGTGTCGTCGTCGCCGATGCAGAAGACGCTCGCACCGGCCATCGAGTCGCTGTCCGCTTCGCTCGCGGAAGGTGGCGGCGGAACGTTGCCGCCGGGCACCGATCGTCACGTCGACCGCCGTCTGCTCGCGCGCGATGAAAACGCGAAGAATCCCGTGTACGTGGGCCTGCTCGCGCCGAACATGAAGGGTGGCGTGATCATCACGTCCGTGCCGGCGGTGCATTACGCCGACGCCGCGAATCGCGAGCAGCAGCTCGACTACCTGGCCGGACGTTTGTTCGCCGGCTACGGCGCGCACGGCGTCTTCCTCAAGACCCTCGCGGCGGGACTCGCCTACAGCAACGGCATCCGCGGCAGCGTGCAGGGCGCGCGCGTCGGCTACTACGCCGAGCGTACGCCGGAGATCCCGCAGACCGTGAAGTTCGTCGTCGACACGATCAAAGCCGGCGAGCGCGATCCGCGCCTCGCGGACTATGCGGTCGCGCAGGTGTTCGGCGAGTCGCGTGCGGCGGGCACGTACGAGAACCGCGCCGAGTCGATGGCCAACGACCTCGCGGACCACCAGACGCCCGAACAGGTGCGCCAGTTCCGCGCCTCGATCCTCGAGCTCCGCAAAGACCCGAACCTCGGCGACGCACTCTTCGCCCGCAAGGACGCCGTCTACGGACGCATGCTGCCGGGCTACAACGTGAAGGGGAAGGATGTCGCCGACGCGATCTACTTCACGATCGGCCCCGACAAACAGCAGGACGCCTGGGAGGCGTACCTCAAAAACGCGGAAGGCGCGGAAACGAAACTCTGGCGCCTCTATCCCCGCGACTTCTGGTTACCGTAAATGGACTGCGGAGCGCCGGCGTTTCGCCGGCGCTCCGGAACTTCAACTTATTTTTTCGTGCACTCGGCGCCGAGCCACTTGCCGGAGTACTTCGTCTTCATTTCCTGCTCACCGACTTTCATGTTCATGACGCCGGTGTAGGAGTTGTCGGTGTACGTGATCTCGCCCGCGCCCTTGATCGACTGCTTCGGGCAGTCGATGGTCCACGAGACGGTGTTGCCGGAGACCTTGTAGTCGCCGACTTTGCAGTCCGACTTCGGGTCGTTCGGCACGGCCTTCTGCGGGTGGTCGGCAGCGGTCATCGGCAGGGCACAGACGAGCACCAGCGCGGCGAGCGCGTACGGCATGAACTTACGCATTCGAGAACTCTCCTGACGGGTTGTGATGTGCGGTGAGTATACACAGGTTATTTATGGTTGCACCCAGCCCGCGAAGTTCATCTGTCCGTTCTCGATCTTGATCATCGCCACCGGCTTGATCGGATTGCGATCGGGTCCGAACGAGATCTTCCCCGACACGCCGTCGTAGTCCTTCGTCGCCGCGATCTGGTCACGGATTGCTTTGCGGTCGAGCGAGTTCGCGCGCTTCGCCGCGGCCGCGAAAATGTGCAGCGCGTCGTAGCCGAGTGCCGCCGTCGCCTCCGGTTTCTTGCCGTGGCGCTTCTGATACTCGCCGACGAACTTCCGGACGACCGGACGCGTGTCGCCGACAAAGTAATGATCCGAGAAATACGACCCCTCGATCGACTTGCCGCCGATCTGGATCACGACCGGCGAGTCCCACCCATCGCCGCCCACGAGCGGCACGTTCAATCCAAGGTCGCGGGCCTGGATCGCGATCTGGCCGACGTCGGTGTAGAAGCCAGGGATGAACAGCACCTGCGGCGACGCGGCCTTGATCGTCGTGAGCTGCGGACGGAACTCGGAATCGCCTCCCGAATAGCTCTGCTGCGCGACGATCTTCCCTCCTGCCGCCTCGAACTCCTTCCGGAAAACCGCCGCCAGACCGACGGAATAGTCGTTCTTCTGATCCTGAAGGATCGCCGCGGTTTCGAGCTTGAGGTTCTGCCGCACGAATGCCGCGAGCGCGGTCCCCTGGTAAGGATCGGTGAAGCAGACCC